>JAHBWG010000121.1 GCA_019637095.1 Sandaracinaceae bacterium | reverse complement strand
CGAGGAACACTTCACCGCAGAACTACGTAAAGACGGTTCTCTTTAGCTGGTAGGTGCGTTGCATGCAGGCCAGATTGGTCGTGGCGCTCGTTGTCGTTTCGGTGCTGGGCTGTGGCCGCTCGTACGTCGCAGGAGATGCGGGGGAGGACGCGGACGCCGCAGGGACAACCCGAGATGGCGGAGGCTCTGAGCGAGACGCGGGTCACGACGATGCCGGAGAGCGGGAGCCCGATGCAGGGCCTGTCTGGTACGAACCCTGCGGCGGTATTCTGTGCCCCGAATCAACACGGTGCTGCCTTCGTACTATGGAATGCGTGGCAGATACTTCGGAGTGCGCGCCAGCCTCGTCTCCCGGAGGGTGCTGGTCCGGGTTCGAGTGTGCCCCCGACCACTACTGCCACGCCTCCGCCCCGAACTGCGTAGGAGAAGGCTCTTGCCGGCCGCGCGCGCGGCCCGTGTCGGAGTGCGGTCGGACCACGGTGTGCGGCTGTGATGGTCGAACCTACTCCAACGATTGTGAAGCGTCCTTGCGAGGAGTGTCGGTGGCAGTGTTCTCGGCATGCGGAACACGCGGAGATGGATCGCCGCATGTGGGTTGCGGTGACGACGCTGACTGCCCGTCCGGACGGACATGTTGTCGGCTGCTCGCAGTTTGCGTTCAATCGGACTGTCCCGAATGCTGCGCGATACCGCCACCCGGGACCTTCTTTCCGTGTCGCGACGACTCCCAATGCGAGTCGCACGAGTTCTGCGACGGCGTCGGCTGCGGGACGGCCGGAGGATGTCGCCCGCGGGGCGGAGGATGCGGCGGCGAGCTGCGGCCCGTCTGCGGATGCGATGGCGCCACGTACTCCAATGAGTGCTGGGCGGCGCAGGCAGGAATCCGAGTCGCCCACGCGGACGCCTGCGACGACGGGCCCTGACCCCCCGGAGTCGCGGCACTGTTCTCACGTGAGAACGGCCTGCCCCGGGGCCACCTCCCACCCCCGCCTCCTCCCGATACGGTGAACGCGAGCACAACGCTCGCGTTCATTGACATCCGAGTCGGGAGGTTCCCATGGCGAAGGACTCGAAGGGCGAGAGCCCCTTCATCCACCGCCTGCCGGTCAAGGACCGGTCAGGCAAAATCGTCGGATACAAGGAGGTGGTCGCGTATCGCGGCCTGCTTCACCTCGCCCACGAGGCGGGACTGCGCTCGGTGCGGACGGAGATCCTCCAGTTCCCCACCGTCGACAACGGGCAGTCCGCCATCGTGCAGGCGAGCGTGCGTACCTGGCGCGGGACGTTCACCGGCATCGGCGAGCCGTGCACCGTCGAGACCTGTCGGCGCGTGGTCGTCAGGGTCGGCCTCGGCGGCCGACGCCCGAGTGGAGAGCGCCGCGCGCGACCCGTACGCCGGGCGCCCATCCCGAGAGCGCGCACTCGTCACGGGCGCACCCCTTCGAACCCGCGGTCACCGTGATCGCGGCCCGTCTCGTGCAGCACGCCAAAGGCCAGCGCCGCGACCAAGAGCACGATGACGGCGATGAGCGCGGCAAGGAGGAGCTTGAGCGGAAGGTCGGAGCTGGGTACGGGGAGAGGCGGCTCAGGCAGCCGGTCGGGCGCACGCGGCGAAACGCGAGGCGCTCCAGGGCCGTGTCCGCGCGGCGGGCGGGCGGGATCCATCGGCTCGCGATCGAGAGCGGTCGGCGCGATGTCGTCGTCGACCTCCGGCGGGCGCTGGGACGGAAGGAGCGGAGCGGTCTTCGCAATCCCTCGCGCCCGCGGCGCTGACGCGGGGCCCGACACGATCGGCTCTGCCGCGCGGGCTGGAGCCGGCGGATCGACCGGGATGGTGCGCGACTCGTCCTCGGCCTCGACGAGCCCGTGCGCCGTCGGACCGTAGTCTCCGGCGTTGCGGTCGAGCTCGGTCTCGCCAAAATCGTCCTCCTCCTCGTCGTCGTCGAAGTCGTCCTCGAGCTCGTCCTCGTCGTACCTCATGCGCGCCTCACGAGTTCCTTCCCGCTTGGACCACGAGCTCGGCAAGCGCCGCCGCGCCGTCGGGAGCGGCGAGCGGGCCGACCCGGGCGAGGAGCTCCTCCGCTGTCTGCATGCGACTTGCAACGGGCTGGAGGAGCGCGTCCACGGCATCGAGGAGAGGCGCAGGCGCATGGGGAAGGGCATGTCCGAGGTCGTCGCGCGTGCGCCTGCGGTTCTTGAGCACGCCCAAGCGCACCCACTCGTCCATGCGCAGGCTCGAGTCGCGCGGGAGATCCTCAGCATACGGATGCGTGCGCAGGAGCGCGCGCCAGAGCACGATGCCGAGCGAGAAGAGGTCGGAGCGGCTGCTGATCGTCGCGCCCTCCCACTGCTCTGGGGAGGCGTAGAGGCGCTTGCCGCGGAACGTGGTCGGCACGGTCTCGGCGCCGCTCTCGCTCAAGGCGCGCGCGATCCCGAAGTCCGAGAGCTTCACCTCGCCGTTCTGCGAAACGAGCACGTTGTGCGGGCTGATGTCCGCGTGCACGAGCGCCTTCCCTCCCGTGGTGGGGTCACGGTGGTGGATGTACACGAGGGCACGGGCGAGCTCGCGGGCGAGGTACGCGACGAGCGCAGGCTCGAGCGGCGCGGCCCCGCTCAGGATGTGATTCAGGTCCGCGCCCTCGACGAGCTCCATGACGTAGTAGTAGCCCTGGTCTTCCCCATGCTCGTAGACGGGCACGACGTTCGGATGGCGGAGCCGCTCGGCAATCTCGATCTCCCGGAGGAAGAGGGCCACGAAGTCCACGCTCTGCGAGAACTCGCT
Source organism: Sandaracinaceae bacterium (assembly GCA_019637095.1). Classification (GTDB taxonomy): domain Bacteria; phylum Myxococcota_A; class Polyangia; order Polyangiales; family Sandaracinaceae; genus JACKEC01. The sequence goes on along the minus strand of JAHBWG010000121.1, from coordinate 17,163 downwards.
GCGCACTTGCTTCAGGCACACGACCGGGCCCCGAGGCCCGCGGCGCGCCTTGTACACGTCCGCCCAGCCGCCGCGCGCGATGCGCTCGAGGATCGTGTACGGGCCGATCTTCATCTCCGCGCTCCGCAGCGCCCTCGCCGGTCAGCAGTCATCGTCGAGCTCGAGCACGATGCCGCTTCCGGTGCGAATGCGGTTCTGCACGGCGTTCGTACCAACCACGGGACTCGGCGTGGCGGCGTTCGGTACGGCACCGACGATGACGGGCCGGTCAGGATCGCCGTTCACGCACGCGACGGCGACCTCGGTCCCGATGTGAAGCGGGAAGTGCATGCCGAAGCCGCCGCCGGCGGACGGCTGCGCGCGGCGCACCCAGCGGGACGCGCTGCCACCCGCCGCTGCCGTCTCGTCGAAGGGCAGGACGACGCGGTACTGGCCGGCGGCGTCGATGGGAGTCGCGGAGCGATGCTCGTCTCCGTCCACGATGGCGGTGAGCAGTCCGTCCACCCGCGGCCACGGGAGCTCCCGCGGAGGGCGGTACTCGGCCGCGAACGGGATGGCCCGGAACTCGTTCACGTACGACTGCGCTTCGGCGCGTTCCTCGGTCGCGAGGACGAGGTACCGCTGATTGAGCGCGTCGTTCGGGTGCCCGACCATGTCGAAGTACGTCCCGGGCCTCACGCTTCGAAGCCCGGTCCGTCCGACGAACGTGTCGCGATCCACCAGGAGCTCGTGGGCCCGCACACCCGCGAGGCGTGCGGCCTGCTCGTTGTCGCGCACGTGCTCGCCGTAGAAGTCGGCGAAGCCGTACCCGGTTTCGTCGGCGCGTTCCTCGGCCCGCACGGGATGCTGCGGGGTCCGCCAGTTGTAGTCGCGGACGACGACGCTCCGAACACGCGGCTCGCGAACGCGGCGAAGCGCCGAGATGCGCGGCATGCCGTCGTCCGGCGCCTCGCCGTGCGGGTCGTATTGGAGCTCGTGCGCAGAGATCGGGAGCGCGTCGAAGGACGCGTTGCGATCCCCGAGCACGAGCCGCTCGGAGCTCTCTTCGTGGACGAAGCGGTAATGGATCCCGTTGTACGCGAGGAGCCGCCGGACGAAATCGAGGTCCGTCTCCTGGTACTGCACGACGTACTCGTGCGCGGGGTAGGTCTCCTCCGTGCGGTCCTCCAGGTGGCGCGCGTCGTCGAGCCCGTGCTGCGCGAGCACCGCCTTCACGGCGTCGAGGTGGCTCATGTTCTGGAACACGCGCGAGCGGCGCACGAGCGTGAGCCTCCAGAGCTTCGGCACCAGCGTGATCTCGTAGAACGTGGGCCGGAGCGCCGTCATCGGCAGCATCTCGATCCGGCGCACGATCCCGAACACGTTGCCGAAGACGAGCCCCAGCCGGGCGGGCCGGACGAGGAGATCGTCGATCACGTCGTCATCGAGGCCGCCGTCTTCGTCGTGGCGCACGACGACCGTGAACTCGTAGAGCCCGGAGAGAGCCTGCGTGCCGCGCACGCGCTCGACCTCGAGCGTCGCTCCGTCGAGCTCGGCGGCCGTCTGGAACACAGGCCGAAAGGAGTCGGTTTCGTCGCTCATGCTCGGTTACTCCAGGTAGATGCGCCTGCCGCGCACGGTTACGGTGTCCTCGGCCTTCCACATCGCCCGGTGCGCGAACGCCCAGAGCGTGCGTTCGGCGACCAAGCGCAGTCGTCCGGCCCGGGTCTGCGCGAGATCCTCGGCGTCGCGGAACATCTCGCGGGCGCGCTCGACGATGCGGCGCGCGGTCGTGTCGAGCTCGCCGACACGCTGGACGAGCCGGTTGGCCTCGGTCTCCACCTCTTGGCCGACCGTGCGCACGAGGGCGGCCGACCAGTCGATGCGCTCCGCCTTGGCGGTCACCGCCGGGCTCTCGAGCTCGACGCGCTCGGGTGACAGCTTCACGCGGCTACCGGCGACCGCGATCTCCGCCTCCTGCTCGCCGCGAATACGCACGCGGCGGCCGGCGTGAAGGTCGAGGTCGTCGCGGGCGTGCAGCTCCACCCGGTCCGCCACGATGCGGCACGTACCCTCCGCCGGGCGGTATTCGACGAGCGCCGCCCCGCGCTCGTCGAGGAGACGAACGCACGAGCCGGACGGCCCTTCCGTCCACTCCACCGCGCATGCGCCGTCGCGCGCGGGGACGTCCACGCGCGACAGCGGCTCCGTGTCCGAGCCCGCCTCGCGGGCGCTTGCAAGTGCTACGACAGTTCCCACGGTTCACCTCGTCAATCGTCGTTAGTCGTCTTCGCCCCAATGCGACAGAAGGCCGAGAGCCGACTCGATCAGGCCCGGCGTGACCGGTTCGTCGGGCACGACGTCGCCAGTGTCCCCCACCGAGGTCTCGGCGGTCCGGCCTCCGGGCTGCGCGGGCCGCGTGTTCCGCTTCGCCTCGGCGCGTCGAGCTGCGGCCTGCCGCTCCCGCTCCGTCTCCGAGAGCTCGCGTGCCTCTCGCTCCGCGAGAGCCTTCTCCGCGGCCGCAAGCTTCGCCCGTGCGTCGGCGAGCTCGCGTTGAAGAGCCTCGTTCCGTGCCCGGGCTGCAAGGAGGTCGTCGCGCATCTATCGGCCCCTCGTGCGGAACAGGAGCACGGCTCCGCCCAACGCGACCGCCGGGATCCCGATCCCGAGCACGGTTCCGCTCACGGGAAGGTCAACGCCCGCCAAGGCGACCCCGCCGACGACGAGAAGACCCGTCATGCAAGTTCCGACCATGAAGAAGAGACGTTTGAAGTAGAGCGTCTCGGGATCCGACGACCCGGAGCGCCAGCGGGGCGCACGGTCACGCAGACGAATGGCGCTCCTGTCGCGCTCCGCCTGTGACTTTGCCTCTGCGACCGCCTGCTCGAAGGCCGCCATGCGCCCGCCGTCGGGATCGAGGAAGGTCGGGCCCGCTTGCCGAACGGAGCAGGCGAGCTTGGCCTCCGCTTCGGCGATCTGCCTCTTGACCGCCTCGAGCTCCTCCTGGAGTGCGGCGTTCTGCGCCTGTATCGCCTCGAGATCGTCGGCCATCTTTCACCCCAAGTTGCACCGGCCGCGAATCGTGGTCCCGTTGCGGGCGGAGCGGATGATGTTGCCGTAGGTGAGAGAATGCCGGGCGACGGTGAGCTTGTCTCCGGCACCAGGGGTCATCTCGATCGTCTCGTTCCGGATCTTCAGGTGCGTCCGGCTCACCGTTTGCTCGATGCTGCGCTCGGCCTCGATCTGTACGTCCTCGTCGGAGCGAATCGTGTTCGTGCGATGTGCGTACGTGATCACGTTCGTGTCCGACGCGATCTGCACGACATCGTTCGCTCCGAGGTGAAACTGATCCGCTTGGACGGCGATGGTGGGGGCTTCCATCGTGACGTTGCGGTCCGCCTGCACCGTCACGTCGCCGGCGGAGGTGAGCCCCGTTGCGGTGCGGGACTGCATCTCGCACCACGTCCCCTTCGCCACGACATACCGCGCCGAGACCTCGGCCACGGCCTCGGACTTGAGCTTCGCGCCAGCGACGCCGTAGCAGCTCGCAGACACCGGCGAGTAGACAGCCGCGGAGAGGCCGCCTCGGAGCTCCGCCTTTCCCGGGCTCGAGCACGAGACCTTCGTGCCCCCGAACATGTCTGCGCCGCCCGGCGTCGCGATGTGGACGCCGCCGTCGCCGTGGATCCGAACCCGCGGGCCTTCGACCTCCGCCGCGACCGCATCGAGGGCGAGCTCGACGGCATGCGCGGCCACGCTCGCGGCGGCGCGCAGGACCGACACGCGGCTCAGCACGCTCCGCGTGAGCCGTACCACCGTCGGAGCAATGCTCGGCGGACTCACTCGTCCCGTCCGCCTCTCTTCGTACCGCTGAAAGGCCGTGGCCCCGAGTCGGCACGTGTGCCAGACGCTGTCCCAGCCGGACTCGATTCGTTCCGATAGCGTCCGAGGCGTGGCCGTGTCGATCTCCGGCATCGGGTCGATGGGGGTCGACGGCGCGACCGTGAAGTGTGGATCCCGGGGCTGCACGGAACCGGCGCTGATCTCGATGTCCCCGAGGTTCGTTCCGACCCGCAGCGCGTCAACCGATGCGAGGCTCAGCGTCGATTGGGTGAGCAGGTGCATCGGATCGCTCGAGTGCACGATCGTGAGCCCCTCGGCGTCGATACAGGCATGGCCTCGGACGTGAACGCCGAGATGTTCTTCGGTCTCGATACCGACGCCGCCGGGCCCGATCGGCCGACCCTCCGTCGCTAAGAGGCCGCGCGCGCCGATGGCCAGAACGCTGTAGGGTCGCTGGACCTCGAGGATCGCGCGCTGCGCTCCACCCGTCTGCGTGTTCGGCGCGGGGAAGACCTGCCGCAGCCGGTCCTCGATCTCCTCGATGCGGCTCTGATGGTCGCCGAGCTCGAACTCGTGGTCGACCACGCGGCGCTCCGCCCACTCGTGCGGCTGCTCTCTGCTTCGTCCGTTCGTCACATGCGCTCTCCGAGGGCTTGCGCCCGCATGGGTTGGAACGCCTCGGCCTTGGCGCGGCCCGCGTCGGTCCACGAGACGTTCGCGAGGTTCGCCCCCTCGAAGTCCGCGCCCTCCGACGCGGAGCCGTAGAAGCTGCACCCTTCGAGGTTTGCCTCTCGGAAGCTCGCCGCGAGCATGAGGCTCCGCTCGATGGCGCCGAGATGCAGGTCGGCGTGATCGAAGAAGGCCTCGCGCAGATCGGCGTCGCTCCACTGGCTTCGGCTGAGCGCCGCGAGCGGGAAGCGCGCTCGCCACGCGACGACCTTCCGAAACTGCGCCCCCCGGAGATCCGCGCCGCCGAGGTCCGCGTCGGCGAGCATGGCGCCCGAGAGATCAGCGGCGCGCAGGTCGGCACGCAGGAGCTTGGCATCCGTGAGGTCGGCCCCCGTGAGCTCGAGCTGATACCCGCGAACGAGCGAGAGGAGCGCTCCCTGGAGCTGCGCCCCGGAGAGGTCCGCGTTCTTGAGGGTGCAACCGTGAAACGCGAAGCCTCGGAGGTCTGCGCCCGCGAGCTTGGCCGCCTCGAACGTCGTCTCGTGAGAGACGCGGACGGTGCGCAGATCGAGCCCCGAGAGATTCGCGAGGTACAAGCTCGCCGCAGACAGGTCGGCGTCCGCGAGCACGGCCTGCGCGAGCTCCGCGCGGTCGAGCCGCGCGTTCACGAGGAGTGCGCCCGTGAGGTCCGCACTCTCGGCGACAGCCTCGGCGAGATCGGCCGAGTCGAGGTCCGCCTCGGCGAGCCGGGCACCGGTGAGATCGCACCCCGCGAGGACCGCGCCCCGCAGGTCCGCGCGTGCGAGGTTTGCTCCTCGCAGGCTGCATCGGACGGCGACAAAGCCGCGCAGGTCGGCCCGCGCCGCGTCGATCGCGTCGAGGACCACCTCTTCGAGCGTCGCGCGGGACCACTTGGTGCCGCGCACATACGCGCCGGTGAGGTTCGCACGGACAAGACTCGCTTCCTCGAGCGAAGCGTCGAGCAGGTTGGCTCGCTCGAGCTCGGCGCCGTCGAGCCGCGCGCGACTCAAGTCCGCGCCCTCGAGCTTCACGGCCTCGCCGCGCACGCCGATGAGCGACGCCCCGACGAGGGATGCGTCGTCCGCGGCGGCACCGTCGAGCCGAGCGCCATCGAGGCACGCGTCTCGAAGGTCTGCCCGCACAAGGCGCGCCGAGTCGAGCTTCGCCTCCGCGAGGTTCGCTCCTGCAAGGCGGGCCTCGGTGAGATCCGCCTCGCGCAGGTCGGCATGCGAGAAGTCCGCGCCCTCGAGCGCGCGACCCGAGAGCACCGCCTCGCGCAGGTCCGCGCCCGAGAATGCGAGCGGCAAGATGTCCACTCCCTCGAAGCGCTGGCCGCGCAGGCGCGCGAGCGAGAACACGGCACCCGCGAGCGACGTACCCGAGAGGTTCGCATCCACGAGCGATGCGTCCGTGAAGTCGGCGGCCGTGCCGTCGCAACCGAGGACGGCGGCCATGTCCAGACGAGCCCGGGTGAGCTCTGCGCGCCGGAACCGGCAGCCGCGGAACGCCGCGAGATGAAGGGAGGCGCTCGCGAGGACGGCGTCGTCGAGATCGCAGTCGACGAGCTCCGCGCTGTCGAGCATGGCGCCGGAGAGGTTCGCGCGCGTGAGGAGGACCCGCTCGAAGACCGCGCTCTCGAGGTCGGCGTCGGTGAGGTCCGCCCCGGAGAGGTCCGTGACCTGGTCCCGGTGCGGGCGCAGGCGCAAGGAACCCGAGACGAGGCGCGCGCCCGAGAAGTTGGCGCCGCGCATCACGCAGCCGGCGAAGACGACGTTCTGGAGTTGGACGCCGCGAGCATCGATCGCGGCGAAGTTGGAGCGGAAGAAGCGGACCGCGCGAAGCAGGACGCCCGAGAGCGAGACGCCGGTGAGGTCGACGCCGCGCACGATCACGTCGTGGAGCAGGCGTCGTTCGGTGAGCGCCGCCTCGAACGCCTCGCGGGTCTCGAGCACGGCGGTCATGCGAGCTTCGTCTCCGCGAGGTTCGCGCCGTCGAACCGCACGCCGTCGACATCCGCCCGCCAGAACTCCGCCTGGTACGCGCTCGCGCCGCGCAAGTCGGCGTTCCGGAGCGTGGCGCCGTCGAAGCGCGCACCAAGGAGGTCCGCGCCGTGAAGCGAGGCGCCGACGAGCGACGCCCCCGAGAAGCACGCGGAGCGCGCACGGACGGCAAGGAGCTCGGCCCCGTCGAGCCGCGCCTTCTCGAAGATCGCTCGCGTGAGGTCGGCCTCCGTGAGGCGCGCGCCCGCGAGCATGCTGTCCGCGAAGGCAGCCTCGGGAAGCGCGGCGCCGTGAAACGACGCGCCTGTGAAGTCGGCGTCCGAGGCACGGAGCTTGGCGCCCCGGATGCGATCGAGCACCGCATGACGCAGGGTCGCCCCGTCGAGCCGCGCGTCGGCGAGGCCTGCATCGCGCAGGTTTGCTCCGTCGAGGTTCGTGTATGGAAAGTCGGCCTCCTCGAGCGAGGCTCCCTCGAAGTCCGCGCGCTCGGCGTTGCACTCCTCCAGGTACGCCCGCGAGGCCTTGGCGCCACGGAAGATGGCGCCCGCTAGCTTCGCCCGCTCGGCGAACACTCCCTCGAGCACGGCGCTCGTGAAGTCGACGCCGTCGGCCTCGATGAGCGAAGCGCTGGCTCCCACGAGGGAAGCGCCGCGCAGCGTGGCCCCGCCGAGCTTCGCTTCGTCGAGGGTGGCGCCGTCGAGGCGTGCGCCATCGAGCGTCGCCTGGCGCAGATCGGCCCGGAGAAGGAGCGCGCCGGACAAATCGACGCCGGAGAGGTTCATGAGCGAGAGATCCGCGTCGCTCAGGTCGAGCCCGGCGATCGGCTCGTCGGCAGCGAGGCGCCGGATTACCTCGTCGCGCAGCTCTTGCGGCGTGAAGAGGCCGGCAGGTGGCGGCTTGCGCTTCTTGCGCCGCTTGGGCTCCTCGCTCGGAGCGGAGAGGTTCTCGATCGCGCTTCGGAGACCCTCGCGTGCCACCTCCGGGAGCGCGAGCTGCTCGGCGAGCGCAAGGGCCTGCTCGAGCGAGGCGCGACGCTCGTCGGGCGGCCCCGGCGCGCGCGTGACCGGGTAGAGCGTCTCGATGACCTCCTCGGACCAGCCGAGCTCGCGGGCATGCGCGCGGTGCGCATCGAGGAGCGCCTCCACGGTCGGCATGGCTTCGCGCGGCGCGTCTTCCGGCTCGGGCTCCGGGGTTACATCCTCGCGGGGCTCTTCCGGCTCGAATCCCCGGTCCTCTTCGATGCGCGCCGCAAGTGCGCCCACGAAGCTCGCAAAGTACTCGGCCGGGCTCTGCGACGCGCCGATCTCCTCGTGGATCACGAACAGGTGGCGAAACCCGGATAGCGCCTCATCGCGGCAGGGAAGGCTCCCGCGCCAGACCGAGTGCGCGCGACCTACGTCTGCGTCGACGGAGATCGTGTCGAGGACGAGGCCGATCTCATCGAGCGGGCCGTCGGGTCGGTCCTCGCGATGCACGAACGCGCGCGGCCGAAGACCCGGCAGGCGGCAGCGCACGACAGCGTGCTCTGGATGGAGCTCCCAGAGCTCGATCTCCTCGTCACCGCGCCAGTACCCTGACGCGAGCCGCTGAGGCTCCGGCGCCGCGAGGAAGTGCGCGTAGCTCATGTCCGGCGGGAAGTACGGCCAGTGATCGCGGACGTACGCGCCGTCGTACGTGCCGAGGTGCTTCATGCGCGACGCGTAGCGACGTGGGAGAGGCCAAGCGCCCGCGGGCTCGGGGCGTTCGTCCGGCGAACGCACGAGCCGGTCCGCGCGCTCGATGTTGGGCAGGCGTAGTCGGCCGCGTTCATCGGCCGGGTCTCGGGCGATGCCGGCTCCCAGCGGGTTCTCCGGCAGGTCGGGACCGCCGAAGCACCGCTCCCACCGGAGCGGCATGGACGTGAACGGCACGGGCGCGCTCATGCCGCCAGCCGGCTCCCACCACCGGTCGCCGATCACGCTGAAGCGCGTCTCGATCTCTCCGATCCGCCCGCGGCACGCGAGCTCGGTCGTCGGTTCGCGGCGCCGCAGCGTTCCGGTGAGCCACCACTCGCCGCAGGGCTTGAGCAGCGCCATGTCCGAGTCGTACCGAGTCGATGCGTCGACATCGTCATCCCACGGCTCGTCACCCGTGACGGGCGTCTGGTCGGCGGCCAAGCGGCAGGGCCCCTCCGGCACGAGGTCGAACGTGGCCTTGACCGCGACCACGAGGCGCGCCTCGCCGGGCGCGAACTGCCACGCGATCCAGCCGACCTCGAACGGGCTCTGCTTGATCAGTTCCATCCCCCGCCCCGTTCGCTCTAGCCCGAGATGATGACCGTAGACTGGCTGGGCACGAGCTGCGAGCCCGCGGGGGCGTTGGCGTTCGAGCCGTTGTGCGCGGTGGGCTTGAGCGCGGTCACGAGCGCGGCGCCCTCCACCCTTACGCGCGCGCTTCCCTGCCGAAACACGGCCTTGCCCATCGTCGAGTTGCTCACCACACCCTTGAGCGTGCCGGCCTCGTCGCCGCTCGTGCGCGAGACTTCGGTCCGCACGGTGCACGCCTTGCGGTTCAGGATCCGCACGCGGTCGGAGCAGGTCGAGCCGTCGGCCTGGTTCAGCATCGCGATGTTCGGGAAGGGCGTCGGCACGGGCGGCGCGGGAGGCGCGGGAACCTTGCAGACATCCGGCATGGCCATCGCCTGTCCGCCCCCGTTCGTCGACGCAGGAAACACACTCGCCTCCACCCTTCGCGGCCGAGCCTCTCTCGGCGTGCGCGATCCATACGACGGGTCGACAAGCAAGTCAAGGCGTGTCATCGTCGGATCATGCCTCGACGAGAGAGGATCTTGAGCGCGCCGTACCTCGACGAGTGGCGCGACGCGCTACTCGCCGCGGTGGGGGAACGCATGCGCGAGTTCAGAACGCTCGCGGGCCTGTCGCTCCGGGAGTTCGCGGAGCGCATCGACACCCACGAGTCGCAGATCTCGCGCCTCGAGAAGGGCCGCGCGAACGTAACGGTCGTCTTCCTCGATCGGGTGGCGCACGGTCTCGGCGTCGACGTGCACGAGCTGCTGGTGCCGGCCGAGAAGAGCGACGTGCTCGCCCGAGGTGTCGTCGAGCCCGAGCCCGCCGCGGCTCGGCCCCGCCGCCGGCACTCGAAGCGCGCCGTGTGGGTGAAAGAGCGGGACCGGTCCGAGCTCCTGCCCGCCATCGGCGCGCGCATCCGGGAGTTCCGGGACCTCCAAGGCCTCTCGCTCAGCGTGTTTGCCGGGCTCATCGACATGGACCCGACGGCGATCTCGCGCGTCGAGCGCGGCAAGCACAACCTCACGCTCGCCTTCGCCGACCGCATCGCGCGCGGGCTCCGCGTCGAGCTCCACGAGCTCTTCGTGCCCGTCGAGAAGAGCGACATCCTGCCGCGCGAGCGCCCTGCGGCGAAACCCGGCGGGCGCGCGCGTACCGAGGGAGGACACCGTGGCGCGTGACGGCGCCGGCGCGCGCGGCGGCAAGCCCGCGCGCCGAAGCAAGGCCGTGTCGGAGAAAGCGGCCAAAGCGAAGTCGCGGCCGAAGAAGCCGAAGGGCGGCGACACGGCGTCGAGAGGCGCCCCGGTTCAGAAGAGCGCGTCATCTCGCGCGCGGCCCACCTACGAGCAGATACGCTTCATCGTCCCCGGCGGCACCCGCACGTTCTACCGAGAGGCCGCGTGGCTCGAAGGCAGGCCCTTCGAGGCCTTCATGCGGGAGGCGATCCACGCCGCGGCGCTCGAGGTGATGCGCAAGCATGGCAAGGCGTGCGATCCTCCTCCGGTGCATCCCGAGCGGCCCCCGCCGCTCAGCCCGAACCGGTGAACGTCATGGGAGAGCGGGAGTTCCAAACCGTCGAAGACGAGATCGAAACCGACGAAGGACTCGAGACCTTCGCGGGCTACGAGGTCCACGAGGAGCTCGGGCGCGGCGGCATGGCCATGGTGCACCGCGCGGAGCTCGTGGGACCCGGCGGCGCGACCAAGGAGGTCGCGCTCAAGCGCATCCTCCCGCAGCCCGAGGCGCTCGACCCCGATGACGAGGCCGCGAAGCGTGCTCGCCTCTTCGAGGAGCGCTTCCTACTCGAGATGGCGAACGCGGCCAAGCTCTCGCACCCGAACATCGTGCACGTGCTCAGCTTCGGCACGTTCGCGGGCACCCACTACATCGTCCTCGAGCTCATCCGTGGGATGGACCTGCGCAGGCTCATGAGGAAGCTCCAGCGCTTGGCCACGGGGCGGGAGAAGATCCACTACCGCCACGACAAGGCGGCGCAGGCGGTCTTCTGGAAGTACGAGGAAATCTTCGCGAAGCGGCAGCTCCCCGAGCACCTCGCCGCCTACGTCGCGCTCGAGGTCTGCCAGGGCCTCGCGTATGCGCATCAGTTCACGGTGCACCGCGACGTGTCCGAGGACAACAAGATGATCTCGGTCGAAGGTGAGGTGAAGATCAACGACTGGGGGATCGCGAAGGCGAAGCGCGACGGCGCGAGCGTGGTCACGAAGACCGGCAAGGCGTACGGCAAGCCCGCGTACATGTCGCCCGAGCAGTTCCGCGGGCAGGAGCTCGACGGGCGCTCCGACCTCTACTCGCTCGGCATCATGCTCTTTCGGCTGCTCTCTGGCGGGCGCCATCCGTATGACAGTCCCTCGGGAGGTCACGACGACGACATGGCGCGCGCCTTCCGCGCCGCGATCCGCGAGCGCGGCCCGATCGCGGACCTCCTCCCGCACGTCTCCCCCGCGATGCACGCCCTCCTCGACCGCACGGGCGAGGGAACGACGGGGCTCATCGAGCCGAGCCCCGATCACCGCCCCGATTCGGCCGAAGCCCTCATCCGCCCGTTGAAGGCGATCGTGGGCGACGTCTTCGACGCGAAGGCAGAGCTCCGGCAGCTCGTCCGACTCGCGTACTTCGGCGAACCGAAGACCATCCGAGATCCCAAGGCCGTCCGGCGCGCGATGAGCGCATCGCGGCCGTCGCCTTCGCAGCCGGGCTCGGGTGACGTGCCCGTCTCGCAGGTCGTGACGAAGCACGAGCGGGCGGCTCGAACGGACGCGTCGGAGCCCGAGATCACGGCGCCCGGCGCCGCGCCGACCAAGCCCATCTCGGCCACCGCTCCCCTTCCGAGCGACGTCGTGCCGGGAACACGAGAGCGCTCGAGAACGCTCACGATGGCGGTGTTCGCGCTCTCGGCCGTGGTCGTCCTCCTCCTCGCGGGCACCGCCTCCTTCTACGCTGGCGCGTTCGGGACGAATGACGCGACCCGTACGTCCGCGACGGACCGCGGGCCCGAGGAAGGACAAGCGGAGGCTTCACCGATGCGTTCGCCGTCCCCACCTGCGCCCGAGCCGGAGCCTCCGGCGCCCGAGCCGCCGGAGCGGGCCGAGAGTGCCATCGTCGATCCGGCACCCGTTGCCCCCGTGGAACCCGCCCCCGAGCTCGCCGCGGTGACTGCCGAACCGGAGCCGACGGGCACCATGGAGAGCGCGGAGGCCGCGCCCCGCGGTACGCTCGTCCTCACGGCGGCACCGCTGGGGGAGCTGTTCGTCAACGGCCGGTATGCGGGCACCGACACGGCGCGCGTGCGCGTCCGGCCGGGATCGCATCGAATCGGGGTCGGTCCCCGCGGCTCGCGCGCCCCGACCCGGACCGAGACGGTGCAGGTCTTCGCGGGGGCCACGGTGCAGCGTATTCTTCACCCCTGACGGGTATGGACGAGAGGGAGGACGGGCGAATGAAACGGACCCTGTGCGCAGCGCTCGTCGCGGTCGCGGTGCACGCGAGCGCGATTGCGCGCGCCGACTCCTGGGCCGTGATCCCGGTCGGTATCGGCGAGGCGCCGAGCCGCGCACTCTCGGTCGCCGCGACGTCGGCCGCGACCCTCGAGACATCGGGCGCCACCGTGTTTCAAGCCGCACAGCTCACGCACCGCGTGGAGAACGAGGTCTCGCAGCCGTTCTCCCCCGCTCCGGCGGAGCTCGTCGCGCGCCTCGACCAGCTCGAGCACGACCTCGCGGTGGCCGTGGCCCAGCGCCGACACGCGGAGATCCTCTCGGCGACGCGCGGGCTCTTCGACGAGCTTCGCCCCCACCTGGCGGCCATCCACCGCAGCGACGACGCGAGCGCCGACCTCTCGAACCTGTGCGGGTACCGCGTGTTCGCCGCCCAGGCCGCGGATCGCTCGGGGGAGGCGGCGGCCCGCGAGTGCTTCGAGCTCGTGCCGCGCTTCTCGCCGGACCGGGGGCTTCACCGCCCCGAGGTGCTCGAACTCGTGGCGCGGGTGGGAGGCGCGCTCCCGGGTGCCATCGTGGTCGAGAGCTCGCCCGACGACCCGCCGAACTGCACCGTCCGCGTGAACGGCGTGCGCGTCGGGCAGAGCCCGGGCGCGCGCGTGGCCGTGCCCGCGGGCACGTACGCGGTCCAGCTCGAGTGCCGCTCCGAGCCCGGCCGCGTGCACCGAGTCCAGGTCGGCACGGGCGACGTGTCGGTGCGCGTCCGCGCGAGCCTGGACGCGGCGCTCGTGAGCCGCCCGGTCAGCCTCGTGTATGGGTCGTCGAGCGCGCTCTCGAGCCTCCCGGGCGACGTGGCCGAGCTCGGGCGGGCCGTCGGTGCCGACCGGGTGCTCGCCGTCGTCGAGGGCCCGTCCGGTGTGGCGCTGCGCGCGTTCGCGGTGTCCGACTCGGGGCCCGCGCGACAGCTACGAGAGTCGACGCTTGCGCCGGGAAGCGACGACGCGCGCATCCGCGCGAGCGTCGCGGCGCTCGCGTCCTCGCAACTGGGAAATCCGGCCGGCTCGCGACGAGCGGATACGACCGAGTCGATTCCGGTGTACGGACCGATTCTGTTGGGGATCGGCGGTGCGGCCCTCCTCGCCGGCGGGATCGTCGGTGGCGTCGCGCTCAACGAGGATGCCGCGTTCCGCACGGCATGTCCGGATCTGACGGCCTGCCCCCCTGACACACAGCCCCAGTTCGAAGCGATGCGTCTGCTCGCGGGAGCCTCGGATACGCTTCTCGTGGCCGGATCGATCACCGCCATCGTCGGCTTGATCCTCACCCTGACGCTGCGCGAGAGTGAGCGCGGAGTGGCAGCGGCGGCGTGTGGTGCACGTGGATGTGCGTTGGAGATCTCTTTCTGATGAATGGGCGTCGAGTCTACTCGCTTTCCGTGTCGGCCGCGCTCGCGGCTGGCTGTTCGCTCATCACGACACCTCAAGCCGAGTTCTCCGTGCCCGACTCGGGAGCTCAGTTGGACGGGGCCCTGCGGGACGCCGGTGACGCCGGAGTGTCCGAGCCATGCAGCGATCCTGACTTGCGGTGTGGCCCGCCCGTGCCGGCGGGATGGTCCGGACCTGTCGTGCTCGTGACCGGCTCGGGAGACAGCGAAGCGCCACCGTGCCCGAGCGTCGCCCCCACGTCGGAGTTCACGGCGCGGAGCGGTCTCACTGCCGAGCCCGCGGAATGCGGCTGCTCGTGCGCCGACCCGGGCGAAGGCGCCATGGGTTGCTCCAACGTCAACATCAGCCCCTCGTGCACCCTCTCGATCAACCACGTGAGCGTGCCGTCGGGAGGATGCACGCCCCATTCGTCGACCGCATCCGATGCGCCTTGGAGAGTCGCCCTGTCCACCTTCATGGCTCTCGGGTCATGCGATCCAGAACCGACGGTCTCGATCTCTCCACCGACATGGAGCGCGTCGCATCGTGCGTGCAGCTTCGGGGGGGCCGTTCCCTGCCCCGACGGCCTATGCGCGCCGGTTCTTGCCGACGACGAGCGCCTCTGCATTTTCGTCGACGGCGATGTTTCGACGTGCCCGCCCCAGTTCCCGTTGTTGCTGCTCACCGCAGAGGGCGTGGACGATGGTCGAGGGTGCTCCGCCTGCGAGTGTGGGCCGCCGGAAGGCACCTGCGACGGATACGTCCAGCGAGTTTCTGCGTGCGGGTCGGTGGCGTTACTCTACGACACGATTCCACTCGGCGCCTGCGCCACGATGATCGGGCCCCAGGACGCAGGCGGAGTCGCGGGGGTGTTCTCGCCGACAGGCTCGTGCGCCCCGCAGCCGGTCAGTCCGGTAGGCGCCGCCAGTCTCACTCGAATCCGAACGGTGTGCTGTGAGATCTGATGGATGGACCCGGACCCTGTGCGCAGCGCTCGTCGCGGTCGCGGTGCACGCGAGCGCGATTGCGCGCGCCGACTCCTGGGCCGTGATCCCGGTCGGTATCGGCGAGGCGCCGAGCCGCGCACTCTCGGTCGCCGCGACGTCGGCCGCGACCCTCGAGACATCGGGCGCCACCGTGTTTCAAGCCGCACAGCTCACGCACCGGGTGGAGAACGAGGTCTCGCAGCCGTTCTCGCCCGCTCCGGCGGAGCTCGTCGCGCGCCTCGACCAGCTCGAGCACGACCTCGCGGTGGCCGTGGCCCAGCGCCGACACGCGGAGATCCTCTCGGCGACGCGCGGGCTCTTCGACGAGCTTCGCCCCCACCTGGCGGCCATCCACCGCAGCGACGACGCGAGCGCCGACCTCTCGAACCTGTGCGGGTACCGCGTGTTCGCCGCCCAGGCCGCGGATCGCTCGGGGGAGGCGGCGGCCCGCGAGTGCTTCGAGCTCGTGCCGCGCTTCTCGCCGGACCGGGGGCTTCACCGCCCCGAGGTGCTCGAGCTCGTGGCGCGGGTGGGAGGCGCGCTCCCGGGTGCCATCGTGGTCGAGAGCTCGCCCGACGACCCGCCGAACTGCACCGTCCGCGTGAACGGCGTGCGCGTCGGGCAGAGCCCGGGCGCGCGCGTGGCCGTGCCCGCGGGCGCGTACGCCGTGCAGCTCGAGTGCCGCTCCGAGCCCGGTCGCGTGCACCGGATCCAGGTCGGCACGGGCGACGTGTCGGTGCGCGTCCGCGCGAGCCTGGACGCGGCGCTCGTGAGCCGTCCGGTCAGCCTCGTGTATGGGTCGTCGAGCGCGCTCTCGAGCCTCCCGGGCGACGTGGCCGAGCTCGGGCGGGCCGTCGGTGCCGACCGGGTGCTCGCCGTCGTCGAGGGCCCGTCCGGTGTGGCGCTGCGCGCGTTCGCGGTCTCCGACTCCGGGCCCGCACGACAGCTTCGCGAGTCGACGCTCGCGCCTGGAAGCGACGACGCGCGCATCCGCGCGAGCGTCGCGGCGCTCGCCGGCGCGGGCCGACCCGGCACGGCAGCGGACTCCAGAGGGAGCATCTCGCCTGTGGGCCCCATCCTGCTCGGCATCGGCGGCGCGTCGCTGCTCGCTGGCGTCATCGTCTTCGGCGTGACCGTGGCCGAGAACGACGCGCTCCTCGCGATGTGCGTGGAGGGCGTCTGTCCGACATCGGCGCGACCGCACGCACAAAGCGTGGAGACCCTCGGACTTGCGGCCGACATCACGCTCATCGGCGGGGCCGTCGTTGCCGCGACAGGGCTCGCGCTCACGCTCCTCTTGCGTGACGGTCCCGCGGAGGACTCGCCGGTGGCCATCGGGTGCGGGCCGACCGGCTGCGGCGTCGAGCTGCGTGGGAGCTTCTGATGCGTGCCTCTACGATCCGCTGCCTTCTCCCTCTCATGAGCGCGAGCGCGCTCGCCCAGGGCTGCTACCTCGCCTACGGTGCCGACCGGTTCGAGTACCGGGACGATGCCGGCGTCGACGCCGGCGCGCCTGATGGTGGACCGCATGACGGCGGCAGCACGGACGCTGGCGATGCCGCAGTTTCGGAGTGCACGGGCACCATGACGCGTTCGTGCCCCGGCGGGAGTGACGTCGGCGAGTGTCGCGCCGGCACCCAGCGGTGCATGGACGGGGCCTGGGGCGACTGCGAGGGCAGAGTCGGACCGAGCGCCGAGGTCTGCGACAGCCGGGACAACGACTGCGATGGCGTGATCGACGGGATTGCAGCGACGATCGCCTGTGGCTCAGGCCAAGCATGCATCGGCGGGAGCTGCGTCATCACGATGTGCCCGGACTTCATGCTCGACTGCGACATGGACCCCGGCAACGGATGCGAGGCCGACTCGCGCACCGACCGCGCGCACTGCGGTAACTGTGACCGCGGGTGCGCGTGGCCGTGCTCGGACGCCCTTTGCCAAGACCCCATTGGCCTCTTGGGAGGCCGCTACCACACGTGCGGGTTCGGCGCGACGGGCCTGCACTGCTGGGGAACCAACTTCGACGGGCAGCTGGGCGATGGCACGATGATGCGCGCGAACCGTCCGACGCCCGTCTCCGGACTGACGAGCGTGCAAGCGCTCGCCGCGGGCGCGAGCCACACGTGTGCCATCAGGCTCGGGGCCGTGCACTGCTGGGGGGCGAACACCTCCGGCCAACTGGGCGTGAGCGGCGCGACGAGGCAGCTCGTGCCGGTTCCCACCGCGGTCACGGACGCGACGGCGATCGCGGCCGGGGGGATCCACACCTGCGCGATCCGCTCCACCGGGCAGGCATTCTGCTGGGGATCGGCGGCCGAAGGGCAGCTCGGTGACGGGACCACGGGGTCGACGGGCCACATGGCGCGACCCGTCATGGGGCTTCTCTCCGTCACGCGGATCGCGGCGGGTGGCTCGCACACTTGCGCGATCGCGGGAGGCTCGCTGT
This sequence comes from Sandaracinaceae bacterium, assembly GCA_019637095.1. GTDB lineage: Bacteria > Myxococcota_A > Polyangia > Polyangiales > Sandaracinaceae > JACKEC01. The sequence continues at coordinate 55 of JAHBWG010000121.1, read as the reverse complement.
CCTGCTGGGGGCGCAACCGGGAAGGGCAGGTCGGCATCGGTTCGAGCACCTTCAC
>JAHBWG010000120.1 GCA_019637095.1 Sandaracinaceae bacterium | reverse complement strand
TCCACCGGCTCCGTTCACCGACCGCGCCCCACACGCGCCCGTCGTCCGGCGAGCACCCCCGCCGCCCCCGCGCGCAGCGCGGGTCAACCGCGAAGCCCGGCGCTCCGCGCCGGGTCGCCGAAGGCGACGGTTGACGCGCGCGAGCACGGGGGCAGAGTGGGGTGGCGCCGGACGACGGGCCCCTGGACGAGTGCACGACGCCTCGTCGGCACATCGACCGAGACGAGGACAGCTACGGCGTCGGCCACGGCATCGGCTAGCCGCCGACGGCTACGGCTACAGCGTCGCCGAGGAGCCCGGGAACCCTCCGTGGGACGGAGCGATGCCGAAGCCGACGCCGACGCCGACGCCGACACCGACGCCGACACCAACGCCGACGCCGACGCCGACGCCGACGCCGATGCCGAAGCCGATGCCGACGCCGACGCGGACGCCGAAGCCGATGCCGACGCCGACGCCGACGCCGGCGCTACTCTTCTTGCTCCATGCCCCACGCGTTGGCACCGCTGACCCACCTCGTCGTCCTCGACTTCGAGGCCACGTGCGACGATCGCTCGCCCCCGTCCCCGCAGGAGATCATCGAGCTCCCCTCGGTCCTGCTCGACGCGCGCACGCTCGCGCTCGTCGACGAGCACGTCTCGTTCGTGCGCCCCGTCCACCACCCGACGCTCACCCCGTTCTGCACCGCGCTCACCTCGATCACGCAGGCCGACGTCGATGACGCGCCGCCGTTCCCCGACGCCCTCGCGGCCTACCTCGCGTGGCTCACTGCCCACGGGCTGCCGCTCGTCCCCGCCGCGCCTCCCGGCACCCTCCCCTACCTGATCGTCACCTGCGGCGACTGGGACCTCCAGACGATGCTCCCCGCGCAGCTCGCCGCGTCGGAGATCGACTTCGTCCCGCACCCCTTCCGCCGCTGGACCAACGTGAAGACGATCTTCGCCGAGTGGCGGGGCGCCCGCACGAGCGGTGGAATGCAACGGATGTTGTCGCTGCTCGACCTCGAGCTCGAGGGCCGCCACCACCGCGGGATCGACGACTGCCGCAACATCGCGAAGATCGTCCGCGCGCTGTCCGCGCGCGGCCACCCGATGCGCGCGACGAGCGCGCTCGCCCCCTCGCGCTACCCGACGATCCGCGTGACGCTCGAGCGCGACGGAGCGCAGGTCGAGATCACGCTGGCCAAGCGCGCGGTCGGGACGCTGCTCGGCGCCGCGAGCGACGCCTTCCGCCGGCAGGCGACGCGCGCGTTCGAAGGCGAGCGCGCGCTGCGGGAGGACGCCGACCTCTGCGACCTGGAGTCCGGCGCCACGATCCGCGTGGCGTGACCACCGCGACGAGCGAGGACGGCCACGAGAACTCGGCGTCGAAGTGAAGGCCAGCGCCGCACTCGCTCGACGCGGAAGGGTGCAGCTCGGCCCAGATCCAGCGCACGGAGCGTCCGCCCCGCGGCTCCCTCGAAACTTCAACCGTAGCGGGCCGCCGAGTTCCGCGGCGGGAACGGACGAAGTCTGGCCAATACCCATGTCTCTGCGGTCCTCTGCGGCCCTCCGCGGTTCAGAATCTCCATGAATCGCAGCGTCTATGCCGCCGAGGTGACGGAGATGAGCCGATCTGCACCCGACTCGGAAGCGATGAGCGCGTCGGTGCGCCCGCGGACACTCGCGCGCGCGCCGCCCGCTACTCCGCGGGACGCCAGCCGGTCGACTCGCGCTCGCGCGCCGCGCGGCACGACGCCGGACGCACGACGCCGTCCTCGCCCTGGCGCAGCCCCGTCTCGAGCTCGGTCGCCGCGGCGGCCGCGACCCGCGCGATCGTGCGCTCGGCGTCCGGCGCACACCCGAGCTGCTCGACCTCGCGCAGCGTGGCGATGCCCTCGTCACGCTGCCCCCGCGCGCCGTGCGCGTGCGCGGTGCGGTAGAGCGCGTACGCGTAGAGCCCCGTGCCGAGCTGCCCGAGCCCGAACCGGAAGTGCCGGATGGCGTCGTCGTAGCGCCGGTCCTCGAACGCGTTCTCGCCACGCACCATGTACGCGAGCCCGGTCAACAGCCCCGCCGCGGCGTGCCGGCCCACGAAGCGCTCGGCGAGCCGGTCGGCGCGATCGCGCGCGCCCGCGCGCCACGTCATCCAGAGGCGCAAGAAGTCGAGCTCGGCGACGAGCCCCGCGTCGCGGCTGCCTCGGCCCGCCGCGTCGAGCGCCCGCTCCGCGCGCTGGCGGATGCGGCGCGCCTCGCGCGCGTCGGCCCCGTCAGCCGCGAAGATCGACGCGACCACGAGCTCGCGCTCGAGCAGCCGACGCTCGTCCCCGCGCGCGCCGCGCCGCGCCTCCTCGAGCGCGTCGATCGAGCGCGTCGGCAGGACGAACAGGTGCGGCGCGCCACCCGCGCCGAGCTCCGTCAGGAACACGAGCGGATCGATCGTCACGCCCGCCGCGGCCGCGCCCGTCTGCGCGCCGCCGCACGCCGACAAGCACACGGCGAGCGCGACACCACACCCGATCGGCGCGCGCGTCACGTCAGCCATCCGCGAAGTCGTCGGGGCCCGGATCGAACCCGCCGCCTTCCATCCCGTCGTCGAAGTCGTCGCCGAGGTTCTCGAAGCGCGTGTACTCGTGGAAGAACCGGCACTTCACCGTGCCGACCGGGCCCGCGCGCTGCTTGCCGATGATCAGCTCCGCGATGCCGCGCAGATCCGGATCGTCGCGGTTGTAGAACTCCTCGCGGAACACGAAGAGGATCACGTCCGCGTCCTGCTCGATCGCGCCCGACTCGCGCAGGTCCGCGAGCTGCGGCCGCTTGTCCTTGCCGGCGCGCGTCTCGACGCCACGGTTGAGCTGCGAGAGCGCGACGATCGGGACGGAGAGCTCCTTCGCGAGCGCCTTGAGCGAGCGGCTGATCTCGCTCACCTCCTTCTCGCGGCTCTCCACCTTGGTGCCCGCGCGCATGAGCTGGAGGTAGTCCACCACGATCATGCCGAGCCCGTGCTCCGCCTTGAGCCGCCGCGCCTTGCCGCGCAGCTCCATCACGGTGATCGCCGGCGTGTCGTCGATGAACAGCGGCATGTTCGTCAGCGTGCCCGCCGCGCTCGTGAGGCGCGTCCAGTCGTCGCGGCTGAGCATGCCCGTGCGCAGGCGCCCGCCGTCGACGCGCGCCTCGCTGCAGAGGAGGCGCTTGGCGAGCTCCTCCTTCGCCATCTCGAGGTTGAACACCACCACCGGCGTCGTGCGCGCCGCGCACGCGTGCGTCGCGATGTTCATCGCGAGCGCCGTCTTGCCCATGCCGGGGCGGCCCGCGATGATGATCAGCTCGCCCGCCTTGAAGCCCGCGGTCATCCGGTCGAGCTTGCCGAAGCCCGTCGGCAGCCCGGAGATCATCTCCTTGCGATCGGCCGCCTCGGTGACCTGCTCGAACGTGCGGATCACGACGTCGCGGATGTGCTCGTACGGCGAGGCCGACTTCTGCTTGGTGACGTCGAAGATCTGCTTCTCGGCGTCGTCGATGAACTCCTCGACCTCGCCGAAGTCTCCGTAGCCGCGCGCGGCGATCTCGTGGCAGCTCTGGATGAGCCGCCGGACGAGCGACTTCTCGCGCACGATGTTGGCGTGGTGCGCGATGTTCTCGACCGTCGGGATCGTCTCGGTGAGCGTGATGATGTGCTCGTCGCCGCCCGCCTTCTGCAGCGTGCCGCGATCGACGAGCCACGCGCGCAGCGTGATCAGATCGACCGGCGCGCCCTTGCGGTAGAGCTCGAGCATCGCCGCGAACAGGAGCGCGTTCGCGCGGCCGTAGAAGTCGTCGGGCTCGAGGATCTCGGCCGCGCTCGCGAGCGCGGCGTTGTCGAGCAGGATGCCGCCGAGCACCGCGCGCTCGGCGTCGAGCGAGTGCGGCGGCACGCGACCACGCGGCGCCGCCGGCATCGGCGCGCCCTCGAAGGCCATCGGGTCCGGCATCGCCATGACGAGTCGGTCTACCACTCAGTCCGCAGGGACAGAAGAACGCACGAATGACACGTCCCCCTCCGACGCGATGGCCGAAGGGGGACTGACGGAAGCGAGCCGCGCCCGGAGAGGGTCGAGCCCTCCGAGGATCAGGCCGCGACGACGCTCACCTTGAGGGTGGCGGCGGCCTCGTACCCGAGCTTGATCACGACGTCGTGCTCGCCGACGTCCTTGATCGGCTCGTCGAGCACGATCCGCTTCTTGTCGATCTCGATGCCCTTGGCCTCGAGGGCGGCCGCGATGTCCTTCGCGCCGACCGAGCCGAAGAGCTTGCCGCTCTCGCCCGCCTTCGCGGAGATCTCGACGCGGGTCCCCTCGAGCGCGGCGGCGCGCGTCTTCGCGTCCGCCGAGAGCTTGGCGGCGCGCTTGAGCGCGACCGCCTTCGCGTGCTCGATCTGCGCGACGTTGCCGCGCGTGGCGACCGCGGCGAGCCCGCGGGGCAGGAGGTAGTTGCGGGCGTAGCCCGGCTTGACGCGGACGAGCTCGCCCGCGCGGCCGAGGTTCTCGACGTCGTCCTGCAACACGACGTGCATGGTCGTCTTGGCCATGGCTACTTCACCGCGGTGTAGGGCAACAGCGCGATCATGCGCGCGCGCTTGATCGACTGCGTGAGCTGCCGCTGCTGCTTGGCCGTGAGGCCGCTGATCCGGCGCGGGACGATCTTGCCCCGCTCGGTGATGAAGTGACGCAGGGTCTGCGGGTCGCGGTAGTCGAACACGAAGTCCGTGGCCATCACGAACGCCGGCGGCCGCTTGCGGCCACCGCGCCGCCGAATGCCGAGCGGGTCGTCGCCGCGCCCGGTCTTGCGAACCACTCCGCCCCCGACGTCGTCGTCGTCGTCGTCGTCGTCAATCATGGCTCACGCCTCCTCCTCGGCGCCCGACGCGTCCGCGCCCTCGCCGTCGTCACCTTCGATATCGCCCGGAGCGCCGAGCTCCGCCTCGCCCGAGGCCGCGTCCGCGGCCTCCGCGCGCGGGCGCTCCCTCATCCCGAGCCGCTCCTCGAAGGAGGGCTCGTCGTCCTCGTCGTCGGCGCCCGCCTCGAGCTCGTGGAACTCGATCTCGGCCGGATCGACCTCGAGGGCCTCGAGGTCGTAGAGCCCCTCGAGCCGCACGGTCTGGTAGCGGATGACCTCGTCGAGGTTGCGCAGGTTGCGCTCGATCTCGGCGACCACGTCGGAGAAGCCGACGTAGCGCACGTAGACGAACTGGCCGCGCGTGTGCCGCTGGATCGCGTACGCGAGGCGGCGCTTGCCCCACTGGTCGACGCGCGTGAGCCGCGCCCCGTACTTGTCGAGCAGCTCGACGACGCGATCCGACACCTTCTTGGCCTCCGACGGGCCGATGGTCGGTCGCATGATGTAAACGAGCTCGTACTCGCGTGCGAGCTTCTTCGCTGCGCTCATTCTCTGGTTCCTCTCGGTCGAAGGCCCCGCCACGCGGGCGGAGCGAGGAAGTGGTGTTCTCAGGGTCCGGGAGCTCGCACGTTGACGACGTTCATGGCGGCGACGGTGCCGTCCACCACGGCCATCGTCAGCGCGCGGGTCGCGTCGTCTAGCACGGACGCGAGCCGCGCGCCCTCGGATTCTGAGAAATCTCCCAGGACCCAGTCGACGACGGCGCCCTCGGGCGGGCGGCCGATGCCGACGCGCAACCGGTCGAAGCCCGGCCCGCCGGCGGCGGCGACGATCGACCCGAGGCCGTTGTGGCCGCCCGTCCCGCCGCCGCGCTTCAGGCGCAGCGCGCCGAGGGGCAGATCGAGCTCGTCGTGCACCACGAGCACCGCGTCGAGCGCGACGCCGAGGTGCTCCATCGCCCGCACGACCGACGCGCCCGAGCGGTTCATGTACGTCTCGGGCATGAGCAGCGCGACGTCGCGCCCGCCCACGGGCGCACGCGCGAACCGCCCGCCGAACGCGGGGGCCCACGCGCTCGCGAGCGGCGCGACGATCCGGAAGCCGACGTTGTGTCGGTTCTTCGCGTAGCCGGGCCCGGGGTTGCCGAGCCCGACCACGAGCTCGATCACTTCTTCTTGGCCGGCGCCTTGGCGGCCGGCGCCGCCGCCGCCGGCGTCGCCTCGTCCTCGTCCTTCTTCGCCTTCGCCTCCTTGTACTCCAGCGAGAGCACGCGGCGGCGACCGGGGAACATCACCTCGACGCCCGGGTCGAGCGTGAGGTCCTCCACCTTGACCTCGGCGCCGAGGTCGAGCGGCGCGACGTCGATCGTGATCGACGCCGGGACGTTCTGCGGGAACGCGCGGACGGGGAGCTCGCGGAAGAGCTTGCGGATGTGGCCACCCTTCTGGACGCCGAGCGCGCGGCCGTGCGTCTCGAGCGGGACCGTCGTCTCGACGGGGCGGTCCTCGGCCACGGCGTAGAAGTCGACGTGCAGGAGCGTGCGACGCACCGGGTCGATCGCGAGATCGCGCACCAGCGCGAGCGCCTTCTGCCCGGCGATGTCGAGCTCGATGACCTGGTTGCGCCCGTACTCGCCGGTGATCGCCCGCTCGAGCTTCTGCGGCGAGACGGCGAGCTTCACCGTCTCCGCTCCGGGACCGTAGTAGATGGCCGGGATCAGCCCGCGTGCGCGGAGCTGACGCGACGGCCCCTTTCCGCTCTTGTCGCGGACCTCAGCCGAAAGCGCCTGCGCTTGCATGGTTCTCTCTCTTCTCTCTTCGATGGGCTCGAGTCCGCTCGTCTCTAGACGAAGAGCGAGCTGACCGAGTCGCTGTTGTGGATTCGCTTGATGGCCTCGCCCAACAGGCGCGAGACCGACAGCACCTTGAACTTGCCCGACTCCCTCGCGCGCGCCGGGATCGGGACGGTGTCGGTGACGACGACCTCCTCGAGGATCGAGCTCTCGATCCGATCGACGGCGGGCCCCGAGAGCACCGGGTGCGTCGCGGCGGCGAACACGCGCGAGGCGCCGCGCTCGACGAGCGCCTGCGCGGCGTTCGTGAGCGTCCCCGCGGTGTCGACCATGTCGTCGATGATCACGCAGTCACGCCCCTCGACCGCGCCGACGATGTTCATCACCTCGCTCACGTTCGCGGCCTGCCGGCGCTTGTCGATGATCGCGAGCTCCGAGCCGAGGCGCTTCGCGTACGCGCGCGCGCGCTCGACGCCGCCGGCGTCCGGAGAGACGCACACGCTGCCCGGCGAGAGCTTGGGCTGGAGGTAGTTCAGGAACACCGGCATCGCGTACAGGTGATCGAACGGGATGTTGAAGAAGCCCTGGATCTGCCCCGCGTGCAGGTCCATCGCGACGACGCGCGACGCGCCCGCGGCCTGCAGCAGATCCGCGACGAGCTTCGCGGTGATCGGCGTGCGCGGCGCGATCTTCCGATCCTGGCGCGCGTAGCCGTAGTACGGCATCACCGCCGTGATCGAGCCGGCCGACGCGCGCTTGAGCGTGTCGATCACCACGAGCAGCTGCATCAGGTGATCGTTGACCGGCGCGCAGGTCGGCTGGACGACGTAGCAGTCGACGCCGCGCACGTTCTCGCGCACCTCGGCGAAGACCTCGCCGTCGGAGAACGTGCTGATCTTGCAGCGCCCGAGGGGGACCTCGAGGTAGCTCGCGATCTGCTCCGCCAAGGGAGCGTTGGCGTGGCCGGAGAAGATGCAGATCGACTTGAACACGGGGCCGCCTCGTGGGGGCGCGCCGCGCCCGTCAGGGAGGGGTTCGGTAGCAAGCGGGCTCCGCTCTGTCAACGCAAGGCCGGCGCGAAGGCGGCCTCGCGATCGCCTCGCGCGGGGTGGTCCATTTGCCTACCCGGTCGGCGGCGAGCGCGATTCGCCGCCGAACCCTCACGCATGATTGCGCTTTCTCCTCGAGCGCGTGATCGACGCGCACGAGCGGGTTGCAGAGGGCGCGCATCCGTGGCTCCATCACCGTCTGCGAAGACGCTTGCCGAGGACGCCGTGAACACGAAGACCGCAGCGCAGCAGGGCCGAACGACGTCGACGACGACGGTGACGCCCGGAGGAAAGATGGCTGGTTCGCCGATGCAGACGGTGACGCTCTTCACGGACCGCGCGACCTTCGAGCAGCAGTGGGGCCGCGCGCTCAGCGCGGTCGGGCTCGAGGCGGCGATCGCGCGGCCGGATCAGCTGCCCGACGCGCTCGCGGCCGGAGGCGCCGTCGTCATCGACGCGGGCGCGGAGGGTTACGACGAGGACGAGCTGCTCGCGCACGTGGGCCTCGCGCGCGCGCTCGGCGCGCGGCCGGTCGTCTCGGTCCCCGCGACCGTCGACGTCAGCTCGATCGACGACATCCTCGACGATCTCTGCGCCGGGCTCGTGACGCGCCGGCCCGAGGACGTCGATCGGATCGTGGCCGCGCTCGCGCGGCGCGCCGACGCGTCGCGCGCGCAGCGCTTCGAGTTCCTCACGGTGTCACCGCGCGGCGGCGAGCTGCTCGCGATCTTCAGCGACGGCAACGCGATCCTCGTCGACCGCGAGCTGCTCGACGGCGACGACGGCTCGGCCGTCGAGACGATCGCGCTCGAGAACGACGCGACCTGCGCGGTGCTCTCGCTCGAGAGTGGCAAGGAAATGACGTTGACGACCGACGCCGTCGTCAAGAAGAGCCAGCTCGCGCAGAAGTCCAACGGCGCGAGCCACGCGCCGGTGGGCATCGACGGCGTGCGCCTGGGCCAGCGCATCCGCGAGCTGCGCCTCGCGGCGGGCCTCACGCAGGCGGAGCTCGCGCGCCGCACGGGGATCCACCGGCCGAACATCGCGCGCGTCGAGGCCGGCCGGCACACGCCGTCGCTCGAGACGCTCGCGCGGCTCGCCTCCGCGATCGGCGTGCCGACGACCGCCGTGCTCGATTGAGCGCCGTGGCTGGCGAGCCCGCGGTCCCGCGCGACTCCGCGACGGTCCTGCTCTTGCGCGACGAGCCGCGCGGCGGCGTCGCGGTGTTCATGGTGAAGCGCCACCACAAGAGCGGCTTCATGGCGGGCGCGTACGTCTTCCCCGGCGGCACCGTCGACCCGACCGACCTCGGCTGGACGCGGGTGCGCGGGCGCTCGCCCGAGGCGGCCGCCGCGCTCCTCGGCGAGGACGACGCCGCGCGCGCGCTCGCGCTCCACGTCGCGGCGATCCGCGAGACGTTCGAGGAGGCCGGCGTGCTCCTCGCCGAGGCGAGCGCGCACGCGGACCTCGCGGCCGCGCGCGCGCGCCTGCACGCTGGCGAGGACTTCGCGAAGATCGCCGCCGAGCTCGAGCTCGTCCTCGCGCTCGACCAGCTCGCGCCGTGGTCGCGCTGGGTGACGCCGCTCGTCGAGCCGCGCCGCTACGACGCGCGCTTCTTCGTCGCGCGCGCGCCGCGCGAGCAGACCGCCGCGCACGATCGCATCGAGGTGACCGAGGGCGAGTGGCTCACCCCCGAGGCGGCGCTCGCGCGCTTCGAGGCGGGCAGCATCTCGCTCCCGCCGCCGACGCTGCGCACCATCGAGCAGCTCGCGGCGCTCGCGAGCGTGGACGCCGCGTTCGAGGCCGCCGCCGCGAGGCCCGCGCCGGCGCCGGTGATGCCGCACTTCGTGCAGCTCGGCGATCAGCCGACGCTCACGCTCCCGGGCGATCCCGAGCACCCGATCGGCGAGCGCCGCATCGAGGGCCCGACGCGCTTCGTCTTCGCGGACGGACGCTTCCGATCCGCCTGACGCGCGGCTCAGCGGCTCGCCTTCTCCTCGTGCCCCGAGACACCGAAGCGGCGCGCGAGCTCGGCCTCGACGGAGGCGAGCGGCACGCCGCGGTGCACGAGGCCGACCATCGCGTGGTAGAGCACGTCCGCGAGCTCGCTCACCACGCGCGCGTCGCTCTCGCGCTCGAGCGCGTCGGCGAGCTCGCCCGCCTCCTCGCGGAGCTTCGCCCCGATCTTCGGCGCGCCCTGCTCGAGCAGGCTCTTGGTGTAGCTGCGCTCGGCGCTCGCGTCGCGGCGCGCCTCGAGCTCGCGCTCCAGCCGCGCGAGCACCGGCAGGGCCCGGCCCCCGCCCTCGCCGTCGAGCCGCACGAAGAAGCACGACTCGGCGCCCGTGTGGCAGCTCGGACCGGCGGGCTCGACGAGGTAGACCGCACAGTCCGCGTCGCAGTCGAGCCAGACCTCGCGCACCTCGAGCACGTTCCCGCTCTCCTCGCCCTTGACCCAGAGGCGCCCGCGCGAGCGGCTGAAGAACGTCGCCCGGCGCGTGCGCAGCGTCGCCTCGAGCGCCTCGCGGTTCGCGTGCGCGACCATCCGCACCTCGCCCGTGCGATGGTCCTGCGCGACCACCGTCAACAACCCTTGCGCGTCGAACGAGAGGGGCGGCAGGCTGCTCACGCGCCGAGCCCCAGGATCGCCTCGATCTCCGTCTGCATCCGCTCCTCTTTGCAGCGGCGCGCGATCGCGAGCTCGCCGACGAGCAGGTTGCGCGCCTTGTCGAGCAGGCCGCGCTCGCCGAACGAGAGCTCCTTCTCACCGCGGATCACGCTCAGGTCGCGCAGCACCTTGGCGACCTCGTACGGCGAGCCGCTGTTGAGCATCTCCATGTACTCGCGGTAGCGCCGGTTCCACGGCTGCGAGGTCACCGCGATCGTCTTGTCGCGCAGGATGTCGAGCACCTTCGTCGACTCGCGCCGGCTCACCGGCCGGCGCAGCCCGAGCTTGGCCGCCGCGTCCGTCGCGACCATCACCTTCGTGCCCTCGGTCATGAGGTGCAGCGTGTAAAACGCCTTCCGCTGCCCGGCGATCTCTCGGTGCTCGATCGCGGTGACCTCGCCGACGCCGTGATGGGGGTGGACGGACTTGTCACCGACCTTGAACTCCAGCTCACGCGGCACAGCCGAGGGTAGCACGTTTCAGGGGGCGCCACCGGACAGCGGACCCTCGATGAGCTCCTCGATCTCGGCGACGAGGAGCGCGCGTAGACCGGTGGCCAGGCGCGCCGGATCGAACGCCGCGGCGGCCCGCACGTGCGCCTCGTCGGCCTCGACGACGAGCGTCGAGAGCGCCTCGCGCAGGCCGAGGACCGAGCCGAGATCGCGCGCCGCGATCGACTCCGCGAACGCGCGCAGGTTCTCGGCGACGCCGGGCGGGAACTCCCCCCAGAGCTCGGCGCGCACCCACAGCTGGCCGTCCTCGGGCCGCACCGAGGCCACGAACGTGCGCTCGCGCGCGAGCAGCACGCCGATGCCGGTGTCGAGCGGGAGCTCGAGCGGGTGCGGGGCGCAGAACACGAGCGGCGCCGACGCGTGCTCGCCGAGCGGGCATCGCGCGCCGAGCTCCGGCCGGCGCGGCGCCGGGCGCGAGGAGGCGCGGAGCACCGCCGCGGCGAGCGCCGGCGGACCGTCGACGTGCAGGATCGTCTCGGCGTCGAGCGCGGCGGCGTCGACGCGGCCGCGCCCGAGGAAGCCGACGCGCCGCACCACCGGATCGTCGGCGGCCGACTCCACCGGCGCCATGCGCTCACCGGCCTCGCGCACCGCCATCGTCGCGTCGAACGCGCCGCGCGCGAGCGCCACGCGCCCCTCCGGCTGCGTCGCGATCACGAGCTCGCGCAGCGCGCGCACGTCGACGCCGGTGCGGCTCGCGAACCGATCGAGCTGCGCGTCGTCGAGCACCGCGCGCAGCACGTGCTCGGTCGGCCCGCTCGACCAGAGCCGCTCCGGCGCGGCGAGCACGACCAGGCGAGACTCGACGGGGACGAGCGTGCTCAGCGGTCCCACCGGCGGCCGCCCCGCGGGCGCGGGCGCCGGAGGCGGCGGGCTCGCGCCGCAGCCGGCGACGAGCGCGAGGATCCAGACGAGGGCGCGACGCACGCCCCGGGTGTAGCACCCGCGCGTCAGTCGATCCGACATCGCGCGTCCGTCCGCCAAACCACTTGCCCTCGCGGGCGAACGCTGATACTGAACAGACCAACAGTTACCTGGAGGACGCCCGATGACGAGCGACGACACCCGAGATCCGAACCGCGAGAAGGCGCTGAAGCTCGCCATCGGCTCGATCGAGAAGGCCTACGGCAAGGGCGCGATCATGCGCCTCGGCGACGGTGATTCCTCGGCCCCGGTGCCCGTCCTGCCGACCGGCTCGCTGTCGCTCGACATGGCGCTCGGCGTCGGCGGCTACCCGCGCGGCCGCATCATCGAGATCTACGGGCCGGAGTCGAGCGGCAAGACCACGCTGACCCTCCACGCGATCGCCGAGGCGCAGCGCGCCGGCGGGGTCGCCGCGTTCATCGACGCGGAGCACGCGCTCGACGTGAGCTACGCGCGCAAGCTCGGCGTGAACACGGAGGAGCTCCTCGTCGCGCAGCCGGATCACGGCGAGCAGGCGCTCGAGATCGCCGACACGCTCGTGCGCTCCGGCGCGGTCGACGTGATCGTGATCGACTCGGTCGCGGCGCTCGTGCCCAAGGCCGAGATCGAGGGCGAGATGGGCGACAGCCACGTCGGCCTGCAGGCTCGGCTGATGAGCCAGGCGCTGCGCAAGCTGACGGGTACGGTGCACAAGTCGAATTGCACCCTCTTCTTCATCAACCAGATCCGGATGAAGATCGGCGTGATGTTCGGCTCGCCGGAGACGACCTCGGGCGGCAACGCGCTCAAGTTCTACTCCTCGGTCCGGCTCGACATCCGCCGCGTCGGCACGATCAAGCAGGGTGAGGACGCGATCGGCAACCGCACCCGCGTCAAGGTCGTGAAGAACAAGCTCGCGCCGCCCTTCCGCGTGTGCGAGTTCGACGTCCTCTTCGGCCAGGGCATCAGCAAGACGGGCGAGATCCTCGATCTCGGCGCGGAGTGCGGCGCGGTCGAGAAGTCGGGCGCGTGGTTCAGCGCGCACGGCGAGCGCCTCGGGCAGGGCCGCGAGAACGCGCGCACCTTCCTCGCGGAGAACCCCGGGCTCGCGGCGACCCTCGAGAAGGAGATCCGCCTCGCGCACGGCGTCGACCAGCCCGCGCCCGCCGCCGTCTCCACCGAGGCCTCCGCCGAGGACGAGGACGCGGGCGAAGACAAGCCCAAGCGCGGTCGCGCGCGCCCGAACTGAGTCTTCGGAGGGTTGTTCCAACCCTCCCCCATCGCGGGGCGATGGGGCCGCGCCGCGGGCGCACGCTCCTACCCTCCGGCGCTCCTCCTTCTCCCGATCTGGCCTTCTGCCGCTCTCGGTGTTCACGCGCCGTGGGGGCCGACGCGAACGCGGGTTCACGTCGGGGCCCCGTGGGGGGCCCAGATCGACCAAATTCCCGCGACGTCCGGGCGCGCCCGCGAGTTGCGTAGCTCGTTCACGATGCACCGCCTCCTGCCCCTCGCGCTCCTCTTCGCCGTCCCGTCCGCCGCGAGCGCGCAGCCCTTCTTCCGCGCGCCGATCGTCGGCCAGAGCGCGGCGCTCGTGTCCGCGAACCACCACGACACGGTCGCGGACGCGACGGCGGACGGCGGGACGATCGCGGCGGTCCACTTCGACAGCGATGTCGTGATCGGCGGGCGCACGCTGCGCTCGCTCGACGCGGGCCGCACCGTGGCGCTCGTGCGGCTCGACCGCGCGGGCCGCGTGCTCTGGGCGCGCGCGTTCGCAGAGGAGGCGGGCGCGGGCCGACCGCACGTGCGCGCGGTCGGGCGCGTGGACACCCTCGCCGACGGCGGCGCGCTGATCGCGGGCACCTTCGGCGCGGGCGGCGACGAGCAGGGCGTCCTGATGCGCGTCGACGCGCAGGGTCGCACCGCGTGGAGCCTGCAGCCGACCGCGACGAGCGACTACTCGCGCTTCGTCGCCGCCCCGTCTCCGAGCGGGACGGCGGTCGTGCTCGGCCACTACTTCCGCGGGCGGTTCCAGCTCCCCGGGCTCCCCGAGTGGAGCTCGCAGCAGCGCTTCACGTCGTTCCTCGCCGAGGTCGACCTCGCGAGCGGCCAGGTCCGCTGGGCGCGCCGCATCCTCGGCGAGGGGCGCACGCTCGACGTGGCGTCGGACGGGACGATCTTCGTCGCGGGGCAGTTCCAGCGCCAGCTCCGCGTCGGCCGCTCGCTCGTCCGCGGGGGCGGCGAGCGCAGCGCGTTCGTCGCGCGCTACGCGCCGGACGGCACGCCGCGAGACGCCGTCGGCTACTCGACGCCCGCCGAGGATCACCCGCGCGGCGTCGCGCTCACGCCGGGAGGCGGCTTCGCCGTGCTCGTGTCGTCCGGCGCCGCCGCGAGCGAGCGCTACGAGCTGCTCGGCTTCGACGCGGAGGCGCAGCCGACCTTCCGCCAGCCCCTGGGCCCGCGCGCGCTGCTCGCCCGCTCGGGCGGCGAGGGTCCCGTGCTCGTCGCGATCCCGGGCGCCCTCCGCCGCGCGTCGATCCGCGGGCGCACGTACGACGTGGTCGACGAGCTCGAGCTCGTCCACGTCTCCGCGCAAGGGACGGCGGTGAGCCGCCGGGCGATCCGCTTCCCCGGCGTCGGGCTGCTCGCGCGCTCGCTCCACGCGCGCGGCGCAGGGTCCCGCGTCGGCCTCTCCGGCGCGCTCGCCAGCGGCAGCGGCTCGGAGTCGTTCCAGGTGTGGCTCGACGCGCCCGCCCCGCCGCCCTCCGTCGTCGCCTCGCTCGGCGCCGTGCTCTGATCCGCTCACGCCGGTCGTCCCGAGCCGCCGCGCGTCACGGTGACGCCGACCGAGCCGCCGCGTTCGTGCGGTCCACCCGCCCTCACTCGCGAAGCCGCTCGCCCGTGAGCTCCTCGCTCAGCGCCCACAGGCGCGCGGCGGTCTCGCGGTCCTGGGCGGCGCGCGTCGCGCGCACCTTGCGCGGCGCGCCGACGAGCTCGAACGGCCCGCGCGGGCCGAGGTAGTCGCCGCTCGCGAGGTCGTCGCGGACGGCGGCGTGCACGGTGGGCAGCGCCCCCGCGCGCGCGCTCTGCGCGAACGCGCCGTTGGCCCAGTCCCAGAAGCGCGCGCCGAGCCCCGAGCCTGCCTCTCGTGACGCCGCCCCCTGGAGGTTCGTGCTCGCGTAGCCGGGGTGGCACGCGACGCTCGTGACCTCGGGCGCGCGCCGCGCGAGCTCGTTCATGAAGAGCAGGTTCGCGAGCTTGCTCTGCCCGTACGCGAGCCACGGGTGGTAGCGGCGCTCCCCGTGCAGATCGTCGAACCGGATGCGCCCCCAGCGGTGGGCGTGGCTCGCCACGGTCACCACGCGCGCAGGCGGCGCCTGCCCCTCGCGCAGCACGCGCACCGTCAGCGCGAAGTGGCCGAGGTGGTTGGTGCCGATCTGGCGCTCGAACCCGTCGGCCGTGCGACCGTGCGGGAGCGCCATCACGCCCGCGTTGTTGATCAGCACGTCCACGCGCGGGTGTCGCGAGAGGAGCGCGTCCGCGAACGCACGCACCGACCCGAGGTCCGCGAGATCGAGGCGCATCAGCTCGGCGCGCGCCCCGTCGCGGGCGGCGCGCACCCGCTCGAGCGCGGCCTCGCCTCGCGCGGGGCTGCGGCACGCCATCACGACGTGCGCGCCCGCGCTCGCGAGCATCGCGGCCGCCTCGAGCCCGATCCCGCTGTTGGCCCCGGTGATCACGATCACCCGCCCCTCGAGCGCGGGGAGCTCGTCCTCGGTGAAGCTCATCGGCGCCGAGTCTACGCTCCCTCGCGTGGACGAGGGTGCACGCGTCGAGCTCGCCGGCGGCGGCTGGATCCGGCTGATCGAGGGCGCGTTCGACGCGCACGAGGCGCGCATGGCCGCGCTGCTCGAGGAGCTGCCGCTGTGCGTCGAGGAGGTGGTCGTGTTCGGCCGCCGCCACCCGACGCCGCGCCGCACGAGCTGGCACGGCGACCCCGAGTGCGCGTACGCCTACTCGGGCCGGCGCTTCGAGCCCGCGCCGTGGACGCCCGAGCTCGCGCGCATCCGCGACCGGCTCGAGGACCTCGAGGGCGTGCGCTTCAACTCCGTGCTCGCGAACCACTACCGGGACGGGCGCGACGCGATGGGCGCGCACGCGGACGACGAGCCCGAGCTCGGGCCCTCGCGCGACGACGTGCGCATCGCGAGCGTCTCGCTCGGCGCGCCGCGGCGCTTCGTGCTCCGCCACCGCGAGACGAAGGAGACGCTCGCGCTCTCGCTCGGCGAGGGCAGCCTCCTCGTGATGGGCGGCGCGCTCCAGCGGAGCTGGGTGCACGGCGTCCCGCGCACGCGGCGCCCCGTCGGGCCGCGGCTCAATCTCACCTTCCGCGTCGTCGTGCCTCGCCTTACGATCCGCCGGCCATGCTCGACTTCCTGAAGAAGCACAAGCTCGTGATGCCCGCGCCCGAAGACGCCCTCCCCGGCCGCGAGGCGAAGATGCCCGTCGCGCCGCGCCACGCCGTGCTCGACACGCCGATGGAGGCGCCCTTCCCCGACGGCATCGCGCTCGCGATGTTCGGCCTCGGCTGCTTCTGGGGCGCCGAGCGCAAGCTGTGGAGGGTCGACGGCGTGTACTCGACCGCCGTGGGCTACGCCGCCGGCTTCACGCCGAACCCGACCTACGAAGAGGTGTGCTCCGGGCGCACCGGCCACAACGAGGTCGTGCGCGTCGCCTACGACCCCACGAAGGTCGCGTACGAGCGCTTGCTCGCCGTGTTCTGGGAGAGCCACGACCCGACGCAGGGCATGCGGCAAGGCAACGACGTCGGCACGCAGTACCGCTCCGGCATCTACGTCTACGACGCGGGGCAGCGCGCCGCGGCGGAGGCGAGCAAGCGCGAGTACGAGGCGGCCCTCGCGCAGGCGGGCTACGGCGCGATCACGACCGAGATCGTCGAGGCCCCGCCGTTCTACTTCGCCGAGGACTACCACCAGCAGTACCTGCACAAGAACCCGAACGGCTACTGCGGTCTCGGCGGCACCGGCGTCGCCTGCCCCACCGGCCTCGCGCGCTGAGTCTGCTACCCTCGGCGGCGCCATGCGCATCCACTCCGAGTCCCTGATCCGGCACCCGCAGCCGAAGGTCTACGCCGCCTACCGCGACCGCCTGAGCGAGATCGCGGAGTACATCCCGGACGTGAAGGAGATCCGCGTCGAGAAGCGCGAGCCGCACGACGCGGGCGTCACGATCCACAACGTCTGGATCGCCGATCGCGAGGTCCCGGTCTTCGCGCGCGCGTTCCTGAAGCCCGAGATGCTCCAGTGGGACGACTTCGCGGAGTGGAAGGACGCGGAGGGGCGCGTGTACTGGAAGCTGCGGCTGCGCGTCTTCACGGACAGCGTGACGTGCAGCGGCACGAACACGTTCGAGGCGGCCGGCGACGGCAAGACGATGGTGCGGCTCGAGGGGGACCTCGACATCGACGTGAAGAACATCCCCGGCGTCCCGAAGCTCCTCGCCGGCGGGCTCAAGCCCAAGGTCGAGAAGTTCATCGTCTCGCTGATCACGCCGAACCTCGCGCGCGTGAACGAGAGCCTTCAGCAGTTCCTCGACGAGCACGGGTGAGCTCGGGGCGATGGGGCTCGACCGCGTGGGTGCTCGACCGGCTTCGACCTCGCGCCTGGAGGGACGCCGTCAGCTGCGCGCCGACAGCTCGCCGCCCGCGTAGAGCGCGGCGATGCGGCCGGCGTACTTCTTCGCGATCACATCGCGCTTCACCTTGAGCGTCGGCGTGAGCTCGCCGCCGTCGACGCTGAGCACGTCGTCGAGGACGTCGAAGCGCTTGATCGTCTGGTAGCGCGCGACCTTCGAGTTGCACTCGCGCTCGATCGCCTCGTCGAGGAACGCGCGCACGCGAGGGTCGCGCGACGCCGCCGCGACCCCGCCGAGCCCCGCGACGCCGGCCGCGGCCTCGAGCGCGGGCAGCGCCTCCGGGTCGAGCACGAGCAGCGCCGCGAGGTACGGCTGCCGATCACCGACGACCACCGCCTGGCCGACCCCGTCGATCGCCTGCAGGTACCCCTCGAGCTCGGCGGGCGCGACGTTCTTCCCCCCCGCCGTGATGATGAGGTCCTTCTTGCGGCCGGTGATCGTGACGTAGCCGTCCGCGTCGAGCGCGCCGAGGTCGCCCGTCTGCATCCACCCGTCCGCGTCGTAGAGCTCCGCGCTCTTGTCGGGCAAGCGGTAGTAGCCCTTCACCATGTTCGGCCCGCGCAGCAGGATCTCGCCGTCGGCGGCGATCTTCACCTCGACGCCCGGGAGCGCCGTGCCGATCGTCCCGAACTTCACGCGGCCGTACGGCTGCACGCTCGCGAACGCGGTCGTCTCCGTCATCCCGTAGCCCTCGTGGATGACGATGCCGAGCGACGCGAAGAACTCGAGGGTGCTCGTCGAGATCGGCGCGGCGCCGCTGAGCGCGAGCTGGAGCCGGTCGAGCCCGAGCGCGTGCTTGATCTTCGAGATGACCAGACGGTTTGCGATCGTACGACGGACGGATCGGCGCGCGCCGCCCTCGGCGCTCTCGCGCCGGAACCACGCGAGCTCGGTCGCGAGGGCCCACTTCGCGAGCTCGCCCTTGGCGCCCTTCGCCTCCGCCATCCGGCCGCGCAGCGCGGCCTCGAACTTCTCCCAGACGCGCGGCACCGCGAGGAACACGGTCGGGCGTACGGCGGCGAGGTGGTCCTTGATCTGCGCGATGTCGCGGCAGAAGTAGACCGCGCCGCCCGTCATGAGCCCGGCGAAGTTCGTGAGCCCCTGCTCCGCCGCGTGGCAGAGCGGCAGGTAGCTCACGAAGGTCGTGTCGCGCGAGACGAGGAACGGGAAGACGGCGGCCGTCGCCTTGCCGATCGCCTCGATGCCCGCGTGCGTGAACATCGCGCCCTTGGGCACGCCGGTCGTGCCGGAGGTGTAGATGAGCAGCGCGACGTCCTCCATCGACACCGCGTCGAGCCGCGCGTCGAGCGTCGCGTCGTCGATCGCGTCGCCGCGGATCTTCAGCGCCGCGAGGCTCAGCACGCGCGGGTCGTCGACGCCGAGCTCGTCCATCGTCACGACGTGCTCGAGCGGCGCGAGCCGCTCGTCCGCGATGCGCAGCATCTTGGCGAGCTGCTCGCGGTCGTCGCAGATCGCGACCTTCGCCTGCGCGTTGTCGATGATGTAGGCCATCTGCTCGGCGAGCAGCGTCGCGTAGAGCGGCGCCGGGATCGCCTGGGCGGCGTTGATGCCGTGCTGCGAGAGCAGCCAGTCGGCGCGGTTCGCGCCGACGATGGCGACGCAGTCGCCCGGCGCGACGCCGAGCGCGATCAGCCCCTTGCCGATGCGCCGCAGCTCCCTCCACCACCCCGCGTAGGTGGTGACCTCCCAGCTGCCGTCGGCCCGCCGATCGTGGAGCGCCGGTGCGTCGGGCTGCCGCGCGGCCCAGCCCTCGATCCTCGCCAACATCGTGCCCGCCGTCGTCATCTGCTCGCCTCCTCGGAGGGCGCGAACGTAGCGGATCCGAGCGTGGCTCGCACGCCGCGGGCGCCGTGTCCGGACGAGCACGGCGATCGTGGAGGAACGCGCGCCCGCGCGCCCACCAGGTGCGCGAAACCGCGGCGCAACGCTCGAATTCGTGGGAATTGTCTCAGAGAACGCGGCGCAGGCGCGGCGGCACGCGGCCTGCGATGGCGGCCGTCATGCCCGACGCCCGCCTCGCCGCCCTCGCCCTCGCCCTCGCCTCGACCCTGCCGGCCGCCGCGCACGCGACGGCGGACGAGGCCGCCCGCCCCGCGCTCGCGGTGCGGATCGTCGGCGACTCGCACGTCGCGCGGCTCGGCCCGCGGATCGAGCGGGCGGTGCGCGACGAGGGCGCCGTGAGCCTCGGCTACCTCTCGCGCCGCGGCTGGTCGACCGGCCGCTACGTGCGCGCGAACGACCTCGTGGACCGGATGACCGAGAACGGGCGCCCCGATGTCGTGGTCGTCTCGCTCGGGGGCAACGACCGTTGCGCGAGCCGAGCGGTGTACGCGGCGCAGCTCGCGCGGGTCGTCGCCGCCGCGCGGGAGGCCGGCGCGACGCGCGTCGTCTGGCTCGGCCCCGCGGCCTCGGACGGTGAGCGCTCCGAGTACGCGCGCCACGTCGCCGACTGGCACGAGCGCAACGCGGATTGGCAGCGCGAGCTCTTGCCCGCGATGGGCGTCGAGTGGATCGACTCGCGGCCGCTCACGCGGGGCGGCCACGGCGCCGACGGGATCCACTTCACGCCGAGCGGCTACGACGCGTGGAGCGCACGAGCCCTCGCGCGCGTCCGCCTGCGCGACGCCGCGTCGTGACCCATCGACTGGAAGCTGTCGACTGATCGAGCGCCCACGCTGGCAAGCGCGCCATCGAGACGGTTCCCATCACCCGGCGACGGCACCGAGCGCGCACGCGGGCCGACGGCACCATCGAGACCAGCCCGTCGCGCAGCGACGGGCGTC
>JAHBWG010000012.1 GCA_019637095.1 Sandaracinaceae bacterium | reverse complement strand
GCGCGTCGCGCGCCGGCGAGCCCCGCCGCCGCGCGTCGCGGTCGCCGGCGCGCCGACCCCCCCA
This sequence comes from Sandaracinaceae bacterium, assembly GCA_019637095.1. GTDB lineage: Bacteria > Myxococcota_A > Polyangia > Polyangiales > Sandaracinaceae > JACKEC01. The sequence continues at coordinate 150,132 of JAHBWG010000012.1, read as the reverse complement.
CCACGACGGCGCGCGGCCGGGGCGGGACCGTCATCGTCGCCGACCCCGGCTTCTGACGGGCGAAAGGCGCGCCGCACGTCGGCGCGAAGGCGCGGTATCCTCTGGACGGGACGAGTCGTGAGGTCCGCTCGACAGCGCTCTCTGGCCGCCGCATGCGGCGCCGCGCTCCTCGCGCTCGCGACGGCGCAGGGCGCCTCCGCGCAGCGCGAGGAGGAGGCGCCGGACGCTCCGGCGATCGAACAGGCGCGCGCGCTCTTCGCCGAGGGCGTCGCGCACGCGAGCGCCGAGCGCTGGGCCCGCGCCATCGACGCGTTCGAGCGCGCCCTCGCGCTGCGGAGCGCGCCCGCGATCCTCTACAACCTCGCCGCGGCGCTCGTCGAGAGCGGGCGCTACCGCGACGCGCACGGGCACCTGCTCGCCCTCGAGGCGGACGCCGAGACGGCCGAGATGCCGGCGCCGCTCGCGGCGCTCGCGCGCGAGCTGCGCGCGCGCATGGACCGCGAGGCGGGCCGGCTCCGGATCGCGCGCGCCCCCGCGGTGCGCGACGCGGAGGTCGTGCTCGACACGGTGCCGGTGCCCGAGGCGCAGCTCGCGACGGCGCTCCCCGTCACGCCGGGCGAGCACACCGTCGTCGCGACGCGCGGCGCGCGCCTGATCGCGACCGTGACGGTGCACGCGAGCGCGGGCGCGCTCACCGAGGTGACGCTCGCCGCCGAGGAAGAGCCCGCGCCCGTCATCGTCCGCGCCGAGACCCCCCTGGTCGAGGAGCCGCTCTTCTGGGCCGCCGTCGCGGCGGGCGTCCTCGTGCTCGCGGGGGTCGTCGTCCTCGCCGCCGCGCTCGCCGCCGAGCCATCGCAGGCGCCGGTCGCCGGCGACTTCTCGCCCGCGATCCTCACCTGGCCCTGACCGCGTTCAGAGGCAGTCGCGCCCGCAGACCTCGACGCCGCCACCGCACACCGTGGACGAGCCCGTGCACGGCCGGAACGCGCACCCCGTCGCTCCCGTGCAACGCACGAGGCACGCCGCGCCGGACGCGCAGCGGACGGAGCACCCCGTGCTGTTGGTACAGTCGACCTCGCAGCGCGTCCCGCTGCCCGAGCAGTCGACCGAGAGCGCGCTCGAGGTCCCCGCGTCGATGGTGCACGCAGCGCCCGCCTCACACCGCACCGTGGCGCCGCTGCTCGCGCTCGCGTCGACGACGCAGGCGGTCCCCTCCCCCGCGCAGCGCGGCCGACAGTCGACGGGCGAGCAGCCCATCGCGCAGCACGCGCCGCCCTCGCAGGCGCAGGTCACGCCGCCCTCGCACGCGACGTCGTCGCACTCGGGGCCCGCGTCGATGCCGGCGTCGCCGCCCGCGTCCTCGCCGCCGTCGGCCGGCGGCGCGGCGTCGAAGCCCGCGTCGCGCGGCACCGCGGGCTCGTACGGCTCGAGCTCGCCCTCGCCGACCGCGAGGTCGCGGCACGCGCCGCCCGCGCAGGTCCGCGCCTCGCAGTCCACGCCGAGGCACGCGCGGTCGAGCGCGACGCGCCACACGCGGATCTGGCCCGCCACGAACGAGAGCTCGCCGACCCGCGCGAGCACGGCGGCGCCGCCGCGCCGCCCCTCGACGCGCAGCCGGTACGGCCCGAGCGGCCCGCCCTCGTGGAGCATCGCGAGCGTCCGCGGGAGCGGCACCTCGCCGGGCCCGAGCGCCGCGCCCGCGGTGCGTGTCGCTGCGCCGTCCGGGTGCGTGATCGTCACCGCGATCTCGTCGAGCTCCGCCGGGACGGCGAGGTCCGAGCTCACGACGACGAGCACCTGCGTCGGCGGCGCGCTGCAAGCGCTCGCCGCGATCGAGGCGCAGGCGGCCCAGCCGATGAAGCTCCGCACGGGGACGCATCATAGCGCGAGCCGGAGGGCGCCGCGCGATCGCGGCGGTGGACTTCTCCCCGGCCGTCGCCGACCCTACCCGAGCCGTCATGGACCTCGACGTCGTCCTCTTGTCGCGACTGCAATTCGCCTTGACGGTGATGGTCCACTACCTCTTCCCGCCGCTCTCGATCGGGCTCGGCGCGCAGATGGTGATCACCGAGGGCCTGTACCTCAAGACCAAGGACCGCCGGTGGGAGTCGCTCGCGCGGTTCTGGACCAAGCTCTTCGCCGTCAACTTCGCCGTCGGCGTCGCGACCGGGATCGTGATGGAGTTCGAGTTCGGGACGAACTGGGCCACCTACTCGCGCTTCGTCGGCGACGTGTTCGGCTCGGCGCTCGCGTCCGAGGGCATCTTCGCGTTCTTCCTCGAGAGCGGCTTCCTCGCCGTGCTCGTCTTCGGCTGGGACCGCGTCGGCCCGAAGATGCACCTCTTCAGCACGGTGATGGTGTTCACCGGCTCGGTGTTCTCGAGCGTGTGGATCGTGATCGCGAACTCGTGGATGCACACGCCGGCGGGCTACCACCTCGTCGGCGAGGAGGGCCACGTCCGCGCGGAGATCACCGACTTCTGGGCGATGGTCTTCAACCCCTCGAGCATGCACCGCCTCGGCCACGTGCTCCTGGGTGCGTTCATCCTCGGTGCGTTCTTCACGATGAGCATCAGCGCGTACTACGTGCTGAAGCGGCGCCACGAGGACCTCGCCAAGCGCGCGTTCGACGTCGGGCTCGTGTTCGGCGCGCTCTCCAGCGTGCTCATGCTCGTGAGCGGTCACGCGCAGGCGCGCGCGCTCGCCGTCAACCAGCCGGGCAAGCTCGCCGCCGTCGAGGCGCACTTCCACACCGGCGAGGGCGGCGCGGACCTCTACCTGTTCGGCTGGCCCGACCGCGAGACCGAGACCGTCCACTTCGGCATCGCGTTGCCCGGCATGCTCAGCTTCCTCGTCCACGACGACTTCGACACGCCCGTCCCGGGCCTCGACCAGATCCCCGACGACGAGGAGCCCCCCGTCCTGCTCCCCTTCCTCACGTACCACGCGATGGCGGGGCTCGGGATGTACTTCATCGGGCTCACGCTCTTCGGGCTCGCCATGCGCTGGCGCGGCCGCCTCTTCACGAGCCGCTGGCTCCTCTGGGTCTTCGTGCTGAGCGCGCCGCTCCCCTACGTCGCGAACCAGGCGGGCTGGGTCGCGACCGAGGTCGGCCGCCAGCCGTGGATCGTCTACGGCCTGCTGCGCACGTCGGACGCGGTGTCTCGCTCCGTCCCCGCCGATCACGTGCTCGGCTCGATCGTGCTCTTCTCGTTCATCTACGTGGCGCTCGTGGTGCTCTGGCTCGTGGTGATGAACGAGAAGATCGCGCACGGTCCCGAGGACCCGGCGACGCTCGGCGCGAGCGCGAAGGAGGGGAGCCTCGGCGAGGCCGCCGCGCGCCTCTCGCTCGCGAGCCCGCACCGCATGACGGGCGGCGACCCGGTCGAGGGCGAGCCCGAGCGCGAGCAGGAGCGGGAGGGCTGAGCGGATGGACCTCGCGACCCTCTGGTTCGTGATCCTCGGCGTCCTGCTCGCGGGCTACGCGATCCTCGACGGGTTCGACCTCGGCGTCGGCATCCTCTACCCGCTCGTGCGGGGCGAGACGGAGCGGCGGCTCGCGCTCAACAGCATCGGCCCGCTCTGGGACGGCAACGAGGTCTGGCTCGTCACGTTCGGTGGCGCGCTCTTCGCCGCGTTCCCCGAGGCGTACGCCACCGCGCTGAGCGCGCTCTACTTCCCGGTCATCGTGCTGCTGTTCTCGCTCATCGGGCGCGCCATCTCGATCGAGTTCCGCAGCAAGCGCCCGTCGAAGGCGTGGCGCGCGTACTGGGACGCGAGCTTCGCGCTCTCGAGCGCGACCATCGTGCTGATCTTCGGCGTCGCCGCCGGCAACATGATGCGCGGGATCCCGCTCGACGCGGCGCACGAGCACCAAGGCACCCTGCTCGGCCTGTTCGACGGCTACTCGCTCGCGGTCGGCGTGTTCGCGCTCAGCGTGTGCGCGATGCACGGATCGATCTTCCTCTACCTCAAGACCGAGGGCGCCCTGCAGGCGAAGGTCCACGGCTGGATGTGGCGCACGTTCTTCGTGTTCCTCGCGATGTACGCGCTCGTCACCGCGCTCACGCTCGCCTATGTCCCGCACGCGACCGCCAACTTCGCCCGCTGGCCGGCCGCGTGGATCGTGGTCGTGCTCGAGGTGCTCGCGATCGCGAACATCCCGCGCGCGATCCACCACGGGCGGCCGGGCTACGCGTTCGTCAGCTCGTCGTGCACGATCGCGGCGCTCGTGTTCCTGTTCGGGATGGCGCTCTTCCCGAGCCTCGTCGTGTCCTCGAGCGAGCACCCGAGCCTCACCATCGAGAACGCCGCGTCGAGCGAGGCCACCCTCGGGCTCATGGCGATCATCGCCGCGATCGGCATCCCCTTCGTCGCGACGTACACCGCGATCGTCTACTGGGTGTTCCGCGGCAAGGTGAAGCTCGGCAAGTTCAGCTATTAATCCGGTGACCCGTCGGACCATCAGCGAGAAGGACAGATGAGCAAGAAGGACGCGCAGGTCTTTTCGCTGCTGTTCGCGATGGCGGACGCGCTCGGGCTCTCGGAGGAGCGCGAGCTCGCGCAGATCTTCGGCGTGAGCCCGGAGACGATCCAGAACTGGCGCACGGGGGCGGTGGGCGAGCTCAAGCCCGGCAAGCTCGCGCAGGTCGAGAGCGCGTTCGCCGCGCAGATCGCCGCGCTGCGCGAGCGCGCGGGCGCCGGCGCGGGCGATCTCGACAGCGGCATGACGCACCTCGACATCGCGCCGGAGGCGAACCCGTCGGAGCTGCAACGTCTCTTGCGAGATCGAATGCACTACGACTACCTCGGCCACCGGTTCCTCTACTTCGAGCCGCAGGGCGCGCTCGCGTGGGAGAACCTCATCCGCGGCGGCTACGAGCAGGCGACGTGGCTCGCCGGCGTGCGGCACGCGGCGCGCGAGTGGCTCTCGACGGGGCGCGCGAAGGACGGCTCGGCCAAGGGCCCGATCGCCGCCGCGATGGGCGTGGGGCGACGCGGGCGTACGCGCGGGCTCGACGTCATCAGCCTCGGCCCGGGCGAGGGCGGCAAGGAGGTCGTGATCCTCGGGGCGCTCGAGGAGGCCGAGGCGGTCGACCCGCCGCCGTGGCGGTCGCTCACGCTCGTGGACGTGTCGATCTCGCTCTTGCTGCGCGCCGCCCTCGCCGCGCGGCGCGCCGTCACGGGGTTGCCGTTCGAGCGCGCGCAGGTCACCGCGGTCTGCGCCGACTTCGAGGAGGGTCCGCTCGACTTCGCGCGCCGCCTCCCGTCGGAGCGGCACGATCCCGACGCGAGCCGCCGGCTCGTGCTCATCCTCGGCAACGTGTTCGGCAACGTGCGGCACGAGGACGCGTTCGTGCGGCAGAAGCTCCACTTCCTGACGCGCCCGGGGGACCTGCTGTGGCTCGAGGTGGGCCTGCGCTCCGAGCGCCCCGAGCTCGACCCGGTCTACCGCATGACGCAGCCGAGCGAGACGGAGACGGCGGCCGAGACGCACCGGCGCCTCCTGCTCGAGGGGCCCTACCGCCGCTGGGAGGCCGCGCTCGGCCGCCGCCCCGCCGACGTGCGGTTGCGCGTGTGGGTGCGCGAGGACGACGACTCGGCGACCATCCCGGGCTCCTACAACTTCTGCCACGACCTCGTGCTCGAGAGCGAGCGACGCGCCGTCACCATGCTCTACAGCCGCCGCTACGACCTCGCCGGGCTGTCGCGCTGGCTCGAGCAGCGCGGCTACGCGATCGAGCGCGTCGAGAAGGTCGCCGACACGCGCCACGTCGATCGCGTCGCGCACATCCTCTTGCGCCGCACCGGCGACGCGTGAGCACCGTCGCGCGCCGTCACAGGCTGTGGCGTGCCTTGATCGCGAGGTAGCGGTTCACGGTAGCGACCGCGAGCTCCCCGGGCGGGGCCTCGACGAGCTGCACGCCGCTCTTCTGGAGGTGCGCCTTCACGTGCTCGCGCTCCGCGAGCAGGTCCGCCGCCGCGGCGCGCATGTACGCCGCCTTGGCGTCCTCGACCGGCGCGTCGGCGAGCCGCTCCGCGACCGGGTCGTGCATCGTGACGCACACCGCGAGGTGCCGCCGGCGCAGGAGCGCCGCGTGCTCGGCGAGCGGCATCGCGTGCGCCTCGTCGAGCAGGTCGCTGAACATCACGAGCAGCGCGCGCTTGCGCTGGCGGATCTGCACGAACTCCACGAGCCGCCGGAAGTCGACGAAGGTGTCCTCCGCCTCGATCGCGTAGAGCGCGTCGAGGATCTTGCGGTACTGCGCCTGCCCGCGCCCGGGCGCGACGAACTGGTGCACCTGATCGCCGAACACCACGAGCCCGACGCGGTCGCCCTTGCGCAGGGCGACCCACCCGAGGAGGAGCGCCGCGTTGATCGCGTGGTCGAGCTTGGAGATGCGCCCGAGGCGCGTCGCCATCATGCGCCCCGCGTCGATCGCGAGGAGCACCGTCTGCGAGCGCTCCTGCTCGAACACGCGCGTCACCGGCCGCTGCCGCTTCGCCGTCGACTTCCAGTCGAGGTCTCGGTACGCGTCGCCCGAGACGTACTCGCGCAGCTGCTCGAACTCGCCGCCGCCGCCCGCCTTGCGGATCGCGCGGAAGCCCTCCGCGGCGAGATCCCCGAGGCGCGCCGCGAGCTCGTAGCGGCGCGGCCCGAGCACGTTGGGGAACACGCGCGCGTCCGCGCTCGCCGGCACCTTCACGATCGAGGCGCCGAGCCGCGCCGTGCCCTCGAGCTTGAGGTGCAGGCTGCCGAACCGGAAGCGACCGCGCTTGGGCGGAACGACCGTGTACGAGAGCTCGCGGCGCGCGTGACCGGGCAGCTCGAGCGAGAGCTCCGGCGGATCCGCCTCCCAGCCCGGCGGCAGGTCGTCGCGCACGGTGACACGGATCGCGCGCGCGTCCGGGTTGCGCAGGTGGACGGTGATCCGGTTCTCGACGCCGACGACGAGCCGGCTGTCCATCCGGCGCTCCACCTCCGGCGCGCGCCGGGCGAGCGCGCGCGCCTCGAGCGCCGCCGCCGCGACGAGCGCCGCGTCGAAGAGCGCCGCCGCGCCGAGACCGAGCCCCGTCCCGCCATCGAGGAACGCGAGCGGCAGGCCGCCCGCCGCGAGCATCGCGAGCCGGCTCCCCGGGACGAGCTTCTTCGCCGGCCGATCGTCGTCGTCGTCGGCCGCGTCGCTCACCGCGGGACCTCGACGGTCGACGAGACGCGGTCGAGGACCTCCGCCGCGCCGAGCCCGTCGAGCTCCACCTCCGGCGCGAGCACGAGCCGGTGGCAGATCACCGGGTGCGCCGCGCGCTGCACGTCGTCGGGCGTGACGAACGTGCGCCCGGCGAGCGCCGCGAACCAGCGCGACGCGACGAGCAGGTGGACGCCGGCGCGCGGCCCCGCGCCGAGCAGGATCATCGGCGTCTGCCGCGTCGCGCGCATCAGGTCGCGGATGTAGCCGCGCACGGGGTCGTGCACCTCGACCGCGTTCGCGAGGCCGCGCACGCGCGCGAGCGTCTCGGCGGACGCGACCGGCGTGATGCCCGCCGCCTCGACCTCGACCGAGCCGACGCCGATCCCGGCCATGCGCAGGATGCGGTCCTCCTCGGCCTCGCTCGGGTAGCCGACCTGGATCTTCAGGAGGAACCGGTCGAGCTGCGCCTCCGGGAGCGGATACGTCCCCTCCTGCTCCACCGGGTTCTGCGTCGCGAACACCGTGAAGTTGGGGCTGAGCACGTGGCGCTGCGCGTCGATCGAGACCTGCCGCTCCTGCATCGCCTCGAGCAAGGCGCTCTGCGTCTTGGCGGGCGCGCGGTTGATCTCGTCGGCGAGCAGGAGCTCGGTGAAGATCGGCCCTTTGGTGAGGCGGAACGCGCTCGACTTGAAGTCGAACACGTTGGTGCCGAGGATGTCGCTCGGCATCAGGTCGGGCGTGAACTGCACCCGCCCGAACTCGAGATCGATGGCGGCGGCGAGCGTGCGCACCATGAGGGTCTTGGCCGTGCCCGGCACGCCCTCGAGCAGCACGTGGCCCTGCGCGAGCAGCGCCACGAGCATCTCCTCGATCGTCTCTTCCTGCCCGACGATCACCTTCGCGACCTCGCGATGGATGTCGTCCCGCAGGGCCTTGAGCTCTTCGACGTGCTCCATCGGGGTGCCCGGTTCTACCGATTGTCGCGCCCGCGCGCCAGCCTGGAGCCGCCGAGGCGACGGACCGCGCCGCTCCGTCAGGCGGTCGCGACGCGCGTGAGCTCGTCGAGCCGCGCGGTGAACCGCTCGAGCCCGCCCCGCGCCGGCGGCGACGCGGCCGCGCGCTCGATCGCGCGGACGGCCTCGGCCGCGTCCGTCTGCCGCCGCTCGTCGAGCGCCTCGGCGATCTTCTGCGCGTCGCGGCTCGCGACGTGGTGGTGCCGCGCGATCCGCTCGAGCGCGCGGCGCACGAGGATCTCGATCGCGCCCTTGGGATCCCGGGCCTTCGCGTAGAGGGTGCCCACGCCCTCGACGTACGAGGCGGTGCCCGCCGGGTCCTCGGGCGCAGGCCGCGCGGGCGCACCGAACGAGGCGCCGACGCGCCACAGGACGAAGACGACCAGCAACAAGATTTGCAGCACGACGGGCCCTACGCCCGTCTGGCGCAGGTACCGCATGAGCGAGCGACGCTGGCCGACGCCGAGGTGGAACTCGTCGAAGAGGATCGGCCCGCCGTGCTCGCGGACGAGGCGGGAGAACAGGACGCCCCCGTTCTGCGTCGCGAGGTCGCGGTTCTGGAGCATGCTCGACGAGGCCAGCACGATCACGCGGCCCTCGCCGACGTCGACGCGCACCGCGGCCGGCTCGCCGTCCGGGCCGTCGAGGCGCATCAGGGTGCTGCGCGAGAACGGCGACGCGCCGTCGATGGCGCCGTCGTCGACGCGGATGCGCAGGGGCTGCCTGATGCCGACGAGCGGCACCCCGTCGAGCGGCGCGCCCACCCCGACCGCGGCGCGCGCCTCCGGCAGCTCGGCCTGCTCGAGCAGCTCGTCGTAGGTCCCGTACGGATCGTCGCGCAGCGCCTGGGCGAGCTCGTCGAGCTCGCGCGCGTCGGGGTCCGTCTCGCGCTTGCGGAGCTGGCGCCGGCCCTCCGCGCGGTCGAGCACCGCGATCAGCCCCTCGGTCGGCCGGCACTCGCCGGGGCCCGAGAGGAGCTCCACGCCGAGCGCGTCGCGCGAGAGGTAGTCGGGCACGCCGGCGACGACGAGGGTGCCGCCGCGGCGCACCCAGGCGTGGAGCTGCTCGCGCTCGATGCGGCCGAGCTCGCGGCGCATCACCTGCTGGCAGCTGCCGAGCGCGACGAGCATCGCGCCGTCCGGCAGGCGGCCGAGCTCCTCCGCCCAGCGCGTGGGCTGGGCGCCGAGCTGCTCGGCGAGGAGGTAGAGCCCGCGCGTCCCCTCGGGCCCGGCGCCGTAGGTGCTGTACGCGCCGACGTAGCGGCCCCGCTCGCCGACGCGCACGCACATCAGGCCGGCGGTGCCGAACGCGACGAGCACGAGCGCGCCGATCACGGCGCGACGCAGGGCCTTGCTCACGCGCTCGCCTCCGGCGCTCTCCTCACGCGCTCGCATCCGGCGCTCCTCACGCGCTCGCCTCCGGCGCTCCTCACGCGCTCGCCTCCGGCGCTCCTCACGCGCTCGCCTCCGGCTCGACGATTCGACGCGCGAGGTCGCGACACCGCTCGTACTCGTCGTGGCTCGTGTCCTCGCGCCCGTACCACTTGTGATCGAACACGCGCGTGAACTGCGAGAACGCCTCGCGCACCGCGCCACGAGGCATCTGGCGCAGGTACTGCCAGTTCGTCAGGTGCGGATCGAACGCGATGAGCCGGCGCCGATCGAGCGCGACGAGCGTCGCGAGGTAGAGCGCGCGCAGGGCCTCGCGCAAGTTTCCTTGCTCGGCGAGCGCGGACGCCTCGTCCAGGAACGAGCGCGGCGCGCGGTCGCGGATGTCCGCGCTCGCGGCGGCCTCGACGGACGCCTGCGCCTCGGCCTCGGCGGCGCGCCGCCGCGTGACGAACAGGTACGCGCCGATGCCCGCGAGCAACGCGAGCCCGATCGCGAGGAAGGCCCACGCGCCGGGGAGCGGGATCGCCGGCAGGCGCGGCCCGCCGGCGCGCGTCAGCTCCTCGCGCGGGCGCCCGAGCCACTCCAGGAGCCGATCGAACAGCTCGCGCAGGCCCGCCCCGCGCTGGTCCGCGAACTCGCGGAACTCGGCGCGCGCGAGGATCGCGTCGACGTCCGCCTGCACCGCGAGATCCTCGGGCGTCAGCACGATCGGATCGATCGGCCCCGGGTCGGTGGGCAGCTCGGGCAGCGCCTCGCTCGAGTAGGGGGCGTCCTCCGTGAGGTAGTCCTCGAGGTCGGGCGGCGGCTCCCACCCCGGCGGCTGCGCCTGCGCCGGTGGACCCGCCAGCGCGCCGAGGGCCAGCGCCACCGCCGCGGCGACCTTCGCCGCCGCCGGCGCGCCGCGGCTGCGCTTCTCGTTCGAGTGCCGGATCGCCGTGTCGATCGTCGCGCGCAGATCGAGCCCCTCCGCGCGCACCCGCGCCCCCACGAACACGCACGCCGCGTGCGCCGCCCGGACCGGCTCGAGCGCGACCAGCGCGACGGCCGCGACGACCAGGACGACGAAGGTGTTCTCGGGCGAGACGAACGACTCGATCGCGGAGAGCTCGAAGCCGCCGAAGGCGCGCGCGAGCACCGCGCCGAAGATCAAGACACCGAAGAGGTTCGCGACGAGCGCGACCGCCGCGCCGAGCAGGAACGCCTCGCTGACGATGCCGGCGAAGCGCTGCCCGCCCGAGTCGCCGAACGCCGCGTAGAGCCCGCGCCACCCGGCGCGCGCGGAGCACGCGGCGCGCGCGAGCCACGACGGCGCGACGGCGCCGCGCAGCGCGAAGAGCGGCACGACGAGCAGCACGCCGACCGGCCCGGCGAGGCTCCCGAGGACGAGGAGCCACGACCAGACCCAGAGCCCGAGGCCGACGACCACCGCGGTGCGCAGCACGTCGACCGGGCGGCCCGCGTCCGGCTCCGCGTGCGCGTCCCACAGCGCGCCGACGACCGCGCGCGACGCGCGCCCGACGAGGTATGCGCGCGCCCACCACGCGAGCACCAGGAGGAGCGCCGCGGGCAGCCGCAAGGTCGTGATCCCCTCGATCCGCTCGAGGTAATAGACGCCGACGACCACCGCCGCGAGGACGCCGCCGCCCAACCAGGCCGGCGCGAGCACGTCGGCGCCGCCCTCACGCGCGAGCTCGACCGCGCGATCGAGGATGCCCACCGGGCCGGTGGGCGCGAGGTCGCGGGTCGGCCGGCGCGCCGCCACTCAGCCGCCCCCCGGCAGCGCGACCTCGAGCAGGCCCCACACGAGGAGCGTCGCGAGCAGCAACGCGCCGGCGGCCGCGAGGTACGCGAGCGCCGGCCGCGAGGCCACCTCGTCGGCCTCGCGGCGCCGCGCGCCGTGGTCCGCGAGCCGCGCGTAGCACGCGACGCAGTAGTTGATGCCGTCGACCTTGGTGACGCACTCCGAGCAGATCCGCGCGCGGCACTCGACGCAGATCCCGATCGCCTCGCGCGAAGGGTGGTTCTGGCACGCGGCGGCGGCGGCGACGGTCACGATGCCGATGTTTGACGTACCGCCCGTCCGGCGCAAGCCTTCCCGCCGCCATGCCCTCGGCGCTGATCGTGAAAGTCGGCTCGACGATGCCCGAGCTCGCCGCCCGACGCGGCGACTACGAGGACTGGATCGCGGCCGGCCTCGACGGCGTGCCGGTCGAGGTGTGCCGGGTCCGGGACGGCGACGCGCTCCCCTCGCCGGAGGTACCGCGCGCCGTCGTCGTGACCGGCTCGAGCGCGCTCGTGACGGACCGGGAGCCGTGGAGCGAAGCGACCGGGCGCTGGCTCCTCGAGGTGCTCGCGCGCGGGACGCCGTTCCTGGGGATCTGCTACGGCCACCAGCTCCTGGCGCACGCGCTCGGCGGCGTCGTGGGCGCCACCCCGCGCGGCCGCGAGATCGGGACGATCGAGGTCGAGCTCACCGACGAGGGATCGCGCGACCCGCTGTTCGAAGGGCTCGGCCCGCGGCTCGTCGTCAGCGCCTCGCACCGTCAATCCGTTTTGCGCCTGCCCGAGGGCGCCCGGCGCCTCGCGGGCAACGCGCTGAGCGAGCACCAGGCCTACGCCGTCGGCGAGCGCGCGTGGGGCGTGCAGTTCCACCCCGAGTGGGATCACGAGGTCGTGCGGGCCTACGTCGAGGCGCGCCGGGCGATCCTCGCCGAGGAGGGCCTCGACCCCGACGCCCTCGCGCGCGCGGTCCGCCCGTCCGCACACGGCGCCGCGATCCTCGCCCGCTTCGCGCGCCTGATCTGAGACGTCTCGGAGACGTCCGAGATCGGCGGGTCGCGATCACGCGTGGCCGACTGGGCGCTGACGGTGAGAATGACGAAATGACGAGGATCGTCCCCTCGCCCCAAAGCGTCGGGGGGACGATCCTCGTCATTTCGTCATTCGCGATGTGCGCAGCGGATCCGAACGGGCGCGCTCAGGGCGTCACGGTCGTCATGTCGAGCGTGCAGAGGCCGACGTGCTCGAAGGCGATGGTGTGCGACTGCGCGACGCAGCGCCCCTCCGCCGGGGGGCAACGATCGTTGCGGAGATCACAGAACCGCACGCAACGGCGCGCCGCGGCGATGCCGCCGCAGAAGAGGCCGGCCGCGCAGTCTTCCTGGAGATCACACGCCTCCCCCGCCGCGGCGGCGCCCGCGATGCGGCACTCCGTCGTCATCGTCGCCTCGATGAGGTAGCAGCCTTCGCGGTCCTCGCAGGTCGTCGGGCGGAGCAGGTCGCAGGAGCGCACGTTGAGGCAAGTCCCCCAGCCCGTGCGCGTGCCGTCGACCAGCACGCCCGCGCCGCCGCAGCGCGAGCCGACCGCGCAGCCCGCCGGGTCGCCGGGACAGCAGACCCGGCCACAGACCCCGCCGCCCGCGGCGTCCTGGAAGCAGGCGAGGCCGGGCACGCAGTCGCCGACGTCCTCGCAGGAAGCACCGCCGGTGAGCCGCCCGCTCGAGCCGTCCTCGCACGAGGGCGCGTCCGACCAGAGCGCGCAGACCCCCGCCGCGCAGCCCTCGCGTGGCCGACGCGGATCGCACGCCAGCGCGTCGCACGACGACACGCCCGCGTCGCCCGCCGACGCATCCGCCGCCGGGCCTGCGCCGTCCCACGCCGCCGCGTCGAGCAGCCCGCCGCCGTCCCCCACCGAGCCGTCGCGCACGCGGCCGCCGTCGAAGGGGACCGGATCCCCGTCGCAGGCGACGAGGACGAGCGCGGCGAGCGCTGCGAGCGCGCGGTTCGACATCGATGCAGCCGTCGAAGACAAGTCTAAGTCAAAGCACACGGGAAGGAACCCACGGCCCCGTCCCGAAGCGCGAGCTCGAGGGACGAGGCCGAGGCACCCGACACGTCACATCGGGATGCAAGCGCCGACCGGCAGCCCCGTGACGCCGCCGCACATGGAGCCCTCGGGGCACGCGTCCATCGCCGCCATGTCGCACCACCGGCGGCACGCGGACGGACCGCCCATCGGGCCGAGGCAGCCGAAGCCGGGCATGCAGTCGTTGGTGAACATGCACGTCTGGCCCTCGCCGAGCGTGCCCGCGCTGAGGCACGACAGGCCGCCGGAGCTCGGGTAGCAGCCCTGACCGGCGTCGCAGCCCGTCTGCGCGATCAGGTTGCAGTCGTCCGGCGTCGAGCAGAAGCCCGCGTCGGCGCCCGCGACGAGGCCGCAGAAGTCTCCGGGCGAACAGTCGCTCGTCGCGCAGCAGATCCGCTCGCAGGTGCGGCCGGAGCTGCTGCACTGGAAGCCCTCCGCGCACTGGCCCTGCATCGTGGGGTCGCAGGCCGCGCCCTGCGTGCCGGGGCCGGCCATGATGCACACCGTCTCCCAGCTCGTCGCGCTGCTGCCGCTCATCACGCACGCCATGCCGGCGCCGCACGAGGTCGGCATGAACACGTTGCACGGCCCGGACGGGCCGCTGCACATCCCACCGCCGCCCGCGTCGCGGCCCGCGTCGGTCCCCGGCATGCCGCCGCCGTCGGTGTCGCCGGCGTCGGTGCCGCCGCCCCCGCCGGAGTCGACGAGGACGACGCCGGCGTCGGTGCCGCCGTTGCCGTCGCAGCCGAGCGCCAAGATCAAGGTGAGGGCCGAAGCCCAGGTGGGAACCGAACGAAGCTGTCGCATGTCTCCTCCGCCACTTTGGGACGGCAACGAGTCGCACCGGGGCGCCCGGGTGTCAAGCAAGCGGACTCACTCGCGCCGAGCTGGAGCAGACCGCGTGCCAGCCTGCGGACGCGGCCGCGACGCCACCGAACCTCGGCCTCGGGTGACGGCGATGTCGCGGTGCGCCACCGGCGGCCCCGCTGCGGCTCTGCACGCGATCGAGCGCTCGCGCCGTCGAGCGCGGCTAGAGCACCGACTAGTTGATCGCGCGCGGCGAGCCGGCGTCGGCGGGCTCGGCGTCGGCGGAGGAGGACACGCGCGCGTCGCGGCGCTCGCGCGCGGCGCGCACGAAGCCGGTGAACAGCGGGTGCGGCGCGTGCGGCCGGCTCTTGAACTCGGGGTGGAACTGGCAGCCGATGAAGTACGGGTGCTCGGGCAGCTCGACCATCTCGACGAGCCGCCCGTCCGGGCTCTTGCCCGCGAGCTTCAGGCCCGCCGCCTCGATGCGCTCGGCGTACTCCTCGTTGAACTCGAAGCGGTGCCGGTGCCGCTCGCGGATCTCGCCCACGCCGTAGAGCGCGCGAGAGCGCGAGCCGGGCGCGAGCACGCAGGGATAGGCCCCGAGGCGCATCGTGCCGCCCTTGTTCTTCACGCCCTTCTGGTCGGGCATCAGGTCGATCACCGCGTGCTCGGCGTCGGGGTCGAACTCGCGGCTCTGCGCGTTCGGCAGCTCGCACACGTGCCGCGCGTACTCGATCACCGCCATCTGCATGCCGAGGCAGATCCCGAAGAACGGGATGCCCTCCTCGCGTGCGAGCCGGATCGCCTGGATCTTCCCTTCGGTCCCGCGGCCGCCGAAGCCGCCGGGGACGAGGACGCCGTCGACCGCGCCGAGGCGCTGCTCGACGTTGTCCCGCGTGAGGTCCTCGGAGTCGACGTACTCGACCTCGATCACCACGTCGCTCGCGAGCCCGCCGTGCACGAGCGACTCGTGCAGCGACTTGTAGGAGTCGCGCAGGTGCACGTACTTGCCGACGAGCGCGATCTTCACGCGGCCACGCTTGGGGCGCGTCAGCTTCTCGACCGTCTCCTCCCACGCGCCGAGGTCCGGCTCGCGCGACCAGATGTTGAGCGCCTGCGTGATCTGGGTGTCGAGCCCCTCCGCGTGGAGCTTCATCGGCAGCCGGTAGATCACGTCGACGTCGGGCGCCGCGATCACGCGCTGCGTCGAGACGTTGCAGAAGTGGCCGATCTTCTTCTTGAGCTCCGGCGTCAGGTCGCGATCGCAGCGGCAGATCAGGATCTCGGGCTGGATCCCGAGCGCGAGCAGCTCCTTGACGGAGTGCTGCGTCGGCTTGGTCTTCAGCTCCCCGGCGGCGGCGATGTACGGGACGAGCGTGACGTGGATGCTGATCGCGTTCTCGCTGCCGCACTCGACGCGCATCTGGCGCACCGCCTCGAGGAACGGGAGCGACTCGATGTCGCCGACGGTGCCGCCGATCTCGACGATGGCGACGTCGACGCGCGCGGCGGTGTCGTAGACGCGCGCCTTGATCTCGTCGGTGATGTGCGGGATCACCTGGATCGTCGCGCCGAGGTACTCGCCGCGCCGCTCCTTCGAGATGACGGTGTCGTAGATGCGGCCCGTCGTGAAGTTGTTCGCGCGGCTCATGCGCGCCGAGGTGAAGCGCTCGTAGTGGCCGAGGTCGAGGTCGGTCTCGGCGCCGTCGTCGGTGACGAAGACCTCGCCGTGCTGGAACGGCGACATCGTGCCCGGGTCGACGTTGATGTACGGGTCGAGCTTGAGGTGCGTCACGCGCAGCCCGCGCGCCTCCATGAGCGCGCCGATCGACGCCGCGGCCAAGCCCTTGCCGATCGAGCTGACCACGCCGCCCGTGATGAAGATGAACTTCGTGCTCCGCATGGCGAAGGCCCTCTCGTTTCCGTGCGCGGGGTGCATGCGTCCGGTGAGGCCACGTGAGCCCCGCGTCGCACGGAAGCAGACTGTACGAATCACCAGGACCCGCGTCAATCGACACGGCCATCAACTAACGCTTTACAAAGGGATCAGCGATCCGGCGACGCTGGAAATCGAAGAAATGTGTCGTGAGACGTTGACGAGCCGACCTGCGGCGCCCACCTTTGCTCCTCGCGGCGTTGTGAACGTGTAAAGCGTCGCGAGCCACTGGCCCACGGGAGGACGTCGAGATGTCGCTGAGCGCCATCGCAGTCGTAGGGACCGGCCCTCGCGGGCTCGCCATCGCCGAGGCCGTCGCGGAGGCGGAGCTGCCCGTGCTCGCCGTGTGCGTGACCGGCGCGCGCGAGGACCTCGCGAAGCGGCGCCTCGACAAGACGCTCGCGATGCGCGTCGCGCTCGGCGAGCTCAGCGCGGCGGAGGCCGCGGCGATCGGCGCGCGCGTGCTCTTCACGCGCGACCTCGGGCGCTTGCGCGACTGCGATCTCGTGATCGAGTCGACGGTCGGCGACATCAAGAGCCGGCGCGCGATGCTCGCGACGATCGAGGGCACGATCAGCCGCGCGACGGTGCTCGCGTGCAACGTGGCGCGCCCGTCGCTGCCGCGGATCGCGGAGGTGCTCGAGCGCAAGGACCAGTTCATCGGCCTGCGCTTCTTCCACCCGGCGACGCACACGCCGCTCGTCGAGGTGATGCCGCTGCCGGAGACGGCGCCGGGTGCGCGCTTCGCGTGCGAGACGTTCTGCCGTTGGCTCCACAAGACGCCGGTCGAGCACGTCGAGGGCGCCGTGCGCCCCGTGCTCGGGCGTCGCGTCGCCGCGCTCTGACGCGTCAGCGCGCGCGGCGGTCGGCCCCCTCGGCGCGCGGGTGCGGCGCGCCGCAGTGCGGGCACTTCGCGAGCTCGTCCGCGTAGGGGCCGGCGCAGTAGCCGCAGAAGACGCGGCCGCCCACCGTGCGCTCGTCGAGCCGCGTGAGCTCGGGGTAGCGCGCCTCGAGCTCGGCCGTGCTCATGCGGTCGCTCTCGTCCGCGGGTGACCACACCACCTCGAGCGCGACGAGCTCGCCGCCCGCGGCGCGCTCGATGGACGCGAGCAAGCGCTCGAGCTCGCCCGCGTCGTCCGGGTCGCGCACGTCGAGCAGCTCGCGCCGCGCCGCCACGATCACCGTGACGACGACGACGCCCTGCCCCTCGTGCTCGCGAGCTGTACGCGCGCTCGCGGCGCGCGTCTCGAGCCGTCCGTCGCGGTCGCGCACGAGCTCCTCGCGGAAGCGCGCCCGCGCGTCGAGCGCGATGGTCTCGAACGTCCCGCGCGCCTGGCCGGCGCTCATCGGGTGGTGGTTGGTCACGTGCGCGTAGAGCCACGCGACGCGCGCGCGGCGGAGCAGCGCGACGGTCTCGCGCAGCACGCTCGAGAGGCCGGCGGCGTCGCGCGTGCGGCCCGAGCGCGCGAGCTCCTCGAGCCGGCGCTGCACGAACGCCCGCGCCCGCCAGTCCAGCCCGAGGCGCAAGGCCGTGACGTCGACCGCCCACGCGCGCGTCGCGCCGCCCGCGACCCGACCTCGCTCGGTCCCCGAGGCCCACACGACGAGCGCGCCCATCAAGCCCATCGCGAAGAGCCCGACGAGCAGCGCGGCGACCGGATCGCCCTCCCCGCCGCCGCCGGACCCGCCCGAGTGACTGCTCGAGCCCCAGTCGCTGCTCGAGCCCCAGTCGCTGCTCGAGCCCCAGTCGCTGCCGCCGCCGCCGCCGAAGTCGCCGCCGCCGCCGCCCCAGTCGCCGCCCCCGAAGCTGCCGCCGGTGTCCTGCGCGGCGGCGGGGCCGACGACACAGAGCGAGAGCGAGAGCCACGCGGCGACGAAGACGCGCATCGGCCGCGAGCCTACCCGAGGCTCGAAGCCTGTCGACCCATGGCCGGGGCCCTCACCCCTTCACGCCGCCCGACGTGAGCCCGCCGACGAGGTTCCGCTGGAGCGCGTAGAAGAGCGCCATCACCGGCACCGAGACGAGGATCGAGCCGGCGGCGAACGCGCCCCACTGCGCGTCGTACTCGCCCATGTAGCGCTGCAACACGATCGGCAGCGTGTACATGTCCTCGCTCGAGAGGAACGTCGCCGCGAGGATGAACTCGTTCCACGCCGTCATGAACGCGAACAGCGCGGTGATCGCGAGCGCGGGCCGCGCCGCCGGCAGGACCACGCGCACGAACGCGCCGAAGCGCGTCGCGCCGTCGACCATCGCCGCCTCCTCGAGGTCCCTCGGGATCCCCTCGAACGCGCTCTTGAGCTGGAAGATCGCGAACGGCACCGCGCTCGTCGCGTAGACGAGGACGAGCCCGCTCCGCGTGTCGAGCAACGACAGCGCGTTCAAGAGCAGGTAGAGCGGGATCGCCGCCGCCACCCCGGGGAACATCTGCGAGGCGAGCAGCGCCTTGGTGCCCGAGCGCGCCCCGACGAAGTCGAAGCGCGCGAGCGCGTAGGCGGCCGGCGTCGCGATCACGATCGCGGTGACGCTCGTCGCGACGGCGGTGATCACCGAGTTGGCGAGCTGGCGGCCGAACAGCCACACGCCCTCGGAGCTCGTCGTCGTCACCACGGCCTCGAAGTGCCGGAGCGAGGGCGCCGTCGGGATCGGCAGGATCGAAGCCTCCGGCGCGTCACCCGGCGAGAGCGCGAGCGCGACGACCCAGAGGACGGGGTAGAGCGCGAAGGCGACCGCGCCGAGCAACAGCGCGTGCACGCCGAGCTCCGCGAGGAGCGCCCCGGGCCGCCGCCGCTCGGCGCTCACGCGCGCGCCTCCGCCGCCCGCGCGGTCAGCCGCGTCCCGATCACGAGGATCACGAAGATCAAGACCGCGTACGCGGCCGCGTAGCCATACTGGTTGCCGCGCGTGAACGCCCAGCGGTACGCCTCGGAGACGAGGATCTCCGTGCCTCCGTCGGGCTCGCCGCCGCTGACGAGGTAGACGACGTTGAACATGTTGAACGTCCACACCGAGCCCATGGCGACGGCGGGCGCGAGGAACGGGCCCAGCAGCGGCAGCGTGATGTGGCGGAAGCGCTGCCACGCGTTGGCGCCGTCGACGGCCGCGGCCTCGTAGACGTCCTTGGGGATCGACGTGAGCGCGCCGAGCGTCACCACCATCATGAACGGGAAGCCGAGCCAGACGTTGGTCGCGACGTTCGCGCCGAACGCCGTGACCCACGACGCGAACCAGCTCACCCGCTCGAGCCCGAGGCGCTCGAGGATGGTGTTCACCGCGCCGTACTCGAAGTGGAACATGCCGCGCCACGCGAGCGCGGTGACGTAGTTCGGGACGGCCCACGGGATGATCAGCAGCACGCGGTAGACGCCCTTGAGGCGCAGGTACGGGCGGTAGAGCAGGAGCGCGAGCGCGACGCCGATCACGACGTGCAGGCCCACGTTCGCGGCCGTCCACAGCACGGTGACGAGCAGCACGAGCCAGAACGAGCCGTTGCCGAAGAGGTCCCCGCCGCGCGCGGAGAGGATGTCCGCGTAGTTCGCGAGGCCGACGAAGTACATGTCGGTCCCGCGGCCCGCGAAGAAGCTCGTCGCCGCGCCGACGACGAGCGGCAGGATCACGAGCAGGCCCACCGCGATCGCCGCGTGCGCGACGTAGCGATACGCGGGGAGCGACTGCTTGATCGCCGCGCGCAGCGGCGCCTCGCGCAGGCGCCGGATCGAGAGGGCGATCGCGCCGAGCATCAACAGGCCGAGCGCCAAGAGGCCCCACGCCGGCTCGACCGGCGCGGGGAGCGCGCGCGTCACGTCGTCGAAGCGGCGGCCGCCCTCGGCGAGCGCCTCGCGCGCGCCGAAGGTCCCGCGCAGCACCTTGCGGATCGCGCGGTCCGCCGGCACGTAGGCCATCCGCATGTGCGGGTGCGTCGGCGTGACCCGCCCCTGCCGCGCCGCGCGGCGGAAGCCTCGGAGGAACGCGTCGTCCTCGAGCGAGGCCCACGCCGCCTCGTCGGTGACGACCTGGCGGGCGCGCCGCGCGCGCAGGAGCGCGCCCTCGCCGAGCATCAGGAACTCCGCGAAGCGGCGCGCGCCGTCGGGGGCGCGCGCGCGGCTCGCGACGAACGCGCCCTCGACGGTGACGTACGGGCGCATCGGCTCGCCGCCCGCGCCCCGCACGATCGGCAGGGGCTGCACACGCCAGCGCAGCTCGGGGGGCAGATCCGGCGCGAGCCACGGGCCGCTGATCGCGCTCGCCGCGCGGCCGGCGGTGAAGAGGCGGGCGACGAGCGCGCCGTCCGTCTCGCGCGGGATCACGCCCGCCTCGACGAGCCCGCGCAGCTGCTCGAGCGCCCGCGTCGCGCCGTCGGTCCCGAGGCCCCAGCCACCGTCCTCGTCGACCAGCCCGGCGCCGTACGCGCCGAAGAGCCCGGAGACCCAGTACGCGCTCTGCGCCTCCATCACGAGCGGGTAGACACCGGACGGGAGCGAGAGCGCCGCGAGATCCTCGAGCGCCTCGACCTCGCCCGCGACGAACGCGGTGTTCACGTAGAGCGCCGGGGCCTTCACCGAGAGCGGATAGCCGCGCAGCGCCCCCTCGATGGTGAGCGCGGCGCGGTGCGCCGGCTCGATGCGCGCCTCGAACGCGGCGCGGTCCGCGGGCTCGACCGCGACGATCAGCGACGCGGCGACGTAGCTCGCGACGCGGTCGTGCGTGTCGATGAAGAGGTCGGGCCCGTTGCCCGTCGGGATCGCGGACTCGAGCTTGGACGCGTAGGCGCCGAACGGCTGCGCGACGAGCCGCACGCGCACGTCGGGGCTCGCGCGCATGAACGCGGCCGCCGCGGCGCGCAAGCCTTCCTCCTCTTCGCCGCGGTAAGCGTGCCACACCTCGACGCGCTCCTGCGCCGCCGCGACGGCGGGGGCGACGAGCGGGGCCGCGGCGAGCGCGGCGAGGGTGAGCAGGCCGGCGCGCATCGGAGCTACTCGAGCGCCCGCTCGGTCTCGGGGTCGAACAGGTGGACGGCGCCGGGCGCGACGTCGAGCGCGAGCCGCTGCCCGACCTCGACCGCCTGCGCCCGCTCGCCCTCGAGGCGCGCGACGAACGGGCGGCCGCCGACGGAGCCGTGCGCGTAGGCCTCGAAGCCCATCGCCTCGACGACCTCGACGTCCATCGCGAGCGCGCCCTCGCCGTCCGCGAGCGCGACGTCGTGCGGCCGGATCCCGACGAGCGCGCGGCGGGCCACGTCACGTCCCGCGGGCACCGGCAGGCGCAGGCCCTCGGCGACGAGCGCGCCGTCCTCGACGGCCGCCTCGACGAAGTTCATCGACGGGCTCCCCATGAACGAGGCGACGAACCGGCTCGCCGGGCGCCGGTACACCTCGAGCGGCGGCCCGGCCTGCTCGACGTCGCCCGCGCGCAGCACCACCAGCCGATCCGCGAGGGTCATCGCCTCGACCTGATCGTGGGTGACGTAGACCATCGTCGCGCCGAGGTCGGCGTGGAGCTTCTTGATCTCGACGCGCACCTCGGAGCGCAGCGCCGCGTCGAGGTTCGAGAGCGGCTCGTCGAAGAGGAAGAGCTGCGGGCGCCGCGCGATCGCGCGGCCCATCGCGACGCGCTGCCGCTGCCCGCCGCTCATCTCGCGCGGGTACCGATCGAGCAGCGCTCCGAGCCCGAGCATCGCCGCGACCTCGCGCACGCGCTCCTCGATCACGGCCTTGCTCTCGCCGCGCAGCTTGAGGCCGAACGCGAGGTTCTCGCGCACCGAGAGGTGCGGATAGAGCGCGTAGCTCTGGAACACCATGGCGACGTCGCGATCGCGCGGCGCGAGGTGCGTGACGTCGCGCGCGCCGATCTTCACCGTCCCTGCGTCGGGCAATTCCAGCCCCGCGATCGTGCGCAACAGCGTACTCTTGCCGCACCCGCTCGGACCGACCAGCACCACCAGCTCGCCGTCCTGCGCGGCGAGATCGATCCCGCGGAGGATCGGCTGTCCTCCGAGGCGCTTCTCCACTCCGCTCAGCGTCAGGCTCGCCACGGCCGGCCATCATGACCGAGAAGCGACACTCACGCCAGAGGTACGCTTTCGATCCTCCCGGCGGTGACCCCGTACGCGTAGAGCTCGGTGCGCCGCTCCGTCCGGCGGAGCTGGGCGAGCGCGCCGTGGGCGGGCACCGCGAGGCCGGCTCCGCTCGGGAGCCCGAGCGCCCCCGCGACCAGCCCCGGGATCTCGGCGGGCGGCGCGAGGATCGCGAACGCATCGTCCGTGTGCTCCTCGAAGAGCGCGTCGATCCCGAGCGCGTCGACGGCGTCGGCGAAGAGCTCGACGGCGAGCCGCGCCTCGCGCGCGTCGTGGACCGCGTAGTACCGCGCGATGCCGAGCCCGGAGAGGATCGCGTCGACGAGCGGCCGATCCGCCTCGCCGTCCGGGTCCGCCGCGATGAGCGTGAGCCGCGTCGCCGGCTCGGGCAGGCGCACCGCCGCCGAGTCCCGCTCCGCCCGCCCGAGGTGCGCGGCGTCGTTGTAGCGCTCGAGGCGCAGGCGATCTCCGTCGAGCACCACCGCGCTGACGCTCGTGTTGCCCACGCCGACGAGCGGGCTCGGCCGCCCGCGCGCGTCGAGCACGCGGGTCGCGAGCGCGCGCACGACGCCGCCGTGCGTGACGCACAGCACGCGCGCGCCCTCGTGCGACGCGGCGAGGTCGTCGATCGCGGCGTCGACGCGCGCCTCGAACTCGTCCATCGACTCGCCGCCGCCGATGCGCACCGGCGCGCCCGCGCGCAGCGCGGCGACCTCGTCCGCGAAGCGCTCGGCGACCTCGTCGTGGGTGAGCCCCGCCCAGGCGCCGACGTCGATCTCGCGCAGGCGGGGCTCGGGCCGCGACGCGAAGCCGAGCGCGGCGGCGGTCTCGAGCGCGCGCTCGAGGTCCGACGCGTAGGCGTGGTCGAAGTGCTCGCCGAACATCCGCGCGGCGAGCGCGCGCGCCTCGAGGCGCCCGCGCGGGCTGAGCGGCACGTCGCTCTGTCCTTGCCAACGCCTGCACGCGTTCCACGTGGACTCGCCGTGCCGGATGAGCGTGAGATGCATCGGTCCCCGCCGCCGATCCTAAGCGCGCGAGGCCGCGCGCGCGAGCCCCCGGCGCGCGCGCGACGCCGCGCGATCAATCGAGGATGCCGAAGCACCCGAGCGCGATGTCCATCCGCGCGTCGGGGTCCGCCTGCACGGCGCGGCAGAGCTCGGGGCACAGGACGATCGTCGTCGGAGCCGCCGGGTCGTCGTAGTACCAGCCGTCGGCGGTGCACGCGCCGAGCCCGTCGACGCGCCCGAGCGGCATGACCTCGGTCCCGCCGGAGCGCCACGTCACGCCCACCATCGAGAAGTCGATCGTCTGGCCCATCGGAGGCTCGGGCACCGCGAAGTCGCACTCGACGGGCACGCCCTCGACGACGCCGCGCGCGATGTCGGTGAAGATCGGCGTCCAGTCCGTCTCGCAGACGCGCGCCTGCCGGCCGCTCGTGCAGTCGGCGATCGGCGTCCCGTCGTCCATCAGGCAGTTCGCGAGCCGCAGGTAGATGGCGCCCACGCGCGCGAGCGACGCGCACGCGCCCGCGCTCGTGGTGCTCCACGTCGCGGGCGTGTCCCCGTAGAAGCCGACGATCGCGTTGTGGATCGAGCGGCGGAACATGCCGGACGGCTCGAGCGCCTCGAGCGCCGCGCGGAACGAGTCCGCCGTGAACGTGCCGGACTCGTCGTCGGTGATCCAGACGAAGACCTTGGCCGCCTCGAACCGGAGGAAGTCGCGGTACATCGGGTAGTTCGACAGGACCAGGTTCGGCGCGTTGCGCGAGGCGACCCCGACGTGCAGCGCGAGCAGGCGCCCGTCGGGCCCGCTCCGGCACTCCGGCGCGCCCGACCCGAGCGGGGGATCGACGCAGACGCCGCGGCTGCCGGTCGGCGTGCTGATGAGCACCACGCGGTAGTCGAGGCCGCTCTCGCCGATGATGCGCGCGAACTCGTTGATGTTGCGGCGCACCTCCGCCGCCTCCTCGCTCATGCTCCCCGAGTTGTCGATCGCGATGATGATGTCGACGGGGACGGCCTCGACGGTCGACTCGCCCGACACCTCGCGGCACGGGCCGGCGTCGCGATCCTCGAGGTCCGCGTCGCGTCCCGGCCCGGTGTCGGGTCGGCCCGGGCCGGCGTCCGTCGGGTCGCCCGACGCGTCGGCGCGCGCGACGCAGACCCGGTCGACGCACCGATCCGTGCTCGCGCAGTCGAGGTCCGACTCGCACGCAGAGCCGGTCGCGGGCCCCGCGCAGTCGCAGCCGGCGAGGAAGAGACCGAAGAGCGCCGCGGCCGAGAGGATCGCCCGCGTGTGACCGTTACCCATGTCGCTCATCGAACACCTCCTGCGCGACCGACCCGCTCAGCGTACCGCACGCCGCGCGACGTGAGAACCCGCACGGGGCGCAGACGGTGCGCGCCCGCGCGGCGACGGGTAGATTGCTGGCGATGGCGGTGGCGACGGGTGCGCGGCTCGCGCTCGAAGGGCCGGTGTGGCTCGCCGATCGCGCGCGCTGGCTCTGGCTGCGCGCGCTCGGGCCGCTCGCCAAGCCGCTCGTGCGCCGGCGCGAGCTGCGCGTCGCGCTCGCCGGCACGTCGATGATCGCGCTGTCGTTCGCGGGCGCCGTCGCGCTGCCGATGTGGCTGCTCGCGCTCGGGCCGGTCGTGTGGGGGACGCCGCACGTCCTGAGCGACCTGCGCTACCTGTGGGTCCGCCCCGGCTGGCACCGGCGCTGGGCGCTCTGGCTCCTCGTCGTCGTGCCCCTCGCGCTCGCGACGCTCACGGCGCACCCCGCGTGGGGCTTCGGCGCGGCGATCGGCGCGATCGTCGGCGCGCGCGGCTCGCTCGCGCGCAAGTCGCTCGCGCTCGCGCTCGCGCTCGCGCTGCTGTGGGTGGCGCTGGCCTACCCCGCCCTCACGGCGGTGGTGTTCGCGCACGCCCACAATTTCATCGGCGTCGCGATCTTCTGGGCGTGGCGCCGCCGCGCGGGCAAGCTCCACTACCTGCCGCTGGCGCTCTTCGCGCTCGGCTCGCTCGTGCTCGTGAGTGGCGCGCTCGACTCGGCGGTGCTCGCGCTCGGCGCGCTCGGGACGAACCCCGGCGGGCTCGACGTCTACTACCACCTCGCGTCGCTCTCGCCGGGCGTCGAGGGGATGCTCGGCGTGCGCCTCGTCTTGCTGTTCGCGTTCGCGCAGTCGGTCCACTACGCCGTGTGGGTGCGCCTCGTGCCCGAGGAGGACCGCAAGCGCGAGACGCCGCGCACGTTCGCCGCGAGCCTGCGCGCGCTCCGCGCCGACCTCGGGCCGTGGGTCCTCGGCGCGGCGATCGTGGTCACGCTGGCCGTCGCGGTCTGGGCGGCGTGGGACGTGTTCGCGGCGCGCAACGGGTACCTGCGCATGGTCCTGTTCCACGGCCACCTCGAGGTCGCCGCGGCGTGCCTGCTCTTCATCGAGGGGATGCGACCGCGCGAGAGCACCGAGGGCGCGCCGGCGTGACGCCGCTCGCGTGGATCGGCCGCTGGCTCGTGGCGTTCCTGCTCACGCAGTCGGTGGAGATGGGCGTCTACGCGAACGTGCCCGGATCCGAGCGCCCGCTGCGCGAGCGGCTCGCGATCGCGTTCGGCGCGAGCGCGATCACGCACCCGATCGTGTGGTTCGTGATCACGCCCCTGTACGGGCCGCTCGGGCTGACGTGGTGGCAGGCGGTCGCGATCGCCGAGGCCTACGCGGTGGGGATGGAGGCGATCTGGCTGATGTTCTTCGGGCACCGCCCGATCGTGGCCGCCGGCGCCGCCGTGATCGCGAACTCGCTCAGCTTCGGCATCGGGTTGTTCTGCTACGAGTACCTCGGATGGTAAGGATCGGGTCCGAGACGTGAGCGACGGAACCCAGCGCATGGCGGCGAGCACCGGCGTCCTCGGGACGGACGCGGGGGGCAACCTCGTGCTGCGCCGGGTGATCGTGCGCGTCGTGTCCGGCCCCGACCGCGGGAAGGAGGCGCGCCTCGAGCAGGGCACCGTGCTCGTCGGCTCGCACCCCGAGGCGGACCTCGTGCTCACCGACGGCACCGTGTCGCGCTACCACGCGGAGCTGGCGCTGTTGCCCGAGGGCGTGCGCGTGCGCGATCTGAAGTCGACGAACGGCACGTTCGTCGGGGACTCGCGCATCGAGGCGGCGATCGTCGCGCCCGGCTCGGAGGTGCGCCTCGGCCGCACGCGCGTCGAGCTGCTGCCCGCCGACGTGCCGATGCCGGAGGCGCCGTCCGAGCGCGTGGCGTTCGGCGCGCTCGTCGGCGCGTCCCGCCCGATGCGGCAGCTCTTCGGCATGCTCGAGAAGGTCGCCGCGACCGACGCGCCGGTGCTGCTGTTCGGCGAGCCGGGCGTCGGCAAGAGCGAGGCGGCGCGCGCGATCCACGAGGCCTCCGGGCGCGCCCGCCGCCCGTTCGCGGAGCTCGATCTGCGCGGCGGCATCGGCGCGCACGCCGTCGCGGACGAGATGGCGCGCGCGGACGGCGGGACGGTGGTCCTCGATCACGTCGACGAGGCGCCCGTCGCGGTGCAGGACGCGCTCGCGGGTGCCCTCGATCGACGCGAGCGGCGCGTGCTCGACGTGCGGCCCATCGCGATCGCGGCGACGGACCTGCGCGACCGCGTCGAGGCGGGCGCGCTGCGCCGCGACCTCTGGTTCTCGCTGGCGTCGGTGCGCGTGCACGTGCCGCCGCTACGCGAGCGGCGCGAGGACCTGCCGCGCCTCGTGCGCGAGCTCGTGCGCGCGACCGGCTACCCCGACGTCGGGCTCACCACCGCGGAGCTCGGGGTGCTGCGCGCGCACGACTTCCCGGGCAACGTGCGCGAGCTGCGCCGCATGATCGAGCAGACGCTCCTCTCGGGCGAGCGCACGAGCCGGCCGCCCCCCGCGCCCGGCGGCGTCCAGGTCACCGAGGACCTCGTGCAGCTCCCGTTCAAGGAGGCGAAGGAGAAGCTCCTCGACGTGTTCGAGGCGCGCTACATCGAGGCGCTGCTCGCGCGGCACGACGGCAACGTCTCGCGCGCCGCGCAGGAGGCCGGCGTCGACCGCAACCACCTCGCGCGGCTCGCGAAGAAGCACGGCCTGCGCTGAGTCTGCCGAGGGGTGCTTCGCACCCCTCCCCGCCCCGGTCCGAACGCCGCAGCGCCGCGTTCGGACTGGGGCCGGGCGATGGGGCCCCCGCGGCCAACGGCCATCGCTGCGCGATGGCCTGGCCTCGAGAGCGCGGTCGGCCCGTACGAGCGCGCTCGCCAGCTCGTCCTCTTCCTCGCGGTGCGCGGGGGCCGTGGGCCGTCGACCAGTCCTCGGCCGACGGCCATCGCGGTGCGATGGCCTGGCCTCGATGGCGCGCGCGCTGCGTGGCCGCTGATCAGTCGACAGGCTTCGGAGCGCGTGACCGAGCGCGGCTTGGCGATGCGCCGCGCGAGCTGCTAGACGCCTCGGATGCCGCAGCCGCCGCCGAAGAAGGAGGTCGCGTTCGCGCTGCTCGAGCGCGGCAGCCTGTTCGTGCACCTCGACCCGCGCGTCGAGGGCGTCGTGGTGCCGCGCCACTTCCGCGCGCAGCCGCAGCTCGTGCTGCAGTTCGGGATGAACCTGCCGGTCCCGATCGCCGACCTCGAGGTCGACGACGAGGGCGTCTTCGGCACGCTCTCCTTCAGCCGCTCGCCGTTCTACTGCCGCATCCCGTGGCCCTCCGTCTTCGGGATGGTCGGCGACGACGGGATGGGCGTCGTATGGCCCGACGATCTGCCGCCCGAGGTCGAGGCGGAGGTCCGCGCCGCGGAGGCGAAGGCGCGTCGCCCGGCGCTGCGCGCGATCGAGGGAGGCGCGGGCAAAGCGGCGCGACCCGATGACCGCGCGCGCGCCGCGCTCGAGGACGATGACGCGCTCGATGACGATGACGCGTTCGACGACGACGACGCGTTCGACGACGACGACGCGTTCGACGACGACGAACCGTTCGAAGGCGACGAACCGTTCGAAGACGACGACGTCTTGGGCGACGAGCCGCCCGAGGAGGAGCCCCCGCGCCCGTCGGGCCCGCCCAAGCTCCGCCTCGTGAAGTAGCCCTCGCGCGCCACGGGAAGCTGTCGAGCCACCGAGGCTCGCCCCCGAGTCGAGCGCGAACGAGGTCGCACGCGCCATCGGAAGCAGCCCGGCGCGCGGCGATGGGCGCGGTCGACGGGCCACGGCGCCATCCGAGGCCAGGCCATCGCGCGGCGACGGGCGCCGTCGAGGGGGCCCACGGCGCGATTCGAGCCAGGCCATCGCGCAGCGATGGCCGTTGGCCGAGGGGGCCCCATCGCCCCGCGATGGGGTCGAACGCGGCTCCGCCCGTTCGCACTGGGGAGGGGTGCGAAGCAGCCCTCAGCCAGCTCGGCCAACTCAGCGCCGGGCGGTGCCGGGCGGCGCCTTCAGGCCGTACTTCTCCATCTTGTAGATGAGCGCGCGACGAGAGATGCCGAGCCGGCGCGCGGCGTGGGTCTGGTTGTGGTTGCTGTCGGCGAGCGCCTTCACGATCGCGTCGCGCTCGATCGAGTCGACGTGCTCGCGCAGCCGCCCCTCGCCCGAGGCCATCGGCAGGCTGTCGCTCGGGAGGTGCTCGGCGAGGATCTCGCCGCCGTTCGCGAGCCGCACCGCGCGCTCCATCGCGTTGCGCAGCTCGAGCACGTTGCCCGGCCACGGGTGCGAGCGCAGGCGCGCGAGGGCCCCCGGCGAGAGCCGGACCGGCGCGGGCGCGCCGGCGCCCTGCGCGAAGCCCTCCGCGAGCGGGACGATGTCCTCGGGCCGCTCGCGCAGCGGCGGGATCTCCACGACCGCGCCGCGCAGGAGCGCCCGCAGCGGCTCGCTGAACGCGCCGCGCCGCGCGAGCCCGTCGAGGTCGAGGTGCGTCGTCGCGACGAGGCGCGTGCCCGACCCGTCGAGCTGATCGAGTAGATCGAGCAAGCGCTCTTGCGGATCGGGGGGCAGCTCGCACACCTCGTCGAGCACGAGCGTGCCGCCGCGCGCGCCCAGGACGGCGCAGGTCGCTCCCTCGGGGACGCCGCCGCGCGGGCCGAGGGCGGCGGCGATGCGGTCCTGATCGACGAGCGAGGCGCAGCGCAGGACCACGTAGGGCCCCTCGGCGCGCGGCGAGCGATCGTGCAGGATGCGCGCGAAGACGCCCTTGCCGCTGCTCGCCTCGCCCGTGAGCAGGATGGGGGTGTCCGAGACGGCGAGCGCGCCGAGCCGCTCGACGATCGCGAGCGTCGCCGGATCGCGCGCGATCGGCGCGACGAACGGCCCGACGTCGGCGGGGCTCCGGGTCGAGGGCCCGGCGATCGTCGCCCCGCTCGCGCGCGCCGCGCCGAGCGCGAGGCGCGCGGCGCGCATCAGGCGCTCGGGCGTGTCCGCGTCGAGCGGCGCGGCGGCGACGCCCGCCGCGACGAACGCGTCGCCCAGGACGCGGGTGACCACCGCGCCCGCGTCGATCGCCGACGTGTCGGGGAACAGCAGCTCGAGCTCGTCGTGCGCGTAGGTCGCGAGCACGTCGCCGGCGCGGAACGCCGCGAGCGCCGCCTCGATCACGCGGCCGCCGTCGCCGCTCGCCGCGTGCACCATCACGAGCGACGTCGGGCGGCCGCGCCGCGCGGCGCGCGCGAGCTCCTCCGCGAGGCGCTCTCGGAACTCCTGGTGCGTGAGCGCCCGCCGCCCGCTCTGGTGCGGCTGGCTCGCGAGCCCGACGACCATGCGCGCGTCGCCGACGCTGAGCTCGTCGCCCGGTCGCAGGATCGCGCGGCCGGCGAGGCGCTTGCCGTTCACGTAGATCGGCGGCGACTTGGCGGTGCGCTCGAGCGTGACGTGATCGCCGTCCCAGCGCACGAGGCCTTGCGCCCGCGCCTGCCCTTCGATGCGCACGACCGCGTCCTCGTCGGGCCCGGCGAACGGCGCCTCGCCGCGCGGCAGGTCCACGACCCACGAGCGCGCTCCGTGCCGCACCGCCACGAACGCCTGATCGTCGGCCGGCCTGCGCCCCCCGTTCCCATCCGTCATCGCGCGGGAGTATGCACGGCCGCCGCGAGGGACGGAAGCCGGCGCGCGGTGCGGTTCGGGCTCCGAAGTCGGCGCTTTCGCGGTATGCTCGGCGGCTGGCCCGGTGAGCTACACGGACTACTACGACGTGCTCGGGGTGGCGCGCGATGCGCCGCCGAGCGAGATCCAGAAGCGCTACCGGACCCTCGCGAAGAAGTACCACCCCGACGTCAGCAAGGAGCCCGACGCCGAGGAGCGCTTCAAGGAGATCAGCGAGGCCTACGATGTCCTGCGCGACGCGGACAAGCGGGCCCTCTACGACAAGTGGGGCCCCTCGTGGCGCGCGGTCTCCGAGGGGCGCGCGCCGCCCGTCAGCGACGCGGACGTCCGCTTCGACTTCGGCCGCTACGGCGTCGGCTCCGCCGAGACGGACCTCAACGCGATCTTCGAACAGGTGTTCGGGGGCACCGGCCCGGGTCGCGGCCGCGGGGTGCGGCGCGAGCGCCGCACGAGCGAGCAGGAGACCACGCTCGAGCTCGGCATCACGAAGGCGTTCCAGGGCGGTCCGCGCGAGATCTTCTTCGTCGAGCCGCAGACCGGCGCCAAGCGCCGCCTGACCGTGAACGTGCCGCCGGGGGTCCGCGACGGTCAGAAGATCCGGCTCGCCGGGCAGGGCCGCGGCGGGCGCGGCGATCTGCTGCTCGTCGTGCGGCTCGTCGCCGACGGCGCGTTCCGGCTCGAAGGGAGCGACCTGCACGTCGTGCTGAAGGTCTCCCCCGACGAGGCGGCGCTCGGCACGAACGCCCCGCTCGAGACGCTCGACGGCCGCGTGAAGATCCGCGTCCCGCCCGGCTCCTCGAGCGGCCGCGTCATCCGGCTGCGCGAGCGCGGCTACCCGATGAAGGGCGGCGGCCGCGGGGACCTCCTCGCGGAGATCAGGATCGTCGTGCCCCCCGAACCGACCGCGGAGGAGCAGCGCATCTACGAGGAGCTGCGGCGCGTCTCTCGGTTCGATCCCCGCGCCGGATGACGCTCGCAATTCGGCCGCGATCTCCGGCACCATCCCGGGTCGGATGACGGGTCCGGAGCGAAAGCCCCCGCCGCCTCAGCGGCCGACGCTGCGCCCGCGCACACGCGGTGACGCCGACGACTTGCCCGTCCGTCACGCGGCAGAGGACGAGGACGACGACGACATGCCGGCGACGCAGGCGCTGTCGTTCGACGAGCTCGAGGACATCGGCTCGCTGCTCGACGACGCGGAGGCCGGCATCGAGCAGATCGTGTCGCTCGAGAGCGCGAACCGCGAGAAGCTCCTCTCGACCCGCCCGCCCGACGAGCCGCCGACGCGCCGGCTCCCGACGATCGGGATGTTCGGGCAGTACGCGATCGTCGGCCGGCTCGCGCTCGGCGGCATGGCCGAGATCCTCCTCGCGCGCGAGGAGTCCGAGGGCGCGGGCGGGCGCTACCTCGTGGTGAAGCGCATCCTCGCCGAGTACGAGAAGGAGCCGGCGTTCGTCGAGATGTTCCTCGACGAGGCGCGCGTGATGATGCGGCTCGCGCACCCGAACGTGACGCACGTCTATCGCTTCGGGAAGCAGGACGACACGCACTTCATCGCGATGGAGTACGTGGACGGCGCCTCGTTCGGGAAGGTCATCCGCAAGGCGCGCCAGAGCGGCGGCGTGCCCGTGCACGTCGCCTGCAAGATCATCGCGCTCGTCGCCGAGGCGCTCGACCACGCGCACAACGCGAAGGCCGAGGACGGCACCGAGCTCGGCATCGTCCACCGCGACGTGACGCCCGACAACATCATGATCTCCTACGACGGCTCGGTGAAGCTGCTCGACTTCGGGATCGCGAAGGCGGCGACGCGCTCCCACAAGACGCAGGCCGGCGTCGTGAAGGGCAAGTTCGCGTACATGGCGCCCGAGCAGTGCCGCGGCAAAGAGCTCGACCACCGCGTCGACGTGTTCGCGCTCGGCGTGTGCCTCTACGAGGCGATCACCGGCCGCCCGCTCTACCGCCGCGAGACCGAGTTCGAGACGATGGAGGCCATCGTCCGCGGGCCGGTGCCCCAGCTCTCGGACCGCGTGCGCGAGGCGCCGGCGGACCTCGAGGCGATCATCGCCAAGTGCCTCGCGAAGAAGCCGGAGGATCGCTACCAGTCCGCGGGGGAGCTCCAAGAGGCGCTCGGCGAGTTCAGCGCGCGGCGCAAGAAGGTGGTCACCGCGCGCCGCATCAAGGAGATGATGGTGAAGCTCTTCGCAGAGGAGATGCGGCGAGGGCCCACCGTCGACACGACGCCGTTCGGGAGCTCGTTCCACTTCGGCTCCGACGCGGCGGCCGCGCTCGCGTTCTCGACCGGCGACGGCGAAGCGCTGCCGGACCTGCCGATGCCGGACGTGCCGCCGCTCGTCGACGACCCCTTCGGGCTCGCGCCGGTCGCCGAGCCGGCCGACGCGCGGCCGGGCGGCTCGCTCTCGGCGATGGCGGGCAACGCCCTCTACCAGCCCGACCCCCTCGGGCCGGCGGCCTCGCACCCGCTCGCGCGGGACGCGCGCCGCGCGCCGACCGCGCCCGGGCGCGTGACGCACGAGCCCGCGCCCGCCGCGAGCGGCCGCGGCGCCGGCACCTGGATCGCGCTCGCGCTCGTCGCGGTGCTCGCGCTCGGCGGCCTCGGCGCGGGCGCGTGGTACTTCCTCGTGCGCGAGCCGCCCGCGCCCCCGCCCCCGCCGCCCGTGGCGGTCGTCCACACCGGCACGCTGCTCATCGACTCGACGCCCACGGGCGCGACGCTCTACGTCGACGACGTAGAGCGCGGGACCACGCCGGCCGTCGTCGCCGAGCTCGCCACCGGCACGCACCGGGTGCGGCTCGCGCTCGAGGGGCACGTCGAGCACGAGGGCGTCGTCGAGATCCGCGCCGAGCGCACGCTCGAGGTGACGCAGCCGCTCACGCCGGACACGCCGCAGCAGGAGGAGGGGCCCGCCGCGACGGGCCTGCTCAACCTCACGAGCACCCCCTCCGGCGCGCTCGTGCGCTTGAACGGCGAGGAGCTCGGCCGCACGCCGCTGCGCGCGCTGCGCGTCCCCGCCGGGGTGATCGCCCTCGAGCTCGAGACGCCGACCGGCGAGCGTCACCGCCGCGGCGTGATGGTCGCGCCCGACGACACGACCTCGACCCACCTCGACCTGCGGCGGTGAGCGGCTCGCGCCGCCGTCACTCCGGCGGTAGGCAGACGCCCTGACCGCTCGTGAGCTCCTCGCACACGTAGCCGGTCCGGCAGCCGCCGCTCCCGGAGCCGGGCCGGCACTCGGTCAGGCAGATGGTCGCGCCGGCGTCCACGCACAGCGAGCCCGCCGGACAGAACGAGCTGCAGCCCAGCGTGCAGTACCCGCCCGGGAACCCGAACTCGGCCTGGCTCAGGCAGAACCCCCCCGACGTGGGCGCGCACTGCGAGTCGGTCGTGCACGGCGCGCCGACGGGCACGCTGCACGCGCCGAAGCGGCACGTCGAGCCGGTCGGGCACGCGCGGCTGCACGCGCCGCAGTGACGCGCGTCGCTGTTCGTGTCGACGCAGCTCCCCCCGCAGCTCGTCATGCCCCCGGCGCACGCGCAAGCGCCGCCCGCGCAGGCCTGGCCCACCGGACAGGGGCGCCCGCAGCCGCCGCAGTGCTCGGCGTCGGTGCTCGTGTCCACGCAGCGATCGGAGCAGAGGCGCAGGCTGCCGCAGTCGGTCTGGCAGCGCCCCGATACGCAGAGCTGCCCCGAGCCGCAGGCCAGGCCGCAGCCGCCGCAGTGCGCCGGCTCGGTCTGCGTGTTCACGCACGCGTCCCCGCAGCGCGTCTGGCCGGCTCCGCACGAGACGCGGCACGCGCCGGACTCGCACGACTGGCCGCCGGGGCACGCGTTGCCGCAGGCGCCGCAGTGCGCGTCGTCGGTCTGCGTGTTCACGCACGCGCTGCCGCAGCGCACCGTGCCGGCCGCACACTCGCACGAGCCGCCCGCGCAGATCTCCGAGGCGTGACAGGCGCGACCACACGCGCCGCAGTTGGCGCGATCGACGTCGGTGTCGGCGCAGCTCGCGCCGCAGCGCTCGGTGCCCGCCGCGCACTGGCAGCCGCCGTCGATGCAGACCGCACCTGGACCGCACGCCATGTCGCACGCGCCGCAGTGCCGCGCGTCCGTCGCGACGTCGACGCAGCTCGCGCCGCAGCGCGTCTGGGTCGCCGAGCAGTTCACGACGCAGCTGCCCGCCTCACACGCCTGCCCCGCCGGACACGCGTTGCCGCACGCGCCGCAGTGGCGGCCGTCGCTCTGGCGGTCGACGCACTCGTCGTCACACCGCTGCTCGACCGGGCAGCGGCACTCGCCGCGATCGCACACGAGCCCCGCGCCGCAGCTCGCGCCGTTGTCGACGCGCCCGTCGCAGTCGTCGTCGATCCCGTTGCAGAGCTCGTCGGGCGAGGTCGGGCTGCACAGACACACCAGCCCCGCGCCCGGGATCGAGTCGCACGCCCAGCCCGAGGGGCACGGCCGCGCCTCGTTGCACGAGTCCGTGCATCGCCCGATGTCGAGGCACAGCCGCGTGTCGCAGTCCGCGTTGCGCGCGCAGATCGCGCCGACCGTCCCGGGCTCGGGGCCCGTGCCGATTCTTCCTTCGTCCGACGTACACCCGGTCGATCCCAGCGACGCGATCAGCGCCGCGACCATGCAAGCCTTCTTCATCAGTCCCTCACGCTCCACAGCAGACCGAGCCGACCGTGCAATCCGCGTTGCCGCTGCACGGACAGGCGCCACAGCTTCCATCCGCGAGGCAGCACTGCCCCGCGGTGCACTCGTCGTCGCCCCGGCACGGGCAGCCACCGCACGAGCCGTCGGAGCGGCAGCACTCGCCGGCCCGGCACTCGCCGTCGGCGCGGCAGGGACACGCCCCGCAGCGGCCCTCGGCGCAGCACTGCCCGACGCGGCACGCGTCGTCCCCGGTGCACGGGCACTCGCCGCAGCTCCCATCGGGACCGCAGCACTGCCCGGCCATGCAGTCGTCCGCGCTGCGGCAGCCGCACGCGCCGCAGCGCCCGTCGCCGAGGCAGCACTCGCCCGCGTTGCACTGCGCGTCGTTCGTGCACGGGCACGCGCCGCAGACGCCGTCGGGCCCGCAGCACTCGCCCGCGCGGCAGTCGGCGTTCCCGGTGCAGCCGCACGCGCCGCAGCGCCCGTCCGAGTGGCAACACCGTCCCACCGTGCAGTCCGCGCTGCCCGTGCACGCGCACGCGCCGCACGAGCGGTCCGCTCCGCAGCACTCACCGACGCGGCAATCGAGGTCGTTCCGGCAGCCGCAGGCGCCGCACGTCCCGTCGGCCCCGCAGCACTCGCCGACCCGGCAGTCCGCGTCGCCGCCGCACCCGCACGCGCCGCAGCTCCCGTCCGCCGCGCAGCACTGGCCCGCGCGGCAGTCCGCGTCGGCGGCGCACCCGCAGGCGCCGCACGAGCCCTCGTTGCAGCAGGTGCCCGCGGTGCAGTCCGCGTCGCCCGAGCACCCGCAGGCGCGGCACTCCGTGGTCGCGACGTCGCAGCACTGGCCCGCGCGGCAGTCCGCGTTGTCGCGGCAGCAGGGGACGCACTGCCGGCCGGGCCCGCAGCAGAGGCCCGGCCCACAGTCGGCGTCCGCGCAGCAGGCCCCGACCTCGCAGCGAGGGCCGTCGGTCGGGAGCCGCACGGCCCCGCCGTCACACGCCGAGGCGCCCCACAGCGCCGCGAGCACGAGCAACTTTACTTGCAATAGTCCACGACCGGAACGCGAGCGCGCGCCGCGGAGACGGTTGGCGAGGGGCCACATCGAGGACGACTTACGCGATGCCCGCCGGATTCTCCCCCGGCGCGCTCCGCGCGCACCGGGCGGCGGCGCTACGGGAGCCGCAAGCTCAGGTCGTACGGCGTCCCGGTGCCGACGGAGTGCACGATCGCGCACTGGGTCGGATCGGCGCGCAAGACGATCCCCAGCCCCGCGGCGTCGGCGCACGACAGGTAGAAGCCGTCGGCGCGCGCGGGGTCGGGCACGACGTCTCCGACGACCGCGCACTGGGGACACGCATAGGGTCCGCGCAGCTCGCCGCCCTCCGCGTCGCCGAGCCAGTATCCGAGCGGGCCGTCCGATCCCTGGCGCCCGCGCCACGCGATGCGCCCACCGGGGTAGGACGAGATGCGGTCGAAGCGCACGCCCTCGGGCCCGCGCACGCGCACGGTCGGGGTGAAGCCCGCTGAGAAGGGCCGCACCTCGATCGCCGCCGCCGGATCGGACGAGAGCCCGCCGCGGATGCAGAGCATCGCCATCGGATCGAGCGGATCGACGGTGCAGTCGGGGGTAGCGCCGAGCGCGCCGAGCCCGATCTGGCTCGGCAGCTCGACGCGCGAGGCCGCCGGCTCGCGCACGTCGAAGAAGAACAGGCTCTCGACGTCCTCGGTCGCGGTGCGGCCGGCGTCGGCCGGGAAGACGGCGAGCCAGCGCGCGCCGTCGAAGAGCGCGAATCCGTC
Source organism: Sandaracinaceae bacterium (assembly GCA_019637095.1). Classification (GTDB taxonomy): domain Bacteria; phylum Myxococcota_A; class Polyangia; order Polyangiales; family Sandaracinaceae; genus JACKEC01. The sequence goes on along the minus strand of JAHBWG010000012.1, from coordinate 113,302 downwards.
GAGGCCGACCCCGAGCCCGTCCGACGCGCGCCGCACCGCGACCCGGCCGGTGCCGAGGTGCACCGCCTCCCACGTCGCCGCCGAGGCGAGCGCGAGCAACGGCGTGCCCGGCACGAACGTCGCCGCGGCATGCCCCTCGTGGAGCGGCTCGACGTCGCCGAGCCGTCCGCACGGGCGCGGCACGTCGCCGAGCTCGACGATCTCCACCGCGAGCGCGCGGCCACCGGTCACGACGACGGAGAGCGTCGGCCGCGTCAGGTCGCAGTCGAGGGGGCCGCCCGCACCGACGACCTCGTAGCCGCCGAGGTCCGGCACACAGCCCGCCGCTCCGAGGAGCGCGAGCGCGATCGCGACGCGCGCGGCGACCATGACGCCCCGAGGGTACGCTCGCGAGGCCCCTCACCCCCCCGAAGCTCTCCGCACTTGCGCGAGAACGGCGCCGGCGTTAACAGTGTTTACGTCGGCATGAGCGCCAAGGACCGCATCCTCGCGTGCGCGCGGGACATCTACCTGGCCGAGGGGTTGTCGGGCCTCTCGCTGCGCGCGGTGGCGCGCTGCGCCGGGATCACGGCGCCGGCGATCTACCGGCACTTCGACGACAAGGAGGACCTGCTCTGGGCGGTCTGCCAGCGCGGACACGAGCTGTTCGCGAGCTACCTCGCGCGAGGGCTCAAGGGCGCGACGCCGCGCGAGCGCCTGGTCGCGACGGGCATGGGCTACCTCGACTTCGCGCTCGAGCACCGGCCCTACTACGTCATCATGTTCGTCGCGCCACCGGAGCATTTCGGGCTCGAGCGGCTCGCGGAGCGCAGCGCGGACGAAGGCGGCGCCACGTTCCAGATGCTGGTCGATCGCGTGCGCGAGTGTGTCGACGCCGGCGTCTTGTCGCGCGCCGATCCGGTCGCGCACGCGGTGGTGATCTGGGGGCACGTCCACGGGCTCGTCACGATCGAGCAGCGCCTGCCCAGAGACCCCGAGGCGCGCCGGCTGCTCGCCCCGCCGCCCATCGCGACCGACGAGCAGTTCCGGGCGCTCTACCGGCGCTCCATCGAGGCGCTGCTCGACGGGCTCGCGCCCCGCTGAGCGGCCACGCGGCCGCCGCGGGCGCCCAACCGTCTCCCGAAGTGAACACCGTAAACCCACCTAGGATCGAGCCCCCACCGGATCGAATCGAAAGGACAGCCCGATGAGCCAGCGCATGACCTCCCTGATGGACCGCCCCTTCGTCGTCTTCCTGATCGGGATGCGAGTGAACAAGTGGTGGCGCCCCGACCTCTGGCTCCCGGTCGCGCTGGCGATGCCGAAGATGATCGCGGAGCTCGAGCGCGACCCCGAGAGCGGCTTGCTCGGCTACGAGAGCGGCGGGCTCGCGAACCCCTCGATGATGGTGCAGTACTGGCGTAGCGAGGAAGACCTCTTGCGCTACGCGCGCAGCAAGGACCACGCGCACTACCCGGCGTGGGCGGCGTTCCGCAAGCGCGTCGCGGCGACCGACGCGGTCGGCATCTGGCACGAGACGTACGTCGTGTCGCCGTCGAGCTACGAGTGCGTCTACGGGAACATGCCGCCCTTCGGCCTGGGCAAGATCGGGCAGCGCGTGCCCGCGCACGGCGAGCTCGCGACCGCGCGGCGGCGGCTCGGCGCGGGGGGCGCGCCGGCGACGAGCCCGGCCGCGGCCGCCTGACTCGCTCCAGCGCATCGCTCGTCGAGGCCGCGGCTCGACAGCACCGGGCGCCCGTCGCGAGGCGCCTGGAAGAGCCCGCACGAGCGCTCGCTCCATCGACGTGCTTCGAGCGGACCGCGCGCGACGTCGCATCTCGGTCCGCACGACGCGCTACCCTGGCGCCATGCGACACCCTTCGACCCTCCTCGCGTGCGCCGTCGCCATCGGGTGCGGCGGCTCGGGCGACGGCGAGCGCGCCGCGAGCGCGCACGTCGCCGGCGGCGAGGCCGACGAGCGCACCCCGCCCGGCGAGCCCACGGAGCCCGCGGAGCGAGCGCGCGCCGAGGCGCCGCTCGCGGAGGTGCCCTTCCCGGCGGCGACGATCCGCGACGCGACGCCCGCCGGACGCACGTACGTGCTGCAGTTCCGCGAGGCGGGCGTCGTGCGTTACGAGCGCTGGACGTTCGAAGAGGTCGACGCGCGCGGGTTCACGTCGACGTCGACCCCCGTCACCGAGACGGGCGAGCCGGCGGGCCCGACCGAGCGCGGCGAAGGGACGTGGGAGGACCTCGAGGCCCACGCGCACTTCCCGGCGGACGCCACCGAGATCCGCGTCGCGACGCTGGCGCTGCCGCTCGCGACGTTCCGCTGTCGGCTCTACACGGTCACGAGACCGGACGACGCAGGCCGCGTGGTCGTCACCCGGATGTGGTTCGCGGACTCGCTGCCCGGCGCGCCGGTGCGGATGGTGCGCGAGCGCGACGGCGAGGTCGTGCTCGAGATGCAGCTCCACGACCACGTGCCCCCGATCCGCTGAAGCGCGAGTCCTCGCGGTCGCGACCGCTCGTCGCGGATCTCGTGGTGCGAACTGGGAGAGCGGCGCCTATCCTCACCTCGTGCACGCGGCACCCACCGTCGCACCCGGCACGGTCATCGGGGAGTTCCGCGTGGAGAGCCCGCTCTCCGCCGGCGGGATGGGATCGGTCTACGTCGCCGAGCAGCTCTCGACGGGCAAGCGCCGCGCGCTCAAGCTGATGCACCCCAGCCTCGTCGGCGATCCGAAGAGCCGCCTGCGGTTCGTCGAGGAAGCGCGGGTCGGCGCGCGCATCGAGAGCGAGCACGTCATCGAGGTGGTCGCCGCCGGCGTCGACGAGGCGACCGGCGTCCCGTACCTCGCGATGGAGCTGCTCGACGGCGAGGACCTCGCGAAGGTCGTCGCGCGCACCGGGCCGCTCCCGCTCGCGGCGCTGCGCGCGCTCGTGCTCCAGCTCGGGCACGCGCTCGGCGCCGCGCACGCCAAGGGGATCGTGCACCGCGACCTCAAGCCCGAGAACGTGTTCATCGCGCGCTCGCGCCGCTCGGGCGAGGCGCTGATGGTCAAGGTGCTCGACTTCGGTATCGCCAAGACGCTCGAGGCGAGCCGGACCGCGGCGACGTCGACGGGCGCGCTCGGCTCGCCGCTGTGCATGGCGCCCGAGCAGGCGAGCCCGGGCGCGCCGATCCGCGCGGAGACGGACGTGTGGGCGCTCGGCCTCGTGGTCTTCTTCGCGGCGACGGGCCGCGACTACTGGCGCAGCGCGGCGATCGAGCCGCTGAGCCTGCAGGCGCTGCTCGCCGAGGTGCTCGTGCACCCCCTCCCGCCGGCGAGCGAGCGCGCGAGAGAGCTGTTCGTCTCCGCTCCCCTGCCCGCGGGCTTCGACGCGTGGTTCGCGCGGTGCGTCGCGCGCGAGCCCGCGCAACGCTTCGCGAACGCGGGCGCGTGCGCCGAGGCGTTCGACGCGATGCTCCGCGGCTCGGCGAACGCGGCGTCGTTCGCCGCGACCGCGCCGATCCACGCGCCGGGCGGTCCACGCGCCCACACCGGCCCCTCCGGCACCGCGGTGATGATGCCGTCGTTCGCCGGGGCGCCCGCCGCGCCGCAGACGCCGATCGCGCCCGGCGGCGTGAGCGGCGGCTGCCTCGGCGGGCTCGTGGCCGTCGCGGGCCTCGCGCTGCTCGGGATCGTCGGGCTCGGCGCGATGTTCGCGCTGCACGCGCCGGCCGAGCCGCGGCCCGTCGAGGCGCCTCCGCCCGATCCGATCCCCGCGCCCCGAGCGCCTGCGCTCGCGCCGATCGAGCCGAGCGACACGGGCCGCCTCACCCTCGTGACGGTCCCGTGGACGAACGCGAGCATCGGCGGGCGCGCCCTCGGCCGCACGCCGCTCGAGGCCGTGACGCTCCCCGCAGGCGAGCACCTCGTCGAGCTCGTCAACCCGGCGCTCGGGATCGAGACGACCGAGCGCGTGACCATCCGCGCCGGCGAGACGACCCGACTCGAGCTGCGCCTCGAGGCGGCCGCGGGCGCCGCTCCCACCCCCACGTCGGGCGGTCAGCTCGACGCGAGCGTGATCCAGCGGACGCTCCGAGCACGGAACCAGGCGTTCCGGCGATGCTACGAGGACGAGCTGCGCCGCGACCCGAGCCTCGAAGGCCGCGTCGCCGTCTCCTTCACGATCGAGGAGGGGACGGGGCGGGTGTCGAGGGCGACCGTCGTGGAGAACACGACCGGCAGCGACGCGGTCGGCGAGTGCGTGCGCGGCCGCGTCGCCGCCACGCAGTTCGATCCTGCCCCGGTCGGCGGAGACGTGGACGTCACGTTCCCGATCGTGCTCCGCGCGGACGGAGCGCGCGGGGGCGACGGCGCCCCCACCCCGAGCGGGCTCCCCGCGACGCCGAGCCGATCCGACGTGGTCGCGGCGATGGGCGCGGTCACCCCCGCCGTGCGCGCGTGCGGCGGCGGCGGGATGGCGAGCGTGCGCGTGACCTTCGCCGGCGCCACGGGCCGCGTCACCGAGGCCGCCGTGTCCGGCCCACACGCCGGGACGCCGACCGGCGCGTGCATCGCGCGCGCCGTCCGCGCCGCGCGCGTCCCCCCGTTCTCGAGCGGCAGCTTCTCCGCCAACTATCCGTTCCGGCTTCAATAGGGGACGATCCTCGTCATCTCGTCTTTCTCGGCCCGACCGAAGCCTGTGACCCGAACAGAATGACGAAATGACGAGGATCGTCCCCTCATTCGGCAGCCGAGGGCTCGGGCGCGGTGCGCGCGCCGAAGACCGCGGCGCGGGCGCGCCAGACGATGGCGAAGAAGCTCGGGACGACGAAGAGGGTGAGCGCGGTCGAGAGCGTGAGGCCGCCCAGGACGACGGCGCCGACGCCCCGGTAGAGCTCCGAGCCCGAGCCGGGCAGGACCACCATCGGCAAGAGGCCGGCGAGCGAGGTCATGGTGGTCATGAGGATCGGCCGCACGCGGCCCTCGACGCCCGCGCGGATCGCGGCCTCGAGCGGGTCGCCCTCCCGCAGGCGCGCGATCGCACCGTCGACTACGAGAATTGCGTTGTTCACGACGACGCCGATCAGGATCAGGAACCCGAGCGCGGTCATGAGGTCGAGCGGCTGCGGCGCCATCGTGGCGTCGACGAGGCGCAAGGCGCCCACCCCGCCCGCCGCCGCGAGCGGCAGCGTGACGAGGACGACGATCGGCGCGAGGAAGTCCTCGAAGAGCGCGCTCATCAAGAGGTAGCTGATCAAGAGGGCGAGCAAGAGCACGCCGCCGAACTGCGCCTTGGCGCGCTCGAGGTCGCCCGCGGTGCCCGCGTACGTGACGCCCAGTCCCCGTGGGATCGCGCCCTCGGCGCGCAGCGGCGCCATGACGCGCTCCTCGATCTGCGCGAGCGCGGTCTCGAGCGGGACGTCGTCGGGCGGCGCGACGGTGAGCGTCAGCGCGCGGCGGCGCTCGATGCGTTGGATCGTCGTCGGCCCGAGCTCCTCGCGCAGCTCCGCCACGACGCCGAACGGCACCACCGAGCGATCCGGCGCGACGATCGGCGCGCTTCGGATCGCGTCCGGCGTCGCGAGGCGCTCGGCGGCGCCGCGCCGCGCCCGCAGGACCACGTCGAGCTGCGCCTCGCCCTCGGGCCCGAGCTCGCCGATGATCGCGCCATCGACGAGGGCCGCGAGCGTGAGGCCGAGGTCGCTCGTCGCGACGCCGAGCGGCGCCGCGTCCCCCCGCCGCGGATACGCGCGCAGCTCCGGCGCGCCCGGATCGAGCGACGGAACCGGCCGCACCTGCGCACCTGGGAGCGCCTCGCGCAGCATCCCGAACATGCGCCCGCCCAGCCCGGTGAGCGTCGCGAGGTCGCTGCCCGACAGGTCGATGTCGATCGAGCGGCCGCCCCCGGCGCGCCCGAAGAGCGACGCCTGCGTCGCGAACGAGATGAAGCCCGGGAGCTGCGCCTGGTTGCGCTGGATGATCCCGAGCATCGCGCCGACCTCGTCGTCGTTCGCCGCCGTCGCGCCCGCGAAGATGCGCTCCGGGCTGCCGACGAAGAACGTCCGCCCGAGCGCGGGGGCGCCGTCGACGGAGCGGCCGATGTGCGGCGCGAGCTGCGACTGCACCTGACGCGCGACGCGGTCGAGCTCCTCGACCGACGTGCCCGGCGGCGGCACGAGGATCCCGAACACCAGGTTCCGGTTCCCCTTGGGCAGGTACTCGAGCGGCGGCAGGAACATCCAGGCGAACGTGCCGCACGCGCCGAGCGCGACCGCGACCACGACGACGCTCGCGACGGTCGATCGAGCGAGCGCCCCGACCGCGCGGCCGATGGCCTCGCGCGCCCGTCCTGCCAGCCCCGGGCGCGACGGCGCGGCCCCGGCGCTCGTGCGGAGCACCTTGCCCGCGAGCCCCGGGATCACCCACACCGAGACGGCGAGCGACGTCACGACCGCGAAGCTGATCGCGACGGCGACGTCGCGCAGGAGCTGCCCGACCTCGCCTTGCCACGCGATCACCGGCACGAACACCGCGGCGGTGGTCGCGGTCGAGGCGAGCAGCGCGCCCCACACCTCCCGGATGCCGAGGAACGCCGCCTGCTTCGGATCGTCGACCCGCTTGCGCCACGTGTCGATGCTCTCGAGCGCGACGATCGAGTTGTCGAGGACCATCCCGATCGCGAACGTGATGCCGGCGAGCGAGACGACGTTGAGGGTGCGCCCCATCGCCGACATGCCGAGCACCGTGCCGAACACGCTGATCGGGATCGAGAGGCTCACGATCAGGCTGGCGCCGAAGCTCCGCAGGAACACGAACAGCGTGATCATCGCGAGCAGCGCGCCGATCAGGAGGTTCTGCTGCACGAGGTCGAGCGCGCCCTGGATGTAGCCGACCTGATCGCTGAGGACCTCCATGGTCAGGCCCTCGGGCGCGAAGCGCTCGCGATCGAGCTCGACCACGCGCTCGCGGATCGCGCGCGTGACCTCGAGCACGTTGCTGCCCGCCTCGCGCCGGACGAGGAGCACCAGCGAGGGCCGATCGTCGCTCATCGCGACGGCCGTCGGATCGCGCAGCCCCATCGTCACCTGCGCCACGTCCGCGAGGCGCACGGGCGTCCCGTCGGGCCCGGTCGCGAGCACGATCTGCTCGAGCTCGGCGGGCTCGGGCCGCACGGCCATCGTGCGCACGAGCAGGCGGCGCCGGCCGAGCGTGACGTCCCCCGCGGAGACGTCGCGCAGCTCCGTCCGCACGCGGGCGGCGAGCGCGGGGATCGAGATGCCGCGCGCGGCGAGCTCGCCCGGCTCGAAGTCGATGGAGAAGACGGAGTCCTGGCCGCCCATCACGTCGACGCCGCCGACGCCTCGGATGCGCTGCAGCTCGGGCAAGATGGCTTGCACGACCCAGGTGCGGTGACCCGCGACCGGCTCGCCGGAGAGCGAGCGCACCGCGATCACGACGAGCGGCGGCCCCTGGTCACCCGACGTCTCGATCGTCGGCTCGCGCGAGCCCTCGGGGTAGCCCGGGACCTCGGTGAGGCGGTTGGTGACCCGCACGATCGCGTGCTCGAGGTCCGAGCCGACCTCGAGCTCGAGGCTCAGGCTCGCCTGCCCGGGGCGGGCCTGGCTCGTCATCCGCGTCAGGCCCGGGAGGTCCTTGAGCACGTCTTCTTGTCGGACGAGGATCTCGCGCTCGATCTCCGAGGGCGACGCGCCGGGCCAGAGCGTGTTGACGGTGACGACGGGCTTCTCGATGTCCGGCGTCAGCTGGATCGGCAGGTCCGAGACGGAGAGCGCGCCGAAGAGCACGACGAGCACGCCGCTGACGATCACGGTGACTGGGCGCTCGACCGCGACGCGCAGCAGCCCGGCGCCCGCGCCGCCCGGCTCACTCACCGCTGACCCGCACCGCCTGCCCGGGGCGCAGGCGGTCGTTGCCGCGCGTCACCACGGTGTCGCCGGCAGCGAGCCCCTCGGCGCGCACGCGCGCGCGGTCGGTGCCGAGCTCGAGCACCTCGACCACCGCGGGCTGCGCGGCCCCGTCCACCACGCGCACGACCCGCGTCTGCCCGACACCCGGGACGAGCGCGTCGCGCGGCACGAGGACGCCGTCGCCGCCGCGGACGATCGTCAGGCGCACGTCGGTGGTCGAGCCCGGGTAGAGCCAGGGGATCGGCTCGCTCGGCACGAGCCGCAGCTGGGCGGTGCGCGTCGCCGGATCGAGCGCGGGCACCACGCCGGCGACGCGCGCGGGGGCCGCGCGGCCGCCGCGCACCAGGCTCACCTCGTGCCCTTCGGCCACGTCGTCGAGCAGCTCCGGCTCGACCCGGACCAGCACCTCGAGGTCCGCGTCGGCGACCAGCTCGAGGACCACGAGGCCGCTCTGCACCCAGTCCCCCGGATCGACGGTCCGCGCCGCGATCACGCCCGCGAACGGCGCGACGACGCGGTGCCTGTCGAGGCTCTCGCGGGCGCGCGAGACCTCGGCGCGCGCCGCCTCGCGCTGCGCCGCGAGCGCGTCCGCCTGCGTCGCGGCGCGCTCGATCTCGGTGCGCGACACGGCGGTGGGGCCCGCCGCCGCGAACCGCTCCGCGTCCCGCGACGCCTGCTCGCGCTCCGTGAGCGTCCGGCGCTCCGAGGCCTGCGCCGCGGTCAGGCTCGCGCGCGCGAGGCCTGGGTCGATGCGCAGCAGCACGTCGCCGCGCGCGACGCGGTCGCCCTCGCGCACCGCGACCTCGAGCACCCGCCCCTCGGCGCCCGCCGCGAGCCGCGCGCGGGCGCGGGAGCGCACGATGCCGAGGTAGACGCGCTCCATCGCGAGCTCGCCCTCGGTCGCCTGCGCGACGTCGACCGGCGCGGGCGGCGGCGGCCCCCCCGGGCCGCCCTCGGCGGACGCACCCCCTCCGCATGCCGCCAGGAGCGCGGCCGACGCGACGAGGACGCGAACCGAGCCCACCCGAGGGGCGTAGAGCGCACGCGCCCGGAGCGCAAGATCTCGGACCGCCAACTCGAAGGCTGTCGACGGATCGAGCGCACACGCGGTCGAGCGCCCGTCGAGGCGTCTGCGCCCAGATCCTTCCCCCGGCGCCGAAGGCGCACGCTCGTCGTCTCCCGCTTCTCGCTGAGCCGTCGCCGACCGCGATCACGTCGACGATCACGACCACGTCGACGATCACGATCACGTCGACGATCACGACGCGGCGCGGCGGGGTTGCGCCGCGTGGACGTGGTCGTCGACGTGGTCGTCGTCGTGGTCGTGAACGGCGACGCGGACGCAACGCGCACCCTCCTCGCCTCCGGGTCTCTTCCCCTCCCGTTCTTTCACGGGGGACGAAGAGAGAGGGGGCGACGAGGAGGGTTGGAACGTTGGAGCGTGCTCTGCGCCAACTCAGAGCACGGACGCGAAGCTCACGAGGCGGTAGCGGCCGGCGCCGTCGGCGTCGATGCGGGTCACCGAGCAGTTCGCGATGAAGCGAAAGGGAACCTGGCCGCGCGCGAGGAGCGCGGCCAGCAGGATCCAGAAGCCGTGGCCGACCACGGCGATGCGCGCCTCGCGCAGGGCGTCGAGGCGGCCCAGGACGACGTCGATGCGCTCGCGCGCGAGGCGAGAGTCCCAGCCGGGCGAGCCGCGCCCCTCGCGCACCTCGCGCCCGACGACGCGCGCGGCGCGCCAGCCGTCCATCCACGACCACCTCGTCTGCTCGACGTCGGCCATGCCCTCGCGCAGCCGCGTGGGGTGGATCTCGTTGAGCGCGCCCCAGGTGTGGTCGTACGGCGCGCCGCCCCAGGTGGAGAGGATCTCGGCGGTGCGGCGGGCGCGCGCGAGCTTGCTCGAGACGACCCGCTCGACGCCCAACGGGTAGAGGCGTGGCGCCAGCGCGTGCGCCTGCGCTTCGCCGAAGCTCGAGAGCGGCCAGTCGAGCTCGGGCGGGTACCGGGATCGATCGAAGCCGCGCTCCTGGTAGATCGCCTGGCCGTGGCGGACGAAGAAGTAGGAGCGCCTCACGCGCGCGCCTCCGCGCGCCACGCGTCGACGATCGCGGGGTACCCGTCGCGGTAGCTCGGGACCGTCGGGCGCCAGCCGGCGGCGTGGAGCGCCGTGGCGCGACAACGTTTGTTGCCCCCTCGCGCTTCGCCGACCGGCCCCTCGGTCAGGGTGACGCCGAGCCGCGCGGCGACGAACGCGTGCACGTCGGAGAGCGGCGCGGGGTCCTCGTCGACGCCGACGTAGACCGGCGCGAGCGCGTCGAGCGCGAGGAGGTGCGCGAGGGCGCCCGCGCAGTCGTCGCGGTGGATGCGGTTGCCGTAGATCGGCGGCGCGCCCGGGGTCGCGACGTGCGCGTCGCGCGCGGCGACGCGGCGCACGAGCCACGTGCGGCCGGGCCCGTAGATCCCGCTCAGGCGCAGCGACGTCGTCGCCATCGGGGCGGAGGCGAGGGCGCGCTCGGCCTCGAGGAGGATCGCGCCGGTGGCGCGCGCGGGCTCGGCGGGGCTCGCCTCGTCGACCCAGCTTCCGTCGTCCTGGCCGTAGACCGCGGTGCTCGAGGTGAAGAGCGCGCGCGCGATCGGGCGGCCGCTGGCGACGTCGAGGAGGTTGGCGAGCCCGTCGACGTAGACGGCGCGATAGCTCTCCTCGCTGCGGCCGTCGGCCGCCGCGGTGAACACGACGCTCGTCACGTCCGAGGGGATCGCCGCCCGGAGCGCGGGGACGGAGCCGAGATCGGCGCGGACGGGGAGCACCCCCTCCGGCATCGGACGCCCGCTGCGGGTGAGGCCGTAGACGCGCCGCCCCGCCTCTCGAAGCCGCTCGGCGAACGCCGCCCCGACGTAGCCGCAACCGGCGACGAGGACGGCGCCTTCGCTCATCCGTCCGCCTGCTTCGTCGCCAGCTTCGTCGCGGCCTTCTTGGTCGCGGTCTTCTTCGAGGACTTCTTCTTCGCGCCGGCCTTCTTCGCGGGCGCCTTCTTCGCGGGCGCCTTCTTCGCGGCCTTCGCGGCCGGCGCCTTCTTCGCGGCCACCTTGCGCCCGCGCTTCTTCGAAGGGCCACGCTCGCGGCGGCGCGCGAGCAGCTCCGCGGCGCGCTCGAGCGTGATCTCCTCGACCGTGTCGCCCTTGAGCAGCGACTGGTTCGCGTCGCCGTCCGAGACGTACGGGCCGAAGCGGCCGGCGCGCACCGTGATCGGCTGACCGCTCACCGGGTCCGGCCCGAGCGTGCGGAGCGGCTCGGAGCTCACCCCGCGGCGCCCGCCCTGCTTGGGCTGCGCGAGCAACGCGAGCGCCTCCGCGACGGTGACCGTGAAGATGTGGTCTTCGCTCGAGAGGCTGCGCGTCTCCTTGCCCTTCTGGAGGTACGGCCCGAAGCGGCCGTTGAGCGCGACGATCGGCTCGCCGTCCTCGCCGACGCCGACGGTGCGCGGGAGCGACAACAGCCGCAGCGCGTCGGCGAGCGTCACCGTCTCGAGGCTCATCGACTTGAAGAGCGACGCCGTCTTCGGCTTCTCCTTGCGGTCCGCGCCGCCCTCGCCGAGCTGGACGTAGGGGCCCCAGCGCCCGGCCTTCGCGAAGACCGGCTCGCCGGTCTCGGGGTCCACGCCGAGCGGTCGGTCGTCGCTCGGCTTCGCGAGCAGCTCCATCGCGAGCGCGAGGGTCAGCTCGTCGGGTGCCTGGTCCTCGGGCACGCTCGCGCGCGCGCCGTCCGCGCGCTCGACGTAGGGGCCGAAGCGGCCGACGCGGATCGCGATCGCGCGCCCCTCGGGATCCTCGCCGAGCGGGATGCTGTTGATCTCGCGGGCGTCGATCTCGTCGAGCCGGATGTCGACCATCCGCTTGAGCCCGACGTCCATGACCTTGCTGCCGTTGACGTTGGCGCGGTGCTCCTCGGGGCCGTGATAGAAGCGCGCGAGCCAAGGGCCGACCTCCTCGGCACCCGACGCGATCGCGTCGAGCTCGTCCTCCATCTTCGCGGTGAACGCGTAGTCGACGAGCTGCGGGAAGTGCTTCTCGAGCAGCGTCACGACCGCGAACGCGGTGAACGACGGCACGAGCGCCTGCCCCTTGCGGAACACGTAGCCGCGCGAGTCGATCGTCGAGATGATCGAGGCGTAGGTCGACGGGCGACCGACGCCGAGCTCCTCGAGCGCGCGCACGAGCGTCGCCTCGGTGAAGCGCGCCGGCGGCTGCGTCTCGTGACCCTCGGCGGTGATGTCCTCGAGGCGCAGCGCCTCGCCCTCGGCGAGCGGCGGCAGCGGCTTGTCGCGATCCTCGAGCTCCGCCTCGGGGTCGTCGCTGCCCTCGACGTAGGCGCGCAGGAACCCCGGGAACGTGATGGTGCGGCCGGTGACCGACAGCTCGACCTCGCGCGAGGGCGTCGCGCCGCCGATCTTGACCGAGAGCGTCTCGCCGACCGCGTCCTCCATCTGCGAAGCGATCGTGCGCTTCCAGATCAGCTCGTAGAGGCGCGCCTCGTCGCGATCGAGCTCGCGCGCGACGACCTCGGGCATCTTCCACGTCTCGCCCGCCGGCCGGATCGCCTCGTGCGCCTCCTGGGCGTTCTTCACCTTGTTCGCGTAGGTGCGCGGCGCCGCGGGCACGTAGCTCGCCCCGTAGAGCTCGGTGATCTGCGCGCGCGCCGCGGTGAGCGCCGTCTCCGACAGCGTCGTCGAGTCGGTACGCATGTACGTGATGTAGCCGCTCTCGTAGAGCCGCTGCGCGGTGCGCATCGCCTGCCGCGCGCCCATCCGCAGCTTGCGCGACGCCTCCTGCTGGAGGGTCGAGGTCATGAACGGCGCGGCCGGCTTGCGCCGGTACGGCTTGCGCTCGACCGAGCCGACGGTGAAGCGCCCGTTCGCGCGCAGGTCCTCGGCGAGCGCGCGCGCGCCCGCCTCGTCGAGCACGACGACGTCGCCGCGCGTGGGACGGCCGTCGCTGCCGAAGTCCTTGCCGCTCGCGAGGCGCGTCCCGTCGACCGACGTGAGCTTGGCCTCGAAGCGCGTCCCCGCGGCGCCCTTGTCGAGCACGGCGCCCAGATCCCAGTAGCTCGCCTGCACGAACGCGATGCGCGCGCGCTCGCGCTCGACGAGGATGCGGGTCGCGACCGACTGCACGCGGCCGGCGGAGAGCCCGCGCATCACCCGCCGCCAGAGCACGGGGGAGAGCTTGTAGCCGTAGAGCCGGTCGAGGATGCGGCGCGCCTCCTGCGCGTCGACGAGGCGCCGATCGATCTGCCGCGGCGTGTCGATGGCCTCCTCGATCGCCTTCTTGGTGATCTCGTGGAACACCATCCGCTTGACCGGGACCTTCGGCTCGAGGACCTCGAAGAGGTGCCACGCGATCGACTCTCCCTCGCGGTCTTCGTCGGTCGCGAGGTAGAGCATGTCGGCGCTCTTCAGCAGCTTCTTGAGCTTGCCGATGTGCTGCTTCTTGTCGGGGTCGACGAGGTAGAGCGGGCGGAAGTCGTCCTCGACGTCGACGCCGATCTCGTCCTTGCGCGCGAAGCGAGCGCGGAGCTCCTCCGGGACCTCCGCGGACTTGCTCGGGAGGTCGCGGATGTGCCCGATGGACGACTCCACGACGTAGGCATCCCCGAGGTAGCGGGAGATGGTGCGCGCCTTGGCAGGCGACTCGACGATGACCAAAGACTTCGACACGGGTGCGCTTTGTGTTGGCACCGGCAGGGGTCTGTCAAGCCGGCGCAGGGGGGCGGACCTTGCCACAGTCGCGGGCGGCGACCAACCCCGGCGTCCGGGTTCGTGCTAAGCCCCAGCCCGTGGGAGCGCGGGTCGACCCGGCGGCGGTGAGGGCGTGACCAGGGGAGGACAAACCCTCGGGATCATTAACTTTCTCTTGAGCCTCAGCGCGCTCGCGGCGGCCCTCGCCGCGCTCGGAATCGCGCTCTGGGACCGCGGTGGCCCGCCGGCGCCCGCGCCGCCCGTGGAGCCCGCGCCAGGCGCCTCGGCGCGGGTCGACGTCGCGGAGCCGAGCCCGCCGAGCGCCCCTCCCGCGCCGGGATCGACCGCCGAAGTCGTCGCGCGCTGCCTCCCGGCGGTGGTCAACATCAGCTCGCGCCGCGTGACCGCGGGCGTCGAGGGCCCGACGGGCAACCCGTTCTTCGATCTGCTGCGCCCGTTCCTCGGGGGCGGCGGCCCGCGCGAGGCGCAGAGCCTGGGCTCGGGCGTGATCGTCGACCCGGCGGGCGTCGTCCTGACCAACCACCACGTCGTCGCCGACGCGACGGAGATCCGGGTGACGCTCTCGGACGGGCGCGAGCTCGCCGCGCGCGCGGTCGGCGGCGATCCCGAGAGCGACGTCGCGGTGCTGCGCATCGAGGTGGAGCCGGGGGTGCGCCTTCGCGCCCTCCCCTACGGCGACTCGACCGCGCTGCGCCAGGGCGACCCGGTGCTCGCGATCGGCAACCCGTTCGGCGTGGGGCAGACCGTCACGATGGGCATCGTGAGCGCGACGGGCCGCGCGTCGATGGGCATCAACGACTACGAGGACTTCATCCAGACCGACGCCGCGATCAACCCGGGCAACTCCGGCGGCGCGCTCGTCGACGCGCGCGGCGAGCTGGTCGGGATCAACACCGCGATCCTCAGCCGCACCGGCGGGAGCCACGGGATCGGCTTCGCGATCCCGTCGAGCATGGCGCGGCCGATCGCCGAGGCGCTGTTGCGCGACGGCCGGGTCACGCGCGGCTGGCTCGGCGTGTCGCTCTCCGACCTGACCCCGCAGCTCGCGCGCTCGCTCGGGCTCGCGCCCGACACGCGCGGCGTCGCGCTGATGGACGTCGAGCCCGCGGGGCCGGCGGCGGAGGCGGACCTGCGGCGCGGAGATCGGATCGTGCGGCTCGATAGCGAGACGATCCGCTCGAGCCGACAGCTCCGCACCCTGCTCGCGACGCGCGGCGCCGGGAGCACCGTGCGGCTGACGCGCGCGCGCGCGGGGCGCGAGGACGTCGTCGCGGTGACCCTCGCGGAGCGGCCGGCGCCGCGCGCCGAGGCGGCGCCGGCGAGCGAGGCGGCGGGCGCGAGCGAGATCGCGGGGCTGACGCTCGCGCCCCTCAGCGACGCGCTGCGCTCGCGCTACGGCATCGCGGCGAGCGCCCGCGGCCTCGTGGTCGTCGCGACGGGGAGCGGCCCGGGGCCGAGCGCGGGGATCGCCACGGGCGACGTGATCGTCGAGGTCGCGGGCCAGCCCGTCGAGTCGACGGCGCAGTTCCGGCAGCTCTACGAGGGCTCGTTCCTCGTCGCGATGGTGCGCGTCGAGCGCGGCGGCTCGAGCCGGATCGTGCTGGTCGGCCGGTGACGCGCCCTCCGCGCACGAGCCTGTACCTGGGCCTCGCGGCGGCCGCGCTCGTCGGGCTCGTCGCGCTGTCCTTCGTCCTGGGCCCGAGCGCCGAGGAGCGGTTCGACGATCGCCCCGCGCCGCCGTGCCCCGAGGGGTTCGTCGACGCGATCGGCGAGGGCGCGCGCGTTCGCGAGGGGCTCGCCGCGCTCCCGGAGGGCGCCGCGCTGCTCGCCGCGCTGCGGGTCGAGGTGCGCTGGTGCTTCGGCGTGGTCGACGTCCCCGTCGTCGCCGACGGCCGCGTGCTCGTCATGGACCGCCGGGCGCCGCGCGCGGAGCAGATCGCGCGGGCGGGCCACCTCCTGCTCCACGTGACGGAGGGGCTCCCGCTACCCGAGACGATCGGCGCCGGCGCGGACTGCGACGCGCTCGTCGCGCGCGCCATCGAGCGTGAAGCCGAGGCGCACGTGCTCGAGGCGCGCCTGCGCCGCGCGCTCGAGCTGCCCCCGGATCGATACGAGTTCGAGCCGGCGCTGTGGGCGGCCCCCGAGGCCGATCGCGTCGCGCTCGTCGCGCGCTACCTGCGCGAGCACCCGGACGGCGCGCCGAACGTCGACGCGCTCGCGAGCGGCTACCGCCAGCGCTGCGAGACCGAGCGGCGCGCGGCGGCCGCGCGATAGCGGGCGTTCACGGGCCGCCGCAGACGCGGTCGCCCGGGTTCACCGTACAGTACGCGGTGATGCACGCGACGAGCGCGTTCGACTGGCGGTTGCAGCGCGAGTTGTCGCCGTCAACGGGCGAACCAGTCGTCGACGTCGAGCTCGTTGTGGGTCTCGTAGAGCACGTCGTAGTGCGCCACGGTCCACGCGCCGAGCGCCGCGGCGAGCCCGACGATCGCGACGAGCGCGACCTGCGCGAGCCGCACGACCGCCGCGTGACGGCGCCACACCTCGGCGAGCGCGAAGGGCGCGAGCCCGACGAGCGTCGCCGCGGTGACCACCGCGCGGATCTGCGGCCACGTCGACGCCTGGCGGATCCACGTGGGGTGGAGCGTGAAGTTCAGCGTGTAGAAGAGGAGCAGGCCCACGAAGAGCAGCCCCGCGAAGAGGGTCGGCCGGTGCCACGTGCGCACGACGAGATCGCCCGCCGCCAAGCACAGGAACGGGTAGAGCGGCACGACGTACCAGCCGTACGTCCAGTTGCCGCTCCCGATCGCGATCGCGACGAGGTACACGAGCGCCGGCACCGTGAGCACCGCGCTCGAGCGCAGCCCTCGCGCGTAGATCGTCGCGGCGTAGGCGAGCCAGAGGAAGATCGTCCAGCCGCGTCCGACGCGGTTGCCGTTGATCTGTCCGACGTCGAAGAAGCGCGGGAAGAGGTTCCAGTGGATCGCGCGGCCGCTCTGGAGCCGGAACGCGAAGACGAACTCGTCGAAGTCGATGACGAGCCCGTAGAGCACGAGGAGCGAGCCGATGCCCACGCCCAGACCCAGGACGCGCAGCGCGGGGCGGAGCCCGCCGCGCTCGGCCGCGAAGAGCATCGCGACGCCGACGATGAGGGCCGCCGCCGGCACCTTCGCGAGCGGCGCGAGCCCGACGCAGATCGCGGCGCCGACGAGGTCGCGCGTCCGCCGTCCGTCGTCCCGCCACCGCAAGAAGAACAGCACCGCCCCCAAGAGGAGCGGCACCAGCACGTCCTCCTCCTTGATCACGCGCGTCTGGAGCACGATCGTCGGGATCGTCCCGAAGAAGAGCGCGCCGACGTACGGCGCGACCGAGCCGGGCCAGAGGCGCCGGCCGACGGCGATCAAGAGGACCGTCCCGAGCGCCATCAGCCCGATGGGCACGAGGCGCGTGTGCCACAGCTTGGCGTGCAAGTAGTGGTGCGCACCGCCGAGGTGCGCCGCCGCGCCCACGAGCACGTGCATCAGCGGCGGGTGCTCGAAGTAGGGCGAGACCACGTTCGCCTGCTGCCCGAAGAAGCGCTCCTCGATCATCTCGACGCGGCCGCGGTACGCCGAGGCCCAGATGGTCCAGCCGCGTGTCGTTCCGTCGTCGAGGAGCGACCACCCGTTCCAGGTCGCGAAGAGCTCGTCGAGGTTCTCGCGATACTCGGGCATGACGTCGTAGTCGTACCCGCGCACGCCGGCGCCGAGCACGACGAGGGCGGCGACGAGGACGAGCCCGAAGCGCGCCTGCCGCGCAGGCTCCTCCTCGGTCGTGTCGGCGCGATAGAGGCCGAGCGCGAGGAGCAGGCCGAGCACGAGCGCGACGAACCAGAGCACGGCGCGCGCGGTGCCGCCGCCGTCCGCCGGGCGCAGCGCGCGCGCGGGCACGGGCGCCTCCGCGCGCTCGCCCGAGCCCCAGAGCAGGCGGAAGGCCGCCGTGTCGGAGCCGCGCGCGCCGCGGGCGTGCGGCGCGGGCTCGGCCTCCCAGCGGATCCAGAGATCGTGAGCGCCCGGCGCGAGCGCGCGATCCTCGAGCGGCTCGCCGTCCGCCCAGATCGCCGCCCGCTCGATCGCGTCCGCGCCGAGCCGCATCGGCACCTGCCCCGGGATCTCGATGCGCGCGCGCAGCACGGCGTCGACGCGCGGCACCCCGACCGGGATCGGGTAGCGATCGGCGGGCCAGCCCTGGACGTAGCGGGCGAGCGGCCGGTGCGCGTTGGGGAAGTACACCCGGTGCTCGGTCGTCTCGTCGATGAGCACGCGCTCCTCGCCGACGGTCGCGTACCAGCTCGCCGAGTACCCGTTCGCGAAGTACACGACGTCCGCGACCGCCGCCGCGGCGAGCGCCGCG
This sequence comes from Sandaracinaceae bacterium, assembly GCA_019637095.1. Taxonomy (GTDB): domain Bacteria; phylum Myxococcota_A; class Polyangia; order Polyangiales; family Sandaracinaceae; genus JACKEC01. The sequence goes on along the minus strand of JAHBWG010000012.1, from coordinate 95,254 downwards.
GCGAGCGCGGCGAGCGCGAGCGCGAGAGACGACCACTTCATCAGAGCGCGACTTCAAGCCTCCGCGTCGGCTCGCGTCAAGTCACCGGCGATCAACGCACGCGGCTCGCCGTGACCCTCTGGCCCCCGACGGTGATCGTGCACGTGCCGTTCAGCCCGTCCCCGCCCCAGTCGAGCTCGACGTGGACCTCGACCGGCTCCCCGTCGACCTCCGCGGTCCCGGCGAGCGTCCCGAGCCCGATCCAGGACCAGCGCCGCCGCGCGAGCTCCTCGCCGTCCCACTCGAGGCTGAAGCCCTTCGTGAGCTCGTTTCGGAACACGACGATGCGGTGCCCCTGGTGCTGTGCTTCCCAACGCGTCTCGAGCAATCCCATCGCCGTCACCTCCCTGAGCGCGCGTCCTCGCGCGCGCGAGGAAGGCTACCATCCGCGCCGAGTTGCGTAGCCATCCGGCCGCGACAGGATGCCAGGCCGTGGCCTCGGACCCCCGCGCGTCGCCGCTCGGCCGGCTCGTCGAGCCGATGATCCTCACCGCGGCGCTCGCGTCGGCGGAGGCGGAGCGCCCGGCCGACCGCGCGCAGCGCGCGGAGACGCTGCGCCGCGCGGGGCGCCGCGCCGACGCCGCCGACGCGCTCTTCTGCGACGGACACCGCGCCGAAGCGGCGCGCGTCCTCGCGCGCGCGATCGAGGCGAGCCTCGCGCTCGCCGACGAGGCCTTGCACGCCGCGCTCCTCGCGCAGCGCGGGATCCGGCTCGCCACCCTGCGCGACGACCTCGCCCGCCTCGAAGCGGCCCACGCGCGCGGCGCAGGCTTCGGGACCGACGGCGAGCGCGCGTTCCGCGCCGCGCTCGCGCGCCTGCGTCGGCTCGAGCGCGCGCTCGCCGACGCGACGACGCCGCCCGCGCGCCTGCGCCGCGTGCGCGCGCTGCGCCTCGCCCTCGGCCTGTTCGCGCTCGGGCTCGGCGCCCTCATCGCGTCCGGCGCGCTGCCCGAGCTCCCGCGGCGCCGGGTCGCCGCCTCGGGCCAGGCCTTCTACGAGGCGCTCGTCCCCCGCGACGCCATCGACGGGGACCTCGCGACCGAGTGGCGCGGCCGCGACATGGAGGCGGGCTGGCTCGACGTCCGTTTCGCACCGCGCGCGCGCCTGCGGGCGATCCGCGTCGTCAACGGCCGCGGGAGCGACGCGGCCGCCCAGCTCTACGTGCACGCGTACGCACGCGGCGAGGAGGTCGCGCGCTTCGCGCACCAGTTCGCGCGCGCCGGCGGCGAGGTCGTCTTCTCCCTCGACGCCGAGGTCGACCAGATCCGCGTCGAGGTGCCCACGTTCTACGGCCGCGGGCCCGCGCTCGCCGAGATCGACTGGGAATAGCGCGTCCCCGGCGCTGGCGTGGTACACCCTCAGAAGCTCCGTCTCGCTCCGATGGTCGACTCGCAAAGGGCGCTGCTCGCGCGCCAGATCGTCGTGGGGTTCGCCTGTGTGGTGCTCGCGACCGCGCTCGAGGCGACCCTGGCCGCCACCTCGAGCACCCCACCGCTCGAGGGCGGGGAGCTCGCGCGCGCGGCGCTCGCGCTGTTCGCGCTGTACGTACCGCTCGGGCTCGCCGCGGGCGCGCTGAGCGCGGCGGTGATCGCGGGCGGCGCCCGGATCCGGCGCCTGCGCGCGATCGGCCTCGTGTCGCTGAGCCCCCGCGATCTCTTCCGCGCGCGGCCCGCGTCGTTCGCGCGCCTGACGACCGGCGCCCTCGCGCTCGCCGCGTTCGCCGGCGCGGTGACCTACGCCTCGCACGCCTTCGCGACCCGCTTCCACGCGCCGTGGCTCGCCGCGGGCGCCAACGCGGCGGCGACGGTCGGCCTCGGCGCGGCGCTCGCGCTCGCCTACACCGTCGCGCTCGAGCCGATGACCGCGCTCGCGCGCCGGCTCGGGCCGCTCGCCTCGCGCGGCGTCTTCGCGCTGCTCGTGATCCTCGCCGCCGCGCTCGCGCTGCGCGCGTTCGTGCGGGTCTTCCCCGAGCTCTTCTACACCTACCGACCGAGCCGGGTGTTCGCCCTGCCGGGCCTCGTGGCCGCCCTCGGCCTCGGCTCGCTCGCCGCCGCGCAGCTCGTGGCGGGCTCGCCGCGCCGCGCGCGCGCGGCGCGGATCGCGGCGGGCGCGATCAGCGCGCTCGCGCTCGCCGCGCTCGCGTGGTCGGCCGCCTTCTACGGGCGCGACAACCGCACGCGCTACGTGGTCGAGGACCTGACCATCGGCGGCGGCGCGGTGGTGCGCACGCTGATCCGGCTCACGGACCGCGACGGCGACGGGTTCTCCTTCGCGTTCGGCGGCGGCGACTGCGACGACACGGACCCGGACGTCTACCCCGGCGCCCCCGACCCGCCGGGCGACGGCGTGGACTCGGACTGCTTCGCGGGCGACGGCGCCCCCGAGGTCGCGGCGCTCGGCGACGGCCAGTACGGCGAGGTGCCGGCCGCCGTGCCGGCGCGGCCCAACGTGCTGTTCCTCAGCGTCGACGCGCTGCGCCCCGACCACCTCGGGCACCGCGGCTACGCGCGCGCCGCGACGCCGAACCTCGACGCGTTCGCCGCGAGCGCCGTGCGCTTCGACGAGGCGCGCGCCCAGTCGACGCGCTCGATCCGCTCCATGAGCGCGCTGATGACGGGCCTCTACCCCTCCGAGATCGCGTTCGGCGCCGAGCTCGAGTGGACCAGCCTCGCGCCCGAGAACGAGACGCTCGCCGAGGCGCTCGCGAGCCGCGGCTGGCGCACCGGCGCGGTGATGGGCACGGGCTACTTCGAGCGCGCCCACGGCTTCTTCCAGGGCTTCGCGGAGGTCGAGCAGCGCGCGGAGCCGTCGCGCACCGCCGCCGTCGACCACGGGCTCGCGATGCTCGCGCGCCTCGCGCAGGGCGACGAGCCCTGGTTGTTGTGGATCCACCTGATGAACGTCCACCAGCCGTACCTCCCCGACGGGCGCCGCTCGCGCTTCGGCGCCGAGCTCGTCGACCAGTACGACGAGGAGGTCGCGCTCGCGGACGTCGAGGTCGGGCGCGTGCTCGACGCGCTCGAGCAGCGCGGCCTCGCCGACGACACGATCGTCGTCCTGTGGTCGGACCACGGCGAGGCGTTCGGCGAGCACGGCGTGTTCGGGCACACCACGACGCTCTACGACGAGGAGCTGCGCGCGGTGCTCGCGATCCGCGCGCCCGGCATCGCGCCGCGCGTCGTGAGCGCGCGCGTCGGCCTCTTCGACGCGTTCGCGACCGTCCTGAACCTCGCGCGGCGGCCGGCGCCGCGCCCGATCGCCGCGCGCAGCCTCGTGCCGCTCATGACCGGCGAGGCGAGCGACTTCGGCGACCGCGCGCTGATCGCGGAGATCCTCCCCGACGGGCGCTTCCCGTTCGACCGCAAGGTGATCCTGCGCGGCCGGCACAAGCTCCACTGGTGGGTCCGCGAGGGGCGCATCGCGCTCTTCGATCTCGACGCCGATCCGGGCGAGCGGCGCGATCTGAGCGCGCGCGAGCCCGAGCTCGCAGCGGAGCTGCTGGGCCTCTTGCGCGCGTGGGCCTCGAGCGCGAGCCGGCCCGAGCAGCAGCGGCGCAGCGTGATCCGGAGCGAGGTGCTCGATGCGCCGCCCCGCACGATGGCGCACCCGATCGGCGCGCGCTTCCAGGGCGCGTTCACGCTGCTCGGCTGCGACGTCGACGCGTCCGACCTGCGGCCGGGCGGGCTCCTCGGGACGGCCTGCTACTACCGGGTCGACGAGGGCACCGATCGCGACTATCAGTTCGTCCTCGAGGCCGCCGTGCCGCCCGACCACCCGCGGCTCCACCACATGCGCTCCGAGCACTACCCCGTGGGCGGCCGCTACCAGACGTCCGAGTGGCAGCCCGGCCAGGTCGTGCGCGACCGCGTCACCCTCACGCTCCCGCGCGAGCTGTTGCCGGGCACCGCGCTGACGCTGCGCCTCTCGATCCGCGACGGCCGGCTCACCCAGCCGTTCGAGCCGCCGCACGGGACAGCGGTGACGATCGGCCCGCCGCTGCGCGTCCCGGGCGTCCACGCGCCGGAGCCGCCGGAGGCCCCGTCCGCTCCATGAGCCACGGCGCGGACCTCGCGCCGCACCCGGCCCGCGCGCGATCGACCCGGTGGCCGGCGTCCGCCGAGCGCGGCGCCGCCCTCGCGCTGATCGTCGCCGCGACCGCCGCGATCGTGGGGCCGATCTTCGCGGGGCCCGACCGCATCCCGGCGGGCCACGACTACGCGCTCGCGGTCACGCTCGCCGAGGGCTACGCGGAGGGCCTCGAGGACGGCTACCTCTACCCGCGCTGGGTGAGCCGCGCGAACGCGGGCCACGGGATCCCCGCGCTCATCGGCTACCCGCCGCTCGGCGCGATGCTCGTCGGCACGGTCCGCGTCCTCGCCGGCGAGACCGCCGCCGCGTTCCGCATCGTCCTTTGCTTCGTACACCTCATCGGCGGGCTCTCGTTCTTCCTCTTCGCGCGCCGCTTCGCGCGCCCCCTCGTCGCGGGGATCGGCGCCGCGCTCTACGTGCTCGCGCCCTACCACGTGATGGTCCTCTACCACCGCTTCGCGTTCGCCGAGATCGTCAGCCAGGCGTGGCTGCCGCTGGTGCTGCACTTCGGGCTGTCGCTGCGGGCGCGCCCCACCCTCGGGAGCGCGCTCGGGCTCGCCGCCTCGTTCGCCCTGGTCCTCGCGTCGCACGTCGTCGTCGCGCAGATGGTGGTCGTCGGGCTCGGCGTGGTCGTGCTCTTCGCGTCGAGGCCGCTGCGTCACCCGCGCCGTGCGCTCGCGATGGGCGGCGCGCTCGGGCTCGCCGCGCTCCTCGCGGGGGCCTACGTGATCCCCGTCCTCGCGAGCCGCGAGCTCGTCCACTGGGACGCGCAGTACGCGCCCGACCGCGCGCTGCCCTTCGTGTTCGCGACGCGCGGGGACGAGTTCACGACCCTGCTCGAGCTGACGTTCCTGGTGCAGGCCGGCTGCCTCGCGCCGCTCTTGCCCATGCTCTGGCGCGGCAAGCACCGCGCGCTCGTGACGTGCCTCGCCGCCGGGCTGTTCGCCACGCTGCTGCACACCGCCGCGACGCTGCCGCTCTGGCGGTACCTCCCGGGGATGCAGTACCTCCTCTACCCCTACCGCTTCGGGCTGCTCGCCGCGCTCTTCTGCCCGCTCGGCGTCGTGTTCCTGACGGAGCGGCGCCCCGCGCTCGGCGCGCTCGCCGCGCTCGCCTCCGCGCTCGCGCTGCTCGCGCTGCCCACGCTCTACGACCACCCGCGCTACGTGAGCCTGCGCGGGCGCGACCTCGCGGTGTGGAACCAGGAGCACATCCCGCGCACCGTCGGCTCGATCTACCCGCGCGCGCCGACCGAGCCGCGCGCCTCGCTCTACGGCGCGGGCGAGGCGAGCGTCCTCGAGTGGCGCTCGCACACGCGCCGGATCCGCGCCGACGTGGAGCCGCCGGGCGCGCAGCTGCGCGTGGCGACGTGGTACTTCCCCGGCTGGGAGGCGCAGGTGGACGGCGTCCCGCGCTCCATCGGCCCCGAGGCGGGCACCGGCCTGATCCTGGTGGATCTCGGGCCCGGCGCGCACGAGATCACGCTCTCGTTCGTCGACACGCCGGACCGCGTGATCGGCGCGTGGGTCTCCAGCCTCGCGTGGCTCGGCTTCCTCGCGCTGCTCGTCGTCGCGGCGCGAGGGCACCTGCGGCGGCGCCGCGAGGCCGCGCGCGCGGCCGCGCCGCCGTAGGCGACGCAGCGGCGTGGCCGCGCTCGCCCTCCCCTCGCCGGCGTGCAAGGGTTCTCGCGTGTCGCGGAGCCGACGATCCCCGCGCTGCGCGCGCTGTCAGCTCCACTTGCCGTTGTGTATCTGTGTGGAGCTCGACGCGCGACCGGCGCGCACGCGCCTCGTGCTCGTCCCACACGCGGTCGAGTGGCGGCAGTCGAGCAACACGGGGCGGATCGCCGCGCTCGCGCTCGAGGGCGCCGAGGTCGCCGTCTGGGGCCGGCGCGACGCCCCCCTCGCGGCCGAGTCGCTCGCCGGCGACGCGAGCGAGCGCACGGTGCTGCTCTTCCCGACGGACGGAGCGCCGCCGCTCGCGCCGCTCGACGCGCGCCCCGTGCGCCTGCTCGTCCCCGACGGGACGTGGCGACAGGCGCGCCGCATCGCGCGCAAGCTCGCCGCGCTCCCGGGCGTCGAGCGCGCGCGCGTCGACGCGAGCGCCCCGCGCAGCTTGCGCAAGGCGCCGTCGGGGGACCGGCTCGGCACGGGCGAGGCGATCGCCGCCGCGCTCGAGGCGCTCGGCGAGGCGGAGGCAGGCGCGCACGTGCGCGACCGGGTTCGCCGCATGGTCGATCGGTGGCTCTACGCGCGCGGGCGCCTCGACGGGTCGAGCGTGCACGGGGGCTTGCCCGCCGGGCCCGCGCCGCGCTGACACGGAACCCCGCGCCCGGAGCCGCTATCCTCGCCGGATGCGGAAGTCCCTCGCCCTCGCCTTGTTCTTCTCCCTCGGTGCGTGCGACGGCGCGACGAGCCCGGACGCGGGCGCGCCCGACACGAGCACGGCCGAGGACGCCGGCCGCGAGGCCTGCGACTTCGACCCCGGGCCGGCCGAAGAGATCCCCGAGCCAGCGCCGCGCACCGCGCGCTGGGCGTTCGAGCCGTGGATCAGCAAGGACATCAGCGATCGCGCCGACAGCTTCGTGTTCGTCGACGGCTTCATCGAGCGCGACATCCCGGTCGGCGTGCTCGTCATCGACTCGCCGTGGGACGCGCAGTACACGACGTTCGTCCCCAACCCGAGCCGCTACCCCGACTTCGGCTCGATGGTGCGCGAGATGAACGAGCGCGGCGTGCGCGTGGTGATGTGGGTCACGCAGATGGTGAACCGCACGAGCTACGACCTCGAGGAGGGCGGCGACACCTACCGCGGCGCCGCGCCGAACTACGCGCAGGGCTGCCGCTGCGGCTACTTCGTCGAGGACTGCAAGCTCTACTCGTGGTGGAAGGGCTCCGGCTCGGCCGTCGACTTCTTCCACCCGGACGCGCGCGCGTGGTGGCACCGCCAGCAAGACTCCTTGCTCGCGATGGGCATCGACGGATGGAAGCTCGACTTCGGGGACTCGTACCTCGAGGCGGACGATCCGATCCGGACGCACGCGGGGCTCGTCGCGCACCAGGACTACTCGGAGCGCTACTACCAGGACTTCCTCGCGTACGGCCGCCACGTGCGCGGGCGCGACTTCGTCACGATGGTGCGGCCCTACGACGTCAGCTACGACCGCCGCGGGCGCTTCCACGCGCGCCCCGAGCACGCGCCCGTCGGTTGGGTCGGCGACAACCACCGCGACTGGACCGGCATCGTCGACGCGCTCGACCACGTGATGCGCAGCGCGGCGGCGGGCTACGTCGTGCTCGGCTCGGACATCGGCGGCTACCTCGACCGCCGCGAGCCCTCGCTCGTCGAGGTCATCCCGTTCGACGTCGAGGTGTTCCAGCGCTGGGTGGCGTGGAGCGGGATGATGCCGTTCTTCCAGCTCCACAGCCGCGGCAACTACGCGCCGTGGACGGTCCCCGAGCGCGTCGAGGAGACCGTCGCGCTCTACCGCTACTGGGCCACGCTGCATCACGAGATGGTCGGCTTCTGGTACAGCCTCGCGGAGGAGGCGTACGCGTCGGGCGACACGATCCTCCATCCGCTCGGCGCGGAGGCCGACTGGCCGGGCGACTACCGCTACCTCGTCGGCGACGCGTTCCTCGTGGCGCCGATCGTCGCGCCCGGCGACGCGCGCGACGTGGCGCTGCCCGCCGGCGCGCGCTGGTACGACTTCTGGGATCCCGCGGGCGCGCCGATCGAGGGGGGCACGACGCTCACGGACTACGCGGTGGTCGAGCGCGAGCGCATCCCGATCTTCGTGCGCGAAGGCGCCATCGTGCCCGTCGACGTCGAGAGCGCGGTGACCGGCCTGGGCGACGCGGCGAGCGCGGGCCACCTCACCGTGCTCGCGTGGCCGGGCGCGACGGACTCGCGCTTCGTGCTCCACGAGACCGACGAGGCGACCACGGCGATCCGCACGTCGCGCGACGCGGGCGGGACGGTGCGGGTGGTGCTCTCGCGCGCCCTGAGGCCGACGATCGTGCGGCTTCGCGCGGACGCGGCGCCGAGCGCGGTCGGCGCCGGCGGCGCCGCCCTCGACGAGCGCGCGGACGCCGCGGCGTTCGGCGCGGCGCGGAGCGGCTGGCGCTACGACGGCGCGAGCCGCTGGCTCTGGGTGAAGGTGGAGGCGCGCGACGCGGAGGTCTCGATCGAGGTGACCCCGTGAGCGAGGAGGCGGTCGAGCTCGTCGACGGCGACGGTCCGGTGCTCCTGACGTGCGAGCACGCGACGGAGCGCATGCCCGAGGGCTGGCGCTGGCCGCAGGAGGACCTGCGCCTGCGGGGCACGCACTGGGCCTACGACCTCGGAGCGCGGGAGCTCACCCTCGAGCTCGCGGAGCGCCTGGGCGCGGGCGCCGTGCTCTCGCGCTTCTCGCGGCTGCTCGTGGACGCCAACCGGCCGGAGAGCTCCGAGACGCTGTTCCTGCGCGAGGCGGAGGGAGCGCCGGTGGCGCTCAACACCACCCACCTCGACGCGAGCGAGCGCGAGCGCCGCATCGAGGGGCTCCTGCGCCCCTACCACGCCGCCGCCGACGCGCGCACCGGCCGCTCGATGTCGCAACTCCTCTTGTCGGTCCACTCGTTCACTCCCGTGTTCGAGGGCCGGCCGCGCACGCTCGAGGTCGGCGTGCTGCACGATCGGGACGGGGCGTTGGCCGAGCGGCTCGCCGCCGCGCTCGCGCGGGCGTCGATCCACGTCGCGCTCAACGAGCCCTACTCGGGGCTGGCGGGGCTGATGTACTCGGCGGACCGCCACGCCCGCGCGCACGGCCGCGCCGCCCTCGAGCTCGAGGTGCGCCAGGACCTCGCCGTGGATCCCGGCTTTCGGGCGCGCCTCGCCGAGCTCGTCGCGGCGTTCGTCCGCGCCGAAGACGGCCGCTGACCGATGGCGCCGCGCCAGCGGTTGGCGCGCCCCGGCCCGTGGGATATGAGACCCCCATGCGCTACGTGATGATGCTCTCGCTGTGCCTGGCCGCGTGCGGTGGCTCCTCGGACGAGGCCGCGCAGGGAGGTGACGGCACCTCCAGCGGATCCGGCGCGGAGGCCCCCTCCGAGGGACGGGCCGCGGCGCCGGCCGGGCAACCCTCGAGCGACCCGCGCGTCCTGCTCGAGGTGGGCGCCCTCGCGCCGGCCTTCCGGGCCCCCGACCAGACCGGCGCGACGCGCACGCTCGCCGAGCACCGCGGGCGGGTGGTCGTCCTCTACTTCTACCCGCGCGACGCGACGCCGGGCTGCACGATCGAGGCGTGCGCCTTCCGGGACACGTGGAGCGAGTACACCCGCCGGGGCGTCGCGCTGCTCGGCGTGTCGGTCGACGACGTCGAGTCCCACCGCGAGTTCGCCGAGGAGCACGAGCTGCCCTTCCCGCTCCTGTCCGACACGGACCTCCGGATCACCGACGCGTACGGCGCGCGCGATCAGGTCGGCGAGGTGATCTACTCGCGCCGCGTCACGTTCGTGATCGACGCCGAGGGCGTGATCCGGCACGTCTTCGCGAACGTCGATCCGGGCGTGCACGCGCGCGAGGTGCTCGCGGCGCTCGACGCGCTGTGAGCGCCTACGGGCGGCGTCAGCCCCAGCGCAGCAGCGGCCGCGCGTAGGGCAGGAACGGCCACGGGATCGAGGCGAGGATCAAGAGCAGGGCGACGCCCGTCGCGATCGCGAGCCGCCGCCACGCCGCCTTCGGGTCGTCCTTCGCGCGCTTGCTCAGGACGGAGCCGACGTGGAGCACGACGAGCGCGGCGAGCATCCCGGTCGCGTGCTCGATCACGAAGAAGCGCAGCACCGAGGTGCGCATGACGAGGCGCGCGTCCTCGGAGAGCGAGGTGAGCCACGGGCCGGTCGCGTAGAGCGTCAGTCCGAGCAAGAGCTGCAGATCCGCGAGGCCGATCGCGGCGCCCTTGAGGATCCGGTCCCGCTTCTCGAGCGCGGCCCCCGACCGCCAGCCGCGGATCGCGGCGACGAGCAGCGCGAGCAGCATGGCGAGCACGACCCAACGCAAGCCGGAGTGGATCGTGAGAAGGACGCGGTGGAGCACGGCGGGTAGGTTGCGTCACCCGCCGCGCGCGTCAACCCACGCGGCTCACTCTCTGACGCAAGCGCCGCTCGCCCGGGCGGCGACGCGGCGCAAGATCGCGTCGACCGCGCGCGTGAAGTCGTCGTCGCAGATCGAGTGGACGGGCGACGCGGGGAGCGCCGCGGCCACCTCGAGCAGCCGGCGCGGCGGCATCGCCGTGCCGTGCAGGGAGCGGCAGCTCGGGAGCAGGCGCGACGGCATGTCGGGATCCACGCGCTCGACCATCCGAGGGTCGTCGAGGATCGACGCGGCGTCCTCCCCCGAGCGGTCGGCGGGCACCCCCGTGATCAGCGCGAGCATCACGTCGCGCGGATCCGGCCGCGCCGCCTGCAGAGCGGACACGTAGCGCGCCGCGGGGTGGAGGGCCTCCGGGAACTGCGCGCAGCGCAGGTTGAGGTCCACGCCGCCGTAGAGCGCGCTCGAGAGATCGAAGATCCCCGGGTCCGACGCGCTGCAGTCGTCCTCGTCGGTCAGGACGAGCACCGCGAGCATCGCGTCCGACCGCGCGAGCCCCGCGTTCGCGCCGTCGGCGTGGCCGCGCGTGCCGCCGTGGAACGTCATCGGCGCGGTCGACGGCGTGATCGCCTTGGCGATCGCCTCGAGCTGCTGCTCGAAGCCGCACCCGCCGATGCCGAGGCGCGCCGCGCAGCTCACCTGCGACACGAACGCGTCGACGTCGGACGCCGCGCCCGAGGCGAGCGACGCGTAGGCGGGCAGCGTCGCCGGGCACTCGGGGGCCGCCTCCGGCCCGACGCGCGTGCGCAGCGCTCCGTCGTCGCCGAAGTCGGCGGCAGTGCACGTCGGGACGTGGAAGCCGCCCGTGCCCATGTCGGTGCTGATCGTCCCGACCCGCAGGCTGTGCAGCGCGGGCAGATCCTGGACGCCGTCGCCGTCGACGTCGCCGGTGGCGAGCACGCGCGCGAGGCGCGGGAGCTGCGCGGCGAGCAGCGCCTGCTCCTCGGCCATGGAATTCGAGTTGTCGACGACGAGCAAGAGGTCGAGGTCGCCGCGCCCGCGGCCGCAGCACGCGCCCTCGCACGCGGTGCCCACGAACGCCTCGCTGAAGTGGGTCGCCTCGGCGACGGCGCGGCGCCCCTCGACGCGCGTCGGCAGCGCCGCGAACGAGGACGACTCGCCGACCGTCCAGAACACGGTGGCCCGCTCGGCGTCGCCGGCGAACGGGATGCGCACCTCCACGGGGCGCGCGAACCGCAGCCCCGCCGGCTCGAACCGGTAGACCGCGGAGTAGCTCGTGAACACCGCGTCGACGGCGCGGCGCGAGACGCGGACGCGCACGGTCGTGGGCTCGGCGAGGGCGCCCTCGGGCACGACGATCTCGGCGCTCGCGAGCGCGAGCGTGCCGCCCTCGGGCCCGATGAGCGCCTCCGCGCTCGCGCCGAGGTCCGGCATCGCCGCGTCGATCTCCTCGGGCGCGGCGCCCCCGTCCGAGACGGTGTGCGTGGGCGGCAGGCAGCCGCTCCACAGGACGATGGCAACGAAGCTTGCACCGAGACGCGTCATCCGAAGCTCCCTCCTCGGGCTCCCGCCCGGGCTCGCCGGTGAGTCGCCGGGAGCGCGACGGTTTTCCACCCGCCGATCGCCTCGGCCGGCGAGGCTCAACCCGGCGCGCGGACGGACGCGTCGTGCTCGGCGAGGAACTCGTGGACGGGGGCGAACACGTCCTCCTCCGCGAACCGGCCGATCGCGAGGTCGCCGTGCCCGTAGTCGGCCGCCGCGCCCTGCTCGATCCCGACGACGCGCATCGCCTTGGGCGCGCCGGCGTCCGCCCCCCAGGCGTCGAAGGCGAGGCGCACCGTGTCGGGCGGCGCGAGGCGGTCGGCGGCGCCGGCGACGAAGAGGGCCGGCGCCGAGCGCGCGTGGAGGCCCGGCAGGACGGGCACGCCCTCGAGCCGGATCGCGCCGCCGTACGAGGCGAAGCGCACGAGGTCCCGCGCGAGCCCGCTCGGGATGTTGACGAACCCGTTGACGAGCGCGTAGCCGGCCACGCCGCGCTCGACGTTGTCCGTCTCGTAGATCCAGCGGTGGATGGGCGTGCGCACGAGCTCGGCCGCGAAGGCCATGAAGCGGCTCACCAGGCGCAAGCGCAGCGTCGGCACGATCCAGCCGGGGACGAGCCCGGCGACGCGCGAGAGCATCGCGAGGGGCGGCCGGATCTCCGCGGGCGAGCCGATGATCACGACCCGGCGCAGCCGTCCGTCCGGCACGCCGCGTCCTGCGGCCGCGTACATGAGCATGCCGCCCATCGAGAAGCCCACGTAGTCGAGCCGCTCGGCGCCGGTGCGCGCGAGCACCGCGTCGATCCCCGCCGGCAGGTCGTGGCGCGCCATGGCCTCGAAGGTCGCGCGTCGCTCCTCCATCAAGCCGAGGTCGTCGCGCCCGCTGCGCAGCGTCAGGAGCCACACGTCGCGGCCGCGGCGCGCGAGGTAGCGCCCGAGCGAGAGGTCCTCGGTGAGATCGTTGTTGCGGTGGTTGAGCGCGAGGCCGTGCACGAGCAGGACGGGCACGCCCTCGGTCGTGCCGCCCTCGCGCGGGAGGCGGCGCAGCTCGACCGCGCAGCCGTCCTCGGTCGGCACGCGCTCCAAGAGCTCGTAGGGGAGCTCGAGCGTGAGGCGCCGGACCCAGTAGACGTAGTGGAGCCAGCTCGCGACGGCGAGCGCGGCGAGGACGGCGAGCGCGACGAGGAGCGCCGTCGTCACCCGCGGCTCCGGAACTCCGCGATCGCGGCCGGGCTGGGGTTGATCTGCACGACGCCTTGCTCCCCGTCGACGAGCACGCGGTCGCCGCCGCGCGCCCACGCGAACAGGCCGCCGACCCCGTGCACCGTGGGCAGGCTCGCCGCGCGGCAGAGCTTGGCCGCGAGGCCCGCCGGGTCGGTGAACGCGCCGACGGCGAGCGCCGACGCGCGGTGCGCGATCGCGGTGAGCACGAGCAGCGCCGGCAGCCGATCCGAGAGCAGGAGCGCCGCGCCCTGCGAGGGGACGCGCTGATCGACGACGTCGAGCACGACCTGTAGGCACAGCGTCTCGACCTCGGCCGACCGCTCCATCGACTCCTCGTCGGGCGCGCTCGCGACGCGGTACGGCGCGCGCGCGTAGGCGTGCGCGACCTCGCGCAGCACGAGCGCCGGGTTGGCCTCGGACAGCGCCCCGTCGCGGGCGAGGCGCTGCAGCACCTGGTCCTCGAACACGAGCAGGAGCCCGTCGAGCCGCGCGCGGGTCGCGGCGTCGAGGTCGAGCCCCGCGGCGGCGCGCCGGAGCTTGCGCTCGACCCGCGCGAAGGCCTGCGCGAGCCGCTCGACCCGCAGATCGGGCTCGACCACGAGCCCGCGCTTGCGCGCGACGGCGGCGAGCCCCTCGAAGGTCGGCGGCGTCTCCACGCGCCCGAGCGCGACGCCGCCGGCGAGCCCGCGCCCGCGCAGCCGCGCGTGCCGCGGGGACTCGTCCTCCCCGGGGGCCTCGTCGCCCTGCCGCGCGCGCGCGCGCTCGAGCGCGTACGCGAACGTCGACGACAGCGCGGTCGCGAGCGTGACCTCCGCGTCGGTGAAGGGATGGTCGCGCCGTCGCTGCAGGACGAGGACCGCCTCGGCCCGGCGCCCGACGAGGATCGGCAGCGCCATGAAGACGGGGAACTCCTCCTCGCCCAGGCCCGGGACCGCCTTGTAGTGCACGTCCTCCTCGGCGGCCGTGACCGTCACCGGCCGCATGCACTCGGCGGCGAAGCCGGTGATGCCCTCGCCCATCGCGAGGCGCACCTGATCGATCGCGTCGCCGGGGAAGCCGACGTTGGCGCGCAGGACGAGCGCGTCGTCGTCCCGCACGTAGAGCGACGCGATGTCCGCGGCGACGACGTGCGAGACCTCGGCGCACAGGACACCGAGGACCTCGGGCAGCGGGCGCGGCCGCGCCGCCTCGTCGATCAGCGACAGCACGCGCTCGACCGTGGTGGCCTCCGCGCCCTCGTGAACCCTCACCTCCAGGCTCATGGGGGCGCAGTATAGGTCGCCGCGCGGCAGGCGCCGCTACTCGCCCGGCAGCGTCGTCACGTCGAAGTCGTAGCGGCTCGCGCCGTTGCTGATCGTCACCGTGATCGTCGTCGGCGCGGCGCGCTCGAACGACATCGAGAGCACCTTGCCCGCCGGGGTGGTCAGCACGTACGCGCCGGCCTGCGGCACGGCGTCGATCCAGCGCATCTCGATGGCGTCGATGTCGAGCGTCCACGTCCCCGCCTGCCCCTCCCAGCTCCGCTCCCCGTCGACGCGCAGGCCGGTGAGCAGCCCCGCCTCGAGCGGGCGCTGGACGCGGTCGCCGCGGCCGACGCCCTGCCGCCCGTCGGACTGGCGCGTCCACGTCAGCTCGTGCACCACCCGGCGCGAGCGGTCGGCGAAGCTCCACGTCACCATCGCGGTCCCGGTGACCGAGAACCGCGCGTCGTGGAAGTCCACCCAGCGGTGGCTCACCACCACGTCGTCCATCTGGTTGCGCATCACCGTGATCTGGTGGACGCCGCCATAGGTGCGGCCGCGGTAGAGGCACGTGCCGGCGCGCGCGCCGTACTCGATCGTCAGCGTCGCGGCCTCGACGGTCACCTCGGCGCACGGGAGCTGCGTGCGGACGAACGCCGCGATCTCCGCCGCGGCGTCCTCGATCGCGCCGCCGATCGTGAAGTCCGTCGCGATCTCGACGCTGCCCGACGTGAGCGCCGCGACCTCGCCGTCGAGCGAGGCCTCCTCGAGCGCCGCCGACGCCTCCGAGCGCGTCAGCGCCTGACAACCTCCGACCCCGGCCGCCGCGACCCCGACCGCCGCGACCGCCACCGCCGACCATCCCCGTACCTTCATGATGCCGCTCCCGCGTGGACAGTGATAGATGAATCACTTCATCGCGCAGGTCAACCCCGGCCGCGCGAGCGGGACGCTGATTCCTGCGCCGCGCCACTCGACCGTATCGGTATCACCGTTTCTGTGATAGACCCTTCGGGTGTCCGAGCCTCGCAAGCGACGGCGGAGCCGCGAGCAGACGCGCGACCGGATGCTCGACGCGGCGGTCGATCTGCTGCGCACGGAGGGCCCCGCGTCGCTCACGACGGTGCGGGTGACGCGCGAGGCGGGCATCGTGCAGTCCGGCTTCTACGCGCACTTCAAGAACCCCGAGCACCTCGAGGAAGAGCTCGCGGAGCGCACCGGGCGGGTCTTGCGCGAGCAGATGGCGTCGTGGATGGCCGCGCTGCGCGCGGGCGGCGTCGACGACGGCTCGCTCGCGGCGCGCTACGGCGAGGTCCTCGTGCTGTTCCGGGACGAGGCGGAGCTCATCGATCTCTTCCTCCGGTTCCGCCGCACGCCCTCGCCCCTCGGGCGCGTGCTCGGACACCTGCACACGCAGCTCCGCGCCGACTTCTTCCAGTACCTGCGCGAGCGCGCGGGCGACGCCGACGCGGTGCGGCCGCACCTCGGCACGATCGGCGTGCACGCGGACACGCTCGTCGCCGCGCTGCTCGGCGTGGCCGAAGGGATCGTCGACGGGCGCGTCGGCGACCTCGGCACGGCGGCGCGCGAGCTCGCCGCGCTCACGCACGCGCCGCTCCGCGCGCTGATGATGCGTTAGCTACGCCCGGCCGGCGAGCCACGCCTGGAACATCAGCACGTCCCAGAGGCGGTGCGTGTGGTCGCGACGCCCGCCCACGTGCTCGGCCCACGCCCGCTCCACCGACGGCGCGTCGAAGTACGTGAGCGTCCTGGGCGCGAGCAGCGCCTCCGCCCAGTCGCGCAGCGGCCCCACGAGCCACGCGCCCACGGGGATCCCGAAGCCCATCTTCGGCCGCTCGAAGAGCGCGCGCGGGACGCGGCGCTCGAGCACGCGCCGCAGGACGCGCTTGGTCTCGCCGCCGCCGATCTTCAGCTCGAGGGGCAGGCTCCACGCGAGCTCGTAGACGCGGTGATCGAGCAGCGGCACCCGCGCCTCGAGCCCGATGGCCATCGACGCGCGGTCGACCTTGGTGAGCATGTCGTCCGGCAGGACGTTGACGACGTCCGCGAGCATGAGGCGCTCCGCGTACGAGAGCTCGGGCGCGTCCGGCCAATGCGAGAGGGGCGCGGGGCCGTCGTAGCCCGCGACGGCCTCGGCGTCGGGCCAGTGCGACGTGAGGATCTCGAACAGATCGCGCTCGGAGCGGGCCGGGAGCACCGACAAGATCTTTTGCAGCTTGTCGGATGGGAGGCGGACCTGCGCGCGGCGTGGCAGGCGCGCGACGGACGCGTCGAGCAGAGGCGCGAACCGCGCGCTCGCGAGCGGCGCGAGCGCCGAGGCCCCGGCGCCGCGCAGGCGCCGCGGGAGCCGGCGCAGGCGCCGCCAGAGCCGGGGCCCCCACACGTGGCGGTTGTAGCCGCCGAAGACCTCGTCGCCTCCGTCACCCGAGAGCGACACGGTCACGTGCTCGCGCGCCAGCTTCGAGACGAGGTACGTCGGGATCTGCGAGGAGTCGGCGAACGGCTCGTCCCACATCGCCGGCAGCTCCGGGATGACCGACCAGGCGACCTCGGGCGTCACGACGAGCTCGGTGTGCTCGGTGCCGAGGTGCCGCGCGATGGCGCGCGCGTGGGGCGACTCGTCGTACGCGGGATCCGTGAACCCGATCGAGAAGGTGCGCGCGCGCCCGCCCCCGACCTCCTGCATCAGCGCGACGACCGCGCTCGAGTCGATGCCGCCCGAGAGGAACGCGCCGAGCGGGACGTCCGCGACGAGCCGATCGCGCACCGCGGTCGAGAGCGCGGCGTCGAGGGCGTCGGTGGCGTCGGCGAGGTCTCCGTCGAAGCCGCGCCGGCGCGCGGCGCGCGCGACGTCGATCGCCGACCACCACCGCGTCCGGCGTGGCGCGTCGGGCGCCGCGAAGCGCACGAGCTCGCCGGGCTGCACGCGCTCGACCCCCTCGAGGATCGAGCGCTCGCCGGGCACGCAGCCCCGGCGCAGGTACGCGGCGAGCACGTCACGCGCGACGTCTCGGCGCGCGCCGTCGAAGCGCTCGACGGGCGCGAGCGTCGAGCCGAACGCGAGACCGCGGGCGCTCGACGCATAGTAGAGCGGCTTGATCCCGAGCCGGTCGCGCACGAGCGTCAGCTCTCGTCGCTCGCGATCCCACAGCGCGAGCGCGAACATGCCGACGAAGCGCGCCAGCGCCGGCTCGAGCCCCCAGGCGGAGATCGCCTCGAGCATCACCTCGGTGTCGGAGCGGCTGCGGAAGCGCGCCCCGCGCGCCTCGAGCTCCGCGCGGAGCTCGCGGAAGTTGTAGACCTCGCCGTTGTAGGTCATCACGAGGCGGCCGTCCGCCGACGTCATCGGCTGTCGGCCGTCGTCGCTGAGGTCGAGGATCGAGAGGCGGCGGTGGCCGAGCGCGACCCCCGCGTCGCGATCGACGAACGCGCCCTCGCCGTCGGGGCCGCGGCGGGCGAGCGGCGCCATCATGCGCGCGAGCCGCGCGTCGGCGTCGGCGAGGTCGCCTCGAGCCCAGAAGCCGGTGATTCCGCACATGCGCGTGGAGCCGTGAGTGGCGCCCGAGTCTAGCGAGGTTCAGCCGCGGAGCCGGCGATCGTTCGCGCCCTCTCGTGCGCTCAATCGAGCAGGACTCGGCACACCGCGCCGACGTCCTCGGCGCTCGCGTGCGGACCGCAGCAAATCCAGTTGTCGGGCAGCGCGATGCCGAGCTGCGCGAGGCTCGCCTCGAGGTCGGCGCGCTCGCCCCAGAGCACGATGCGCGCGTCGCCCGGCAGCTCGGGCCCGAGCGCGAGCAGCGTCTCGACGCTCACCACGGGGCGCCGGCAGTCGATCACGACGAGGTCCGTCTCGCGATCGTCGAGCTCGTCGAGGATCGCGAGCGCGTCGCGCACGGCGTGCACGGTGGCCACGCCCCCGAGCGCGCGGCTCATCTCGTCGAGCCCGCCCGGATCCGAGCTGGCCACCGCCACGAACGGCACCCGCTCGGGTGCGGGATCGGTGACGAGGCGCCCGCCCGCCGGGGGGCGGCTCGTGGGCGCGATCGGCGACGAGATGCTCAGCTCGGGGAAGGAGTCGCGCGCGACGCCCACGTCGGGCGTGGGGCGCACGCTCGAGATCTCCTGGGAGCGGACCATGGCGGCGATCGGCGCGAGCTGGGCGGCGAGCGCCTCGGCCGCGGCGAGGCCGAGCACCTGCTCGGTCGCCACGAAGAGCGCGCCCTCGACGAAGTCCGCGACGTCGGGGCCGCGCTCGGGGATGGTCGAGTTGCGCGACCAGCGCAGCGCGAGCTCGAGCACCGCGTTGCGGACCTTCTCGGAGGCCAGCGCGTCGATGGCCTCGACGACGGCGCGTTCGACCAGTCCTGCCGCGGGTGCACGCTGCAACGTTCGGTGTCCAGTCTCCTCGAGGCTCGACACCGAGTATATGCCCACCCTGGGAGCCCGATCCACCTCGCGGCGCCTTCGATCGGCGACAATCCGCGCTTCGACCGCCGCGCGCGCTATGCTGGCCTCGTGTTCCTCCGAAAAGCAGCGCTGCGCCCCGTGCCGCCGTGGGCCGTGGTGGACGAGGTGGCCCTCGACGCCCTCGAGTCGTCGCTGGGCGAGGACGACGAGGCCTTGCAACAGGTGCTCGACGCCGGCTACCGCGAGATGGATCGGCTCCAGCCGCACCTCGCGGAGTGGCTGGCCGGTGAGGTCTCTGGCGAGACCGACGAGCTCGCGCAGTCGGTCGGCTATTTCCTGGTCGTCACCGTGTACCTCGCGTTTCGCGAGGCGTTCCCGACGCGCCTCGACGCGGTGGACGAGGCGGCGCTGAGCATCGCGCTCGAGACGCTCGAGGCCGACGAGGCGCTGCGCGCCGCGGACCCGACCGAGGTCTACGAGAGCGACGACGTGGTCGCGATGGGGCAACCCGCCTTGCTCGCGTACGTGCAGCACCACTTCGACGAGGCGGTCTCGCAGGCGGACGGGAGCCCGGACCTCGACGCGTTCGACGCGGTGTACCGCGCCATCCTGGTCGAGGTGATCGCGCTGAGCCACGCGGTCCGCGCGCCGGACGAGCGCGCGCAGTCCCGCATCCTCGCGTGAGCGGGGCGCGCGGGGGACAATCTCCGACCCATCCGGGCGACTGTACGGGGATTGCTCACAGCGTCGGTCGCTCCCGGCGGCGACCTCCCCTACCATGGCGCGGTTCGGACCTGCCTCGAGGAGATCGCGATGCGCCGCTGCTTCAACCTGACGTTCGCTCTCGTGCTCGCGCTCGCGGGCTGCACCGCCGGCAACCGCCCCCCGACCGGGAGCACCGACGGCGCGACGCCGATGTCGATGGACTCGGGCACGACGCCCGGGCTCGACGCGACCACGCCGCCTCCGCCGCGTGACGCCGGGGTGTTCGATCCGTTCGATCCCGACGGCGGCTGCGGCGCCTCGGCGATCCCGACGGAGCGGCTGCCGGGGAGCCTGCTCATCGTGTTCGACCGCTCGGGGAGCATGAACAACGACACGACGCCGACGCGCTGGCAGCAGTCCGTCAGCGCGATCAACGCGGTGCTCGCGACGCTGTCCGACGATCTCAACGTCGGCCTGCAGCTCTTCCCGTACGCGTCGAGCGGCAGCGACAACTGCACCGTCGAGCTCGCGATGGGCCGCCCGAACGTGCCGATCGCGCCGCTCTCGACGACGCGCGCGCAGATCATGAGCGCGCTCGCCGCGGCGCGCCCCGAGGGCGGCACGACGCCGATCTACGAGGCGGCGCGGCAGGGCTACCGCTACCTCGACACGCTCAGCGGCCCGGGCCAGCGCGGCATCATCGTGGTGACCGACGGCGGCAACAACTGCATGGACTCGGAGCGCGCGGCGTTCCTCGCGCAGGTGCAGATGGAGCGCACGAGCCGCGGCTACCTCACCTACGCGGTGGGCCTCGACGAGAGCAACAACGACCTCTCGACGATGGCCTTCAACGGCGGCACGCCCCGGACGCCGGATTGCCTGCCGGAGTGCCGCAACCGGTCTTGTCTGACGAACGCCGACTGCGCCTCGGGTCGCTGCGTGAAGCTCATCGACGACAGCATGTTCCCCGGCATCCCGATCCCGGGCGAGTGCTCCTGCCGGGGCGACATGGACTGTCCGTCGCCGCTCACGTGTCGCCCCGACCCGAACCCGCTCTGCGGCCTCCTCGGCAGCTGCGCGGACCAGTGCCAAGGGACGGCGAACTGCTGCCACTACAACGCCGCCGGCGCGAGCTTCCGCGCGGAGTTCGAGGCCGCGCTCGCCGACATCGCGAGCCGCTTCCTCGACAGCTGCGTGTTCGCCCTGCCGCGCGGGAGCGACCCCGCGTCGTTCGACCCCGCGCTCGTGAACGTCGGCGTGACGTTCGACGGCGAGCCGCGCACGGTCCTGCGGCGCTCGGACGACTCGTCCGTCGACTCGTGGCGCTTCTCGTCGGACGCCTACGAGTCCATCGTGATCCAGGGCCCGATCTGCGATCGGCTCCTGTCGGGCGCGGCCACGGTCGAGATCGTGCTCGGCTGCCCGACCATCCTCATCTGAGCCGAGGCGGGCCGAGCGATCGGGCGCTTCACTCGGCGCCGAGCTCTCGGATCCGCAGCCGCAGCCAGCGATCGTCGGGGTGTCGGCGCAGGCCTCGGCGCCACGCGGCGAGGGCGCGGTCGTCGTGCCCGGCCTGACGCCACACGTCGCCGAGGATGCGGAACGTCGCGGCGCTGCGCGCGTTGCGCGTGACCGCGAGCTCGGCCCACGCGATCGCCTCGGGGAACTGGCCCTCTCGCGCGCGGCTGCGGGCCATCCCCTCGATCGCGGCGACGTCCCAGTCGTTGTGCGTGAGCGCCTCGGCGTAGAGGCGCGACGCCTCGGCCCAGCGCTGCTCGCGGTACGCGAGCCCGGCGCGGGCGCGCAGGCGCCCGGCGAGGCGGCGGCGCTCCGCCACGGGCACCCGGCGGGCGCGCGGGCTCAGCCGCGGGAGCGTGAGCCGGTACGCCTCGATCGCGGCGATCGGCGCCGCCTCGCCCGCGGCCGCCGGCGCGAGCTCCTCCGCGTCGTCCGTGTCCGCCTCGTCGTCGGCCTCATCGGCGCCGTCGTCCTCGCCGGCCGGCGCTGCCTCTGCGGGCTCCGCGGCGACGGCCGGCGCGACGTTCCCCGTCGGCTCGGTCGCCGCGGTGGGGACCGGCTCGACGGGCGCGCCGCTCGGGCTCGCGGGATCGCCCGCCGGCGCGCCCTCTGGACCTCGCGTCGCGGTCGACGGCACCGCGACCGGCGCGGACGGCCGCATGATCAGCACGCCGACCGCCGCGCCGCCCGCGACGATCAGCACCGCGGCGACGAGGCCGAGCGCGATCCAGAGCACCGGGCTGCGGCGAGGCCGCACCTCGCCCGCGTCCGCGGGCAGCCCCTGCATCGACACGTGCCCGGACTCGAGGTCCATCGTGTAGACCTGCGCCGGCGTCTCGAGCGTCGCGGGGTCGACGATGACCGTCGCGACGGGGACGAAGTCCTCGAGGCCGGGCGGCGGCAGGCTCGGCTCGCCGTCCTCGGGATCCACCTCCGGCAGCGCGAGCGCCGGCCGCGTGGCCTCCTCGGCGAGCTCGCCCTCGTACGGCACGTCGAGGCCCGGATCGGTGTGGATCGCCTCGGGCTCGTCGGTGACCTGCGTCGACTCGCTGGCGAGGGGCGGCGCGCCCTCGTCATCGCGCTCGGGCGGCTCGGCCGCGAGCCACTCGCCGGCCGGCGCACGCGGCGCCTCGAACGCGGCCATCGTCGGGGAGAGCGCGAGGTCTGCGGCCGCCGCGTCGTCGGGCGGCGCCTCCGCGTCGTGGCCCGCTTCGCCCTCGGCGCGCGCGAGGGCCTGCGTCACCTCCGCGGCGAGCTCGGCGCCCGTCGCGGGGTCGTCGATCGTCGCGCCTGCCGCGATCGGATCGGGGTCGGTCGTGCGGCTCGGCTCCGGCTCGAGCCGCTCCGGCGGCGGCGCGCGCCGCGGCGGGAGAGGCTTGTTGCGGGGCGGCAGGCCGCCGCCGGGGCGGATCGGGAAGGCCGGGATCGGGCGCTTCGCG
This sequence comes from Sandaracinaceae bacterium, assembly GCA_019637095.1. Lineage (GTDB taxonomy): Bacteria > Myxococcota_A > Polyangia > Polyangiales > Sandaracinaceae > JACKEC01. The sequence goes on along the minus strand of JAHBWG010000012.1, from coordinate 72,940 downwards.
CCGGCCCCCGACTTCGTCGCGGGCGCCGGCAGGACGCGGCGCCTCCGCGGCCGGCGGCGGCGGCTCGGGCGCCGCGGCGTGCGGCGGCTCGATCGGCGAAGGCTTCGCGGCGACCATGCCGATCAGCGTCGGCTGCCGCGTGCGCACCTTGCGCGCCGGACGGCTCGGCTCGTCGGGACCGTTCCCCCCAGTGCTCATGTGTCCTCCGAGTCTGCACGCTTCGCCCGCCGAGCGCGAGCCGGGGCGGGCGCGGCCTCGAGCGCCTCGTCCTCCGCCGACTCGACGCGGACCTGCGCCGGCCGTGGCCGCAGATCGTGGAACACGTACGACACGACGCCCTCGTCGCTCACCTCGACGTCGACGCGGCTGCCGTCGCCGACGAGCGAGGTGAGGAGCGCGTCCGCGTCCGCCTCCTTCATCGTGAGCGCTCCGGCGACCTCCGCGGCGGTCAGCGCGCCGCCGCGCGCCCGCGCGAGCTCCTCGACCGCGGCGCGCTCGGCGCGCGCGTCGAGCCCGCGCGCGCGCTCCATGTTGCGGGCGCCCGCGCGGATCGTGAGCGCGCCGACGCCGACGCCGAACAGCCCCGCGATCACCGCGAGGGCGACGCCCGCGGCGCCCGGGACGATCATCGCGAGCAGCGCCGCGGTGACGATGCCGGTCGCGAGCGACAGGACGCCGAACCCGCGCTGCGTGCGGCCGCGCGCGCGGGAGAGCATCGCGTCGGTGCCCGCGCGCTTGCCCGCCGCGCCCTTGGTGACGGCGACGACCGAGGGCCGATCCCCGCCGAGCGTGACCGTGCCGACCCGCGGCTTGCCGCACGCCGCGCAGACGGTGGTGCCGCGCCGCTCGATCACCGCCGCGATCGCGTGGCAGTGCGGGCAGCGGTTCTCTTCGCCGAACACGCGCCCGCAGCCCGGACAGCGCGGCGCGCCGGGTGGGACGCTCGTCCCGCAGGTGGGGCAGGACCGCGGCGTGTCGCTCATCGGGGGGCTAGGCCCCAGGCGCGCCGTCGATCACGACGCCCGTCGCGTCGATCGAGAGCGTCGAAGCGGTCGCCTGCGCGCCCTCGGACTCGAGGTGCGCGCGCACGTCGTCGGTGAGCGGCCGCAGGGTCACGCGGCCCTGCATCGTCGCGTGCCGGCCGACCGCGTCGCGCGGCAGGAAGAACGCGTGGCCGGCCATCGGCACGCGCACGCGCGGCCCGTCGCCCTCGCGCAGCTCCATCCAGCAGCCCATGCGCTGGCAGACCTGCGCGATCTCTCCCTCGGTCCGGACGACCTGATCGCGGAAGCGCTCGGGCTCGGCCACGATCGCCGAGAGCGGGGTGAGCGGAAGGCCCTCGTCGAGCGCGGCCCCGAAGGTGGACGCCGCCGGCTCCCGAGGCGAAGGCTGCGCCGCCGGCGCGGACGGCGCGGACTCGCCGAGGCGCGCGGAAGGCTCGGCGCGCCCGCAGCCGGCGAGCAGGACGATCGCCGCGAGCCGGACCGCGGACCTCACGCCTCCCCCAGGAGCTTGTTCATCGACGCCTCGTCGACGGGCGTGAACGGGTACTCGTCGAACTCCTCGCTCGTCACCCAGCGGAAGTCGTGCACCGCGCGCGGCTCGAGCTCGCCCTCGATCAGGGTGCACTCGTAGAGGTAGAGGTCGACCGTGTAGTGCTCGTACGGGTGCGTGCGAAAGCAGATCCACGGCTGCGAGACGTCGACGCTCACGCCGAGGCGCTCGACGATCTCGCGGCGCAGCGCGTCGACGTCGTCCTCGTCGTCCTCGACGCGGCCGCCGGGGAACTCCCACAGCAGCGGCAGGACGGCGTTGGGCCGTCGCTGCGTGATCAGGTAGCGGCCGTCGCGCTCGATCACGGCCCCGACCACGCGGATCGTCTTGCGCGCTTCGGATGCAGCCACGGCCTGGCGATATACCCCGCGGGCACCTTTCTGCAAGGCCGCTCGCGGGCGGCGGATCAGCCGCCGTACCGGGCGACGATCGTGCGCTCGGGGCGCTCCACGCTGAGGATGGGGCTCGTCACGAGGTCGCGGCCCGCGGCGTGGAAGAACAGCGACTCGCCCACGCGCGGCGCGCCCGCGTTCGGGACGATCCCGCCGTTGCGCGCGAACCGGATCCCGCCGTGGACCTTGTTGCGCAGCGCGAGGTGGCTCCGTAGCCACTCGCCGCTGCGGCGGTCCTTGACGGCGACGCACGTGTCGCGACGCACGTGGTACTCCGTGTTGCGCGTGACGAAGACCTTGTGAATGCGGCGTTCCTTGCCCTTGAATCCCATGTGGCTCCCTCCTGCGACCACTCGAACCTACATGTGAGCGGATGGAACACCAAGAAATCGACGCGCCGGTCTTGATGGAGCTCGCGCGCTTCACGCCGCCCACGCGGACGCCCTGGGGCGGACATCGCATCCGCGCGCTGAAGGGGCTGCCGCCGGGCGACGTGGTCGGCGAGTCGTGGGAGCTGTCGATCGAGCCCGACTTCCCGAGCCGGCTCGACGACGGTCGCGCGCTCGCGGACCACTTCGGCGACACCGCGCTGCTCGTGAAGCTCCTCGACGCCGCGGCGCCGCTCTCGGTGCAGATCCACCCCGCCGACGACGACCCGTCGCTCGCGCCCGGCGAGGGCGGCAAGCCGGAGACCTGGTACGTCATCGCGCGCGAGCCGGGCGCCGGGATCCACCTCGGGCTCGCCGAGGGCGCCGACGAGGCGGCGATGCGCGCGTGCCTCGCCGAGGGCGGGGACCTCTCGCGGCGGCTCGCGTTCGTGCCGGTCGAGCCCGGGGACTTCTTCGTGATCGAGGCGGGCACGCCGCACGCGATCGGCGCCGGCGTGTTCCTCGTCGAGCCGCAGCGCGTGACGCCGGGCAAGCGCGGGCTCACGTATCGGTACTGGGATTGGAACCGCACCTACGACGCGCAGGGGCGCGCGGACCCTCGCGGCGCGCCGCGCGCGCTCCACGTCGAGCGCGCGCTCGCGGTGACGCGCTGGGACGCCCCGCGGGGCGCCGCGCTCCTCGCGCGCGTCCGCGTGCGCGCCGGCGCGCCCGACCTCGACGGCCCGGCGCGCTGGACCGAGCTCGCGAGCGCGCCGCCGGTCGGCGTGGCGCGCCTCGCCGGGACGGGCGCGCACGCGCTCGCGCCCGCCGCGACCCTGCGGGCGCTGACCGTGCTCGAGGGCGACGTGCGCGTCGGCGCCCTCCGCGTCGGACCGGGCCGCACCGCGGCGATCCCGCCGGGTTGGCGAGGGGACGCGCACCTGCGCCGCGCGCATGGCATCGTGTCGAGCGCATGACGTACGACGCGCTCCTCGTGGTCTCGTTCGGCGGCCCGGAGGGCCCCGACGAGGTGATGCCGTTCCTGCGCAACGTGGTCGGCGACCGCGTGCCGGAGGCCCGCCTCGCCATCGTGGCGGAGCACTACCACCACTTCGGCGGCGTCTCCCCGATCAACCGGCTCACCGGCGAGCTCATCGAGCGGCTGCGCGAGGCCCTCGCCGCCGAGGGCCCCGCGCTGCCGATCTACTGGGGCAACCGCTTCTGGCGCCCGCACCTCGCCGACACCGTGCGCGCGATGCGCGACGACGGCGTCACGCGCGCGCTCGCGCTCGCGACGAGCGCGCTGTCGAGCGCGGCGGGCTGCCGCCGCTACCTCGAGGACATCGAGGCGGCCCGCGCGGGCGTCGAGGGCGCCCCGATCATCGACAAGATCCGCCCGTTCAGCCGCCGCGAGGGCTACGTAGAGACGTGCGTCGAGCGCCTGCGCGACGCGCTCGACGCGCTCGGTGGCGAGGACGCCGAGGTGCTCTTCACGGCGCACAGCATCCCCGTCGCGATGGCACGCACGTGCGACTACGTGGGGGAGCTCGACGACCTCGCGCGCGCCGTCGCCGCGCGCGCGGGCGCGGCGCGCTGGCGCGTGGTCTACCAGAGCCGCTCCGGGCCGCCGGGACAGCCGTGGCTCGAGCCGGACGTGCTCGAGGCGCTCGACGCGCTCGCGCCGGGGACCTCGGTCGTCGTCGCGCCCTTCGGCTTCATCGCCGATCACATGGAGGTCGTGTGGGACCTCGACGTCGAAGCCCGCGCCCGCGCCGAGGCGCGCGGGCTCCGCATGGCGCGCGCGGCCACCGCCGGCTCGCACCCGCGGTTCGTGCGCCTCTTGCGCGAGCTCGTGGCCGAGCGGGTCGCCGAGGGGCCCGATCCCTGCCCGCCCGGCTGCTGCTCTTGACCGGCCGGGCGTCCCGTTCAATACCCCCGCGCGATGTCCACGCCGGAGCCGAGGATCTCCATCGTCATCCCCGTCTACAACGAGGAGGCCATCCTCCATGCGGCGGTCGTCGACCTCGTCGACAGGCTGTCCACGCTCGACTGGCCCTACGAGCTCATCCTCGCGGAGAACGGCTCGCGCGATCGCACCGTGGAGATCGCCGAGGGCCTCGCCGAGCGCTTCGATCAGGTCCACACCTTCAGCTTCGGTCAGCCGAACTACGGTGGCGCGCTCAAGCAAGGGATCTTGCGGGCGCGCGGCGAGTTCGTGATCTGCGACGAGATCGACCTCTGCGACACGGACTTCTACGTGCGCGCGATGGCGCTGCTCGAGACGAACGAGGCGGACTTCGTGGTCGGCTCCAAGGCGATGCACGGCGCGAGCGACGAGCGGCCGTTCGTGCGCCGCGTCGCGACCAAGGTGATCAACGGGATGCTGCGGATCAGCCTCGGGTTCCGCGGCACCGACACGCACGGCCTGAAGGCGTTCCGGCGCGCCGCCGTCGTCGACGTCGCGCGCTCGTGCCTGGTCGACAAGGACCTCTTCGCGAGCGAGCTCGTGATCCGCGCCGAGCGCGGCGGCGTGCGCCTCGTGGAGATCCCGGTGCGCGTGCTCGAGAAGCGGCAGCCGGCGATCCACCTCTTCCGGCGCGTGCCGAACGTGCTCCGGAACATGGCGCGGCTCATCTACGCGATCCGGATCCAGGGGTGAGCGAGCGGCTCGCCGCGCTGAGCGTCGACCTCGACGAGATCGGCTGCTACGCGGCCATCCACGGGCTCGCGCCGCCGACCGAGGCGGCCGCGCGCGCGATCTACGACAAGGCCCTCCCGCGGCTCAGCCGCCTCTTCGACGCGGCGGGCGTGCGCGCGACGTTCTTCGCGATCGGCGACGACCTCGACGCGAAGAACGGCGCCGCGCTGCGCGCGCTCGTCGAGGCGGGGCACGAGGTCGCGAACCACTCGCGCTCACACCTCTACGATCTGACGCGCCGCTCGCGCGAGGTCGTGCGCGACGAGGTCGAGGGCGGAGCGGACGCGATCGAGCGCGCGACCGGCGTGCGGCCGGTGGGCTTCCGCGCGCCCGGCTACACGATCACCGACGAGGTCTTCGGCGTGCTCGCCGAGCTCGGCGTGGCCTACGACTCGAGCGTCTTCCCGTGCCCGGCCTACTACGCGCCGAAGGTCGCGGCGATCCAGTGGATCCGCCTGCGCGGGCGGCGGTCGCGCAGCATCGTCGACGACCCGCGCGTCCTGTCCGCGCCGGCCGATCCATACCGCGTCGGGGTGCCCTACTGGCGGCGCGGCGACGGCGTGCTCGAGCTCCCGATCGGCGTGACGCGCGGCGCGCGGCTGCCGTACATCGGGACGAGCGTCGTGCTCGCCGGGCCGCGCGGCGCGCGGGCGCTGACGCGGATGATCGCGGGCCGGCCGCTGGTGAGCCTCGAGCTGCACGGGATCGACCTCGCGGACGCCGGCGAGGACGGGCTCGGGTTCCTCGTCCCGCACCAGGTGGACCTGCGGCGCAGCGCGGCGGCGAAGGAGGCCTCGCTGCGCGCCGCGATCGAGGGGCTGCGCGACGCCGGCTACCGCTTCGTGACGTGCGCGGAGGCGGCGCGCGCGTTCGGCGCGCGGGGCGTGTAGAGTCCGGGCGTGCGCGAGCTCTGGGAACGCGGCCGGTGGCTGCTCGGCGGTGCGCTCGTGGCGGGCGCCGCCGCCTTCGCGCTCGCGACGTGGGGCGGCGGCCCGACGCTCGCCGCGCACCCGCTCGAGCTCGCGCCCGAGCGCGCGCGGCTCGTCGCGCGGGTCGACGTCGGCGCGCTGCTCCGCTCGCACCTCTTCCGCGCCCTCGCCGAGGAGGACGGCGAGGCGACGCCGCGCCGCATCGAGCGCACGTGCGGCTACGACCCCCTCGACCAGATCGACGAGGCGGTCGTGTTCGTGAGCGGCCCGGCGCAGCGCCCGTTCGAGCAGCTCGGCTTCGTCGCGCGCGGCGCGATGGCGCGCGGCCGCGACGCGCGCGAGCGGCTGGTGCGGTGCGTGCGCAGCGTGGTGCGCGAGCAGGGCGGCGCGATCGAGGAGGTCGAGGTCGAGGGCGTGCGCGCGGTCCGCTCCGCGCACGGCGGCTCGCACGCCGCGTTCGTCGGCGACGACGGCGTGGTCGGGGGCGATCGCGAGCTCGTCGAGGGCGTGCTGCGCGTCACGGCGGGGCGCGCTCCGTCGGCGCGGGGGGACGCGGTGCTCGCCCGGCTCTGGGATCGCGTGGCCGCCGGGCGCGACGTGGTCCTCGTCGGCCGGCTCCCCGAGCGGTGGCTGGGCGCGCTGCGCGGTCCGGCGAGCGAGGCGCCCGCGGAGCTCGAGGCGCTCGCCGCGGTGCGCGCGTTCGGACTCGGGGTCGGGCTCGCGCGCGGGCTCGCGCTCGGCGGCGCGCTCGTGACCGAGAGCGAGCGCGACGCGGCGACGCTCGCGTCCGAGGTCACCTCGCGCGTCGACGCCGAGCTGCGCGATCCGATGGCGCGCTTCAGCGCGATCGGCGCCGCGCTGCGCCGCCTGCGCGTCGAGGCCCAGGGCGCGGACGTCGTGGTCGCGATCGAGCTCTCCGAACGCCAGATCGACGACGTGCTCGGGCTCTGGCACGAGCTCCGGCGACGCGCCGCCGAGGAAGAGGCGCGAGGGGGCGCTCCGCGCGTCGACCCCGACGCGGCGCCGCGCGAAGCGCCCGCCGAGGGCGCGGCCGCGCACGACGACGCGCCGGCCGGTGACGCCCAGGGCGAAGCGGGCGGCGACGCGCGCGACGCGCCGAGCGAAGCGGGCAGCGACGCGCCGGGCGAAGCGGGCGGCGACGCGCGCGACGCGCCGAGCGAAGCCCCCGCCGCGCCGTGATCGCGCGCCGTCAGCGCGGCGTCGCGGCGCCGCGCAGCGCGCGCAGGAACGCGTCGGCCTGCTCGAGCGGGACGGAGGTCAGCCGCAGCGCGCGCCGGCTCCGCGGCGCCACCTCGACGCTGACGCGCCCCCGCTGGCCGGACCAGAGGACGTCGAGCGCGAGGTCGAGGCCCGCGCCGGCGAGGACCATCGCCGCCGCGATCGAGACCAGCACGAGCTCGCCGCTGCGCACGCCGTCGAAGAGCACGAGCGAGCCCGCGAGGACCCCGGCGCTGAGCGCGAGCGCGCCGACGAGCAGGTGGAGCGACGGATAGCGCACGCGGCGCGAGGCGCCCTCGAGCGCGTCGAGGCGCCACGTCTCCTCGGCCTCTCGCACCGTGCGCCCGAGCAGCGACACGCGCGTGCGCACGTCGAGCTGCTTGCCGTCGAACTTGAGCTCCGCCTCGGAGCGCAGCCCGAGCAGGAACGCGACGCCGCGCAGCGCCCACGAGACGAGCGCCCAGCCGGTCGCGAGGCGCACGAGCTCACGCAGCCCGCGCCCCGGCGCGCGGCCGAGCCTCCCGGTGACGGAGACCCCGACCGCGGGCAGGTCCGCGCCGTCGCCCGCGAGCGTGCTCGCGAGCAAGCGCGTGGGCTCGTCGAGCGCGCTCGAGCGGATGACGCTGCGCAGCGCCTCGACCGCGGACGGCGCCCGCGAGCTCGCGAGCGCGGTGAGCCGCGCGGCGTTGCGCGCCCGCACCTCGGCCCGATCGCCGTCGCGGCCCGCGGCCTCGCCGACGACCCGCTGCGCGAGCTCCGACCAGACGAGGCGCGCGTGCTCCTCGCGCAGCACGCGATCGACGAGCGCGTACACCGCGTACTCGCTCGAGACCTCGAGCCAGTCCGCGCCGCGGACGAAGCGGAAGACCACCGCGTGCGCGTCGTCCTCGGTCGCGGCGAGGGCGTCGTCGAGCCCGGCGACCGCGAACGCGGCGACGAGCGCGCGCTCGAGCGGCGTCTTGGGCCCCCGCTCGATCACCCCGAGGAGGTTGCCCGCGCTCGTCTCGGCGAGCTCGTGCGTGACGCCGTGCTCCTCGGCCTTGGTCTTGGCGAGCTTGGCGCCCGCGAAGAGCGCGCGCCCCTCGGCCTGGCTGCCGAGCACGTCGCGCGCGAGCGCCGCGAGCGGCGCGCGATGCTCGGACGCGAGGAGCGCCTCGATCGCGTGATCGAGCTCCGGAGCGCGCACCGGCGCCGGGTCCGTCGAGCTCATGGGCGCCCGAGGATAGCGTGCGTCTCGATCCCGCGCCCGGGCCTCGCGCGTGCGCTCATCGGGCCCTCACCCAGCCACTCGACTTGCGCGCGACGACCGCCGCGCGGGCGAGCTCGTCGGCGCGCTCGTTGAGCGCGACGCCCGCGTGGCCCGGGACGTAGTGGAGCGTGACGTCGTCGAGCGCCTCGAGCGCGGCCTTCACCTCGCCGATCAGCGCCTGGTTCTTCTTCGCCTTCCACCCCTTCGCGAGCACGCCGATCGAGTACTGGCTGTCGGTGTGGATCCGGATCGGCGCCTCCCGGTCGCGCAGCCGCTCCGCCGCGCGCAGGATCCCGGTGAGCTCGGCGATGTTGTTGGTCGCGGTCCCGAGGAACTCGCTCAGCTCCTCGCGCCGGTCGCCGTCGATCAACACGATGCCGAGCCCGGCGGGGCCCGGGTTGCCCGAGCACGCGCCGTCCGCGTACACGATCACCGCGCCCTCGGGGTGGCTCGCCGGTCCGCTCGCCGCCTCCTTCGCCTTGGCGCGCGCCGCGGTCTTCGCCCTCGCCGGCGCGGGCTCGGCGCCGTCGCAGTGGTCGTCCGGGTAGACGGTCGCGTCCGCGGCGGGCTCGAGGTTTCGCGCCGCCGCCTGGTAGGCCTTGCTCCCGGTGCGCCGGTAGCGGATCTCGACGCGCCCGCCCTCCGCGACGAGCGCGCCGTCCGCGCCGCAGCGCGCGAACACCTGTGACCCCCGCAACATCATCGACTTCCAGGGCATGGCGCGCCCCATACCACGATGCGTGCGCGCCGGCCGCGACTCAGGCAGCGTAGCGGTCGATGACGCCTGCCGAGCCCCTGCGCTCGATCGAGGGGGTCGCGACCGTCGAGCGGATCGACGGCGCGCTCGCCGATCCCGACGCACCCCCCACCCTCCTCGTCGAGGTCCCGCACGGCGCGGATCGGCGCGCGCACTACGACGCGCTCGCCGCGCGCCTCCACGGCCCCCTGCCCGCGGACCTCCACGTCTTCTTCCACGTCAACACCGACGTCGGCGCCTACGACTACGGGCGCCACGTCGCCGAGGCGGTCGTCCGCCGCCTGCCCGCGTGCGCCGCGCTCGTCGTGCGCTGCCTCGTCCCGCGCACGTTCATCGACGCCAACCGGCTCGAGGACGCGGGCGACGGCCTCGCGTCCGGCGGCCTCACACCCGGGCTCGCGCCGTACGTGCGCGACCCGCGCGACGTCGCGCTGTGCGTCGGCCTGCACCGCGCGTACGTCGCGCTCGCGGAGGAGGCCTACGCGCTCGTCTGCGAGCGCGGGGGCTTCGCCCTCAACCCACACACCTACGGCCCGCGCACGATGGGCATCGAGCGCATCGACGACGCGATCGTGGACGCGCTGCGCGCCGCGCACGAGCCGCAGGCGTGGGCGCGGTGGCCGGTGCGACCCGAGGTCGATCTGCTCACGCGCACCGCCGACGGAACGAGCTACGCCCCGCCGGGCATGGCGGCGCGGCTCGTCGACGCGTACCGCGGGGTCGGGATCGAGGCCGTCGAAGGCGGCACCTACGTGCTCCATCCGTCGACGCAGGGCTACCGCTTCGCGACCCGCTACCCGGGGCAGACGCTCTCGCTCGAGGTGCGGCGCGATCTGCTCGTCGAGCGCTACGAGCCGTTCGAGGAGATGCGGGTCGAGCACGCGCGCGTCGAGCGCGTCGCCGGGCCGCTGGCGGACGCGCTCGTCGCGTGGCTCGAGGAGGCGCTCAGAACGCCGCCGTGATCATCCGCCGCTGGCCCGCCGAGAGGTCGAGCTCGTAGGTGCGCACCTCCGTGCGGTAGCGCGCGATCATCGTGACGCGGCCCGCGCTCACGCGGGCGGGCACGCCGTTGCCGATGCTGCCGACCTCGCGGCCGCCGACCATCAGGATGGCCTGGCCGAACGCGGGCTCGCGGTCCTTCGTGAAGCGGACCTCGACGATCGCGACCGGGAAGTCGACGCGGACCACGCCGGTGCCGTTCGCGGGGACGCGGACCGCGACGGTCCGCTGCGGCCGATCCAACACGGACTCGAGGGTGACCATCGCGTGGTAGTCGCCCGCGGGGACCTCGATGCGCGCGCCGCACGCCCCGCTCGCGATCACGCGGCCGGACGAGCGCACCTCGACGAACGCGGGCGCGCCCGCGCCGTTCTCGGTCACCGCGCAGGCCACGAGGCCGGGCGCGGCGGGCGCCGGCGCGGGCAGCGGGTTGTGCGGCTGGGACGGCGACGTGACGCCGGAGGCGCGCCACGCGGTCCAGTCGATGCGGGGAGCCACCGTCACCGACGAGGAGGTGATCGCCCGGGGGGCGACCACCACCTGCGCCCGCGCGGGCGCGACGGCGAGGGAACCGGCGGCGAGGATCAGGGCGGCGAGGGTGATGTGGTTCATGCCCGAATCGACGGAGCGCGCCGCGGATGCATTCACGCCGCGCCGAGGACACACTCCGGGCGTGAGGGTCCGCGTCGAGTCGAGCTGGCGCACGCGTTGGCTCCTGCTGCTCTGCTTCCTGGCGGCGGGATGGATCGCCTATCAGCGCGTGAATTCGCGGCCCGCCGCGAGCGCCGCGGCGCCCGCGCCGGCAGCGGATCCGGGCGTCGTCGAGGTCGAGCTCGTCGGCGAGTAGCGCGCGCGCTCGACGCGCCGCGCTTTCGAGACGATTTCAGCCGAGCCTCACGCGGTCTCCGACGCGGAGGTGACCCGGCCCGTCGTGCACGAGGTTCTGCCCGAAGCGCGCGGCGCGCTCGAAGGTCCGCGTGCGCGCGAGCTCGCTCAGCACGCCGGCGCCGCGCTCGCCGCGATCCGGATCGACGTCGACGACGACGCAGCGCGGGCAGCGCTTGCGCGCGTGGAAGCTGACCTCGCCGATGGTGAGCGCGCCCCACTCGTCCTCGGCGAACGCGGGCGCGCCGCCGACCACGAGGTTCGGACGGAAGCGGCGCATGTCGATCGGCTGCGCGAGCCCGGCCGCGAGCGCGTCGAGCGAGGCCTCCCCGGCGAGCAGGAACGGGAAGCCGTCCTGGAACGCGACGCGATCGCCGGGCCGGGCGTCGCGCGGGTCCGCGGAGCGGACCGTGCTCTTTGGCATGCGCGCGAGCCGGTGCGGTGCCCCGAGGTAGTCACCGAGGAAGCGCGCCGTCGCCTCGCCGGCGTCGAGCGCCCGCACGCGATCGCCCCAGACCGTCACCTCGAGCGGCGCGCCGGACGCGGTCACGTCGAGCTCGACGCGCGCGCCGCCCGGCGCCTCGATCGCGAGCGTGTCGCCGTCGAGGCGAGGGACGAGCCGCGCGAGCGACGGCTCCTCGCGCTGCGTGACGAAGCGGCCGCGCGGATCGACGACGACGAAGCGGCGATCGCCCACGACACCGCGGTCGTCGACGCGGGCCTCGTCGAGCCGCACTCCGCAAAGCGACTTGACGGGGTAGATCCAGATCGCGCGCAGCGTGATCAAAGGCCGAGCTTCCGTCGCAGCGCGGCGAGCTCGTCGTCGACCTTCTTCTCGAGGTCGTCGTGCCGCGCCTTCGCGTCGCCGGGCGCGCGCTCGGGGGCGCCCTCGATCGCGGCCTCTGGATCGCTCAGCCGCTCGATCCCTCGGGGCAGGCCCGCGGGCGGCGCGTCGGCGATCCGCTCCTCGAGCGCGCGCAGCGCGAGGGCCACGCGCGCGGCGCCGCCCGCCGCGTCGAGGCCGAGGGAGGTCGCGCGCGCCGCGGCGAGCGCCGCCGGCGCGAGGGCGGCGTCGAGCGTGACCGACAGCGTGGCCGCCGCGTCCGCGATCTGCGCGAGCCCCGCCGTCTCGACGCGGTGCGCGAGCCCGAGGTGCGCGCGCGCAGGGCTCGGCGTGACGAGCCCCGCGCCGGTCGCGAACGCGCGCAGCGCCTCGACGCCGCCGATGCGCCCGAGCACGAGGTCCGCCGCTTGATAGGCGTCGAGCGCGTCGGGACCGTCGGCGACCATGTGCGCGTCGAGGCCGTAGCCCGGCACGCGGCGGCGCAAGAGGCGCGCCGCCTCCGCGTCGGCGCCGACGTCGAAGATCCACGCCGCCCGCGGGCTCACCAGCGAGAGCTGGACGAGTGAGGGCGCGAGGTCCTCGAGGTCGAGGGCCGCGGCGCGCACGACCACCCAAGGGCGGTCCGCCCCGAGGCCCAGCCGCGCGCGCAGCGCCTCGCGCTCCGGGTGCGGCGCCCAGCCCGCCGGCGCGACGGGGCCGGCGACGCGGACGCGCTCGCGCGCGACGCCGCGCGCGACGAGCTCCGGGACGAGGACCTCGTGCGCGACGAGCACGACGTCGGCGTCGAGCTCCCAGCCTGGCGCGTCGAGCGGCGCGAGCAGGGCGACGAGCCGCCGCACGCCCGCGGCGCGCGCGCGGGCCTGGCTCGCCTCGTCGAGGACCACCGCCACGTCCGCGTCGGCGAGCGAGGCCGCCTCGAGGGCGGCGGCGTCCGACACCGGCAGCGCGATCGCGCCCGCCGTCGACTCGTCCTCCGGCTCGTCGTCGCTCACGCCGATCGCGGCGCGCACCGCCGCCGCGACGGCGGCGAGGTCCGGGTCATCGCCCTCGTAGAGCACCACGGTTCGCTGGCTCATTCCTCCTCCAAGCGCGCACGCGACGGCGCGGGCGACGGCGCGGTCTCGGCGCCGGCCGCCGTTGCTTCGTCGGCTTCGTCGGCTTCGTCGGCTTCGTCGGCTTCGTCGGCTTCGTCGGCTTCGTCGGCTTCGTCGGCTTCGTCGGCTTCGTCGGCTTCGGCGGCTTCGTCGGCTTCGGCGGCTTCGTCGGCTTCGTCGGCTTCGTCGGCTTCGTCGGCTTCGTCGGCTTCGTCGGCTTCGTCGGCTTCGTCGGCTGCGTCGGCGTCAGCGTCGGCGTCGGCGTCGGCGTCGGCTCCGGCGCCAGCCTCGGACGCTGGCCACTCCTCGTGCGCTCGGGCCTTGGCCTCGGCGAGCGCCCGATCGTCGGGGAGCCCCTCCTGGTCGAGGATCCCGAGCAGCAGCCCCTGCGCCTCGCCCGCGTGGCCCTCGAGGTACAGCTGGCTCTGGCGGTAGTGCGCGACCGCGCGCATCACGAAGATCTTCGCCACCGCGGCCGCGGGCACCGCGAGCAGGATCCCGAGGAAGCCGAAGAGCTCGCCGCCGATCATCAACGCGACGAGCACCCACACGGCGGGCAGCCCCACCTTGTCGCCGACCACGCGCGGCGTGATCACCAGCCCCTCGAGCGCCTGGATGATCGCGTAGCCGACGACGACGCCGCCCACCTGCCACCAGCTCTCGAAGCCGAGCGCGCACATCGCGAGGCCCAGGACCAGCGCGAGCGCGCCGCCGACGTACGGGATGAACGAGAGGAGCCCCGCGGCGATCCCGATGGGGATCGCGAGGCGCACGCCCGCGATCGAGTACGCGACCGAGTAGAGCACCGCGAGCGCGACCATCACGGTGAGCTGACCGCGGATGAACTGGCCGAGCACCTGATCGACCTCGCGCGCGACGTCCACGACGAACGGCCGGTAGCGGTGCGGCACGAGGTCGCGCACGCCGGCCGTGATGTGATCGAAGTCGTGCAAGAGGTAGAAGGCGAGCACCGGCACGATCAAGAGGCTCGACACCACGCCCACGAGCGTCGTCGTCCCGCCCCAGATCCACTGCCCGATCGTGCCGAGCGCGCTCGCCGCGCGCGTCGCGAGCTCGTTGCTCCCCTCGGCGCCGGCCCCTCCCGCGCCGCTCCCGCCGAGGTACTGCTGCGCCGTCTCGCGCAGCTCGTCGAGATCGTGCGGCAGCTGCACGCCGAGCTCCGTGAGCCGAGGCGTGATCGACGCGGAGAGCCGCCGCAGCTTGTCCGGGAGCTCCTGGCCGAACGCCACGACCTCGTGGATCACGCTCGGCAAGAGCAGGAGCGCGAACAGCGCGAGCCCGATCAGCGCGAGCCCGAGCACGACGACGATGCCGACGGCGCGCGGCATGTGCCGCTCGAACCGATCGACGAGCGGATCGAGCAAGTACGCGATGAGGAACGCGAAGAAGATCGGCGTCAGGACGGCGCGCAGGCCGTAGATCGCGAGGCCCACCGCGATCAGCCCCGCGACGACGAGGAGCCATCGGGGGAGCTTGCCGGCCTCGACCGTCATCGCCCGCGGTTGTACCGCGAATCACCTTCGCCTGCCTCGCGGTCTCGCTTACCCTCGCAGGCGAGGTTCATGAAGCGCATCGACTTCTACGTGCAGCACCTCGTCCGCCACCAGGCGCTCGAGGTCGTGCTCGCCTCGGGCGAGCCCGTCCTCTTCCGATTCCCGACCGGCGAGCGGAAGTCCAACGCCCCGATCGATCACGCGCAGGTCGCCCAGCTCGTCCAGGAGGCGGCGAGCCCCGAGGCGGTGAGCGAGCTGCGCTCGCGCGGCGCCGCCACGTTCGAGCACGTCGCGGACAACGGGACGCGCGTGCGCGTGGCCGTGCGCGCGCCGAGCCCGCGGATGTGGACGGTGACGCTCTCGCCCGCGAGCGCCGAGGCGGCGCTCGCCGCACCCGCGGCCGCCGCCGCGACCCCCGCCGCTGCGCCCGCCGCACCTGCCGCCGCCGCAGCCGCTGCGCCCGCCGCGAGCCACGCCGCCCCGTCGGTGGAGGTCTCGCTCCAACCCGGCGAACCGAAGATCAACCGCTGGCTGCGGATGATGCACAAGCTCGAGGCCTCGGACCTGCACCTCTCGACCGGAGTCGTCCCGATGGTGCGCCTGCACGGCGAGATGGTCGCGCTCGAGGAGCGGGGCGCGCTGACCGAGCAGGAGCTCGAGCCGATCCTCCGGGAGATCATGCCGCCGCGCAACCGCGCCGAGTTCGAGGCGGACAGCGACACCGACTTCGCCCACACGATCGAGGGCGTCGCGCGGTTCCGCGTGAACTACTTCCGCGACCGCAAGGGCATGGGCGCGGTCATGCGCATGATCCCGTTCGAGATCATCACGTGGGACAAGCTCGGCATCCCCGAGCAGGTGCTCGACCTCTGCTACCTGACCAAGGGGCTGGTGCTCGTCACCGGCCCGACGGGGAGCGGCAAGTCCACCACGCTCGCGGCGCTCATCGACTACATCAACCAGAAGCGCACGGACCACATCATCACGATCGAGGACCCGATCGAGTTCGTGCACCCGAACAAGAAGTGCCTCGTCAACCAGCGCGAGGTCGGCACCCACACCGAGAGCTTCAAGCGCGCGCTGCGCGCGGCGCTGCGCGAAGATCCGGACATCGTGCTCGTCGGCGAGATGCGCGACCTCGAGACGATCGCGATCGCGATCGAGACGGCCGAGACCGGCCACCTCGTCTTCGGCACGCTGCACACGACGACCGCGCCCTCGACCGTCGATCGCATCATCGACCAGTTCCCCTCCGACCGTCAGGAGCAGATCCGCACGATGCTCAGCGAGTCGCTGCGCGGCGTGATCGCGCAGGTGCTCTGCAAGCGAAAGGGCGGCGGACGGGTCGCCGGCTACGAGGTGCTCATCACCAACGCCGCCGTCTCGAACCTCATCCGCGAGGGCAAGACCTACCAGCTCGTGAGCGTCATGCAGACGGGCAAGCGGCAGGGGATGCAGACGATGAACGAGCACCTCTTCCACCACGTGAAGAACGACCTCGTCGCGCCCGAGGAGGCCTACATGAAGGCCGCGGACAAGAAGGACTTCAAGGAGATGCTCCAGCGCGCCAACATCCCTCTGAACCTCGATTGACGCTCGATCAGTCGTCGCGCTTCTTCTTGCGGACGAGATCGCGCGCCTTGACGTCGGGCCGGCGACGCGGGGGCCAGATCTTCCACAGCAGGTAGCCGAGCGCCGCGGCGACGACGAGGAAGACGGCGGCGTCCTGCCAGCCCATCTAGCCGAGCCCCAGGATCTGGCCGCCCTGCTGCACGAGGAGCGCGCCGAGGTACGCGAGCGCGGTCATGTACGCGACCATGAGCAGCGGCCACTTCCACGAGCCGCTCTCGCGCCGCACCACCGCGACCGTGCTCATGCACTGCGCTGCCAGCACGAAGAACACCATGAGGGCGAGGCCGGTGAGCGGCGTGAAGAGCGGCGTGCCGTCCTCGCGCGTCGCGTCGCGCAGCGCCTCGCGCAGCGGCGGGCTCCGTTCGTCCTCCTCCTCGCCGATGCCCCACACGATGCCGAGCGTGCTCACGAGCACCTCGCGCGCGGCGAACGACGCGATGAGGCCGATGCCGATGCGCCAGTCGAACCCGAGCGGCTCGATCAGCGGCTCGAGCGCGAGGCCGATGCGACCCGCCGCGCTGTGGCGCGCCTGCTCCCCCGCTTCGGCGGCCGCGAGCGCGCTCGCGCGCGCCTCGAGCGCCTCGCCGTCCAGCGTGGCCGCCGCCTCGGCGCGCAGGTCCGCGTAGCGCGCGCTCACCGACTCGTCCTTCGGGTAGCTCAAGAGCGCCCAGAGCACGATCGTGATCGCCAGGATGATGGTGCCCGCGTCGACGAGGAAGTCCTTCACGCGCCGCCCGACCGTCGACAGCACGTTGCGCGGCGCGGGCCACCGATACGGCGGCAGCTCGAGCACGAGCGCCGGGCGCGGCCCACGCAAGACGGTGCGGCGCAGCACCGCCGCCGCGCCGAGGGTCGCGACCACGCTGAGCGCGTACATCGAGAACAGCACGAGCGCGCCGATCGACACGAGCCCGAGCCGCTCGTCGGCGGGGAAGACCACCGCGATCACGAGCGCGTAGACCGGTAACCGCGCGCTGCAGCTCATCAGCGGCAGCGCGAGCATCGTGACGAGCCGGTCCTTGCGGCTCTCGATCGTGCGCGTCGCGAGCACGGCCGGGACGGCGCAAGCGAAGCCGCTCAGCAGCGGCACGAACGCCTTGCCGTGCAGGCCCACCCCGCGCATCAGCCGGTCGATGACGAACGCGACCCGCGCGAGGTAGCCGCTGTCCTCGAGCACCGCGATGAACACGAACAGGAGCGCGATCTGCGGCACGAACACGATCACGTTGCCGACGCCCGCGACGACGCCGTCCGCGAGCAAGGCCGCGAACGGGCCGTCCGGCACCACCTCGCGCACGAGCGCCTGCGCGAGCCCGACGAGCGCCTCGATGCCCTCGATCAGCGGCTCCGACCAGCGGAAGAGCGCCTCGAAGAGGGCGAGCATCACGAGCGCGAAGACGCCCATCCCGAGCACCGGGTGCGTGAGCACGCCGTCGATGCGGTCGGTGACCGACGCGCCGCGCTCCACGCGCGGCCCCGCGACGACCGCGCGCACGTGGCCCTCGATGCGGCGGTAGCGCGCCTCGATCAGCTCGCGGTCGAGCTCGACGCCGTCCGCGCTCGCGCGCGCTTGCGCCGCCTCCACGCGCGCGCGCAGCTCGGGGTCGACGCCCTCGAGCTCGTCGTCGCCGAGCGAGAGCAACGCCCAGAGCGCGCGCGCGCGCCGCGCCGCCGGCGGCTCGTCGGGATCGCGCCCCTCGAGCCACGCCTCCACCTCGCGGACGTAGGGCGCGACGATCGGCGTGAGCGGCTCGGGAGGGCGCTCGCGCGGCTCGCCCGCGAGGGCGCCCGTGATCGCCGCCGCGAGCGCGTCGAGCCCCTCGCCGCGGGTCGCGACGAGCGGCACCACCGGCACCCCGACCGAGGCCGCGAGCGCCTCGACGTCGACGCGCACGCCCGCGCGCCGCGCCTCGTCCATGAAGTTGAGCCCGAGGATCGTGGGGAGGCCGGCGTCCGCGATCTGCTGCGCGAGGTAGAGGTGACGCTCGAGCGCGCCGGCGTCGGCGAGCACGACGACGACGTCGGGCGGGGGCTCGCCGCCGCGCGGCAACAGCGCCTCGACGGCGACCTGCTCCTCGGGCGAGCGCGCGCTCAGGCTGTACGTGCCCGGCACGTCGAGGACCTCGAGCTCGCGCCCGTCGGGCGAGCGCCACCTGCCGGTCCGCCGCTCCACCGTGACGCCCGGGTAGTTCCCGGTGCGCGCGGACGCGCCGGTGAGCGCGTTGAAGAGCGTCGTCTTGCCCGCGTTGGGGTTGCCGGCCAGCGCGATCCGCGGCCGGCGCGCGAGGGCCGGCGCCGCCGTCACGAGGGCGCCTGCTCCGCGAGCGCCTGCGCGCCGACCGGCTCGCGCACGTCCGAGAGCACGATGCCGGCGGCCTCGCGCCGGCGGATGGAGAGCGAGTAGCTGCGGAGCCGCAGCAGGATCGGATCGCCGAGCGGCGCGATGCGCAGGACCGTGATGCGCGTCCCAGGCAGGACCCCCATCTCCATCAGGCGCCTCGCGATCGCGCGCTCGCAGCGGACGGCGAGCACGGTCCCCTCGGCCCCCACGGGGAGCTGGTCCAGCGTCGGCGCGTCGTCCACGGTGAGTTGATAATCGTTTTCAGTTCGTCTGCAAGCCGTCGCGTTCACGTCCCGGCGAGGCGCGCGAGCTCCGCGACGCTCGGCAGCGTACCGTCGAAGCGCAGCGCGCGCGGGTCCACGTAGACGTCCGCCGGCGGCTTGGTGGCCACGAAGCGGACGCGCCCGAGCGCATAGGGCGAGAGCCCGCGCGCGCGGAGCGCGCCGCGCGCCGCGACGTCCTCGCCATCGAGCGCGCCCGGCGTCACCACGGCCACGTCGTAGCGCTCGACGGCGTCCTCGAGCCACGCGAGCGCCCCTGGCGCGCCGAGGACCTCGCGCGAGATCGCGAGCGTGCGCCCCCGCCGAGCCCGACCGACGGCGCGCAGCGGCGCGACGGGCGCGTCGCCGAGGAGGCGCGCCTTGGCGTGCGCGACCTCCCCGGGCGTGACGTGCCCGGCTGCCGCGAGACGCGCGAGCGCCTCGAGCGCGCCGACGAGCCGCGGAGCGGCTACCAATCGCCGTGGTAGTCGTCGAAGCGCCGGCGGTTGCCGCCGCCGCGCTTCTTGCGCCCGCCGCCGCCGTCGCCGCGGAAGTCGCTCTCGTCCTGGTCCTTGCGGGCGCCCTTGCGCTTGACGGCGGTCACGCCGCCGTTGTGGCGCTTGCGTCCCGCGGGCTTGCCGTTCGGATCCAGCGCCGCACCGCCGCTGCCGCCCGCGGCGCCAGCACCGCCGCCCGGAGGGCCACCGCCACCCCCGAACCCACCAGGCCCGCTCCGGGCCTCACCGCGGCGCTCGACTGGCGGGTAGTCCCGTCCGCCGGGCGGCCGCCCCTCACCACCACGCGGCGGCCCCCCGGGCCGACGGTCCGGCGGACCGCCCCCAGGACGACCGCCCATACCGCCGCCGGGACCGCCCGGTCCGCCCGGTCCGCGTCGCTCTTGTGCTTCGTTCACGCGGATCGATCGCCCATCGACGTCCGCTCCGTGCATCGCCTCGATCGCCGCCTTCGCGGCGTCGTCCTGCCGGAAGGTCACGAACCCGAACCCGCGCGACCGGCCGGTCTCCCGGTCTACGATCACGCGCGCGTCGGCCACTTCCCCGTACGGTTCGAAGGCGGCGCGCAGGCTCTCGTCGGTCGTGGCCCACGCCAGGCCCCCCACGAACAGCTTGTTGCTCATCTCTCTCTTGTCTCTCTCATCTTCTTTGGAGAGCCTCCACCATGGTGACCCTCCCCCGCCGGCGGCACTCCCCCGGTCGTAGCTCAGATATCGTCACTTCCGTCCCCGCGAGTCAACCCGACATCGTCGTTTTTCGACGTCTCCGGGAATGCGCGATCGGGTGCTCACCGGTTGCGAGGAGCGTGCTCGGTCGCCGGCGCTGGCTGGCCTCGACGGCCCTCGGTGCGCTGTTCGTCGGCGGCGGCGCGCGGGCCGACGTGCGCGGGCTCCCGCACGTCGCGCTCGGTGGCCTGCCGACGCGCGTGAGCGCGCACGCGGAGCTCGCCGCGCGGCTCGGGCTCGGCTCGCTGCACGTGAAGCGCGACGACGAGGGGGGCGACGTCTTCGGCGGGAGCAAGGCGCGCAAGCTCGAGCACCTGCTCGCCGACGCGCGCGCGCGCGGCCACCGCTCCGTCTTGACGTTCGGGGGCGCGGGCTCGAACCACGCCCTCGCGACCGCGATCCACGCGCGCCGGCTCGGCCTGCGCGCGCACCTCGTCCTCTTGCCGGAGCCGCCCTCGGCGCGCGTGCGCGCGCACCTCTACGCGGCCCTCGACGCGGGCGCGACGCTGCACGCCGGCACGCGCGCGCACCGCGACGATCCGTCGCGCGCGGTCGCCGACTTCGCGCCGCGCGACGCGCCCTACGTGATCGCGCCGGGCGGGACGAGCCCTCTGGGCACGGCCGGCTACGTCGCGGCCGGGCTCGAGCTCGCCGCGCAGGTCGCCGCCGGCGCGCTGCCGCGCCCGGACGTCGTGTACGTCGCCGCGGGGACCACCGGGACCGCCGCCGGCCTCTGGATCGGGCTCGAGGCCGCAGGCCTCGCGACGCGGCTGGTCGCCGTGCGCGCGTCGGGCCCGGGGACGGCGAGCCGCGCGCGCGTCGCGGCGGAGATCGAGGCGACGCAACGCCTCTTGCGCGCGAGCGGGTCCTCCCTCGCGCCCACGCCGCTCGAGACGCGCTTCGTGCTCGAGCACCGCTTCGCCGGGGACGGGTACGCGCGGCCGAGCGCCGCGGGCCGGGCCGCGAGCGCGACGGTCGGCGCCGAGCTGCCCCTCGACCCGACGTACACCGAGAAGGCGTTCGCGGCGCTGATCGCCACCGCCCCGCGCGGCGCGGCGGTGCTGTTCTGGCACACGTTCGACGCCCGCCTCCCGCCGGCGGGCGCGGCGCGCGCGCGCGATCTGCCGGCGGGCCTGCGCGGCTACGCGCGCGGGTGAAGGCCGCGAGGTCGCGAAGGTGCGTGCGCGCGCGCGCCCGTGCTATCCCGACGATGGCGATGCAGTACCGATCCCCGAGGCTCGGCGTCGTCGCGGTCGTGCTCGCGCTCGCGGCGACTCCCACGGTCCACGCGCAACCGTCCGACGCGGTGCCGATCGATCCGGACGGCGAGGGCCATCCGTCGCGCGCAGACGCCCCCGAGGAGGTGCCCGACCTCGAGTCCGTCGACACCGACGGCGACGGCATCCCCGACCTCGTGGAGATGGCGACGGGCACCGACATCCTCGACGTCGACACGGACGGCGACGGCGTGCCCGACGGCGAAGAGGACGCGAACCGCGACGGCGTGGTCGACCCGGGCGAGCGCGACCCGCGGGTCCCCGGCCTCCACCACCTGGCGGCGCTCCTGCCGGAGCCGATGGTGTTCGACCTCGTCCGCCCGCTCGGCGCGCGCGCCGGCGAGGTCGAGGTCAACACGCTGATCGTCACCGATTTCCTGAACGATCGGCCCGTCGTCTACTGGGCCCCCGAGGTCGAGTGGGCGATCGTCGACGGGTTCGCCGTCGAGCTCGAGCTGCCGATGGTCGATGCCGAGCTCGACGCGCTCAAGCTCGCGCTGCAGTGGACCGCGCCGTCGCCCGAGACCAACTTCGCGCACGGCGTGCAGGTGATCGGCGAAGTGGGCCTGAACGGCTGGGAGCCCGAGCTCACGGCGCTCTACCTGCTCGGTGGGCGCGTCGATCGCGTCGCGCTCTCCGGGATGGTCGGGGCGCGCGCGCACGGCGCCGCGGATCGACTCGACGCGTGGCACGTGCTCGTCAACTCGATGGTCGCGGTCGATCTCCACGAGGCGGTCACCGTCGCGCTCGAGACGAACGTCGCGGTCGGCCTCGACGAGACGGTTCGCCTCGCGCTGGTCCCGCAGATCCACTGGCAGGTGGTCGAGCGCTTTCGGATTCAGCTCGGCGCGGGCGCGGTCTACGAAGCGGGCGACTGGCGCCCCCAGGCCATCACCCGGCTCATCCTCGAGTGAGCCCCGTCAACGCGGCGTGAGCTCTGCACCGCGGAGCGTCCACGCGTAGCGCGCACGGCCACCCGAGAAGTCGAGCGGCACCACGCGCGCGACCTCGTCCGCGCGGCCCTCGCGCCAGACGATCACGAGCTCCGCGCGGATCGCGGTCGGCGAGCCCGCGTCGGCGCGTCGCACCTCGATCGCGTAGCCGCCGGCGTCCGCCTCGGGCTCGTCGAGCGCCTCGATCCCGAGCTCCGGCGCGATCTCGCGCGGCCGCGCGAGCGCGCCGCCCGCGGGCGCCGTCCACAGGCCGATCTGCGCGTCGGGGTGCGAGAAGACGAGCGTGACGCGCAGGTCGCCCGCGGCCGCGAGCACGCCGCTCGCGCGCAGGCGGCGCTCGAGCGCGGCGAGGCGCGCGTCGTCCCCGGCCTCGCGCGCCGCGAGCCGCAGCTTCGCGAGGCGCACCGACGTCCACAGCTGCGCGATGCGCGCGAGCCCCTGCGCGGCGCCGGGCTGCGACGTCTCCATGAGCCGCTGCTCGAGCCGCAGCGCCTCGTCGACGCGGCCCGCGCCCGCGGCGGCCTGCGCGAGCAGCAGCAGCACGCTCGGGTCGTCCGGGCGGATCGAGGCCAGCGTCTGGTACTGGCGGTACGCGTCCTCGTACCAGCCGTGCGCGCGGTAGAGGTCGCCCAGGCGCCGCCGCGCGAGCTCGTCGAGCGGCGCGTGCTCCACGATCTCGCTGAAGACGCGGCGCGCCTCCTCCTCTTCGCCCAGGCGCAGGTACATCTCACCGACCGCCGTGCGCACGCCGGCGTCGCTGCGCGGATCGGCGCGCAGCCGATCCGCGAGCCGCCGCGCCTCCGCGGCGTGGCCGCCGCGCTCGAGCGCCTCGAGCAGGCGCAGCGCGAGGTCGAAGCTGTCGGGGTACTGCATCGCGAGGCGGCGCAGCGCGCGCACCCTCGCCGCGTCGTTCGGAGCGCGCTCGAGGATCTGCTCGACGAGCTCCCAGTCGGGATCGTTGCCCATGCCGAACGCGCCACGCACCGCGCGCAGGTCCTGCGGCGAGCGCACGCGCCGCAGGATCGCCGCGCGCAGGAACCCGCGCTCCGAGCCGCTCGAGAACCGATCGTAGAGCGCGATCATCGGCTCGACCCCGCCCGCCGCCGCCACCATCAGCGAGAGCAGCGCGCGCCGGTCGCGCCAGCTCGGCGCCTCGCAGTCGCGGATCGCCGCGCGGTACACGCCCACCCAGCCCGACGCGCCGCCCGCCGCGCCGATGCGCTCGCGCCACAGCTCCTCGCGATCGGCGAGCGACGCGCGCGACGCGTCCGAGCACGCGCGGCGCTCAGGACGCGCGGAGGCCCCCGTGGCCTCGGTCGTCGTGACCGTGACGACGTAGCGCCCGCCGCGGTCGCGCTCGCGCTCGTCCTCCCGCTGCGCCTCGCCATCGAGGTCGGGGAGCAGGTCGTCGAGCCGCGACCCCAGGCGGAGCGTCCGCCTCGCGGCCTGCTCGGCGTTGCGCGGCGGCTCGGGGCGCGGCCGCGCCGAGGCGCGCGCGTCGTTCCCGTCGAGGCCCGCGAGCGGACCACGCGTCGTGGCGTCCCTCCCCGCCGTCACCGACGTGATGCGCCGCTGCCGCGCCGGCTCCGGCGCATCGACGGCGCCGCGGCCGTAGCCGGAGCCGCCGCCTCCGGCGCCGGCGCCGATCGTGCCGAGCGTCGACAGCCCGATCGGCGCCTGGTTGGCGCTCGGGTCCTGGCTCGGCATGGCGTAGCCCGGCGCCGCGGTCGTCGTCGGCGCGGGCATCGGCTCCTGCGGCTCGAAGACCGCCGGTGGCGCGGCGGGCGGCGGCGGCGGCGCCTCCGCCCAGGCGGCGGCCGCCTCCGGCTCGTCCGTCTCCTCCGCGGGCGGCTCGAGGGCCGGCGAGTCCGTCGCCGTGGCCGGCGCGCTCGGGCTCACGCCCCACGCCCCCGGCGCGCTGCTCGACACCGCGTCGTCGCCGCCGCGGCAGCCCGCGATCGCGAGCGGCCCGAGCGCGAGCGCGAGCAGCGCGTCGCGCCCACCCGAGCCCGCGCGGCGATCGCGATCCAGCGCCTCGAGCAGGCGCGGTCGATCGAGCCACCGCAGCCCCATCGGGCCGAGCCCGCGGAGCTCGGACGCGCTCGGCACGTAGTAGCTCGAGAACGGCGTGATCAGCCCGTAGCGCACGCCGAGCTCCGCGACCTCCTCGCGCCCCGCGCCGTCGAGCAGGAGCTGGCGCAGCCGCTCACCCGCCCAGCGCAGGCGCAGATCCGTCGACTGCTCGGTCGCCTGCGTCGTGATCGCGATCTCCTCGTCGAACGCGCGCCCGCCGACGAGGCCATGCACGCGCACGCGCGCCGGCGGCGCCTCGCGCAGGCGCCCGCTCACCGCGAGCACCTCGCCCTCGACCACATCGACCGGGCGTCGCGGGTAGACGTTCTCGATCCCCGCGCCGAGCTCGACCACCACGCGCTGCGCGACCGGCCGCGTCACGTGCCCGAGCACGCGCAGCGCCGCGTCCGCCGCCGCCGAGCGCTCCTCGACGCGCAGCGCCAGCCCGCCGCCGCGCGTGAGCGTCTCGAGCAGCTCGAGGTTCGCGTCGCCGCCGACGCCGACCGCGTAGAGCCGCAGCGGCGCCGGCAGCCGCGCGAGCCGCGCGAGCAGCCCGTCCGCCTCGAGCTCGCCCACCGTGGGCGCGCCGTCGCCGACGTAGATCACCGCGCCGGGGCGCGCCGGATCGAGCAACGCCGCGGCCGCGGCGATCGCGGCGCCGAGATCCGTCGCGCCGCCCGCGGGCGTCCGCGCGAGCGCGTCGAGCAACGCCTCGACGCGCGCGGAGCTCGCCTCGCCGAGCGCGGGCGCGCCTTCGCCGAGCGCGCGCACCGTGAGGTCGGCGCCGACGATCGCGACGCGGTCCGTGTCGCGCAGGTGCTCGGTCAACGCCTCCGCGACGCTGCGGCCGAGCTCGAGGTGCGTGCGGTCGTTGCCGGCGGAGACGTCGACCACGAGCACCACGTCGACGCCCTCGGCGCGCGCCTCGGCGAAGAGGCGCTCCGGCAGGCGCAGCGGCAGGTAGAAGTAGTCGCGCTCGTCGGCCTCGCCGGGCACCGCGCGGGCGTCGGGCGCGCGCGGCGGCGGCTCGTGCGGCGCGCGCCACGCGCGCTGTCCGCCCGTCGCGCCGTGCAGCTCGAGCCAGAAGTCGGCGTGCGGCGCGAAGTCGCTCCGCCGCAAGCGCACGCGCCCGCCCTCGACCGCCGCGCCCATCCCGGCACGCAGCCGCTCGACGCCCGCCTCGTCGACGTCGACCGCGATCGACAGCTCCTGCACGCGCGGCGCGTCGCGCCCGCCGCCCATCGGGTAGCGGTAGAGGCGCGGCCCGCCCTCGGACGAGGGCGCGAGCCACTCCGCGTAGCGGATCACGATGCGCCGCGCCTCCCCCGGCCGGATCGGATAGATGCGCGCCTGGTACTCCCCCGGGGCGACCCACTCGAGCAACGCCGGATCGAGCTGCGAGCCGCGGTACACCTGCGCCTCGTACGCGGCGCGCGCCTGCGCCTTCTCGCGCACGTACCCGTCGACCATCCGGCCGTCGCGGTCGACCGCGAAGCGCGAGAGCACGGCCTCCTCGGGCACGCGCACGCGGTAGAGCCCCTCGACCATCTCCGAGGCCGGGTTGAAGAACACCTGCTCGACCTCGGTGACGGCGAGGTCGCCCACGACGCGCACCTGCACGTCGAGCCGACGGATCACGAGCGGCCAGCGCGCCTGGCCGACCTCGTCGGGGACGCGGGCCTCGAGCACGCCCACCCCGCGCGCGCCGCGCGCGTCCGCGGGACCCGGCCGCGCGAGCCCACCGGTCCAGTCGCGCCACAGCGTCACCGCGCTCGTCGCCGGGCGCTCGCCGAGCGTGAGCCGCTCGCCCGCGCGCGCGACGCCGCGCACCTCGCCGGCGATCCAGCTCACCTCGCCGCGCACGACGTACAGCTCGCCCGGCTCCGCCGAGACGGACGCGTCGCCGATGCGCACGATCACCTCGCCGAGCGCGACGAAGAGGGCCTCGCCCTCGCCCGCCTCCGCGAACACGCGCCCGGCCTCGAGCCGCACCGTCGTCTCGTCGGCCACGGTCACGCGTGCGCCCGCGTCGAGCAGCAAGCGCGGGCCCGCGTCGAGGCCGAGCCGCGCGAGGCCGCCCTCGCCGACCGCGACCACCTGCCCCGCGGCCGCGCGACCGAGCCGAGGCAGCGCGTCCTCGTCGAGCGTCGCGCCGCCGCGGACGCGCTCGATCGTCGCGAGTGTCCGATCGAGCGGCGCGTCCGCGCCGCAACCCGCCGCGAGCAGCAGCGCGAAGATGGAGCCGTGGAGCGCGCGCGTCATCGTGACCCCCGCACGGGAACGTACCATCACGGGGGGCCGACCCGCGCCCCCTGCGCGATCTTGGCTCGCGAACGTCGCGGCCGAGGCCTCGGCCGAGGGCGTGACAACTCCGCTTGCTATGCGCCGAACGGGAAGCCGAGCAGGCCCAGCGCGATCAGGATCGCCCAGCCGAGCCCGGCCGAGGCGCAAGCGATCGCACCCGCGCCGAGCGCCGCGCCGGAGCCCGCCCCCGCGGGGCGGCGCGCGGCGACGGACGCGGCGAGGCCCGCCGCGCCGATCGAGAGACACGGCACCGAGCGCCACAGCGCGCCGAGCGGCGGCGCGCCGTCGCGGCCGAGGAAGTGCTCCGCGATCGTGGCGAGGCCGCCGAGGTACGCGCTGCCGAGCACGTAGAGCGACGCCGCCGCGAGCCCGAGCCCGGCGAGCTGACGCCACCACGGCACCTCGAACGTGCCGAGACAGAGCGCGAGGAGCGCGAAGGCGGCCGCGCCGAGCCCCGCGATCGGCAGCCCGATCAGGCCGAGCATCGGGATGGGCAAGAGCGGCCCGCCGATGGCGAGCGCGAGCCCCGCGAGGGCGAGCCCGAGGAGGACGAGAGAGTCGGTGGCGCGCCGCGCCGTGCGCTTGGATTCGGTCATGGGGCGTGGCCCTACCAACCACGCGCCAGCCGCGACTCTCGGCAGAACCATCGGACCGCGTGGCCCGCGCCCGGCACCCCGTGCACACGGACGTACAGGCGATGCGCTACTGGGATTTCTCCGCGAACGCCTTCAGCGCGCGCTTGGGCACCACCGTGCGCCAGCCCTCGATCAGCAGGAAGCGCAGCTGTTCCCAGTCGACCTCGCCCTCGAGGCGCATCGCGACCCAGCCGCTCGGCCCGAGGTACTTCGGCCGGTAGAAGCGCGCCGGGTCCGCCGCGATGAGCTCCTCCTGCACGCCGTCCTCCGCCGCCTTGATCCAGACCGCGCGGCGCCCCTCGTCGTAGCTGCCGTCGTGGTAGCAGGCGAACGTCTTCTTCCCGCCCCAGAACGTCGGCGCCCCGTGCGAGAGCTTCTCGGACGTCTCCGGCAGCGTCGCGATGATCGCGCGCACGCGCTCGAGCGGCTCGCTCACGTCAGTCCTCCCCCGGGACGCCGCCGCACTCCGCGCCGCACGACGCGCCGCACGACGCCCGTTGCTCGGGCGCCGTCGGCGCGGGGCGACCGGATCGCGCGCCGTCTCGCCGGGGCGGTCCGTCGGCCTGCTCGGCCTCGCGCGCGACGGAGTCCTCGGCGACGTCGTCCTCGGCGACCTCGTCGGCGGGCGTGGGCGTCGCCGGCGCAGGCGTCTCGGTGCCGGTGGTCGGCTCCGCGGCCGGAGCCGCGGCCTCCTCGCTGGCGCTGCACGCAGACAGCCCGAGCGCCGCGCTCGCCGCGAGGGCGATGTGTCGAGCGAGGTCGGAAGGCGGCATGCGCGAAGGGTAGACCCGCCCGCGCCGGCACGCGAACGTTCCCGCGCGGCACACGACAGCAGCGCGAAATTTCGCTGTCGAGCTCGAAGGGCCGCGGCGAGCCGTGCCGGATCGTGCCGTGAGAGCGCGTCACGCGGGGGGCGTCGCCATGACACGAATGTCACGGATCTTGGCCAAGCGGTCGGTTCGGTGACCATCTTCGGACCTCGATGTCGCTGTTCACCCCAGGGATTCGGGACGTCGGCATGTTGACGCACCGTGGCATGACGACTGCAAGTCGTCCGTTTCGGGTCGCGTCAGGCACCCACTTCCTTCCGTGGGCCTTCTCGTTGTCGTTCTCTCCCACCCACCTTCGGCTCGTCATCGCGCTGCTCGCCGGAGCCGGCGTCGCGAGCCCGAGCGTCGCCGGCGCACAGGACGCGGCGTCGCCCTACTGCCGCCGGGTACGCGCGGAGGCGGAGTCGCGCGCGTTCTTGCTCCTGTCGCCGCGCATGATGGTGCAGGCGCTCCACGTGCCGCTCGTCGGCGGCGACACCACGGGCATGGGCGTCGTGCAGGGACAGCCGTGGCAGGCGCGCGCCGCGCTCTCGTTCTCGCCCATGGACATGGCGCGCGGGGCGCTCGTGCTCGACCAAGCGACGGCGGACTGCGAGCGCCACGTGGCGCGCGAGGAGCTCGGGCGCACCCTCGCGAGCGACGGATCGTACGGCCGCCTGACCGCGCTGCGCGCGCAGCTCGCCTACCTCGCCTCGCAGCAGCCGGTCATCGACCAGCTCGTCCTCGACGCGCAGACGGCCCGGGACGACCAGCTGATCACGATGCAGCAGCTGAACGACGTCCGCCTGCGGGCGAACGCGATCGCGCGGCACGTGCAGTCGCTCGAGGCCGAGGCCGAGCGCCTCCGCGAGGACGAAGCGGAGCGTCACGCGAGCGGCCGCCCGATCCGCGCGCAGCTCGAGGACTACGAGGGCCGCGCGATCGCGTTCGCCCGCGCCGCCTCCGAGCTGCGCCGCCTGAGCCCGTGGCAGATCAACGTGAGCGCCGGCGTCGTCCCGCTCGCGACGGTCGACTGGTTCGGCGCGATCGAGCTCTCCTACAACCTCGGAGGCATCGCGCAGGCGTTCGCCGAGGACGCCGCGGTGCGCGCCTACGAGGAGGAGCTGCGCGAGTCGGACCAAGAGGCGCGCCGCGCGGTCGAACGCTTCGAGCGCCGCATGCGGACGAGCGCGCGCGACCTGCGCGACGAGCTCGCCCTGCTCGACGCGCAGGCGCGGCTGATGGACGAGCAACGAGCGTTGCTCGTGCGCACGGGGGAGGAGACGGCGGAGGCGACGCAGTCGCTGCGGATGGTGGAGATGAACCGCATCGAGCTCGAAGGCGAGCGCGTGTACTCGCGCGCCCTGCTCGCCGAGCGCGAGGCAGTGGGTGGAGAAAGGCTCGGAACGAACGATGAACGCTGAACGTGCGACCCTGCATGGCGAGGATGCCGGGCGCGAGCACGCGACCCCGGGGCTGCCCACGCGGCTCTTGTCGCTCGGCGCCCTGCTCACCGTCGCGGGCGGGCTCGGCTGGTTGGTGCTCTCGGTGATCGGCCTGTTCACGGACTCGTGGATCGCGCCGGCGAACCTCTCGCCGGACAACGACGCCGTCGTCCAGCTCCACGTCCAGATCACGCGACACGTCGCGGAGGTCGAGCGCGCGGAGGCGGAGCGCGTCCGCATCGATCACCAGATCGCGGCGATCGACGCGTCGCTCGCGCGGCTCGCGGAGCTCGGGGAGAACACGCGCGACATGTTCCTCTGGGGCGCGGACCGCGAGCGGGTCTCCGCCGCGGCGATCGAGCGCAGCGTCGCGAACCTGCGCCGGCAGCAGCGGATGCTCGTGGGGCTGCGCGACCGGCAGCGCGAGCGCACGGAGCGCACGCGGCGCCAGCTCGCCGAGGGCATCGTCGGCCGCCGAGAGCTCGACACCGCCGAGCAGGCGCTCGATCAGATCGAGCTGCAGGTCACCAACAACCTGCGCGCGATCAACGAGGCCGAGCTCGAGCTCGAGGAGGCGCGCCTGACGTCGAGCACCCTCGAGCGCTCCGCGCAGGGCCGGCCGGCGGAGGCGGGCGTGCTGCGCGGGCGCATGCCCGAGGTCGTCTCGCGGCAAGAGTCGACGATGCGGATCGAGCTCGAGGTCATCCAGCTCCAGGCGGAGCGGCGCGGGCTCGTCGCGATGCGCGACATGGCCGAGCGCAACCTCGTGCGCATGCGCGAGGCCCTCGAGCAGGTGCAGGCGCGGCCGCTGTACCGCGCGACGCAGCGCAGCCTGGACGTCGCGTTCGTGCCGTACGAGCAGCTCGACGGCGTGCGCCCCGGCGACGACGTCGTGCAGTGCACGTGGGGCATCTTCGCGTGCCACCACGTGGGCACCGTGCGCGAGGTCATCCCGGGCGAGGTCGTCACGCCCGATCCGTGGGGCGAGCTCGCCCGCGGCCAGTTCGTGGTCCTGCACCTGACGGACCACGAGGCGGTGCGCGAGCGCATCCTGCGCGTCTCCCAGGGCTGAGGGCCACGCGATGAGCTGGTCCAAGATCGTCTGGTTCTTCACGAACGCAGGCCCGATCGACATCCTCGGGCCGCTCCTGCTCCCCCTCGGGATCGGGCTCGTCCTCTACCAGTGCAACTACTGGTACATCCTCTTGCGAGCGCTCTGGCAGCGCGCGCGGGCCGACGGCCTGCCGCGGCTCGCGCCCGAGCAGCGCGTGCCGCTGCTCGCGACCGTGCCCTCGCTCCTGCGCAACCGCGAGGAGCTCGAGGCGATCCAAGCCGCGATCGAGAGCCTGCTCGCCAACCGCTACCCCGGCCCGATGACGATCGCCGCGTGCGTGGACGGAACGAGCGAGCGCCCCGAGCTCTACCGCGAGCTCCAGCGCTGGGCGCGGCGCCTCGCCCTGCCGAGCCCCGATCTGCGCGTGCTCGTCACCGGCCACGCGCCGCGGCGCGCCAAGGGCGTCGCGATCGACACCGGCGTCGTCGAGGTGGCCGCCAGGGTCGCCGCGGGCGAGATCCCGCGCGCCCACGCGCCGGTGGTGTTCTTCAACGTCGACGCGGACTCGGAGCTCTCGCCCGGCGCGCTCGAGCTCATGGTGCACACGCTCTTGCGCCCCTCGCGCCTCACGGGGCGGCCCGCGATGGTCGTGACCTCGCACGTCGCCGTCCCGAAGAAGCACTACTGGAAGGGCTGGCGGCACCTCGCCTCGACGCCGGGGATCATCGCGCTGTCCGTGGCTCGCGAGTACGCGGTGTCGCTCGGTCTGGGCCGTAACAACAGCCGCATCCTGCCGCACACCGGGGCCTCGGGCGCGCTCTACTGCACGTGGTTCGACGTGATCGAGGCGGCGCCGACGTACGCGCGCTTCATGCAGACGCTGACGCTGCGCGACTGGCTCCGCTGGTGGATCGGTCACGCGCCGCCGTCCTTCGAGGCGGCGCGCCGCCGGCTCGCGCCGCTCCCCGAGGGCGTCGCGGGGATGGGCGACGACACCTGGATCACCTGGCTCGCGATGGCCGCGCGCGTGCGCGACGACCGCACGGTCGACTTCGAGCTCCCGCGCACGCCGGCGCACGCGGCGTGGCGCGCGCTCGTCACGTACTTCGCGCGCCCCTTCCGCTACGACGCGCGCGCCAAGATCTACACGTCGACCCCGACCACCGTGAGGGGGCTGTTCAAGCAGCGCATGCGGTGGAACGTGTCGCGCATCTGGACCGTGCAGCGGTGGTTCCCCGGCCTCGCGTTCGCGTGGACGACGGGCCTACCGGCGATGCTCGACGTGGTCCTCGTCACCGGCTTCCACATCCTCATCGTGATCGGCATCTGCCTGATGCCGTTCGTCAAGGCGCCCACGATGTGGCTCGCGACGCTGATCCTGATCGAGCTCGCGATGTTCCTCGAGCGCGCGCTCTCGACGCTGTTCGCGCTCTGGGTCGATCGCTCGCTGCGCGAGAACTGGCGGCTCCTCCTCGCGCTGCCGACGTCGGGGCTCTTCCACTTCGCCTTCAACATCGCCTCGACGATCGCGGGCTTCACGCGGATGGTCTTCGGCTTCGGGTTCAACTCGGGCTTCTCCCCCGAGGGGACGCTGATCCTCGGGGGCTCGTCGCGCATCGCGATCGCGTACCGGCTCACGCGCGCGCTGCGGCTCGCGGTGCGCTCGGTGGTGCGCGGCGACGTCCCGATCGGTTGGTTCTGGCTCGGCTGGCAGGCGACGCCGTGGACCGCGAACGGATACGCGGGCTGGGACGCCCCTCCGAAGCGGGCCAAGGCCCGCGCGCCGAGCGCGCCGACCCCGGCGGCGCTGCCTGCGCCGGTCCGAGCGCGCACGTCGGTGGTGCCTGCCATCGTCGAGCACGCGCCGCGCAGATCCGCGGCGCCGCCTGCGTGAACGCACGCGCGACCGCGAGGCTCACGGATCGGCGAGCGCCGCGAAGAACGCGGCCGCCCCGTCCTTGAGCCGCTCGGTCGTCGGCGGCGCCTCGTCCCAAGTGGGCCACGCGAAGCGGCGCGTCTCGACGAGCGCTCCATCGATCGCGATCGCGATCCGCACCCCCTCGCTCCGCTCGCCCTCGATCGCGGCCGTCTCCGGCGCGTCGTGCACGACGGTGCGCGTCGACGGATCGGCGAACGAGAGGTGCACCCACGGCAAGACGATCTCCACGGTCCGCCCGTCGTAGATCACCGCGTCCTGACGGGTCGGGCGCTCCCCCGGGCGAAGGATGCGCCCTACTGAAGACGGCGAGACTCTACGTCTCAGACCCAGACACACGTTAGACCGCCGGACTCGGATGGAAGCACGACGCGTGGGTGGGCAAACGAACTGCGTCCTCGGTTCGCACACGCACGTTCAGCATTGCGACACCAACCCGAGCCGTGCCACCGTGTCGGATAACACCAACGCTTCGGGACCATTCGTCAACCCAAGACGTCGCCGACTCAACCAACATCGACGACCAACCCCCAGCACGCCCACGGCGCCTCAGCGAGACGATCATGAAACGACCCTTCGTGAGTTTGGCAGTAGTCACAGTAGCCCAGATCTCCACCGTCGGCGCCGCGAACGCACTCTGCGACACGGTCGACCTCAACGACGATCACAACGTTGCTATCGTGGGAGAAATACTCCAGTGGAGCAGCGGAATCGGCGCCTACATCCCCGTCGGATCGGGAACGCTTGGCGTTTGCTGGCAGGACGGCACTTCAGGCACGTGGGTACTCGAAACCACATCGTGTAGCGCATACAGCACGTGGGATCGTCTGCGCATCAACGCAAGAGGCGGCAACGACACGGTGATCGCTCATCCCGCGGGCGCGAGCACATTCTACTGCGAGTCCGCATCGTACGTTATTGCTCCCGCAGACTGGGTCAACGTGTTCAACGTCGGCCTCGACACCTACCTCGGCGAAGGAAGCGACACCTTTCACGGGTCGCCACGTTCCGACGTCTGCCGCTCCAACGACTTCGCCATGACCGACGATGGTGAGGGTGATACGTTGTGTGGTTACGGTGACTCCGATGGACTCTACGGGGACGACGACTCCGTCACGGGGTGGGCCAATAACGAATGTCTGAACGGTGGCGCTGGCAGCTCGGACGTTTGCAATGGCGGCGCAGTGAACACGTCCCCCGACCACGACGACGCGTGGTACTGTGAGAGTGTAAGCAACACCTATCCCACACCCTACACGGCCGCGTGCCGGGACGCTTGCACCTCACCCGATCTGTCTCCGTCAAACCGCCGCTGTCCTTCGAACTGCAACTAACCTGAGAGACGCCCTGGAGCAAGTAGATCGGGCGGTCGGGCCGCGCGCGGTTGTGCGCGGCGAGCGCCTCGTAGAGCTCGGGGGGATGCAGCGAGTAGACCCGCACGGCGTCGAGCCCCGCCTCGGACATCATCGCGAGCCAGCGGTCGTATCGGGCGCGGCCGATCGCGCCGCCGCGCGGCCCCGTGCCCGGGACCGAGCCCCCGAGGTTCACGCCGCGGACGTAGAGGCGCTCGTAGCGCGTCCCCGACCAGACCCAGAAGTAGTCGGTCCCGACGCGGAAGCGCGTCGCCCGCTCGCGCAGGCGCGGATCCTCGACGCACGCGCCGTCGCGCTCGGCGAAGCCGTCGAGGCATCGCCCGCAGCGCGCGACCCCGTCGACCCCGAGGCAGATGCGCTCCGCGCCGGCGCAGGAGGTGTCGCCGCGGCACGGATCGGCGGGCAAGCACGCGCCCGCGTCGGTGTAACGCAGCGCGCCCGCCGGACAGGCTTCGGGGCCGGCGTCCAGCGGAGACGGCGGCGCACCGCCCTCGCGCGATGTCGCGTCGAGCGCGTCGGCGCCCGCGTCGGCGCCCGCGTCGCCGGGCCCTACGGCAGGGGGACAGCCGATCAGGAGCGAGGCGAGCGCGGCGATCAGGAGATCGCGCCGCGAGGGAGGAGCTGCCACGTCACCCAAACCGTAGCGGCCAGACGGGCGAGGAGCGAGAACGCGACGAGACGGTGCGCGCGCGTGTGGCTCTCGCGACGCGTGTGGTAGAGGCCGAGCGCGGTCGGGAAGCTCATGATCGCGATCGCGACGACGAGCGCCCCCACGAGGGCCCAGCCTGCGATCGGGTCGCTCGCGCGGAAGCGCGTCCCGACGACGAAGCCGCCGACGAGCACCACCCAGCTCACGCGGCCGAGCGTGCGAGCGAGCTTGGGATCCTCGTACCAGCGCACGCGCGAGGCGTACCGCGCGCCGAGGGGAAACGCCCGTGGTCAGGCCGCGCGGTTCGTGGTACCGACGGGGCGTCGTGCGTCGGCCGGTCGTCTGGGCGCTGTCGCTCTCGCTCTTCGCCCTCGCCCCCCGCGCGCTCGCGCAGGACGACGCGCCGCCGGCGGCGCCGGTGCTCACGCCGCCGCGGCTGATCGAGGCGCCGCCGGTCACGCTGCCCGAGGGCGCCGAGCCGCTGCCCGAGGACGCGTCGGTGGAGCTGACGCTGCTCATCGCGCCCGACGGAACCGTGTCGGAGGTGAGCGTGGCGACGCCGCTGCGCGAGGACATCGACGCGCTCGTGCTCGCGGCGGCCCAGGGGATGCGCTTCGAGCCGGCCACGCGCGACGGCGAGCCGATCCCGGCGCGCGTGCGCTTCCGCTACCGCATCACGCCGCCCGCGCCGCCACCCGTCGAGCCCAGCGGCGAGGGCGAGGGCGAAGAGGAAGCCGAGGCCACGCGCGAGGAGCCCCCGAGCGTCGCGTCCTTCGAGACGGAGGCGGCCGAGGAGCTCGGCGTCGTCGCGCAGGTCGAGCGACCGGAGCCGGGCGCCGCGACGCGCATCACGCTGGAGGCCGAGGAGCTGACCACCGTGCCCGGCACGTTCGGCGAGCCCCTGCGCGTGGTCGCGACGCTGCCGGGCGTGGTGCGCAGCCCGTTCGGGCTCGGCTTCTTCCTCGTGCGCGGCGCGAACTTCCAGAACACGGGGTTCTTCGTCGACGGCTTCCCGGTGCCGCTGCTCTACCACCTCGGCGCGGGGCCCGCGGTGATCTCGAACCGCTTCGTCTCGCGCCTGAACTTCTACCCGGGCGGCTACCCCGTCTCGCTCGGGCGCTACAGCGCGGGCGTCATCGCGCTCGAGACGTCGCCCCCGCCCGCCGACTCGATCCGCGGGGAGGCGTCCATCGATCTGTTCCGGGCCGAGGCGCTGATCGTCGTGCCGTTCGACGACGGCCGCGGCTCGGTCGCGGCGGCGTTCCGTCGCTCGTACTACGAGCTGCTCCTGCCCCTGGTGCTCGAGGGGCTGCACCTCGAGTACACCGACTACCAGGTGCGCGCGGACTACCGCCCCGACTCCCGCCTGAGCCTGAGCCTGTTCTTCTTCGGCTCGGACGACCGCCTCGATCAGAGCGGGACGTTCGGCGGCGGCATGGCGTCGGCGGGCACGCAGACCTCCTTCGGCTACGACTTCCAGCGCCTCATCGGGCGCATCGACATGCGCCTCGGCGAGCGCACGCGCCTGAGCGTCGCTGGGATGATCGGCCGCGACGGCACCGGCTTCACGAACGCGATGCCGGGCACCGATGGCCTCCGCTTCGCGCTGACGAACAGCTACTTCGCGATCCGCGCCGACGCGCAGGTGCCGTGGTCGGACGAGCTGCAGACGAACTTCGGCGTCGACATCAACGCGATCGTGTTCGACGTCGACGCGACCGCGTTCGTGCCCAACGGCCTGGGCCGCTACCCGTCGCCGCTCTTCACGCCGAGCGCGGCGGAGGTCGGCCAGCGCGCGGTGCGCGCGCTCGGCGCGGTGTACCTCGAGCAGATCTTCCGGCTCGGCCCCGTCGAGCTGAGCGCGGCCGGCCGCTTCGACTACATGCGCTACGGCGAGGTCTCGGAGGTGTTCCCGGACCCGCGCGGCGTCGTGCGCTGGCAGGTCGTCCCCGAGCTGCTCCTCAAGGCGGCGACCGGCCTCTTCACGCAGCCGCCGAGCGCGTTCCAGACCGGCCGCATCGGCACGCCGAACCTGCCGCCGACCCGCGCGTGGCAGTCGTCGGTCGGCGCGGAGGTGATGCTGCCCGAGCGCATCGAGGTCCACCCGACCTTCTTCTACAGCCAGATGTTCGACATCTCGCGGCAGACCAACCAGATCGTCGACACGCCGGACGGGCCGCGGCGGCAGTTCTTCGTCGCCGACGAGGAGGGGCGCGCGTACGGGCTCGAGCTGCTCGTGCGCCGGCGCATCGAGGAGGGCCTCTACGGCTGGCTCTCGTACACGCTCAGCCGCAGCGAGCGGCGCCGCGACGGGCAGGCGTGGGAGGCGTTCGCGTTCGATCAGACGCACACGCTCAACTTCGCGCTCAGCTACGCGATCGACGGCTGGCGCTTCGGCGTCGCGTTCCAGCTCTCGACGGGGCGCCCGACGGACACGCTCGTGAGCACGATCTACGACGCCGACGCCGACTCGTTCAGCGCGCGGTTCCTGCCGCGCGGCGACCGGCTCGCGCCGTTCCACCGCCTCGACGTGCGCATCGATCGCGACTTCGACATCGGCCCGATCCGCGGCTCGGTCTACCTCGACGTGCAGAACGTCTACAACGCGGCCAACAACGAGGGGATCCTCTACTCGTACGACTTCACGCAGACCGCGTCGGTGCCCGGCCTGCCGATCCTGCCTACGATCGGGATCCGAGGAGCCATCCAGTGATCCGAGACGCCCGCGCCGCGTTCGCGATCGTCGCCGCGCTCTCGCTGAGCGCGTGCCTGGACGTGAACTTCGATCCGGCGAGCATCGTCGCGGGCCCGCGCATCCTCGGGATCCAGGCCAACCCGCCCGAGGCGCTCTTCGGCGAGGACGTGCGCTTCCGGGTGCTCGCGCTCGACGCGACCGGCGCCGACCTCACCGCTCGAGACGACGTGCGCGTGGAGTGGACGGTGTGCCTCAGCATCGAGCAGATCCTGCGCGCCTCCGGGTTCACGGGCTCGAGCGGCTTCGCCGCGGGGTGCTCGCCCGAGGAGACGCTCGTGCTCGCGCACGACGGCGCGCCCGGGCGCGCGATCCTGCCGGGCGAGCTCCTGCTCGACGTCGTCACGCGGATCCCGATGACGCCGCCCGACGAGCCGATCGTCGACCCGATGATCCCGGGCATCGACCCCGAGGCGCACTCGAACCTCGCGACGATCATCGCGGAGGTCGGCGTCCCGCTCGCGGTGCGCGTGGAGATCTACCGCGGCGAGGAGCTGCTCGCGAACGCGTTCAAGCGCTTCGCGATCACGACGCGCTCGGGCGCGACGCTGAACCCACCGCCGCCGCGCTTCTCGATCGGCGAGCGCGAGGTGAGCGCGCGCCGCATCGAGGCGCCGCACGACTGCGTCTCGGCCGACGGCGCGCCCGCGACGGTCATCGCCGGGGGGGAGGTCACGCTCGCGCCGGACCCGAACGAAGACCCGTGGCTCGAGACCTATCCGGTGTTCGACCTCGGCGGTCGGATCATCGAGAACCAGGAGAGCGCCTACTACTCGTGGTTCTCGACCGCGGGCGGGTTCTCGCGCGGCGTCACGCGGCGGCCCGACCGCGACGTGACGTGGCGCGCGCCGGCCGAGCCCGGGACCTACCCGCTCTGGGTCGTCGTCCGCGACGGGCACCTCGGCACCTCGTGGTGCCGCGCCGACGTGGTCGTCAACGCGCCGTGAGGCTCTCGAGCGCCGCGCGCACCTGCGCCGCGGTGAACGGCTTGTCGAGCCGCCGCTCCGGCGGCAGCGAGCGGACGAGCGCGCGGTCGTCCGCGGTGATCGCGCCGCCCGTCATCAGGACGATGCGCTCGGCGAGCTCGGGGCGGTGCTCGCGGATCCATCGGGTGAGCTCGGCGCCGCTCGTGTCGTCGAGCGCGAGGTCGCAGAGCACCGCGTCGAACGCCCCCCCCTCGAGCTCCTCGCGGGCCTCGCTGCCGGACGTCGCGACCGTGACCTCGTGCTCCTCGAGCAGGAGCCGCAGGGTCAGCCCGATCCTCGGCTCGTCGTCGATGATCAGAAGGCGCATCCGAGATCGGTCACGCTACGGGGCCGAGCGCGTACGGTCAACGCCGACGGACCGGATCGGCGCGGCCCGCGCGCCACGCGCCGCGGCGCCCCACGGTTCGCAGTTCTCGATGGATCGCTGCGAGAATCCCTATGCGACCGGACGATCCGCGACGTACAAGCTGCGCTCGCCGGCCCGCCGCTTCGACGCGAGGCGCGCGGACCGAACACGAGGTGAACGTGTCGGAGCAGGTGGATTCGTCGGAGGCGCTCGCCGGGCAGATCTTCAGGAGGCTTTTCCGAGCCGACGCGCAGGCGCCGCCGTGGCGCCGAGATCGACAGCGTGAGCTCGTGCAGCCCGGGACCGGATACCTCGGCGTCCGAGAGGTGCTCGGCGCCGTGCTCGGGTGCGACGCACGGCTGATCGATCTGAGCAGCCTCCCGGGTGGCTCGGACGGCCGACGGCTCGTCGCGCTGCGCTACTTCATCGAGAACGCCGACATCTGGCTGGACCACTTCGCGTGGGAGCACCGGATCCCGCCCGACGCGGAGCGCCCGCATGCCGAGGCGCACGTCCGGGGCCTCGCCGCGCAGATCGCGGCGCTGCGCGAGAGCGCGCCGGCGCCCGACGACGCCTTCCTCGAGTCGCTCGAGCGCGCGGACGGACCGCTGGCCGACCTCGCGGCGCCACCGGCGCTGGAGGCGCTGGTCGCCCTGTCGGCGCACCCGCCGGCGCGCGCGTCGCTCCGAGCGCGCCTCCGCGAGCGCGCCTCGGCGCTCTTCGCCGCGAGCCCGGCGCTCCTCGATCGCCTGTACCTCGCCTCGATGGAGCTCGACCGCTACCCGGCGCACTCGGTGAGCGCGGGCACGCTCGAGTACGTCCTCGTCGCCGACAAGGGAGAGATGGGCGTGCGGGCGGTCCGCGAGACCCTCGCCCTCGGCAAGGTCCCCGTGGTCCTCCACAGCGCGAGCGACGACGCCGACGCCCTGCAGGTCCGGCTCGCGCGGACCCACGAGCGCGGCTTCGCCATCGGGCTCGAGGGCTCCTTCCGCGAGTCCTACGCCAACTACGTGCAGATCGCGGCGCGCGTGCACCGAGAGTTCCAGCGCCGCTTCGGTGACGCGTGGGAGCGCGAGCTCGCGCGCGCGGCGCTCTACCCGGGCTACGGGCCGCTCGCGGAGAACGCGGCGGCGATCCGCCACTTCCGCCGCAGCGGCATCGCGTTCGTCGGCCCGATGCAGGACGTCGTCGAGCGCGCGGGTGACAAGCGCCGGTTCCGCGCCGTGGTGGAGTCGATCGCCCCCGACGCGGTCACCCCCGGGCTCGTCATCGAGCGCGGCGACGCCGACGAGATCCGCGCGCGCGTCCTCGACGCCCACGCGCGCGGCGCGCTCCGTTTCCCCGGGCGCCTCAAGGCCGCCAACGGCGGCGGCGGTCGCGGGCAAGCCATCGTCGGCTCGCTCGATCGCCTCGAGGCCGCCATCACCAAGGTGCTCGGCGAGATCGAGAGCAGCCGCTGGGAGCCCGGCGTGATGTTCGAACAGAACATCCCCGAGACGATCCACCTCGAGGTCCAGGTGCTGCGCGACCGGTACGGGACGGCACGCCACTTCGGCATGCGGGACTGCACCGAGCAGCGCGCGAGCCAGAAGATCCAGGAGGAGGCCCCGCCCGCGCTGCTCCGCCGGGCGCCGGAGCTGCAGCGCTGGATCGAACAGACGGCGGTGCGCGTGACCGAGCAGGTGGGCTACGTCGGCGCCGGCACGGTCGAGCTGATGTACGCCGGAGGGCGCGTCTACTTCCTCGAGATGAACACGCGCATCCAGGTGGAGCACCCGGTGACCGAGGAGTCGCACGGGATCCGCCGGCCGTCCGGTGAGATCGAGCCGCTCGACCTCGTGCGCTGGCAGCTCCGCCTCGCGGACGGCGCCCCGATCGACTTCGCACAAGAGGACGTCGTCGAGACGCACGTCGCGCGCGAGTACCGCATCAACGCCGAGGTCTGGCGCCCCGACCTCAAGGACCCGCGCGACGGGGAGCGCGGCCTCTTCGTCCCCAACGCGGGCGTCTTCGATCGCATCGAGACGCCCGACCCCGCGCGCCTGCGCGAGCGGCTCGATCTGCCGGGCCTCGAGGACCTGAAGATCCGCTTCGACGTGGGGTTCGAGCCGGGCGACGTGCTGGTCAACAAAGACCCCACGTTCGGGAAGCTCATCGTGGCCGTGCGCGCGAGCGAGCCGGAGCACGCCTTCGAGCTGCTGCGGCTCGCCAGCCTCGCCGTGCTCGCAGAGGTGCGCATCGAGGGGCGTCAGGTGCGCCCCGACGGCAAGGTCGTCGCGGGCCAGCCGTTCCAGACGAACCTCGCGGAGCACCGCTGGATCCTCGCGCACGACGTGCTCCGCGAGCACGGGGTCGGCGAGGCGCGCGGGCGCCACGTCGGCTGGGTGGTGGACGCGCTGCGCGCGCGCGGTCGCGCGGGGCCCGTCGCGCGTGTAGTCGACGCTCTCGACGATGACCTGCCCGTGGGGTTCTCGTTCGGGTCCGCCGGCACGAGCTCCTCGTCGTAGCGGCCGGCGATCGCCTGGGGCCGGCAGCCCGCGCGCGTCGTCGGGGTCGGCGCTGGCCAGGCGCCGGCCGTGATCGTCGCGGCTGAAGGTGCGCACGACCGCGCCCTCGGGCAGCGCGCGCGCGTACCAGCTCGGACGCGTGGCCGAGCGCGCGCACCAGGCCCATCACCGCGCCGTCGCAGCGGTAGTACGACCACAGCCGATGCGTCGCGCTGGCGCCGGTGGCCGGGTTCACTTGGCGCAGCACCTGCTCGTTCGTGCGCCCGGGCCCGCTCACCACGCTCGTCGTGCAGCGCCGGTAGAACGGGCTCGACGGATCGCTATCGAGCGGGTCGCGCACTTCGCTCGAGCTCGAGTGGTCGCTCGTCCAGGTGACCGCGCCGTCCTCGGCGATGACGCCGCGGGTGCGGCCGAACGTGTCGCAGCGCACGACGGCGTAGGTCCACGCGGCCCGCGTTGGCCCACACGATGTCCGTCGTGGCGCTGCCGTCCACGTCGGCGAAGCGCACCCGCGGCGCGAAGGCCGGCGCCGCGAGCATGTCGCGCGCGAGCGTGCGACGCGTCCTGCCTTGGCGGGCCTCGTTGAACCACACGTCCACCTCGCGGAAGCGCACCTGCACGAGGTCCGCGGCGCGGTCCATGTCGACGTCGATGGGGGGTTTGCACTTGGCCTTCGACGCGCTCGTGCGGCAGGCTCGCTGCAGTGGCGGGACCGAAGAAGAAGCGGGAGCCGCACGACCCGCACGACCGGCTGGTGCGCGACACGCTCTCGAGCCCGCAGAACATCGTGCCGGTGCTGCGCGCGGTGTTGCCTCGTGCGGTCGGCGACGCGCTCGACGTGAGCACGCTGCGACGCGAGCCGGGGACGTTCGTCGACCGCGCGAACGAGGCGCGCACCGACCTGCTCTTCTCGGCGAGGCTCGGCAAGCGGCGCGTGCTCGTGTACGTCCTGGTGGAGCACCAGAGCGGACCGGATTGGTTCATGGCGTTCCGGCTCTACCTCTACCTGGGCCGGGTGTGGGACGCGTGGCTGCGGCAGGAGCGGCGGACTCGGGGCAAGCGGCTCCCGGTCGTGATCCCCGTCGTGCTCCACCACGGCGCCAGCGGCTGGACCGCGCCGCGGCGGCTCAGCGAGCTGCTCGACTGGGACGAGGACACGCGCGCGTTGCTCGCGCCCTACGTGCCGGACTTCGAGCTGCTCATCGATGACCTCGTGCGGGTGCCCGAGCTCGAGCTGCTCGCACGCGAAGGCGCGCCCGTCGGGCGGCTCGTCGTGTGGGTGCTGCGCGCGGTGCGCGTCGGGTTCGAGCCCGAGCTGATCGGGCGCTGGGCCCAGGAGCTGAACCGTGCCGCCGCCGCCGGCGACGGGGAGGCGCTGCTGCACATCTTGCAGTATCTTGTGGGCGCGGACGAAGGCGAGGCGGTGTTCGACGCGCTTCAGGCCGCGCCGCTCAGCGAGAACGTGCGGGAGGTCGTCATGGGCTACCAGAAGAAGTGGCTCGAGCAGGGCAAGGCCCAGGGCATCGAGGAGGGGCTGCAGAAGGGGCTGCAGAAGGGGCTGCAGAAGGGGCTGCAGAAGGGGCTGCAGAAGGGACGCGCCGAGGGACGCGCCGAGGGACGCGCCGAGGGACGCGCCGAGGTCCTGCTGATGCAGCTTCGGCTCCGTTTTCGGCGGGTGCCCAAGGCGGTCGAGCGGCGCGTACAGGCGGCAACGCTCGAAGACCTCGAACGTTGGACCAAGCGCGTGCTGTCCGCCGATTCGCTCGACGAGGTCTTCGGCTGAGAGCGCGGCGATCGCCGCGGGGATTGCGCCGCGTTCGCCGATCCGCGCGCGCGAGTACGCGCGACCGTCAGGGCGGATCTACGGCGCGCGCCGTGTGTGGCGCTCGGGCGTGACGCCGTCGCGCATCGCCGCGCCCAACGGGACCTTCGCGGTCACCCGTCGGACCAACGAGCGCAAGCTCTTCTGGACGCCGGCGAGCGCCGAGGTACAGCGGGGCTACCGCTGCGCGCTCGCGGGCGCGCAACGCGCCGAGGGCCTGCTCGTCGACCACGGCGTGCGGATGGGCAACTACGCCCAGACGCTCGTGACCCCGACCGAGGCCACCAACCTCGGCGCGCCCTCCGTTCGGTGCGACCGCGAGAGCGCGCGGTTCCTGCAAGAACACTTGCTCGCGCGCGGCTACGACGCCCCGCCGCAGGTCCGGGATGCCCGGTCCACCCACGCCATGCACCTGGCGACGCGGGCGCGCGGATCCAGATCATCCTCTACCAGCACCTCGACGCCCCGGCGCAGGCCTCGTCGCGCGCGCCAGCGACTGGGCCGGCTGGCTCAGCCCGCTCTCGCTCTTGCGCGGCGGCACGCTCGTCGTCGACGAGGTGCGTCGACGCCGTATACGGCGCGGGCTTCGCGAAGGCGGCGGTCGAATGCGATCGAGAGCAGCCGCTGGGAGCGCGGCGTGATGTTCGAGCCGAAGATCCCCGAGGCTCGCGCACGACGTGCTCCGCGAGCACGGGGCGCCACGTCGGCTGGGTGGTGGACGCGCTGCGCGCGCGTGACCGAGCGGGCTGAACGCGTGGCCCGCCCAAGGTCCCGGGCCCAACGGCCACCGAACGGGGTACCGTGGGCCACGCCATGCGTCCGTCGCCTCGCCCGTGGCGCGTCGCCGCCGCGCTCGGTGTCCTCGTGCTCGCCGGGTGCGCCGACACGGAGACGTCCGACGCGGGGCCGAGCGTCGCGGCGCGGTGGGCCGACGCGCGCGCGCGCTGGCACATCGACCGCGACCCGGCCGCCTTCCAGGCCTGGCGCGAGATCGATCCGGCGACCCCGGAGGGCCGCGAGGCGCACCGCCTGCTCGCCGAGGCCGAGCCGCTCTACCGCGAAGGCATCGAGCGCGTCGAGGCGGGCGACGCAGACGCGCGCGACACCTTCGAGCGCGCCGTGCGCACCGCGCCGATGGACCCGGTCCTCTATCTGCCGCTCGCGCGCGCGTTCCGCGATCAGGGCACGCAGGCGCCCGACAACCCGCACCTCTTCATCCG
Source organism: Sandaracinaceae bacterium (assembly GCA_019637095.1). Classification (GTDB taxonomy): domain Bacteria; phylum Myxococcota_A; class Polyangia; order Polyangiales; family Sandaracinaceae; genus JACKEC01. Next base: position 28,804 of record JAHBWG010000012.1, on the reverse strand, counting down.
CGCCGCGGAGTACTACCGGAAGTTCCTCGCGTTCGTGCCGGCGACGGCACGCCGTCAGCGCCGCCTCGTCGCCGACGCGGGACGCGCCTGGTAGGCGAGGTGCACGGTGACGCCGTGCTCGCGCGCGACGCGCTCGATCTCGGCGGCGATTCTCGCCTTGCGCGGCAGCGCCTTCGCCGCGGCGTCCGTGTCGACGACGAACAGGATGCCGTGCGTGCGGCCCGCGTCGCGGAGGTAGCGCTGGACGAGCTGTTGCTCGAGGTCGCGTTTCCAGCTCCGGTTCGTGGCCCGCTTCACCTCGACGGGGACGACGACGCGTCCGCGCGGGGTGTCGGCGTAGACGACGAAGTCGGGGCGGTCGCCTCCGCGCTCGAGCGGCTCCTGGGCGATCCGCGGCGCCGTCGGGTGGCCGCGCTGCCACGCGTCGAGCAAGACCGCGAGGAGGGCCTGCGCGGCGCTCTCGCGCCGCGGCTCGCCGGCGTCGTCCACGAGCAGCCGCAGCTCGCGCTCCGTCCACGGCGGCGTCGTGAGCACCCGGAGCACCACGAGCGCCAGCTCGTGCGCGTCGCGGACGAGGCGCAGGCTCCCGGCCAGGAGCGCGCTGACCTCGGCAGGGGTCGGCGGCGGGCGGCTCGGCAGCAGGTCGGCCTCCTGGCTCAGCTCGTCGCGGTTCTGCACGCGCTCGAGCTGCTCGCGCCAGTACGGTGAAGTCCTCAGGACGCCGACCGCCTCGCAGAGCTCGTCGTGGCGCATCAAGGTGCTCCACGCCAGCTCCTGCAAGAACGCCGCGGCCGTCTTGCGCGCGCTCATCCACCCCTCGTGGCGGGTGGTCCACTCGTCCGCTTCGAGGAGCGCGAGGCCGGCGCGTAGGAGCGCGGCGTTGGTGGAGGGGGAGCACCGCTCGACGAGCGATCTTCGTCCCCCGAACCCGCGCCCGACCGCTGGCTCGAGGAGCGCCGCGAGCTCGTCGGCGCTCGACGCGAGCGCGACCAACGCGTCGCACGCGCCGTCCGGATCGTGCGCGAACCACTGCGCCGTGAGCGCGCGCCGTAGCTCGGCGCGGTCGCCGGCGAGCTCGCCGACGAGGGCACCCGCTCGACCGGCGCCCCAGCCCTCGCCGTGCGCGAAGAGCGAGGCGAGCAGACGCGGGAGCGCGCGCTGCGCGTTGACGCTCTCCGAGCCCGCGAGCTGGCGTAGCAGCGCCTCGTGTGCCGCGCGAAAGGCGGGCTGCTCGAGCAGGCGCGGCGGGACGTAGTGCGTCTCGCCGAAGCCGATCGTGGTCGCGGACTCCCCGAGGGCGGCGATCACCGCGCGCCGGGTGGCTTCGGGCGCCACGTCCAGGCAGACCTCGACGAGGAGCGGCTCCTTGCGGGAGGCCCCGCGCAAGCCGGTCGGGAGCCAGCGCGCGACGAGCTCCTCCGTGAGCCAGCCGGCGCCGCGTTCGAACGTGGCGGCCCACGTGAACGCCGCCGCCTCGAAGACGACCGCGCCGGGGATCACGTCGGTGCGCGGCCAGGCTGTGGGCGTGGCCTCGACCAGGGCGTCGCGGGTCGACTCGACGAAGCGACGCTGCGCGTCGACGCCGAGGTCGTCGAGCCTGCCTGCGATCTTCGACGTGTGGCCGGCGAGGATCGCGCCCACTCGCCAGAGCCTCTCCGAGGCGGCGATCGACTCCTCCGCCAGGCGCTCGAGCCAGTGCTCGATCCGAACGGGCGGGTGCCGGGCCGGGCGCGCACGATCCGCTTCGCGCCAGCGCTCGAGCTGCTCCGAGCGCTCGCGCCGGGTCGTCTGGAGGGCCTCGACGCGATGGCCGAGGCCACGCGCCTCGAGGAGCGCGCGGGCTCGCTCGACCTCGTGGAGCCGCTCGTCGAGGTCGAGCACGAGGCCCGCGATCCCGTCGACGAGGCTCCACGGCCACTCCCCCGGCAACCGCCCGGCGAGCCCGAGCAGCCATGCGAGCTCCTCGGACGAGCGCTCGAGCGCCACGGCGTCCTGCCCGGTCGCGAGCGTGTGACGCTCGAAGATGGTTCGGCGCACGATCGCACGCTGCCGCGCGATGTCGAACAGTCGATCCTGCACGGAGCTCGAGGCGAGGTGCAGGCGCTCCGTGATCGCCAGGAGGCGACGCTCGTCGTCTCTGTCCAGCGGGTCGGGCAGGTGCTCGAGGAAGAGCTCACAGGCGCGGTTGGCGAGCACCCGAACGTGCCGCGGGACGACGGGCTGTGCGAGCGCATCGAGCACGGCGCGGGCCTCGTCGACGGTGAGCCGGGTGTGAAGCTCGGCCGCGATCTCGTCGCGAGCATGGCCCGGCCCTCGTCCCCATGGGACGCGACGCGCCGCCTCGAGCGCGCCGATGCGATCCGCCCACAGGAGCGCGTGCGTGACACGCTCGAGCATCGAGATTCGCGTCTCCGTCTGCGGCACGCGCGGGTCGTCGAAGGGATCTCGGTCATCATGACCCCAGGGGAGCTCGGGGCTCGGCTCCTCCAATGCAGGCAGCTCGTCGAGCTCCGCGAAGAGGGCATCCGCGACCGCGCCGAGCGACTCCCAGAGATCGTCACCGCCTTGGCGCACTCCGGCCAGCGCGATCCAGAGCGCGTACTCCCGAGCGTCGAGACGCAGGGTGGACGCCATGGCCCACCGTGCGGCCGGTCCCGCCAGATCCTTCCAATCGCAGAGCAGCGCGGTCACGAGCGCGAGCTCGAGGCGGCCGGGGTCAGGGCTGGCCTCTTCGAGCACCGCTCGCGCGCGCGCCTTCACGCGATCCCCCCCGAGCGCGCGAGCGAGATCGAACGGCAGGTCGCTCGCCGTCTTCGGGTGCGCCGCCGCGCGCGCCTCGAGCCGCTCGTAGAGCGCGAGCGCCGCCGCCTCGTCGATGTCGAAGGCGGCTCGCGATCGCTCCACGTCGGGTCGCATCTCCCGAACGCGCTCCCACACACGCGACAGGTCGGGGCGCAGACCGAGCCCGTCGGAAAACAGGTTGCGCAGGCCCGCCTCGTCGAGCGTGCGCGCGCGATCGTCGCTCGCCCCATCGGGCGTAGGGAGGGCGTCGACGACGGCGAGCGCGGCGAGGTCCTCCGCGAGGTGGAGCGCGGCGAAGCGGAACGCCTCGCCCCTCGGGACGAGCACGCGGCTGCGCTCGAGCGCCCGCGCAGCGTCCCAGAGCGCGTCGTCGATCGCCTCGGCCGCGAAGAAGCCCACCGTCCCGGCGCCGAAGCGGACCTCCGCCGTCCCGGAGAACGTCGCCGCCGCCGCCAGCCGTTTGGCCGCCTCGAACGCCTGCGCCGGGTGCGCGGGCGGCGGCTCCGCGCCTCGCGGCTCGGTGCAGCGCGCGCGGACGATCTCGATCCGAAGCTCCGGCAGCGTCGACCCGTCGTGGTGCGCGAGCCGCAGCAGCTCGGCAGGCGAGAGGGCGGCCTGCGCGTGGCCGACGATCGCGCGGGCGCGCTCGGTGACTCGGCGCGCGGTCTCGTCGTCGCCGTCGCAGAGCTCCGTGAGCTGCTCGCGCGTGAGCGGGAGGAGCTCGACGACCTCGGTCGGGTCGAGCCAGCTCTGGAGCGCCTCGTACGAGTCGTCCTTGCGCGCGAAGACGAGGGTCAAGAGATCCGCGCGCGTCAGGTCGAGGGCGTCGAGCCGCTCGCGCCGGTGGAGCCACTCGTCGGCGGCGTCGACGATCCAGACGCGCGACGCCTGCGACGGATCGTCGAAGAAACCGCGCGGCGGCCAGGCGGGGACGCGGTCCTCGAGCCACGTCGCGTGGACCGCTCCGCCCGCGGCCGACAGCGCGGCGTAGAGCCGCCGCGCGACGTACGTCTTGCCCCGCCACGCGTCGGCGACGATCAGGACGCGCCGCGCGCTCGAGCCCCATCGCACCAGCTCGGCGACGTCGAGCGCGCCTCGCGGGACGCTCGCCAGGAGCCCGCCCTCGAGCCAGCACCGCCCCCCCAAGGGAGCGACCCAGCGCCCGAGCGGGGGCAGCACGGGCACGTCCGACCGCGTGAGCGCATGGAGCGCGAGCAAGGCGCCGGGGACCGGCTCGAGCCGGTGGTCGACGCGGACGCCCGCGAAGCCGCCGGTCACCGTGATCTGCGCGTCCCAGCGGCGCGCCCACTCGACGACGCGCTCGCGCGCCACCCGCGCGGGCCCGTCGTGTCGCAGGGTGGCGAGCAGCTCGCACGCGACGCCGGCGCTCGCTCCCTCGAGGAGCAGCGCGTCACGGATCGCGACGGCGAGCTCGAGGCAGCGCTGCGCGGCCGTGGCGTCCCGCGTACCGGTCACGAGCGCGACGAGGCAGTCCCCGTCGCGCTCGGGGTCGAGGTGGCCGAGCCGGCGGAAGACGTCCACGACGTCGCGCTCTCGCGCCGCGTCGCTGCGCACGGCGAGGAGCGCCGCTTCTGCGGTGCGTGCGTTGGCGCGTACTTGGCTCGTCATGGCCCCGGCGGAAGCGGCACGGTGAGCGCGAACTCGCCGTGCGCGACGCGGATCTGTGGCTCCGGCAGGCCGAGCTCGACGACCGCTTGAAAGATCTCCGGCACCCCGAGCCCCGCGTTGTCGCGCTGACCCGCACGGGCGAGCACAGCCGCGAGGTTCGGGTTCCGGAGCTGGGAGGTGCCGGCGAGCCGGACGCCCTCGACGGTGAGGCGGTTCAGCAGCTCGCCGGGGTTGATGATCTCGACGCGATCCGCGAACACGAAGACGCGCGTTGTCGAGGGGGAGCGGTAGTCCCGATGCTGGAGCGCGTTCGCGACGGCCTCTACCCACACCGCGCGCCGTATCCCGGCCGGCTGCCGCACGACGTCGCTCCGCGCGGACGGGTCGCCGACCCGCGCGACGATGAAGTCGACTGTGCGCGCGAGCTGGTGGCGCAGCGGGCCCTCGATGCGCTCGCTCGCGACGACGGTGGTCGAGCTGACGGTCCCAGGGAACTGGAGCGCGTTCACGAACGCGCCGCGGATCCAGGTGGTCGGGCTCGCGGTGAAGAGGAGCGCGCCGGTCACCGTCAGGTGCCGCCCCGCGACGCAGTGCGCGGCGCGCAGGTGCGCCATGCGGTTCTCCTCGCGGTACGACGGATAGGCCGCGCGGAAGGTCGCCGAGACCTCGGCGAGATCGAGGTCGTCGAGCGTCGTGCGATCGATCGACTGCTCGTCGAAGCTCACCCGCTCGACCGAGGTATACGCGCGCACCTCCTCCTCGCGCGTCATCTCTCGCGACTGGTTGTGGTCTCGGATGTAGAGCCGGTGCCGCGACTTGAAGGGCCGCTCGGGGAGGAACGCGGGCACCGTCACGACGAGGAGGCGCGCGCCTTCGTGCATGACGAGCGCCTGGTCGACGAAGAGCGGCGGCACGAGGTCGCGCGCGATCTGAGCGACGTGGCGTTGGAGCTGATCGCCCGCGGTGCGATCGCCGATGCCCGTGACGGTCCCGTCGTCCTCCACGCCCAAGACCAGCCGCCCGCCACCCGCGTTCGCGAAGGCGCAGAGGGCCTTGGCGACGTCGTCCTTGTCGGGGAGGTTGCCCGGCGCGCGCGCGACGCTCTTCAGCTCGAGGTGTGCGTCCTCCCCGGCCTCGATCGCGCGCAGCAGCTCGTCCAGATCTGCCATACCGGCCTCGGCGCGAGCATAGCGCGCGCCGCTCGGGGACGCGGCCTTCGCGGCTCTCCGTTCGGGGCTCGCGGTTCGCCCGAACGTCGCGGGTGGGGAGGATCACGGCAGACCGCGCCGATCGGCCCCGCCGCCCCGCCCCCCACGCGACGGCCGCCGGGAACGCGCTGAAGAGGTCGCCCGGCGAGGGATGATCGAGCCGCCAGGTGGTTGCCATCGGCAGCTCGCCCTCGTGCTTCATGTAGGTCGCCGGTCCGAGCAAGTGGAAGGCGTGCTCGTCGGCGCGCCACCCCGCAGAGAGCATCACCTTCGTGCCGCGCGCGACGTGGCTCCAGGACGAGCGGGTGTGCAGCTCCATGCGCGGGACGTGGGCTTCCCCGACGCACAGGAAACCGCGCGCGGGCTGTCCCGATAGGCCGGGCATGAAGCGGAAAGAGACGCGGCAGCGGAGGCGGCAGAGGCGGGAGCGGCAGCGGGCGCGAAGGCGGGAGCGGGCGCGGCAGCGCATCCCGAAGCCGACGCGGGGACGCGAGCCGCATGCCGCGCGGATCGCCGGCCACGCTGGGATGGCGCGCACTCAGTGGAGCGACTGGCGGCAGGTCGCCGAGACCTTCGTCGCGGAGCGGCCGAGCCCCGCCGCGGCGCGCAACGTCGAGGCGCTGGTCATCTTGCTGCGCCGCGTCGGGAGCTGGACCGACTTCCTCGGTGGCGGCTGGGTGCTGATGGCGAGCCGCGAGCTCTTCATGAGCGACTTCGAGGGCTTCTCGAACGCGCGCGCACACCAGCTCCTGGATCGGGTCGTGACCTGGCTGCGCGGCCGCGGTGACCTCGACGACTGGCAACGCGACGTGCTTCATACGAAGATCGACGAGGCGCGCAGCGCGTACGGGCGGCCGACCCGGCGTGCGCGCCACGTGACCGAATACCGGTGCGCGCCGCACGACCGCGAGGCGCTCGCGCGCGAGCTCGACGAGGCGGTCGCCGACCTCGGGCTGGGCGGCCGCTTCGTCGTCGATCTCCTGGTACGGCAGGTCACCGCACAGCATGGGCCGAGCGAAGCACCCCCGATGGGCGCGCTCGACCCGGACCGCGTGGTCGCCGACGTGCTCGAGGGGGCGACCAACGCGTCGGACCGTCTGGCGGCCTGCGCGCTGCTCACGGGCTGCGCGCGGCTCTACGGTCGGCTCGCCACCTCGGGCCGACTCGAGGCGGCGCGCGGGCGCGCCCTCGCGGAGCGCTTTGCCCGCGCCGCGCTCTGCGTGGGGCCGCTCGCGCTCGCGACCACCACCGCGGAGGACGCGGCATGACGGCGAACCAAGGTCCGTACCTCGAGCGCGTCGATGACCCCGTCGGGGAGGAGGTGGGCCAGCCGTTCCAGACGAACCTCGCGGAGCACCGCTGGATCCTCGCGCACGACGTGCTTCGCGAGCACGGGGTCGGCGAGGCGCGCGGGCGCCACGTCGGCTGGGTGGTGGACGCGCTGCGCGCGCGTGGTCCAGCGGGCTGAACGCGCGGCCCGCCCAAGGTCCCGGGCCCAACGGCCACCGAACGGGGTACCGTGGGCCACGCCATGCGTCCGTCGCCTCGCCCGTGGCGCGTCGCCGCCGCGCTCGGTGTCCTCGTGCTCGCCGGGTGCGCCGACACGGAGACGTCCGACGCGGGGCCGAGCGTCGCGGCGCGCTGGGCCGACGCGCGCGCGCGCTGGCACATCGACCGCGACCCGGCCGCCTTCCAGGCCTGGCGTGAGATCGATCCGGCGACCCCGGAGGGTCGCGAGGCGCACCGCCTGCTCGCCGAGGCCGAACCGCTCTACCGCGAGGGCATCGAGCGCGTCGAGGCGGGCGACGCGGACGCGCGCGACACGTTCGAGCGCGCCGTGCGCACCGCGCCGATGGACCCGGTCCTCTATCTGCCGCTCGCGCGGGCGTTCCGCGATCAGGGCACGCAGGCGCCCGACAACCCGCACCTCTTCATCCGCGCCGCGGAGTACTACCGGAAGTTCCTCGCGTTCGTGCCGCACGATCCGCGCGCCGACGAGGCCCGCGCGGAGCTCGCCGCGATCGATCCCGACGCGTCGCGCCTGTTCGCCTCGCCGCTCGAGACCTCGCCGCGGGACGACACGGCGCCCTCGTCGGCGCCCGCGCTCACCCTCACGTGGCCGCTCGCGGTCGCCGTGCTCGCGCTCGCCCTCGCGCTCGGCGCGGTCGGCCTCGTGCTCGTGCGCGCCCGCGCCCGGCGCGAGTCGCTCGACTCGCTCGCCGCCGCCAAGCCGGAGCTGCACCCCGCGATCCACTACCTCGTGAGCAGCCTGCGACACGAGCTGCTCAAGCACCGCATCGGCGCGGTCGGCGCCGCGATCGAGGCGCTCGGCCGCGGCGGCGCGACCGAGGCGCAGGTCGATCTCTTGCGCGGCCGGCTCTACGGCGGCGAGCCGCTGACCGAGGCGTGGGCCGGACACCTCGACGCGTTCACGCGCGCGCTCGGGCCGGAGCTCGATCTCTGGCAGACCGACCGGCGCTTCCGCGAGGCGGGCCGCGCGATCGAGCGCATCGCGAAGCTCGAGACCAAGCTCGACCAACCGCGCGCGCACGCCCGGCTCCGAGATGCGCACGCCACGTTGACGGCGCTCGACCGCTGGCTCGGGGACTTCGCGAGCCGCCTCGTGCGCACCCGCGTCGATGGCGCGCTCTTCCGCGACGTGGTCGACGCCGTGCGCGCCGAGTACGCGGCGGGACAGGTGCCGCTCGACGAGGTCGTGATCCGCTCCCCGGATCCGGCGCCGTCGGTCGAGGTGTTCCGCGTCGATCTCGTGCTCGTGCTCAAGAACGTCGTGCGCAACGCGATCCTGGCGGTCGGCGGCCACGCGCCGCCGCGCCGCATCGGGCTCGACGTCGAGACCGTGCTCGAGCCGACCGGCGAAGAGACCGTGCGCATCCACGTGCGCGACACCTCGCCCGACGAGCTCACGAGCGAGGAGATCTATTCGCGCCGCCGCAGCCGCGGGCTGGGCCTCGTGACCGCCGCGCTCGCGCGCTACGACGGCGCGATCCTCGTCGAGCCCGGCGAGGGGGAGTGGGCGAAGTCCGTCGTCGTGCGCTTCTTCCGCGCCGACGACGACCCGTCCTGACGAGCGCCTCGCCACGCTGCGCTCTGCGCGCCCCCCTTTCGCGCGGATCGGTCGTCGTGCGACCCTCCGCGCGGAGAAGCTGGCTCGATGTCGAGACCGACGGTCTATGCCGCGACCTTGGCGGGCGTTTACGCGGCCACCGGGGCGCTCTACATCGCGGTCTCGACGCACCTCGCCGCCGCTGCGTCTGCCGACGTCGGCGCGCTGACGCAGGTCGAGGTCATCAAGGGCTGCGTGTTCGTCGGGGTCACCGCCGCGTTGCTGTTCGCGGGTGGTCGCGCCTCGTTGCTGCGGATCGCCGCGCACCAGCGCGAGCTCGCGACCGCGCACGAGGCGCTCCTGTGCGCCGAGCGCAAGGCCAACACCGGCCTGCTCGCCGCCACCGTCGCGCACGACCTCAACAACGTGCTGACCATCCTCAACGTGGGGGTCGAGGAGCTCCGGGTATCCGCGGGCTTGGCGGCGAGCCCCGTGCTCGACGACCTCGACGTCGCGATCGCGCAGGCGTCGAGGCTCGCCAAGCGCATGACGACCGCGCGCCGGCCCGAGGACGAGACGCCCGGCCACGTCGAGCTCGTCGCGCTCGCGCAGAAGACACTCGACGTGGTGCGAATGCACCGGTCCGTCCGCGCTCGGTCGGTCACGCTCGTCGGGGAAGCGCCGGTCGTGGCGGAGGTCCACCCGTCGCTCTTCGAGCAGGTCATCACGAACCTCGTGATCAACGCGGCCGAGGCCACCGGCGAGCGAGGCTGCGTCGAAGTGCACGTGCGAGCGTCGCTGGACGGCGCCAGGATCGAGGTGCACGACGACGGCCCCGGCTTCACCGATGAACAGCAGGCGACGGCGTTCGAGCCGTTCTACACGACGAAGGCGAGCGGCACCGGGCTCGGCCTGTTCTCGGTCCGGATCTGCGCGCAGCGTCACGGCGGCGAGGTCACCCTCGCGCGCTCGCACCTCGGCGGCGCCTGCGTGCGCCTGGACCTGCGCCAGGCCGGCGCCATACCGCCGGACGAGCCTCCGAGCGCCTAGAGCACCGATCCGTTTGGAACCGCCCGCGAGTTCCGGCGGGTTCAAACGAATCGGTGCTCTAGCCAGCTGCCGGCGAACGAGCTGGCCTGGCGCGCCTGCGCGCCGCGGCTCGGCTGGACTACGCTAGGATCCCCCGACGTGCCGGTGCTCTTGGTGATCGAGGACGGCCCCGAGTACGAGGAGTTCGCGCGGCTCTTCCTCGCGGAGCGCTATGCGATCGTCGCGGCACGCAGCGCCGCCGCGGCGCTCGCCCGCGCGCCCGAGGCCGACGCGCTCTTGATCGATCTGCGCTTCGAGCGCGCGCGGCCCGAGGACCTGATCGGCGACGCAGAGGACGCGGCGCGGCGCCTCTTCGCAGGCGACGTCGAGCGCGCGCGGCGCTGGCTCAAGGAGCAGCAGGGCACGCTCATCCTCGGCGCGCTGCGCGAGGCGGGCCACGCGCAGCCCGCCGTCTTCGTGCACGACTTCGCGCCGCGCCGGCTCGAGAACCTGAACAAGCTCTACGGGCGCGTGGGCGCGGTGCCCGGGTTCGACGCGCGCTCGATCCTCGCCACGCTCGAGGCGCTCGCGTGACCCGCGAGCTCGCGGCGCGCCTCGCGCACGACGTCGGCAAGTACGTCGCGCGCATCGCGAAGAACGCGCCCGCGGACGGCCCCTTCCCCGCCGCGCTCGTGCCGCTGCTCGTCGAGGACCTCTACGCGTCGCCGGGCGGCGGGCGGCCCTCGGCGCGCTTCGCCGCGCTCGCTCCGCCCGGGGAGCTCGCGGCGGTGCGCGAGGCGTTCGCGGCGATCGACGCGCTCGAAGACGCGGTGCGCGGCGGGGATCCCGGCGCGTGCCGGCGCGCGTGCGCGCTCGCGCTCGAGGTCGAGGCCGCCCTGCGCGCCTCCGCGCGGGAGGCCGGGTGAGCGCGCGGCGGCCCAAGCTCCTCGTCGTCGACGACGGCGACCGCTACGTCGGGCTCTTGCACGCGCTCTTGCGCGACTACGACTACGCGACGCGCTGCGATCTGCCGGGCCCGTGCTGGGAGTGCCCCCAGCGCGCCGGCTGCACGCTCACGCACGCACACGACGCGGCGGAGACGGAGACCGCGCTCGCCCGCCACCCCGATGTCGACGTCGTGCTGCTCGACGTGGCGTTCGAGCTCCCCGACGAGCGCCTCTTGCCGGCGCGCGTCGTCCCCGAGCGGCACCGCCGGCGCCTGCAGGGCGTGGAGATCCTCGCGCAGCTCCGGCGCCGCCGCGGCGACCTCCCCGTCGTCTTGATGACGTCGGAGGAGGAGCTCGCGTTCGAGGGCCCCGCCGAGGCGCTCGCGGTCGACGAGCTGATCACGCTCGCCGGCGCGGACGCGTTCGACGCGCGCGCGCTCGGTCTGCTCGTCGAGCGCATCCTCGCGCGCACCCGCTCGCTCCCCGAGACGGGCGGCTACGCGTTCGGGCAGAGCGCCGCGATGGCGCGCGTGCGGCGCGACGCGGTGGTCCTCGCCCCGACCTCGCTGCCCATCCTCGTGCTCGGTGAGACGGGCACCGGCAAGAGCGCGCTCGCCGAGCGGGTCATCCACCCGGCGACCGGGCGCGACGGCCCCTTCGTCGCCGTCGATCTCGCGGCGCTCCCCGAGGCGCTGATCGCGGCCGAGCTCTTCGGCACCGCGCGCGGCGCGTTCAGCGGCGCGGTCGAGCGCCGCGGCCGCTTCGAAGAGGCGCACGGCGGGACGCTCTTCCTCGACGAGGTCGGCAACCTCCCGCTCGAGACGCAACGCATGTTGCTCCTCGCCCTCTGGGACGGCCGCGTGACGCGCCTCGGCGAGAGCGCGCCGCGGAGCGTCGACGTCAAGGTGGTCGCCGCGACCAACGCGGACCTCGAGGCGAAGGTGAGGGACGGCTCCTTCCGCGCCGACCTCTACGCGCGCCTCAACCCCGCCGCGCGCCTCGTGCTCCCGCCGCTGCGCGAGCGGCTCGCCGACCTCCCCGAGCTCATGCGCGGGCTCGTGAAGAAGAAGCTCGCCGCCGGCCCCGACCGCGCGCTCCTGGCCGACTACTTCGAGGCCGCGGATCTGCGCGGCGCGCTGCACGCGGAGCTCGCGATCGGCCGCCCCGACGAGGGCGCGCACGGCGTGCGGTTCGTGCTCTCGCGCCAGAGCTACGCGGACCTGCGCGCCCACGACTGGCCGGGCAACGTGCGCGAGCTCGAGCTCTTGCTCGCCAACGCCGTCGTCTTCGCCCTCGCCGACGCGCTCGGCGCCGCGCGCGAGGGCCGCGCCGCCGGCGACGCCGACACCATCCCGATCCCCGCCAAGCTCGTGCGCGAGCTGCTCGGCGCCGTCCGCCGCGGCGAGGCAAGCGGCGCGAGCGCCTCCGCCGGCGGCTTCGACGTTCGCCCGCGCGCGCAGCTCCGCGACGTCGCGCGCGACCTCGAGCGTCAACTGTTCTTGCGTTTATACCGCGCCACCAAGGGCGACTTCGATGCGATGGCCGAGCGGCTGCTCGATGGCACCGACCCGTCCGGCGCCCGCAAGGTGCGCCTGCGCTTCAACCAGCTCGGCCTGCGCGTCCGCGAGATCGACGGAGAGTGACCGCGTCCGCCGAGCGATCGCGTTCGGCGTCAGGACCGCGAGCGCGACGGAACCGCTAGAGGACCCGTGCGCCCGAGCGAGCTCCACCGCCTCCGACCAGAGCTCCTCCGGCATCGCGCGCGTCTCTCGCGTACGACGCCACCGCGTGATGCGCTCGCGAAGCTCCGCGAGCCTGGCGTCCTCAGCGCCCCCTCGACCTAGCCGGCCGGACGTGTCTCGTCCCATCGCTTGCCTCCGCCCGGAGGCTACGCGGCGCGCGGCGGGGGCTCATGCACGCTTGCCGTAAGGACACGGACGGCGGCCGACCCGCCCCTCGCGATCGAGCGCTCGCCGGTACTGCGTCGCGGCGTTCTCCTCGGCGTGGCTGCGCAGCAAGAAGGCGATCGACGAGGCCTGCGCGAGCGGCTCGGTCGCGAGGCTCGCGAGGTCGGGCGAGGGCCCCTCGGTCCAAGGGAGCGCGGCGGCGAGCGCGCCGTCGCCCGCCTGTTCGAGCACCTCGTAGAGACGGGCCACGAGGCAGCGCACGTCGCCCTCGACCTTGGCGAGGTCGGTGTTCGGGATGTCGCTCTTCACCCCGCGCACTCTGGTCCCGACGGCCCCGTCCGTCATGCGTCGTTTCCACGACACCGGAGCCGGTTTCGTCAGTTCAGCTCGGGACCCGCGGACGAGCGCCCCCTCCCTCCTGGCTGGCGGCGACCTCGACCTCCAGGTTCCGGCGCCGCCACGCGGCGTGAACGGCACCCCGTCTGCGTGGCACGATCGTCGTCGTGCGTGTCGCCGCGATCCTGGCCGTCGTCGCGCTCACCGGCTGCACCTCGCCCGCGTGTCCGGCGCAGGACGCGCGCGGGGATGGGGTGTGCAATCTCGTGCTCGGCTACCGCTGGGACGGGGAGCGCTGCGAGGTCGTCTCCGGCTGCGCTTGCGCCGGCGCAGACTGGCGATCGCCTCGCGCGCGTCGACGACGACGCGGTCTGTGAGGCGACCGCGTGCGCGACGCGTGACGACGCGGGGCGCTGACGGCGCGGACGCGGCCGCGCGGGAGCGACCACCCATGCATCGAACGTCGCCGGTCGGCTCGCGGTCTCCCGCCTGCTCAGCGCGCGCGGCGGCGGCGCGCCACGAGCGCGAGCGCGCCCAGCGCCACGAGCGGCCACGCGGGCGCAGAGCGCGCGGGGACCGCGGCGCAGCCGCTCGAGAGCGGCGTGCCGATCCGGCGCTCGACGATCTCGCCGTCCTCCGTCTCGTGGCACTCGAAGCCGTCGCAGTTCTGGTCGATCCCGTCGTCGCAGACCTCGCGCGCCCCGGGGTGGACCGTCGGGTCGGCGTCGTCGCAGTCCACGTCGTCGGCGTGCCCGTCGCCGTCGCGGTCGATCGGGCCGCTCATCCCCGGATCGTCTTGGCAGACGCCGCCGGCGCAGCCGTGCTCGCACGTCGCGCGCTCGACCTCACCGGCCACGCAGCGCACGCGCGCGGCGCCGTCACACGCCCAGTCGGGGCCGGTGCCCGCGGGGCACGGCGGCGGCTCGAGCACGGTGACGCGGATCTGCAGCTGGTCGTCCGGCGGGCCGCCCTGATCCGAGAACCACGCGACACTCTCCTGCACGAGCGTGAAGAACTGCGGGTAGTCCCCCGGCGTCGCCGGCGCGCGCACGGTGAACCGGAACGTGCCCGTCTCGCCCGGGGGCACCATGCGGTCGACCGTCGCGGCGCGGCTCGGGGAGAGCCAGTCGGGTCCGGCGAGCGCGCTCGCGCCGTCGCGCGGCTGCGTCGTGCCGAGGTTCGTCACGCCGGGCATCCACGCGGCGTACCCCGTGTTGCGCAGGACGATCTCGCCGGCCGCGTCTTGCCCCGGGAACAGCTCGAACGCGTCGCGCGCGAGCGGGAACGACTGGCTCACCCACTGGGCCGCGAAGTCGACGCGCGTCGCCCAGAAGTCCGCGCCCATCTCGTTGTAGACGCCAGTCGTGTTGTCGCGGTAGTGCCCGTAGCGCTGGGTGAAGCACGAGTAGCTCGGCGCGCAGCCGTTGTAGTAGTGCGTGACGGTGCGGATCCACGGATCCCATCGATCGTTGCCGATGCGCACCCCGTTGATCCACGCGACCGCCTCGTCGCGGGTGCTCACGCCGGGCACGTAGGCCGAGCGGATCACCATCGCGATCACGAAGTCGACGGCCGCCGCGACGTTGCCGGCGATGGTGAGGATGCGATCACCTTCCCGCCGCAGCGTGTCGTCGTAGGTGCCGGCGTCGAACTGGAACATGCCCAGGCCGCCCTGGCGCGCAGAGCACGGCCCATCGCCCGCGCCCGCGACGACGGGGCCGCCGCCGCAGTCCGGCGAAGCCGGCCCCATGCACGCCCACGTGAGCTCGCTCCAGCAGTGGCTCATCCGCGTCTCGGCGTCGGCGATGCCGGCGAGGAGCCAGCCCTCGGTGATGCCGTTGGCCGCCGCGGCGTCGCGGATCTGCCCCGCGCGCACGCGGCGCTCCGCGGGCGTGAGGCTCGACTCGACCGACGCGACGTCGGAGAGCTCCGGCGGCGCGAGGCAGCCGGCGAGCAGGAGAGGGACGAGGAGGACACCGAGGCGAGAGGTCACGCGCGCGGCGGCCGCAAGCGTCGCGCCAACGTGGTGGAGCTCCCGGGCTCGGCCCCAGCTGCTGTCTCGAGTCCGCATCCTCTCCCGAGCGTGGCGCGAAACGCGCGCGTTTCCCAGGGGGCGCCGCGTCCAGATCTTGGACGCGGCCCGAGGCGCGGAGCCCGCGGTGCGCCGGAGCTTGCGGGTGTCGCCGGCTCGTGGTCCCATCGCCGCCTCTCTCTTTGGAGGACGGCGACGATGAAGCGAGCGTGCACGGCGATCCTGGCGGCGGTGGCTCTCTCGGCCTGCGGTGGCGGCGGTGACGCAGCGAGCGGCGCGCAGGCGTCGGCGGACTACGCGGGGCCCATCGGCTCGACGGACGTCGCGGGCGGGCAGGCGGTCTACGAGCGCATCTGCGCGTCCTGCCACTCGAGCCACCCCCTCGACGACATCGCGTGGAGCGCGCCGCGCGTGCGCCAGCAGATCCGCGAGGGCTCGGGGCGCATGCCCCCGATCCGCGCCAACCGCGTGAGCGACGACGAGCTCGAGGCGATCCTCGCGTACATGGCCACCATCGGCGCGGTCACCGACGAGGGCGGCGCGCCGACGAGCGGCGACGAGGACGGCGACCCGGACGCCTGAGGCGCGCGTGGCCGCCGAACGCGTCGCCATCCTCGGGGCCGGCTCGTCCGGCATCGCGACGTGCAAGACGTTTTACCAGCGCGGCATCCCGTTCGACTGCTTCGAGGCGGCGGACCGCGTCGGCGGCAACTGGGTCTACGAGAGCTCGAGCGGGCTGAGCGCCTGCTACCGCGGGCTCACGATCAACACGAGCAAGCGCCGCATGGAGTACCCCGACTACCCCATGCCGGACGACTACCCGGACTTCCCGCGCCACGACCAGATCGCCGCGTACTTCGACGACTACGTCGATCACTTCGGCTTCCGCGGCGCGATCCGGTTCGAGACGCGCGTGACCCGCGTGACCCGCGCGCGGGGCGCGTGGATCGTCGAGACCGATCGCGGCGGGGCGGAGCGCTACGACGCGCTCGTCGTCGCGAACGGGCACCACTGTGCGCCTCGCATGCCCCACCTCGAGGGGCGCTTCGACGGGGAGGTGTTGCACAGCCACACCTACCGCCACGCCGAGGGCTGGGCGGGCAAGCGCGTGGTGGTGCTCGGCATCGGCAACAGCGCGATGGACATCGCCGTCGAGGCCTCCCACGTCGCCGACGCGGTGTTCCTCTCGTCGCGGCGCGGCGCGTGGGTCCTGCCGAAGTACCTGCTCGGGCGGCCGGCGGACACGCTGCCGCTGCCGCCGTGGATCCCGTTCTCGGTGCGGCGCTGGGCGGTCGAGAAGCTCCTGCACGCCGCGGTCGGCTCGCCCACCGACCACGGGCTGCCGATGCCCGACCACCGGCTCGGCGAGGCGCACCCGACGATCAGCCAGACGATCCTCGAGCGGCTCGACGCGGGCGCGATCGTGTGGCGGCCGAACATCGCGCGGCTCGACGGAGACGCGATCGTGTTCGAGGACGGAACGCGCGAGCGCGCCGACGTGCTCGTGTGCTGCACGGGCTACGACCTGTCGTTCCCGTTCTTCGAGCCCTCGTTCCTGAGCGCGCCGAACAACGACCTGCCGCTGTTCCTCCGGACGCTGCACCCCGACCACCGGACGCTCTTCTTCGTCGGGCTCGTGCAGCCGCTCGGCGCGATCATGCCCATCGCCGACGCGCAGTCGCGCTGGATCGCCGACGCGCTGACCGGGCGCTACGCGCGGCCGGACGCCGCGGAGCTCTGCGCACGCATGGAGGCCGAGCGCCGCGCGATGTTCGCGCGCTACGTGGCCTCACCGCGACACACGATCCAGGTCGACTTCGACGACTACCTCGTCGAGCTCGAGCGCGAGCGTCGCCGCGGCGCCGAGCGCGCCGCGCGCCTCGGGACGGGGTGAGACGCGCTCAATCGAAGGCGATCGCGCCCATCTCGACGAGCTCGACGAGCGTCTTGAGCACCTCGAGGCGCGGCATCCCCGTGACGTCGATGAGCTCCTCGACCGAGTGCGCGCCGTCGACCTGCGAGAGCACGAACCCGTCGCGGTGATCGAGCCCGAGCCAGCGGACGTCCGCGTCGGCGACGGTGCGGCGCGGCACGCGGTGGAGCGACCCGAGGCGCGAGCCGTAGAGCTGCGCGAGCTTGTCGCGCGAGACGCGCGCCGTCTGCTGCGCCTCCTCGTTGTCCGGGTCGGCGCCGAGCACGAGCTCCGCGAGCCGCAGCGCAGCGGTGAAGTCCCCGAGCGCGAAGCGATCCGCCATCTCGGTGAGGGGCGTCGCGCCGAGCGCGGCGGGGCGGGGGCGGTGATCGACGAGCGCGAGGGCGTCGCCGAACGCGGGGAGGTTCGCCGGCGGAGGCACCGCGGGGATGTCGTACGCGGTCGGCGGCGGCGTGACGCTGCGCCGCTGCCGCTCCCAGCCGTCGCGACCGCCCGCGTGCTCCTCGGGAGGCGGCACCGTCGAGGGCCGCCGCGCGCGCTCGAGCTCCTCGCGCGTCGGCAGCCGCAGCTCGCCGGACTCGTCGTCGTCGTCGTCGTCGTCCTCGCCGGGCAGGGCGAGCGGCACGCCGGTGAACTTCAACGTCACCCGCTTGCGCTTGCCCCTGCCGTCGTCCGACACGTCAGGCGATCTTCCCGACCACGCCCTTGAACATGCGCTGCGTGCGCGCGAGCGCGTCGATCTGCTCGCGCAGCGCGTCGGTCTGCCCCGACTCCATGAGCTGCTGCGCGCGCTCGACGACGGCGCGCGCCTTCTCGATCGCGTCGCGGCCGAAGTCGCTGCCGGCGACGACCTCCTCCACCTTCGGGAAGAGCTTCTCGATCTCGGCGATGAGCGTCTGTGCCTCTTGCTTCGCCTTCTCGTGCTCCTCGTCGGCGCGCATCGTCACGGCGTAGTCGCGCGCGTCGGTCATCATGTCGTCGAGCTCCTGGTCGGTCAGGCCGCTCGTCGACGTGACGGTGATCGACTGCTCCTTGCCGGTCTCGAGGTCCTTCGCGTGCACGCTCACGATGCCGTCCGCGTTGATCTCGAACGTGACCTCGATCTCGACCTGGCCCGCCGCGGCGCGGCGCAGCCCGGTGAGGATGAACTCGCCGAGCAGCTCGTTCTCGTCCGCGCGCCGCGACTCGCCCTGCATCACGAGGATCTTCACCGCGGTCTGGTTCTCCCGGACGGTGGTGAAGATCTTCGAGCGCGAGATCGGGACGGTGCTGTTCTGCGGGATGAGCTCCTCGAAGTACCCGCCGACGACCATGATGCCGAGCGTGTGCGGCGTGACGTCGAGCAGCACCATGTCGTGCTCGTCGTCGACGAGCGCGGCGCCCTGGATCGCGGCGCCGAGCGCGACGACCTCGTCGGGGTGAACGCCCTTGCACGGCTCGCGCTCGAAGAACGAGGCGACCGCCTGCTGCACGCGCGGCATCCGGGTCATGCCGCCGACGAGCACGACGTCCTCGATGTCCTCCTTGTCGAGCCCGGCCTCGTCGAGGGTCATCTCGCAGATCTGGACGGTGCGCTCGACGAGATCCGCGGTGAGCTCCTCGAGCTGGCCGCGCGTCAGGAGCTTCTGGAGGTGGAGCGCCTCGTTGCGCGCGCTCGAGATGATGAACGGGAGGTTCACCTCGGTCTCGACGACGCTCGAGAGCTCGCACTTGGCCTTCTCGGCCGCGTCCTTGAGGCGCTGCAGCGCCATGCGGTCCTGCCGCAGATCGATGTCGTTCTCGCGCTGGAAGTCCTGCACGAGCCAGTCGATGATCCGCTGGTCGAAGTCCTCGCCGCCGAGGAAGGTGTCGCCCGCGGTCGAGATCACCTTGAACACGCCCGCGCTCGAGATCTCCATGATCGAGATGTCGAACGTGCCGCCGCCGAGGTCGTACACGGCGATGGTGCGATCGATGTTCTTGCCGAAGCCGTAGGCGAGCGACGCCGCGGTCGGCTCGTTGATGATGCGGATGACGTCGAGCCCGGCGATCGCGCCCGCGTCCTTGGTCGCCTGGCGCTGGCCGTCGTTGAAGTACGCGGGGACGGTGACGACGGCCTTCATCACCTCTTGGCCGAGGTAGTCCTCGGCGATCATCTTCATCTCCTGGAGGATCATCGCGCTGATCTCCGGGACGCTGTAGACCTTGCCGCGGAGCTGGATGCGCGGGTCGTTGTGCGGGCCCTCGACGATGCGGTACGGCGCGTTGCCGATCGCGTTCTGGACCTGCGCGCTGTCGAACTTGCGCCCGATGAGGCGCTTGGCGGCGTACACGGTGTTCTCGGCGTTGGTGACCGCCTGACGCTTGGCGATGTGACCGACGAGGCGCTTGCCCGCCTCGGTGATCGCGACCATCGACGGGGTCGTCTTGTAGCCCCCGCGGTTGGCGATCACGATGGGCGTCCCGCCCTCGACGACGGCCACGCACGAGTTGAACGTGCCGAGGTCGATCCCGATGACCTTCTCCATCTAGTCTCCCGAGGTGCGCGGCGCGACCGCGCGAAGTTCCTAGCGAACGCTCTACCGGTCCAAGTCGCGGAGCAGATTCTCTGCGATCTCGTTCCCCGGGTCCAGTTCGAGCGCGCGCTGGAGCACCCGCCGGGCGTTGCGGCCGAGCCCCGCCGCGACGAAGACCTTGGCCTGCGTCAGGAGGCTCTTGGCGTGGCGCCCGGCGTCCCCGCTCGAGAGCTCCACCGCCCGCTGGGCCAGCGCGGCCGCGCGGTGCAGGTCACCGCGCGCCGCGACCAGGGCCTCCGCCGCGTGACGCATCGCGCTCGGATCGTCGGGGCGGCCCGCGACGACCTTGCCCCAGCTGATCGCGGCGGCCGCCCACTTGCCGTGCCCCTCCTCGTAGCGCGCCTGCTGCTCGTAGCTGGCGGCCATGCTCGCCGCGACGAGCCCGGCGACGCGCTGGTGCTCGGCCTCGACGTCGGCGCGCTCCGGCGCCATCAAGAGCGCGGCGCGCAGGTGGTTGGCCGCCTCGGCGACGTCGCCCTCGGCCTCCGCGCGCTTGGCCTGCGCGAGGTGGCGCTGGATCGGGTCGGTCCCGCCGGTCTGCGCGCGCGCCTGGCGCAGCGTCGAGGTCAGTCCGCGGAGCACCTCCTGGCGGTCCGCCTTCGGTGCGGTCGGCGGCGGGGCGACGGGCGACGGACGGCGCGCGCTCGCGCTCGACGCGCCGGCGCCGCGGAGCTTCTTGGCCATCAGCTCCCGCTGGCGGCGCTTGCCCTCCTCGCTCATCTCGCGGCGGGCGGGCGGCGTGGAGCTCGCCGGCGCGACCGGGGGCGCGCTCGTGCGCGGGCGCGCCGGCGCATCGCCGGCGCCGAGGCCTTCGGGCAGCTCGGTGCCCGGCGTCGACGGCGGTCGGCCCATGGCGACGTCCGCCTCGATCTGCGCCGCCTGACGCCCGAGCCGGCCGCGCTCGTCCTCGTCCGGGCGCTCGTCGAGGGCGCGCTCGACCTCGCGCGTCTTGTCGAGCACGCCGAGGTAGCGGTCGTACTCCTCGCGCCCCTTCTTCTTGCCGAGCGTCTCGTAGGCCTCCGTGAGCCGCTGGAAGATGGCCTCCATGCGCGCCTTGTAGGGGCCGAGGCGCTTGCGGAACATCGTGTCGGGGTGGAAGACCTTCGAGAGCTGGAAGTACGCGTCGCGCACCACCGCGCGCGGCGCCTCGCGCGGGACACCGAGCACCTCGTAGTGATCGAGCAGCTCGAGGGCGAAGTAGAGGTCGTCGATGCGGCGGCGGCGCTCGGCGTCGAGATCGAGCGCCTCGCCCTCGGGCACGGGGGGAGGCGCGTCGGTCGAAGACGCGGCCGCGGGCTCGGACGAAGGCGGGGCCCCCTCGGCGCCCGCCGCGGGCGCGTCGCCGGACGGGGAGCCGTCGCCCCGCGCGGCGTCGGCGATGGCCTCGCTCGGCGCGAGCGGGCTCGGCGCGGCCTCGCCCGGCGGCGCGGGCGGCGACTCGCTCGGCGGCGCCGGTGCGGCCGCGGCGGGAGGGGACGACGCGGGCGACGGCGTGGCGCTCGCCGCCGCCTGCGGGTCGAGCGAGGGCACCTCGCCGAAGAGCTCGGGGGCCTGCGACGAGAGCCGCGCGAGCCGGTCGCGGCTCGGAGGCGGCGGCAGGGGGATGTCGTCCAAGGCCGGCGGGACGGACGGCGGCGGCCGCGAGCTCGGCGGGGCGCTCGGGGCGCCGGTGACGCGCGACGACGAGGGGAACACCGAGCTGCGCGCCATGTCGACCTCTTCCGCCGCCGGCGGCCGGCTCGAGTAGACGCCGTCGAGCTTGATCGACGCGCGCGCGGCGCGCTCCGCCGGCTCGTGACGCATGCGCACGCGCGCGGGCGCGCCGCTCGAGGACGGCGAGGGCGGACCGCGCAGGAACGGCGGCACCGTGATCTCGCGGCTCGGCGTGCGCGTCGCCGGCCGCCCGGTCGGCAGCGGCAGGCTCACCGACTCGCGCGCCCACTCCGCGGCGCCCAGGCCGATCAGCCGCTCGACGATCTCGTGCACCTGCCCCTCGTCGAGGTTCGTCAGGTCCGCCAGCACCGCGACGCTCGCCTCGCCGTCGAGGCGCGAGAGCACGAACCCCTCGAGCGGGCCGAGCGGGAGCGAGGTCAGGTCGACCCCCTCGACGAGCCTCGGAACTCTGGCGCCTTTCGCGATCATCTGCGCTGCCCGGTCGCGAGTACGCTAGCACCGCGGCCGCGCGCACCCCCACCCCTCGGAAACCCTCGCGTTACCGCCGGGCCGCCGAGGCGCGAAGGGTCATTGTGCCCCGAACAGCGCCTCGAGCAGCGCTTTTTGAGCGTGCAGCCGGTACTCGGCCTCGAGCCAGACGCGCGAGGCCGGCCCGTCGATGACCTCGGCGGCCACCTCCTCGCCGCGGTGGGCGGGCAGGCAGTGCAGGAACATCGCGCCCGGCGCGGCGCGCGCCATGAGCGCCGCGTCCACCCGGTAGTCCCGGAAGGCGCGCGCCCGCTCGGCGTTCTCCGCCTCGTGGCCCATGCTCGACCAGACGTCCGTCGTCACGACGTGCGCGCCGGCGACGGCCTCGCGCGGGTCGGTCACGACCTCGACGTCGGCGCCGAGCGAGCGCGCGAGCCCGACGACGTCCGCGGCGGGCGCGTAGCGCTCCGGCGAGGCGAGCCGGAGCGAGAGCCCGGTGCGCGCGGCCGCGAGGATCCACGAGTGCGCCATGTTGTTGCCGTCCCCGATCCAGGCGACGCGGACGCGGCGCAGGTCCGCGTGCTCTGCGCGGATCGTCGCGAGATCCGCGAGGAGCTGGCACGGGTGGTAGCGCTCCGACAGCCCGTTGATCACCGGGATGGTCGCGTGGCGCGCGAGCTCCTCGACGCGATCGTGCCCGAACGTCCGGAACACGACGCCGTGCGCGTAGCCCGAGAGCATGCGCGCGGTGTCCGCGATCGGCTCGCCGCGGCCGAGCTGCGTGTCCTTGCTGATCAGCGTGAGCGGGAGCCCGCCGAGCTCGTGCACGCCGACCTCGAACGACAGGCGCGTCCGCGTCGAGGCCTTCTCGAGCAGGATGACGATCGACTTGCCGGCGAGCGGGCGCGCGCCCGGCGCCCCGCGCTCGGCGCGGAGCACGGCCGCGCGATCGAGCAGCGCGGCGAGCTCCTCGGCCTCGAGGTCGAGCAGGGTCAAGAAGTGGCGGGTCACGTCGGCACCTCCTCCGCGAACAGCGCGCGCAGGCGCGCGAGCCCTTCGTCGACGTCGGCCGCGCTCACCGTGAGCGGCGGCGCGAGCCGGATCACGTCCCCGCCCGCGAGCGAGGCGAGCATCCCGTGCGCGTCGCGCAGGCGGCCCAGGAGCGCGAGCGGATCGGCGCCTTCGATCCGCACGCCGCGCAGGAGCCCGCGGCCGCGCGCCTCCGCGACGCACGCGTGCTCGCGCGCGAGCGCCTCGAGCCCGGCGCCGAGCCGCTCCCCCATCGCGCGCGCGTTCTCGACGAGGCCCTCGTCGTCGACGATCGAGAGCACCGCGAGGGCCGCCGCGCACGCGAGCGGGTTGCCCCCGAAGGTGCTCGCGTGCGAGCCCGGCGGCAGCCCGTCGGCGAGCGCCTCGCGCACGAGCATCGCCCCGATCGGGAAGCCGCCGCCCATGCCCTTGGCGAGCGAGCAGCCGTCCGGCACGACGCCGTCGTGCTCGGCGCCGAGGAAGGTGCCCGTGCGCCCGATCCCGGTCTGCACCTCGTCGAAGAAGAGGAGCGCGCCGCGCTCGTCACAGAGCGCGCGCACCGCGGCGAGGTAGCCCGGCGGCGGCGTGACGAGGCCGCCCTCCCCCTGCATCGGCTCGAGGAGCACCGCCGCGGTGGTGGGGCCGATCGCGGCGCGCATCGCGTCGGGCTCGCCGTAGGGCACGTGCCGCACGCCGCCGACCATCGGCCCCATGCCGACGTGGTACTTGGGCTGCCCGGTGAGCGCGAGGGCGCCCATCGTGCGGCCGTGGAAGCTGGCCTCCGCGCTCACGATCTCGACGCGCTCGGGCCGCCCGTGATCGTGGTGCCAACGGCGCGCGAGCTTGAGGAGCGCCTCGTTGGCCTCCGCGCCGCTATTCGCGAAGTACACGCGATCGAACGGCGTGCGCGCGACGAGCGCCGCGGCGAGCTCGATCGCGCGGTCGTTGTAGAAGAGGTTCGAGGTGTGGACGAGCCGGCGCGCCTGCGCCGCGATCGCGTCCGCGAGGCGCGGGTGGGCGTGCCCGACCGAGAGGACGGCGATGCCGCCGGAGAAGTCCAGCAGCTCGCGCCCCTCGACGTCGCGCACGCGGCAGCCCTCGCCCTCGGTCAGGACGAGCGGCGGCGGCCGATAGTTGGGGAGCAGGACGCGGCGAGCGAGCGCGACGAGCGCGTCGTTGGTGCGAGCCATGGGTGAGGCGTACCAGGCTCGCGCCGCCTCCGCGAGGGCCAACGACGCGAGGAGCACGGGTCCGGCCGCGCGTCACGGCCGGCGCATGAGCGACGTCACGGAGGCTCGCGCGTGATATGCTCCGCCGCGATGGCGATCACCCCTCGGACGGCGGACGAGCTGCTGCGCGATGTCCCCGTGATCAAAGACCTTCCCGCGCACGACATCCACGCGTTGGCGGAGGGCGCCGAGGTCCGCAAGGCGGCCAAGGGCGCCCCCCTCTTCAGCGAGGGCCAGGCCGCGGAGGGCCTGTTCATCGTGCGGACCGGCGAGGTCAAGCTCACCAAGAGCGGCCGCGACGG
Source organism: Sandaracinaceae bacterium (assembly GCA_019637095.1). Classification (GTDB taxonomy): domain Bacteria; phylum Myxococcota_A; class Polyangia; order Polyangiales; family Sandaracinaceae; genus JACKEC01. The sequence continues at coordinate 4,657 of JAHBWG010000012.1, read as the reverse complement.
GCGCGAGCAGATCATCTACCTCGCCCGGCCGGGTCGCCCGATCACCGAGGGCCTGCGCTTCGACGACGGCAACTACCCGGCGACCGCGATCGCGATGCGCGCGGCGAGCGCGCTGCTGATCACGAACGAGCACCTGCTCGCGATCGGCGAGCGGCGGCCGACGATCCTGCGGGTGCTGATCGACCTGATGGCCAAGCGCACGCAGAAGACGCTGCGCCTCGTGAGCGACCTGTCGCTGCGCACCGTCCCGAGCCGGCTCGCTTCGTTCCTCGTCACGCTCGTCGCCGCGCGCGAGTCGCGCGGGGAGGACTCGCGCAACCTCGTCCGCGACCTGACGACGGAGACGGTCGCCGGTCGGCTCGGCACCGTGCGCGAGGAGATCTCGCGCGGCCTGGCCCTGCTCGAGCGCGAGGGCGCGCTCAAGGTCACGCCGGACCTCATCGAGGTGATCGATCTGTCGCGCCTCGAGCAGATCGCCTACGGGCGAAAGAAGGGTGGAAGCGAGAGCTGACCGCCGCGCGGTCCTCGGCTGGCTCCTCGCGACGGCGGGGTGCGGCGCCGCCCTCGCGCTCGTGGCCCTCGCGGCCCCTCACCTGCCCGCCGTGCACCCCTACGCGAGCGGCACCCTCGCGTTCGCGTGCGTCGGGGCGGAGGTGCTCGCGGTCGCTGCGCTCGCGCCGCCGCTGCGCGCGCGGGCGCTCGCGGGCCTCGCGATCCCGCTCGGCGCGCTCGTCGCGGTCGCGCTCGTGGGCGACGCGCTCGGGCGGCTGCCCGCGAGCGTGGCGGTGACCGTCGCGCTCCTCGCCGCGGGGACCCTCGTCGGCGCGGTGGTCGGGCGCGCGATCGAGGACGCCGGCCACCTCGCCGTCGTCGCCATCGTGTCCGCGGCGGTCGACGCGTACAGCGTGCTCTCCCCGAGCGGACCGACCGCGCAGATCGTCCAGATCGAGGCGGCGGTCGACGTGCTCCTCCTGCCGTGGCCGATCCTCGGCACGCCCCGCATCGAGCCGGTCCTCGGCGTCGGCGACGTCGCGTTCGCGGCGATCTACGCCGTCGCGAGCCGGCGCCACGACCTGCCGATGAAGCGCACGATCGCGGCGCTCGCGGTGGGCCTCGCCGTCACCCTCGCGGTCGTCCTCGCGACGGGCGCGGGGACGCCGGCCCTCCCGTTCCTCGGCGCGGCCATCCTCGTCGCGCACCCGCGCGCGCGGCGGCTGCGCCCCGAGGACCGGCGCAAGGCCTGGATCGGGATCGCCGTCCTCCTCGCCGCGCTCGGCGCGCTCGTGCTGCTGCGATGACGGCGCTCCCGGAGGACGCCGCCGCCCGGCTCGGCGCGGCGCTCGACGCGCTGGACGCTGCCGACCGAGCGCGCGCGCTCGCCGAGGCGGAGGCGCTCACCCGCCGCGCCGACGCGCCATCGCGCGCGGCGGGTGCACGACTGCAAGCGCTCTTGCGCGACTACGAGGGCGCGCTGCGCGCGCTCGAGGGCGGGGGCGGCGAGCTCGCGCGCCTGCGCTACGCGCTGCTCAAGCGTTTGCGCTTCGAGGTCGAGGCGAGCGAGGCGCTCGCCGAGGTGCTCGCCGAGCGCCCCGACGCGCGCGCGCGGATGGCCGCGGCGCTCCACGAGGAGTCCGCCGGCCGCTTCGACCGCGCCCTCGCGCACCTCGACGCCCTCGCGCGGGACGGAGCCGACCCGGCGCGCTACGCGTGGCTGCGCGCGCGCCTCGGCGCCGCGCTCGACGATCGCCGCGTGGTCGAGGAGGCCGCGCGCGTCGCGCCGACCCTCGACGCCGACGCGACCGGCGAGCTCGTCGCGGCGCTGCTCGAGGTCGGCGCGTTCGACGCGGCGGCCGCGCACGGGGGCGACGCGGTCCGCGCGCGGCTCGCGCTCTTCCGCGGCGCGACGGACGAGGCGCTCGCGCTCGCGGAGCGCGCCGGCGCGGACGACGTGGCCTTCGCCGCGCTCGTCCACGCGGGCCGTCTCGCCCGAGCGCGCGAGCGGCTCGCGGCCCTCGACGGACGCGACGACCCGACGCTCGACGTCTGGCGCGCCACGCTGGCCCTCGCGGAGGGCGACGTCGCCGGCGCGGCGCCGTGGCTCGTCGCCGCGCGTGACCGCGTGCCCGACTACCTCGCCGCGGAGCTGCTGTGGGTGATCGTCGATGGCGCACGCCGCCCCGTCCCGCACGTCGAGCGCTTCGCGTACGAGGGGCTCCTCGAGGGCCAGCTCGCGGCGCTGGGCGTCGCGCCTCCCCGCGACGCCGAGGGCCGCATCGCCCGCGCCGCGCTCGAAGCCGCGGCCCGCGAAGGCCTCGCGCGGCTCGGAGGCAACCGCACCCCGCTCGCGACGCGCTGCGACGACGGCGTGCTCACGCGCGTGCGCGTCCCGGCGAGCCCGCGCCACCGCGCGCGGCGCGCGCAACACACCGCTCCCTTCGCGGGGATCGACGGCGCCCGGCGCGCGGTCGACGCGGTGCTGAGCGAGCTCGGCGCGCACCCGGTCGCCGCGTGCTACCGAGTCGAGCTCGACCTCTGGGCCGGCGACTACGCGCGCGCGGCCGACGGCTTCCAGGCGATCCTCGCGGCGCGGCAGAAGACGGTGTGGGCCTGGATCGGCCTCGCCGCGGCGCAGCTCCACCTCGGCGAGCCGGCGCGCGCCCTCGCGACGCTCGACGCCGGCGTCGCGCTCATCGGCTGCCGCGGCGTGACGGTCCCCGTCACCCGCGGCGAGATCCTCCTCGCGCTCGGGCGCCACGACGAGGCGGAGGCAGAGCTCGCACAGGCGCGGCGCGCGCAGCCGGGCCGCGTCGCGGCGTGGGCGCTCTCCGTCGTCTGCGCCGACGCGCGCGGCGACGCCGACGCGCGCGCGCGACGCTTCGCCCGCCTCGAGCGCGACGCACCAGCGCTCGTCGCGGACGCCGCGCGCGCGGCGGGCGTCGGCGGCTGGTGGCCCGCCCCGCCGAGCCCGGCGCAGCAGCTCGCGTCGGCGCGCGCCGCGCTCGCGCTCATGCGCGGCAACCGCTCGTCGAGCTGCGCGCTCTGGCACGCACCTCGGACGGGCGTGGTGCGCGCGCACGTCCCCGGGCGCCCAGCGACGACGCCCGCGTGGGAGGCCGACGAGCGGCGCGCCCTCGCGCGGCTCGCGGGGAGACGATAGAGTCGAGACATCGATGGCCGGATCGAACGACGAGGGCGCACCGACCCGCTTCGGGCCCTACACGATCCGCAACCAGCTCGGCTCGGGCGGCATGGCGACCGTCCACGTCGCGACGCTCGACGGCCCCGGCGGCTTCGAGAAGCTCGTATGCATCAAGCGGATCCGCACCGACGTGCCGGGCTCGGATCGGTGGCTCGACTCGTTCGTCACGGAGGCGAAGCTCGCGGCGCAGATCCGCCACCCGAACGTCGTCGAGGTGAACGACCTCGGCGTCGTCGACGGCGTCTACTACATCGCGATGGAGTACGTCGCGGGCGTCGACGTGCTCTCGATCCTGCGGCGCGCCGGCGATCGCGGCGTGATGCTCCCGTACCTCGCCGCGACCTACGTCGTGCACGAGGTCTGCTGCGGGCTCGACGCCGCGCACCGGCAGGCCGACCTGAGCGGCCGCCCGCTCGGCATCGTGCACCGCGACGTCTCGCCGCAGAACGTGCTCGTCTCCTACGAGGGGCAGGTCAAGCTCACCGACTTCGGCATCGCGAAGAGCCACATCGCCTCGATGATGACCGCGCCCGGCGAGATCAAGGGCAAGGCGAACTACATGTCGCCCGAGCAGGCGCGCGGCGCGCAGGTCGACGCGCGCACGGACATCTTCGCCGCCGGCATCGTGCTCTTCGAGCTCCTGACCGGCGAGCCGTTCTACCCGCCCTCGTCGATCGACAAGGCGATCAAGATGGCGCTCAAGCCCAAGCTCCGGCCGCTCGCCGAGTGGCGCTCGGACGTGCCTCCCGAGCTCGAGGAGGTGGTGCGGACGGCGCTCGCGCCCGATCCGATCGACCGCTACGGCACCGCGCAGTGGATGGCCGACGCGCTCAATCACGTCTTGTTGACGCGCGGCCCGACGTACGGCGCCAACCAGCTCTTGTCGCTCGTCGAGTGGCTCTACGACGACGACGAGCCCGAGGAGCTCGCGGGGAGCGAGACCGAGACGGACCTCGCCAAGACGCGCGTCGCCAACGCCGAGGACATCCGGCAGCGCCGCTCGCGGCGCGACGCGGGCCGCGTGGTCCGCCCGGTCCCCGCGGGCCTCGTCGAGGCAGACAAGAGCCGCCCCGGCTTCCGCACGCGCATCGCGCGGTTCGCCAAGCGCTTCATCGACGGCGACACCGCGCCCGAGCGCCGGTGAGCTTGGCTTGCGATGGGGCGATGGGGCGATGGGGCGATGGGGCCCCCTCGGCCAACGGCCATCGCTGCACGATGGCCTGGCCTCGAATGGCGCCGTGACCTTCGACGTGATCGTCGACGTGACCCGCCCTGGTCGCGGCCGCTCGACGAGCGCCCCGCTCGCTCTCGATGCCGCCGCTCGACAAGCGCCCCGCTCTCGATGGACCCTCGGGCATGTCCCACGATCCCGACGAGCCGCCCGATCTCGAGGGGGAGGCCACGGCGATCTCCGAGATGCCGGGATCGCAGACCGTCCCCGACGCGGCCCCGGCGCCC
>JAHBWG010000119.1 GCA_019637095.1 Sandaracinaceae bacterium | reverse complement strand
GCAGCGCTCGGCGCGTCGGGCGGCGCCGCGCTCGCCGCGTCGAGCTTGGCCTCGAGCTCGCGGCACGCCTCGGTCTCGTCCACGAGCGCGCGGCCGTGCCCCGCCTGCAGCTCGCGCGCGAGCGCGGCGCCGATCGAGCACGCCTCGCGCTCCACCACGACGAAGCGCACGTCGGGCAGCGCGCGCGCGAGGTCCGTCAGGTCCGCGTCGAACGCCCTCGCGTCCTCGACGAGCCCGGGCGCGAGCACGAGCGTCGCCCCGCGCAGCGCCGAGCGCGCGCCGGCGAGGGCCGCGGACACCGTCGCGCCGAAGCGCGCGCGCGCGCTCGCGCCCGCCACCGGCTCGAGCGCGTCGAGCGCGTAGCCGTGCGCCGCCATCGCCTCGCGGCGCTTCGCGTGCGCCGCGCGCACCGCCGCCGCGCGATCGTCCCAGCATCCGCCGTCGGCGCGGTACGGCGCGTCGAGCAGGAAGAAGGGACCGCGGTTGTCCGCGTGGTGCTCGAAGCCCATCACGAGCTCGAGCACCGACGCGTAGAGGTGCGCGTCGGTCGTGACGTGGAACAGCCGCGCGCCGCGCGCGCCGACGAACGGGCGCAGGGCCTCGGCGAGCTCTCGGATCGGGCGGCGGTGGCTCTCCATCAGCCGTCCTTCCCGAGGTTGATCACCGGCGCGTGCAGCCAGATCTCGTCGGTCGCCTCGAACGTGACCTCGGGGCCGTCCATCACGCTCGTGGCGCCGCCCGACTCGAGATCGGTGCGCCACTTCGAGGGCCCCGCGGCGAGCTCGATCGCGCTCTCGGTCATGTCGAGGCTCGCCCCCGGGACGCCGAGCGCGAGCGCGGCGCCGGTCGCGATGCGCACGGACACGGTCTTGGTCTTGGCGTCGAGGACGATGCGGCTCCCCTGCCCGGTTCCGTCGTGCAGCGTGATGCGCGTCGCGGCCTTCACGAGCACGCGATCCGCGCGGCTCTGGGCGGTGAACGAGTCCGCCTCGATGCGCGCGGCGCCGTCGGTGGAGAGCGACGCGCCGCGCTCGTCGAGCACGAGCCCGCCGTTCTCGTCGCCGCGCCCGAGCCCGTCGTGCTCGCCGGAGGTCACGGTCTTCATGTCGACCTTGCCGGCGACGACGGTGTAGCCGCCGGCCGCGGTCACGCGCCGGTCGCCCGTCACGAAGAGCTCGTCGTTGCCCTCGATCTCGACGCGGCTGTTGCCGCGCGCGACGTCGAGCAGGCGGCCCGGGACCTCCTCTGACGCGCCCTCCCCGTCGATGCGGATCACCTCGCCGCCCGCGACGTGGAGCTCGCGCCCCTCGCCGACGACGAGCGAGTCGTCGCCTTCCACCGTGTCGACCATCGCGTCGCGCTCGGGCTTCTCGCGCTCGCCCTCCGCAGGCGCGCCGCGCTCCCCTCCGCCGACCGAGATCGTCTCGTCCCCGCCGATCACGACCTCGCGCCCCCAGTCGACGGGGCTCTCCGAGGGGTGGCGCGCGAGGAGCGTCTGGTCGCCGTGCACCAGCTCGCGCTGGCTCGCGCCGACCTCGATGCGCTGGTCGGCGCGCACGGTCGTGACGTGATCGCCGAGGCGCGTCTCGTCGCGGCGGCCGCCGACCTCCTTGGCGTAGTCGTGCTGCGCGTAGACGACGACGCCGCCGTGGCCTCGCTCCTCGTCGCCCGCGGTGTCGTCGAGCACGACGGCGTTGCCGCGCACGCCCGCGCCGCGCTCGGCCTGCGGCCACGCGCGCGTGGTGAAGCCCGCCTCGTGCAGGCGCGGCGTCGCGTCGACGCGTCCGTGCGCGACGTCGGCGGGCTCGTCGCTCGAGGCGTGCCGCGCGCCGCTCGCGCGATCGTAGGCGTCGGCGTAGAGCGCGCCGAGCACGTACGGCCGATCGGGGTCGCCCTCCTCGTAGCCGAGCACCACCTCCATGCCGACGCGCGGGACGGTGAGCCACCCGAAGCCGGCGCCGGTGAACGGCTGCGCGAAGCGGAGCCACCGCGAGCCCTCCTCGGCGGCGGTAGCCGCGCGCGCCGCCTCGCCGCCGACGATCGCCTCGCCCGCGCGCTCCCAGGGCATGCGCACGCGCACGCGCCACGCCGACTGCGCCTCGATCACGCTGACCTCCGCGGGGCTCTCGGTCGGATCCTCGCCGCGCGCGACGTCGATCACGAACGCCGTGTGCACCCCGCGAATGCGCGGCTTGGGCGGCGGCGTCGGCGGCCGGTACGCGAGCGCGACGTGCACGCCCTCGAACGTGTTCGAGTAGCTCGTCTCGAACGGCGGCGCGCCGGGGGCGAGGGGCGCGCTCGGATCGGGCGCGACGTGGCGCACCTTGGTGATCAGGAAGCGCTGCGGCTTCTGCACCGGCGAGTGGAGCACGTCGAAGGGTCCGTAGAGCAGGTTCACGTTCGCGCCGGGCGCGAGCGTCGCGCACTCGCTCGAGCCTTGGCAAACCGCGCCGCGCGAACGGAAGCCCTCGAGGCGCAGCTGAGCCATCGGCGGGCCGTCGTAGGCCTCGTAGCCGAACGGATCGGTCGGGTCCTCGGGCACCGGATACTCGAGGCGCGCCGGCCACTCGAACCACTGCGCCTCGGGGCCCGCATAGTCTTCGGTGCCCGCGACGCCGGCGAGCTCGCCCGCGAGGCCGAGCGCTTGGTTGGCCATCTGCTCGAGCCCGCCGAGGGTCGTCAGCGACGAGAGGTTGGTCGGGCTCAGCAGATCGAGCGACTCGCCCGCCTTCAGGTCCGTCGGATCGTACGGCCGCGCGTACGTCCGATCGCGCAGGGTGACGCCCGAGGGCACGGGCCTGCGCGCCACCGCGACGTCCCACGCCCCCTCGCTCGCGAGCGCGGCGAGCCGCGCGGGGCTCGCGATCAGGGGCACGCGGCCGGCGGTCAGGACCTTCTTCCCCGCGAGGCGCGGATCTTCGCAGATGACGAGCGTCTCGAGCCGCTCGCGGTGCTCGAAGAAGTAGGTGAGCCCCTCCTCCGCGAGCAGGCGCTCGACGAGCTCGAGATCGCTCTCGCCGTACTGCACGCAGTACTCGCGGCGCGGGCGCCAGTCCTCGATCGGCTGCTCGAGCAGCTCGTTGACCGCCCCGCTGACGCTCTCGCCGACGCCGAACGGATCGATCCCCGACAGCTTCCCGATCGCGGCGGTGGCCGCGTCGGGCACGCCGAGCGGACCGAAGAGCTCGCGGCCCCCCGGCGCGAAGCGGATCGCGGTGCCGGTCGCGTCCTTCGTCGAGGGCTGCACGTAGAGGCCGTGCTCCGAGAGGAGCTGCTTCACGATCTCCACCGCGTTCATGCCCTTGAACGCGCGGTGGCGCCGGCGCAGCGCGAGCTGCGCGAGGTGCGGGCGGATCGTCAGCTTCACGCGGCGCACGCGCCGGAGCGGGTCGTAGCCCAGATCCTCGAACGCCACGACGCGCCCGCTGAACCAGCGCTCGTTCAGGGTGAAGTTGTCGTCGTCGAAGCGGCGCGCGAGGCTGAGGCGCGCGAACGCGCCGAGGTACTCCCTCGCGAGCGTCTTGCCGAGGAACGGCGTCCCGGTCTCGAGCGTGTGGTCGACGGTGACGCGGGTCGGGTCGCGGTCGATGCGATCGGGGCTCTCCGTGTCCCACACGCGATCGGCGAGCTGATCGGGCGTGAAGATCGCCTGCGCGATCTGCGTCCCGAGCGTGGAGAGGTCGGCGATCTCGGCGTCCCAGCCGCCCCCGTCGTTGCGGAACGCACGCGCGACCGAGTCGACGAGGCTGATCGGCGCGTTGGGGAGCCCGAGCTGGTTCGCGAGGAGCCCCGCCGCGTCGGGCTTGGCGAGCACGACCTCGGCCGTCCAGACCGAGCTCAGGCCCTCCTCGACCACGATGGACTCGACCCAGTGGAGCGGGCGCTCGTGCGCCTTCTCGATGTCGAAGCGATCATCGAGCTCCTTCTCGAGCACGGCCGCGCCGAGCTCGGCGTAGCCAGCCGGCGCCCCCGCCCTCGCCAGCAGCTTCTCGCCGATGCCGCCGGCCTGCACGATCGCGTCCGCCCAGTCGACCTGATCGATGGGGACGGTGCCCGGCTGGAACGATCCGATCAGGAAGCGCGCGCGCAGCGTCGGGATCGTGCCCGACGCGTCGATGCGCGACTGGATCCAGCGCGTCGCCGCGTCGAGGTCGTCGGCCTCGTCGTCGGCGCCGAAGCCGCGCATGGCGTCGGAGACCTCTCCCAGCGGATCCTCGAGCCCGTCGAACAATCCCATGGCTCACTCCCCTACCGTCTGCAGCGCGCTCGCGACGGAGATCTCCTCGCGCGCGTCCACGACCCCGGTCCGACCGCTCACCCGCACGCCCGACGCGGCGACGACCGCGAGCGCGGGCGCCTGATCGCGCGCCTCGAGCGAGATCTCCGTCCCGCTCGCGACGAGCGAGGCGCGCCGGGTGTGCACCTCGACCCGATCGGGGTGCCACAGGGTGACACCGCCGCTCGCCGGCGCGCCGAGCTCGAGCACGTACGTCGTCGACTTCCCGGTGAGACCCTCCGTCGCGAGCAGCTCGACGCTCGCCTCGTTCGAGACGATCCGCACCTCACCGTCCGCGCACAGGCGGTAGCCGTTCTCGGCGGTCGCCACGAGCTCGGGCGCGCCGTCCTCCTCCGCGGGCCCGCTCGTGAGGCGGGCGTCCGGCGCGTCGTCGCCGTCGCCCGGCTGCCCGAGCGCGAGGCTCTTCGCGCGCACGCGGAAGGTCCCCTGGATCGTGCACGTCTTGTTGCCGGTCACCTCGTGCCGGTCGTGCGCGATCGGCTCGGGCCCGCGCGGATCGCCGACCTCTGTGATCCGATCGCCGTAGACGACGAGCTCGCGGTCGCCCTTGCCCACGAGCGCGACGACGCCCTCGACCGTCTCGGCGTGCATGCGCGTGACGAGGACCTTCTGCGCGCCGCCGACGCGCACGTCGCGCGAGCCGCGGATCGTCTCGACCTGACCGCGACCCACCGTCTTGTCCCGGTTGCCGTCGATGGTGAGCTGCTGCCGGCGCTCCACGATCTCGCCGTGGTCGCGGCCGACCTCGTTCGTCTGCGCGGCGCCGACGACGAGCGCGTGCTCGCCGTAGACCTCCTCGACGAGGTGGCGCCCGGCCTTGAGGAACACGCGCTCCTTCTGGACGGTGTCGTCGAACGTGAGCTCGCTCGCGACGCCGTCGTCCTCGTCCCACGGGCTCGTGCGCGTCGCGATCGTGCTGAGCTGGACGGCCGCGGCCTTGGGCGGCGTGAAGCCCTCGCGCGCGACCTCGCGCCCCGGCTGCGGGACGGGGTGCTCTCCGTCGTAGAGGCTGCCGACGATGACCGGACGGTCCGGGTCGCCGTGCTCGAACGCGACGATCACTTCGGCGCCGACGCGGGGGACGAACAGCACGCCGAAGTCGTCGCCGGCCCACGCCTGCGCGACCCGACACCAACAGCTCGCGCCGCGCTGCGCGATGTAGCCGATCGGCGGGAGGATCCCCAGCGGCAGCTCGCCGCGGCGATCCCAGTGGAAGCGCACGCGCACGCGCACCGACTCGGGGTGCTCGTGCTCGATCTCCTCGTCCTCGTCGTGGTCGCCCGTCCAGTCGACGACCGTCGCGGTGGTGAGCGAGGTGATCTTCGGCTTGGGCGTGCGGCGCGGCGGTCGGACCGGGGTCATCGCGGGGACGTTCGGATCGATCCACCAGCCGGTGATCTCGCTCGCGTACTGCGGCGCGCTCGCGATCACGGCGAAGCGCGGGCCGCCGAGCGCGCCGGCGCCGTCGCGGCCGGCGCCCGTCCAGCGCACGCGCTCGACGACGATCCGATCCGCGGGAGGCGGCCCGTCGGTCGGCGGCTGCGGGATGCCGTCGCGGTCGAACGAGGCGCCGCGCAAGCGCACGTTCGTGTCCGCGCCCGCGCCGACGAGGTCGCTCGTGAGCGTCACGCGCCGGTTGCCGGCGGCCTCCTCCTCGAGGCGCAGGAGCGCGAGCTTGCGGTCGTGGGGGCCGGCGCCGTACGTCGCGTAGTGGAACGCGTCGTCCTCGTCGCGGTACTGGAAGGGGTACTTGCCCGGGACCTCGTAGCGCTCCCCGAACGCGGTGCTCGCCTCGGCGGGGAACGCGAGCATCGCGCCCGTCGTGCCGTCGGCCGGCTCCGCGAGCTCGGTCGCGCGCTGGTCGGCCTCGGAGAAGGAGAAGTCGCGCAGCGTCACGCGCGCGGGGCGGAGCTTGCGCCACTCGCGCACCGCCGTGACCGTCTCGACGGCGGCGCGCGGCTGCCAGTGCGGCCAGTAGTAGGGGACCGGGCGGCCGTCGACGGTGCCCGCCTCGTCGAGCTCGCTCGGGTCGTGCACGAGCACGAGGCGCTCGAACCCGCGCCGACAGCTGAACGTGAAGTGGATCCCCTCCTCCTCGAGCAAGCGCCGCACGAAGTCGAGGTCCGTCTCGCCGTACTGCACGCACATCTCGCGCTCCTGCGTCCAGTCCTCCACGGGGAGCTTCGCGCCCGCTCGCGCGAGGCCCGCGCTCGACGACGGCGGCGGCATGAGCTTCAGGAACTGCCCGCTCACCATGTCGGCGGCGGCGTTCCCGACGAAGGGCACGTTGCTGACGAGATCGCCGAGCGCGTCGGTCGCGGCGCCGACGCCGGGGATGTCCGGGAGGTAGCCGTACACGCCGGCGCTGCGCAGCACCTCGCGCACGATCGAGATCGCGGGCAGCTCGTTGAACACGCGGTGATCGCGGCGGAGCGCGAGCTTGGCGAGCTCGGGCATCACGACGAGCCGCACGTAGCGCGTGCGCACGGCCGTGCTCGTGGTGCCGGGCGGCAGCTTGGGCTGGCGCGCGCCGAGGTCGTCCATCTCGACGACCACGCCGGTGAGGTAGCGCGCGGTGAACGCGTAGCCGGGCACGTCGTTCGGCCGATCCCGGTCGGCGGTGAGGAACTCGCGCGAGATGCGCAGGCTGCACGTCTGGCCGAGGAAGCTCGCCGGATCGAGCGGCACGTTCACGTAGACGGGACCGTCGGGGGAGGCCCCGTCGTCGGCGCCGAACACCAGGTCGCTCACCGCGCCGAGCGCGTCGCCGATGCCGCCCGCGCTCCCGAGGCGAGACGCGGCGTCCTTGATCCCCGCGACGCGCTTGGCGAGCGGCGAGGTCGGCGCGGGCGCGCTCGGGTCCCCGTCGACGACGCCCTTGATCTGCTGCACGGCGCCGATCGCGCTCTTGATGGGGCCGGCGACCTGATCGACGAGCCCGCCCGCGGCGGCCGTCTGGTCGAGCTCGTCCTCGAGGTCGGCGTCGCGCACCTCGTCGGCGGCGAGGAGCAGCTCGCAGCGCCACACGACGTTCAGCCCCTCCTCGCAGCGGACCTGCACGACGCTCCAGATCGACTCGGCGGCGTCGAGCTCGGCGGGATCCTCGGCGAACGGCGAGTGCTTCTGCATCACCGAGCTGAAGGGATCGGTGCCGAGGTAGTCGCCGACGCCGAGCGCGTCCGCGCCCGCCTCGAGGAGCGAATCGGCGACGCCGAGGCCGTCGTCGAACAGGTTCTCCACTCCGTCCATGAGGCCGGACGTGATGTCGTCCTTCCTGCCGAAGAAGAGCCGGTAGCGCACCGGCGGGAGCGAGTCGGGCGCCTGCTTCTTGCCGAAGACGTCCTCGGTGATCTGGTCGATGCGATCGGCGACGTCGGAGATCGACGAGTCGTTCCGATCGAGCACGCCCCAGTCCTTGAGCGCGTCGTCCACGTCGCGCACCGCGTCCGCGCCGCCGTGTCCGACGTTGCTCGCCTTGTCGGCGGTGTCCTGGTCCCCGTCGGCGGCGTCGTCGCCCGCCTGGTCGACCTTCTGCTTGCCCTCGCCGATCTCCTCGGCGCCGGCGCCGGCGTCGTCGACGGCGTCCTTGGCGCCATCGAGCTCGTCGTCGAAGGGCGGCATTACTCGGCCGCCTCCTCGGCGGGCGGCTCGTCGTCGAAGAGCTCGAGCTCGGAGGCCTCCGCCTCCTTGGCCGCGAGCTCGCGCTCCGCGGAGCGCAGCTCGTCCTGGGCGCGCACGACGTCGCGCTGCGCCGCGTCGAGCGCGGCGGCCTTCTGCTCCTGCTTCTTCTTCGCCGCGACGTAGTCGTCCATCAGGCCTCCGTGCTCCGCGCGCGTCTCCTCGAGCTGCTCCTCGGCCTCGTCGAGCTCTTCCTGCGCTTCCTTCACGGCGTCGCGCGCCTGCTCGAGCGCGTCCTCTTGTTTGTCCGTGCGCTGCCCGGTGCGGAACGCCTCGCGGTAGGCGTCCTGTGCGATGCGCTCGCGCCGACGGGCCTCCTGCAAGCCCTTCTCGGCGGCGGTCACGCGATCGATCGCGTCGCCGAGCTCCTCGTCGATCCCGTCGTCCTCCTTGATGCGCTCCTCCGCGGCGGCGCGCTCGCGCGAGGCGGCCTGGTACTCGGCGCGCGCGGCGTCGCGGCGCGCGATGGCGTCGCGCACGCGCCGCTCTCGCCGCTCGATCTCCCGCTTGAGCGCCGCGATGTCCGCGAGCAGCTGGAGCTCGTGCGGGGTCATGTCGCGCACGACCTCCTTGGGCCCGCCGGCGCGCTGCGTCTCGACGCGCCGGCACTTGAACGCGCCCATCCCGCCGCGCATCTCGAAGCGATCGACGGGGGCGATCTTGACGCCGGGGCCGCCGGAGAGCGCGTCCTCTGCGTCGAGATAGGCGCCGCCCGCCTCGCCCGCCCGGAGCAGCGCCACGAAGCGCCCGCCGTCCGTCGCCGTGTGATCGGCGAGCTTGAGGACGATGGCGCCGCCCGGCGCCTCGAGCTCCAGCGAGCTCGAGCTCGAGGGCACGCTGCCTCCGTCGCTCGGCGCGGCGCGGCCCGCGACGCTGAACGAGACGCCTCCCGGCGCGCGGATCGTGGCCACGCCGGGGCTCAGCTCGACGCTGACCTCGCCGCACTCGAGCCGCACCGCGCTCGCGCCGTCGAGATCGATGACGCGCGCCGCGACCTTCACCGGCCCGTCCGCGACGAGCTCACACACGCCCGCGCCGCCGTCGAGCGTAGTGACGCCGTCCTCGGCGTCGTTGCTCATCGAGGGCGCGCCGCCGGCGCCGTCGTCGGGCAGGCTCATCGAGAAGGGCGCGCCGCCGAGCTCGAACGTCTCGCCGCAGCGCACGTCGACGTCGCCGCCGACGACGCGCTCGTCGTCGCCCTGGATCTTCGTGAGCCGATCGCGCACCGACGTGAGCTGCCGGCGCACGCCCGCGCCGGGCTCGAGGCCGATGCGGTGCAGATCCTTGCTCGGCGCGTCGGCACCGACCCAGCGCTCGAGGTCGCCGCGCACGATCAGGCTCTTGTCGCCGCGCACCGTCACGTCTTGGCGCCCGGCGATCCCGCGATCCTCGTGCCCGGTCACGACCTTGATCCGCTCGCCGCGCACGACGAGCGTCGCGTCCTCGCGCACGTGCTCGGCCTGCATGCCCTGCACGACGTTCATCTGATCGCGACCGACCCAGACGCGCTGATCGTTCACGGCCTCCTCGTCGAGGCGCCCCGCCGAGTGCAGGCGCACGCGCTCGCGGCCCGGCGCGTCCTCGAAGCTCAGCTCGTGAAAGGCCTTGAACGCGTCGTCCGCGGGCGCCGGGTGCACCGCGGTGCGGATCGCGTTGAGGTGCCGCTCGTTCACGGGGCGCGCCATGCGCGAGGGCTCGTAGTGGAGGCGCCGCGGGTCGTCGCCGACGACCTCCTCCTTCCCGGGGTCGATGCGGTTGTCGCCCGTGACGAAGTCCACGTGCGGCCGCTCGCGCGGCGCCGGGTTGACGATGCCGTGCAGGAAGCCGAGCGCGATGGGCTGGCACGGGTCGCCGTCCGCGTACGCGACGAGCAGCTCCATCCCCTCGCGCGGCAGGAACGTCGTGCCCCAGGCGTGGCCGGCCCACGGCGTCGCGACCCGGATCGGCGGCGAGCGCGGGATCTCGCCGCGCTCCGGCGCGCGGCGATCCCACGGCAGCGTCGCGCGCACGCGCCCGATCGGATCGACGCCGATGCGGCCGTGCCCCTCCTGCCACTCGGTCGCGGACGCGCGCGTGATCGCCGACTGCACTCCGTCGACGCGCGGGGCGCGGCGGCGCGGCGGCAGGAACGGGTCGGCGCTCGGCACCGCCTCGATCACCGCCTCGAACGGGAGCGAGCCTGTCGAGAACGCCTCGGGCGGCGGCGGCAGCGGGAAGGTCGGCACCGTGGTCTGGTTCGTCGCGAAGAGCTCGAGGCGCGTGATCACGAACTGTCCGTCCGGGCGCAGCTCGTCGTCGAAGAGCGCGGGATCGACGCCCGGGCGCCCCTCGGTCACGGTGACGCGCTGCCCGGCGGCGAGGCCGACCGCGTTGGTCCGCCCGCGCGCGCGGCGCACGCGCGCGCGCTCGGCGACGAGCTCGAGCCGCGCCTCGCGGTGCGGATCGACCACGTCGGTCTGCACGGCGGACTCGGGATCGAACGAGAAGCTCGTGCGCGCCGGGAAGCGGTGCACGTCGAGCGCGACCGCGCCGGCGAACGCCTGATCGATCGCGACGTCACCGTCGGCCTCGGCCTCGCCCTCGTGCACGTGGGTCGGGACCTCGCTCGGTCCCGCGTACGAGCTCGAGAAGTCCACGCTGCGCGTGCGCACGGCGAGCGGAGCGACCGCGCGCGCGACGGAGAAGTCCCACAGCACCTCGGCGCTCGTCGCGTCGGGCGCGACGCCGTGGTGCACCTCGTCGGGGAGCGCGCGCACGAGGTCGTCGGCGTCGAGCGTCTCGATCGCGCCGTCGGCGCCGAAGCCGCGCACCCCGCCCCCGCTCGCGAGCTCCTCCGGCAGCACGAGCCCGAGCCGCTCCGCGCCGAAGCGGCACTCGAAGACCGGCACGAGCCCTTCCTCCGAGAAGAGCCGCATCACGAAGTCGAGGTCCGTCTCGCCGTACTGGATGGTGAACGCGCGCGTCGCGCCGAGCCCGGGCGGCTCGAAGTCGCCTTGGTAGATGCCCGCCTCCTCGAAGATCGTGCGGACGATCTGCATCGGCGCCTGCTGCTCGAACACCCGCGTGTTGGTGCGCAGCGCGAGGCGCGCGAGCTGCGGCTCGATCACCAGGCGCACGAGGCGGTGCCCCGTGCCGGTCACGCCGAGATCCTCGTGCTCGGTCACGAGGCCGGTGACCCAGCGGCCGACGAGCGGCGTGTCGCCCCGGCCGTTGCGCGTGACGAGCACGCTGTAGCGCTTGTCGAGGAACACACCGGGCCGCGGCGGCGTCTCCGGGCTCCACGGCGTCGGCAGCGGGATGCCGAGCAGGTACTGCTCGAGGTCCTGCTGCTGGAGGCCGTTGGCGACGGTCGTCGCGGTCTGCGACGCGACCCGCGCGGCGTCGTTGATCGCGCGCGCGATGGCCGCGATGTTCGCAGGCGCGTTCGCGATGTCGTCCCAGGGGCGCAGCCCGCGGTCGAGGTTGTCGTTGGCGGAGCGCAGGTCGTTCCCGGACCCCGTGCCATCGTCGATGGCGTTCGAAACGTCGTCGAACACCGTGTTCGACGCTTGCTGCGGCGCGCTCGGATCCGCCCGCAGGGTCTCGAGCCGCGTGATGATCACCTCGCAGCGGAACGGCTGGCCGAGCTCCTCGACGAGGTGGACGCGCGCCACCTGCCAGGACTGCAGCCGCTGCCCGAGCGCGTTGGTCGCGGTGATCGCCTCGTCCGCGGGGTCGAGCGTCAGCGGAGCGGGCGCGCTGGTGTCGAGGGGCCGAGGCGCGAGGGCACCGGAGAGCCGCAGGTCGATCGTCGTCGCCGCCACGGACGCGGACGGTAACACCAAGCGTGCCAGTCCGATCCAGCGCCGAGCATCCCCGCGCGAGCGGACTCGGGGGCAACCCTTGCCGGCAAGCCCTGCCCGTCAGACGAGCTGATCGCGCAAGCCATGCTCGGTCGCCTTGCGACGGAGCGTGCGCTCGGGGATCGACAGGAGCCGGGCCGCCTGCTCGGCGTTGCCCGCGGCGCGCTCGATGGCCTGGCGGAGCAGCCGCTCCTCGTGGGAGAGGAGCTCCGCCCGCAGGTCGATCGCGTCCGGCGCCTCGGGCGTCGCGGCGGGGCGGACCTCGGCCGGCAGGTCCTCGAGCCGCACGAGCTCGGCGGTGCATGCCACCACCGCGCGCTCGATCGCGTTGCGCAGCTCCCGCACGTTGCCCGGCCAGCGATGGGCGTGGAGCGCCGCGCGCGCCTCGGGCTCGACGCCGCGCACGCGCGCCCCGGCGGCGGCGGAGGCCTCCGCGAGGAAGCGATCGATCAGCGGATCGAGATCGCCCGGGCGCTCGCGCAGCGGCGGGACGTGGATGCGGATCCCCTCGAGCCGGTACAGGAGGTCCGGGCGCAGCCGCCCGCTGCGCGCGAGGGCGGCCGGGTCCTCGCGGGTCGCCGCGATCACGCGCACGTCGATCGGGACGTCCTCGTCCCCGCCGATCCGCCGCACGACGCGCGCCTCGATCGCACGGAGCAACGCGCCTTGCGCCTCGCCCCCGAGCTCGTCGATGGCGTCGAAGAAGAGGGTCCCGCCGCGCGCCTCGACGAGCAGCCCGTCGCGCGCCTCGCCGGCGCCTTCGAACGCGCCGGCCTCGTGCCCGAAGAGCGCCTCGGCGACGCGGTCCGGGGGCATCGCGCCGCAGTGCAGGACGCGCATCGGCCCCTGCGCGCGCGCGCCGCGGCGGTGGATCGCCTGCGCGACGACCTCCTTGCCCGCGCCGGACTCACCGGTGAGGAGCACCCCGATCGTCGAGCGCGCCACGCGCTCGAGCAGCTCCTCGAGCTCGACCATCGCCGGGTCGGCGAAGATCGGCTCGCCCGCGCCGACGAGGGCGTCGTGCGCGTGCACGACCACGCGCTCGCTCGCGCTCGCCGCGCGCGCGGCCCGGCGCGCGGCGTCGACGAGCTCGGCCTCGGTGCTGCCGAGCAGCGCGACGCCGACGACGAGCCGCTCGTCGAGCTCGACGATCCGACCCGCGACGACGCGCGCGCGCGCCTCGTCGGTCTCGGGCAGCATCGCGAACGCGCCGTTGGCCCCGAACAGGGCCATGCGGTCGACGGGGCGCAGCGCCGCGCGCACCTTGGAGACCCAGCTCGTGACGTCGCCGCCCTCGCCGAGCTCGCGCACGAACAGGACGGTCACGCCGCGACGGAACGTGCGCGTCCGGACCACCTCGTCGCGCAGCCGCTCGCGCAGCTCCGCGTACGAGAGGAAGTCCCCGAGCAGGTTCGCGCGCCCCTCCGCCTGGCTCACCGAGACGGTGACGCGCCCGAGGGTCACCGAGTCCCCCGGCGTGAGCACCACGCGCTCGACGCGCTTGCCGCGGTGGTGGGTGCCGTTCGTCGAGCCGAGATCCTCGACGAGCACGCCGTCCTCGACGGCGGTGAACCGCGCGTGCGCGCGCGAGAGCTTCTCCTCGGCGACGATCACGTCGGCGGGGGCCGCGCGCCCGAGCACCACCGGCGTCTCGTCCTCGAGCGGCACGACCGTCGTCGCGCCGTCCGTGTAGATCACGAGCGAGGTCCGCGCCTCGCCGAGGGCGCGCGACCGAGCGAGGGTGGCTTCGTGGAGGGTGCGCTGGTCGCTCATCGTCGCTCCAGCATAGCGTCAGTCGATGATGATGGGCGCGCGGTTGGCGCCTTCGCGGATCGTGGGCGCGGTCGGCGGCCGGCTCGCCGGCTCGCTCGGCGGGGGCCCGCCGGCCGCGGGCCCGTGCGTTTGCGTGGCGCCGCCGCGCTTGCGGGCGACGACGCGCCGGGCTCCTCAGGCCGCCTCGACGCGAGGGAAGCTCGGCCGGGAGCGCAGACTCCGGGCGCGTCCGGGCTCGGGCGCCGCGCTCCGCGCCTCGCCTGCGGCCGCGGCGGCCGGGAGCGCCCGATCGGCGGGCGGCTCCTCGGCGCGCTCGACGGGCGGCCGCGACACCGGGGCGGCGACGGCTGGCGGGTCCGCGCTCGGAGCGCGCCCGACGAACCAGTACGCGACGCCGGCGACGAGCGCGAGACACGCCGCGAGCGCGAGCCACACGCCGCGCGAGCGCACCGGCAGCGTCGGGAGCGGCGCCGCGACCTCGGGCTCGTCCGCTCGTGCGCTCGGCGCGACCTCCGGCCCGCTCGCGTCTGCCGCGTCGTCTGCCGGCGCGGCGTCGTCCCCGTCGGCCGGGCGCGGCGCGGCGGGCGCGACCGCGGCGCGCTCGCGCGCGTCGTCGACCGCCGCTTCGCCCGGGATCTCCTTCCCGTTCGCGTCGCTGGGAGGGCGATCGCTCGAGGGCCGCCGCACGGCGCGCGTGCGCACCCCGGGATCCGGCGCGGGCGCGGCCTCGGCGCCCGCGGGGCGATCCGAGCGCGGGCGGGGCGCGGGGTCGTCCGCGCGCGGCGCCTTCGACGGAGGCGCGAGCTCGGGGACCTTCACCGACGCGGCGAGCCCGGGGATCGGCGTCGTCGCGCGCAGCCCGACCGGCGTCGCGTCGTCCGAGTGGGGCGTCCGATCCGACGGGTCGAACCGGCGCTCGCCGGAGGGCTCCTCCGGCACGAGCGAGATCATCGGCCCCGCCGGGATCCGACAGGTCAGCGGCCAGCCCGCGGCGAGCGCCGCGTCGACGAGCGCGTCGGCCATCGCGCCCGCGCTCGCGTGCCGGTCCGCCGGATCGTAGGCGAGCGCGCGATCGACCGCGCTCGCGAGCGCGCCCGGCAGATCGTCGACCAGCGTCGCGATCGGCGGCGGGCGCTCCGTCGCGATGAGGTGCAGCGTGCCCGGGATCGTGGCGTGCTCGAACGGGCGCCGCCCGGTGAGGCACTCGAACAAGAGGACGCCGACCGCCCAGATGTCTGCGCTCGCGCCCACCTCGTCCGCGCCGCGCGCTTGCTCGGGGGCCATGTAGCTCGGCGTCCCCATGAGCGCGCCCGTCACCGTCAGGCCCTCGGCGGCGTCGAGCCGCTTGCTGATCCCGAGGTCGAGCAGCTTCGGCACCACGCGCCCGCCCGCGCCGCGGCTGAGGAACACGTTGCCGGGCTTGACGTCGCGGTGCGCGATCTGCGCTTGGTGCAGCACCTCGAGCGCGTCGAGGATCGGCACGATGATGTCGAGCGCGTCCTCCGCGCGCAGCTTCGCGCGGCGCTTCAACAGCGACTGGAGCGTCTCGCCCTCGAGCAGCTCGAGCACGAGGTACATCACGCCGAGCTCCGCGAACCCGACGTCGAGCACCTCGACGACGTGCGGGTGGCGCACCGCCGCGGCGGCGCGCGCCTCGGCGAGGATGCGCTTGGACATCCGCTCGGAGTCGGCGCTGTAGAGGAGCTTCACGGCGACGGGGCGCCCGGTCCAGAGGTGCACCGCCTCGTAGACCGTGCCCATCCCGCCCTTGCCGATGATGCGGTCGAGGCGGTAGCGCTCGGCGATCTGCTGGCCTATCCAGGCCTCGTCGGTCGAGGGGCGGCTCACCCGCACAGCATAAGAGATGGCTCCCCCGCACGACAGATCCGCCGCGCGCGGGCGGCGCGCGCTACCATACGCGCGTGTCGCTCCGGACCGCCGCGATCGGAACGCTCGCGCTCACACTCGTCGCGCTCCCCGCGGCCGCGCAGGACGCGTGCGACGCCGCGTGCCACCTCGAGCGCGGGCTGACCGCGCGCGCGGGCGGCGACGACGAGACCGCCGCGACGCACTTCGAGGCGGCCGTCGCGCTCGAGCCCACGCCGCGCGCGCTCGCGCAGCTCGCGCTCGCGCAGCAGGCCCTCGGCCGCTGGGTCGACGCCGAGGCGCACCTCGTGCGCGCGCTCGCCGCGGCCGATCCCTGGATCACCGACCACCGCCGCGTCCTCGAGGGCGCGCTCGAGACGATCCGCGAGCACCTCGGGACGCTCGTCGTCACCTCGGGCGTCCGAGGCGCGCGGTTGCGCGTGAACGGTCGCGACGCGGGGACGCTCCCCCTCGCCGCGCCGATCTCCGTGGAGGTCGGCACCGCGGTCGTCGACGTCGAGGCGCCCGGCCACGTCCCGGTGCAGCGGCCGGCCGAGATCACCGCGGGTCGGCTCACGCGCGTCGAGATCACGCTCGTCCCGCGCGCGAGCGCGCGGCCGCCGATCGAGCCGGAGCCCGCGCCGCCCGCCGAGCCCGGCGAGCTCGCCGCGCCCGATGAGCCGGCGGCGCCCCCGACGCGGAGCGAGGGCCCGTCCGTCGCGCTGATCCTCGGCGCCGTCGGCGCGCCGACCACCGCGGTCGCGCTCGTCCTGACCTTCGTCGCGCTCGCCGCGCGCGAGGCGAACGTGCTCGTGTGGAACGACCCGGCGCAGTGCCCGCCGTTCCCGAGCGGCCGGCGAGCGGCGTGCCCCGAGGTCCACGCCGCGTGGACGACCGCACAGGACTGGGCGATCGCCGGCGCGGTGACGAGCGGCGTGCTCGCGGCGATCAGCGCGACGCTCTTCGCGGTCGCGGCGAGCGAGCCCGGCGCGCCGAGCGCGACGCAGGTCGAGCTCGACGTGGGCCCGGACTTCGCCGCGGCCCGCGTGCGCACCGCGTTCTGACGGCGGCTCGAACGACCCGCGACGGTGTTGCGTGACGAGAGGCCGAGGCCCACCATCCAGCCCGGTGCCGCACGACGACACGACGATGAACCAGGACGCCGTGCTGCGCGACGGCGGCGCAGGCCGCGTGCACACGAGCCTGGTCGTCTACCACGGCGAGCGCGCGGAGGTCGTCCCGCTCGCGCCGAACGCCGCGCTCGTGCTGGGCCGCGCGCCGCCCGCGGACCTCGTCGTCGACGACGCGAGCCTCTCGCGCCGGCACGCGCGCTTCGAGCGCACCGACGACGGCGTGCGCGTCGAGGACCTCGGCTCGACCAACGGGACGTGGCTCCACGGCGTGCGCCTCGAAGGACCGGTCACGCTCCGCGCGGGCGACGCGATCACCGTGGGCGCCGTCACCGTCTCGGTGAACCGCACCGCCGACCACGCCGGCCGCGTCAGCGGCGTGGAGGGCTACGAGCGCTTCGCCGAGCGCGTCGCCGACGAGGTGATCCGCGCGCGCACGTTCCTGCGCGGGGTCGCGGTCGTCATGGTGCGCCACCTCGGCGCCGGCGAGGCGGCCGCGGGCCCGTGGCTGCCGCGCCTCGCGGAGCGGCTGCGCCCGGTCGATCGCCTCTCGATCTACGGCGCCAACGCGGCGCTCGTCGTGCTCCCCGAGACCGACCGCGCGCGCGCGACGGCGGTGGCCACGCAGCTCGTCGCGGACGACCCCGCGCTGGTCGCGGGCGTCGCCGTCGACGGCGCGAGCGCCGAAGAGCTGATCGACGCCGCGCGCACCCTCGCGCGCCGCGCGGACGCGCGCCAGCGCGTCGTGGTCGAGCACCACGACGGCCCCGCGTCGACGGGCGCCCCGCTCTTCGTCAGCCCCGCGATGGTCGCGCTCAGCGAGCTCGTCGACCGCGTCGCGCAGGCGAAGATCCCCGTCATGGTCGTCGGCGAGACGGGCTCCGGCAAGGAGGTCGTCGCGCGGGCCATCCACGAGCGCGGCCCGCGCGCCGCGGGACCGCTGCGGACCGTGAACTGCGGCGCGATGCCGCAGAACCTCCTCGAGGCCCTGCTCTTCGGCCACGAGAAGGGCGCATTCACCGGCGCCGAGCGCACGACCCCGGGCCTCTTCGAGCAAGCGAGCGGCGGGACGCTCTTCCTCGACGAGGTCGCCGAGCTCTCCGCAGCATCGCAGGTCGCGTTGCTTCGCATCCTCGAGTCCAAGTCGGTCGTGCGGCTCGGCGGCGAGCGCGAGATCCCGATCGACGTGCGCGTCGTCGTCGCCACGCACCGCGACCTCGAGGCGATGGCGCGCGACGGATCGTTCCGCGAGGACCTGCTCTTCCGCCTCGACCCGATGACGCTGCGCATCCCGCCGCTGCGCGAACGGCCCGAGGACGTCGATCCGCTGATCGATCACTTCCTCGAGCACGCGAGCCGCGAGAGCGGCCTCGCGAGCCGCGCGATCGACGAGGAGGCGCGCGCCGCCCTGCGCGGCTACCACTGGCCCGGGAACGTGCGCGAGCTGCGCAACGTGATCGACCGCGCCGTCGTCGTCTCGACGGGCGCGCGCATCGGCGTCGCGGACCTGCCCGATCGCGTCCGCGCGCGCGCGGCCGCCGAGGCGGCGCCGGCGCGCGAGGCGACCGAAGGCGACGCCGACTTCCGCGACCGCGTGAGGGCCTACGAGACGGCGCTCATCGTGCGCGCGCTCGAGCGCGC
The DNA here is from genome assembly GCA_019637095.1 of Sandaracinaceae bacterium. Classification (GTDB taxonomy): domain Bacteria; phylum Myxococcota_A; class Polyangia; order Polyangiales; family Sandaracinaceae; genus JACKEC01. The sequence goes on along the minus strand of JAHBWG010000119.1, from coordinate 3,476 downwards.
CGACGGCAACCAGACGAAAGCCGCGCAGCTCCTGCGCATGCCGATCCGGACGCTCGCGTACAAGCTCAAGGCCTACGGGATCCGCGAGCGGCCCGACGACGAGTAGAATGTGCACGTGACCCGCCGCGGACTCTCGCTCGCGCTCGCCGTGCTGCTCGGCGGCTGCACCGCTGCGCTCCCCGACTTCGACGACGCGGGCCCGGGGTCGGATGCGGGGACCGACGGAGGGACCGACGCGGGTCACGACGCGGGCCACGACGCGGGGCAGGTCGCGGGGAGCGACGCGGGCGAAGACGCGGGCCACGACGCGGGCGCCGACGCCGGACAGGACGCGGGCGTCGTCCCCGTCGTGCGTCAGATCTCGGTCGGCTCGATCCACACGTGCGCGCTCGTCGAGCCGGGCGGCGTCTTCTGCTGGGGGGCCGACAACCGTGGCCAGCTCGGCGACGGCTTCACCGACGGAACGTTCGCGCAGAACCGCGCCGAACCGCAGCCGGTCGTCACGCTGAGCGACGTGGTGTCGATCCACGCGGGCTGGGGGGCGACCTGCGCCCTCGACGCGGCGGGCGCGGCGCGCTGCTGGGGCCACAACACCCAGGCTCGCTTCGGCGACGGGACCGGCAGCTCGACGACGCCGACCCCGGTCTCGCTCATGTTCGCCGGCACGCCGGAGCCGCTCGTCGAGATCTCTCACAACGAGAGCCACCTCTGCGCCCGGAGCGCCACGCGCGTCTACTGCTCCGGCCACAACGGCCAGGGGCAGCTCGGGCGCGAGGGGGCTGGGAACGCGCGGCTCACGCCCGTCGAGGGCCTCCCGCTCGAGCGCACGCCGCGCTCGATCGCGGCGGGCTACAGTACCACCAACGGCTTCACGCTCCTCGCGCTCGACGACGGCAGCGTGTGGTGCTGGGGTCAGAACGACGACTCGGAGTGCGCGCTGCCCGCGAGCGACTCCGTGCCGCCGACGGAGGTGCCGGGCCTCTCACGCATCGTGCAGGTGACCGCCGGGGCCAACTTCGCGTGCGCGCGCGACGACGTCGGCGACGTGTTCTGCTGGGGGAGCAACCACGAGGGCCGCACGGGGAACGGCACGCTCGGCGGTCCCGAGGTCGAGGTCCCGACGCGCGTCTCGCTGCCGGTCCCGATCGGCTGGGTCGGGGCCGAGGGCGGGAGCGTCATCGCCGTCACCTCGGACGGCGCAGGCGTCTACGGGTGGGGCGGCAACACCCAGGGGCTGCTCGGGCTCGGAGGCGCGGACGCCCAGCCCTCGCCGCGCGTGCTCGTGATGGAGGCCGGCGCGCGGTTCGAAGCGGCGATCGGATCCTCGCACGCCTGCCTGATCCGGCGGCGGCCCGCGATGATCGACGAGGTGCTCTGCGCCGGCTCCAACTCGAACCTCCAGCTCGGCATGCGCCCCGCGCCGGATCCGTCCCGATTCGGGGTCGTGCCCATGTTTCCTTGAGCGCGCGGCGCCGCGGGGGATCGTATTCGTTGACCGGGTAAGCGCCGCTTCGATACGATCGCGCGGTCGCATGGACCGGACACCCTCCCGCTCTCGCCGCGCGGTGTGCTCGTTGGCCGTCCTGGGGCTCGCCCTGGCCACGGCGGCCACGGCGATGGCCGTCGACGTCCGCGGCCGCGTCCGCTTCGGCTCCGACTACGGGCGCACCGCGCCCGAGGCCCCGGACGACGCGCGCCGCAACCACTACTGGTCGCAGTGGAACGGCTTCCTCGAGCCGCGGCCGCGCGGCTTCGACGCCGCGCGCGACCTCGCGGTCGTGCTCACCGGCGAGGGCGATTTCGCGGAGGGGCAGCCCGGCTTCCGGCTCGCGAACGGCGGCCTCTGGCCGACGACGATGGTCGCGCGCGCGGGCACGACCGTCGAGGTCCAGAACACCGATCCGGTGTCTCACGAGCTCACCGTCGAGGGGCTCGCCGGCTTCGCGGAGACGCCCGTCGCGCCGGGCCGCGTGCGCCCGATCGAGGTGCCCTCCGCCGGCGTCCATGCGATCGGCGACCGCCTCTACGCGCACGTGCGTGGTCACCTGCACGTCATCGACGATCTCGTCGCGCGCGCGACGGTCACCGCGGACGGGAGCTACCACTTCACGAACGTCCCGCCGGGCACGTACACGCTGAAGGTCTTCCACGGCGCCGAGGTGGTCCACGCGCGAGAGGGCGTGGTGGTCGAGGAGCGCGAGCTGACGATCGAGCCGTTCCCGATCGGCGGAGCAGAGGGGCAATGATCCTTTCCCGCTTCTGGTACTTCCTCCTGACCGCGGCGGCCATCGTCAGCGTCGCGGCCGCGCTGCTCGCCGCCTCGCTGATCGACGACCACTACCGCACCGCCGCGGTGAACGACCTCGTGCGCGATCGCTTCGAGATCGAGCAGACGCTCAAGCTCGACGCGCGCGCCCGGCTCGACGCGATCGCGCCGATCGCCGCCAACCCCGACGTGCGCAGCGCGCTCCGCCGCGCCGGCGGGCGGCGCACCCCGGGAGAGCTCGACGAGGCGCTCGTGACGAGCCTTCGCCAGACGCTGGTGCGCTTGAACGGGCAGCTCGATCAGATGTCGGGCGACCTGGTCTTCGCGGTCGATCAGGACGGCTGGATCGTCGCCGCGATCGCGCCGACCAACCCGCCGGCGGGCGCCGGGCTCGGCCAGTTCCCGCTCGTGCGGCGCGCGCTCGAGGGCTACCTCTCCGACGACGTCTGGGTCTACAACGACAGCGTCTACCGGATGGCCGCGCGGCCGGTGGTGGACGGCGGCCAGTACGTCGGCGCGCTCATCCACGGCAAGCGCTACGACGACCAGCTCGCGCAGCTCCTCTCGCAGCGGCTCGGCGGCGCGAGCATCGGCTTCTTCCGCGGCAGCGCGATGTTCGCCGGGCACATGCCGCCGGGCGCGCCCCGCCGAGAGGACATGGAGGGGCAGCTCGCCCCGCAGGTGATCGGCGACGAGCGGTTCGCGAGCGGCGAGCGCACCGAGCCGCTCGAGCTGCCTTCGGGTGGGCTCGCGGTCTACTCGCAGGTCACGGGCGCCGCGCGGCACGCGGGGGTCGGCTACTCGGTCGGGCGCCCGGTGCGCACCCTCGGCCCGCCCTGGGCCATCTTCGATCAGGCGGGCGGCGAGCGCTGGGCCGCGCTGCCGTGGATCCCCCTCGGCGGGGGGGGCTTCGCGCTGTTCTTGCTCGCGATGCTCTGGACGTGGGTCGAGCACGACCGCCCGCTCTCGAGGCTCAAGCGCGCGTCGCTGCGCCTCAAGGACTCGCCCGAGGCGCGCTTCGTGATCACCGACTTCGGCGGGCGCTACCGCGCGATCGCGAACGCCGCGAACGAGGCGATCGACGCGGCGGCCGCCGCGGGCGGCGCCGCCGCGCCGGGGCGCCCCGTCGCGAACCTCGACGCGATCCTCGGCCCGACCGACGCGGCGTCGAGCCCGGCGTTCTTCGGCTTCGCGGGCCAGGACGCGGGCC
>JAHBWG010000118.1 GCA_019637095.1 Sandaracinaceae bacterium | reverse complement strand
CGCCGCGCTCGCCGCGCGCCGCCCCGCCCCGTGAGCCGAGGGCGAGACGGCGCCCATCGCCCTCAGCGCGTCGCGTGCAGGAAGCGGTACTCCATCCCACCGGCGGTCTGGTTCCGCTCGTCGATCACGAGCCAGTTCAGGCCCCGCGTGAGCACCGGCTCGATGCGCGCGCCCCGGCTACTCGTCGGCGCGCCGGCCTGCGACGACGCGCAGTTCGGTACGTCGTCGACGCACGCGAGGCTCCCGCCGGAGACGCCGCTGAACGCGACGAGCACCGGGTCGTACGACGCCGCGGCCGTCCCGTACTCCCAGTACCCTCCGTCGGCGGGGCAGAGGCTGAAGATGCTCGGCAACGCGTTGGTCCCGCAGCTCGTCAGCCAGTGCACGCGCTCCCCCGATCGCCCGAAGAGCGAGCAGTGCGGCGTGAAGGCACGCGAGCCGGCCGCCTGGAGGCGCAACGTCGCGCTCTGCGCGAACGTGGTCGCCGGCGCCGTCGCGATCGGCGTGAGCGCGACCGAGGCGTAGTCGGCGATCCGGAAGTGCTGGACGTGGAGGGTGAACGCGCCGGACCCGCAGCCGGAGACGACCAGGTAATAGGTGCCCGCGGCGAGCACGGTCGCGATCTGCCCGTTGCGGTTGTCCGCGCCGGCGCAGCCGGAGTCGTCGCTGCAGCGCCCCGCCCCCTCGAGCGGCGCGCCCGTCGCGCCGGTGAGGAACACGCTGCTGTCGAAGCTCGAGCCGAAGGTGTCCGCGTAGAAGACGACCGGCTCGGAGAGCCCGACGCGGTACCAGACGCCGGGTCCGCTCGTGCACCCACACGGACCGCTCACCGGGAACGAGCCCGCGGTGGTCCCCGTCACGGTGAGCTCCCCGCCGCCCGCAGGGAACACGACGTCGATCGCCGTCTCCCGCGTCGCGTTCGGCGGCCTGCACACGCCCGCGTCGCAGCGTCCGCCGCCGCACGCGTTGCCGCACCCGCCGCAATGTGCGTTGCTGATCTGCGTGTCGACGCAGCTCCCCGAGCAGAAGGTCGTGCCGGGCATCGAGGCGCACATCGACGTGCACGCGCCCGCCGAGCAGCTCGTGCCGGCGCCGCACGGCATGTTGCAGCGCCCGCAGTGCGCGTTGCTCACCTGCGTGTTGACGCAGCTGCCGCCGCACTCCGTCAGCCCGCCCGTGCAGACGCACGCGCTCGCCTCACAGGACTGGTCCAGGCGGCACGTCGTGAGGCACGTCCCGCAGAACTCCGGGTTGGACGTCAGGTCCACGCACTGGCCGCCGCACTCGGTGCGACCCGCGCCGCAGCGGCACGAGCCGCCGCCGCACACCTGGTCGAGCCGGCACACCGTGCCGCACTCCCCGCAGTGATCCGGGTCGGTCGCCGGGTCGACGCAGATCGAGGCGGACATGCCGCCGTCGTCGACCACGCACGAGCGCCGCGGCGCGGCGCACACGTCCTCGCACTCCCCGCCGGCGCACACCTGCCCCGCGCCGCACGGGTCGTCGCACGCCCCGCAGTGGACGGCGTCGGTGTCGGTGTCCACGCAGATCTCGCCGCAACGCGTCCGATCGCTCGGGCACGCGCAGGCGCCCTCGTCACAGATCTCGGTGCCGTCGCACGCTTCACCGCAGGCCCCGCAGTGCTCGGGGTCCTCGTCGAGCCGACGACAGGCACCGTCGCAGAGCTCCTCGCCCGCCGCGCAGGCGCCCGCGTCGCGGCCGGGGCCCGCGTCGCCCTCGCCCGGACCCGCGTCGATCCCACCCCCGTCGAGCGGCGCGCCGCCGTCGATCCCCGCGTCGGCTCCGCCGCCGCCGTCGCACCCCAGCGCGACCAGCGCGATCGCCGCGACCCACCACCCGAACGACTCACGCGTCATCGACGTTCTCCCCAGCGTCGCGGCTCCGAACCTCGGGCGCCGACCTCGGCCTACGATGCACGTGGCTCGCGTCCGCCTTCCATGGGGTGACGGACGAGGCTCGCGCGTCGCGAGGGGGTGACGGACTACAGTGAGCCAGCGAGCGACGGGCGAGCGACGGGGACGATCCTCGTCATTTCGTAATTCCACGCGCGAGCGACGGGCGAGCGACGGGGACGATCCTCGTCATTTCGTAATTCCACGCGCGCGGTCGATCCCGCGCGCCTCCGCGCGACGGCGCGGATCACTCGAGCGGCGCGACGGGGAGCGCGCGCGCGTCCCGCGCCGCGAGCGCGCGGGCCACCTCTTCGAAGCGTGCCCCGGCGGGCAGGCGCTCACGTCCGTCGAGCTCGAGCCGCGCCTCGAACGCGGCGAGGTCGCGCGCGAGCACGAGCCGCGCGGCGGCGGGCGCGCTCGGGGCGAGGCGCGGCATCGCGCCGGGCAGCGTGACCACGTCGACGCGGCGCACGCCGAGATCGGCGGCGGCCGCGAGCGCGCGCTCGACACGCCGCCACGCGATCGACCGATCCACGGCGAGCACGAGCTCGGGCCCCGGACCGCCGAGCTCGACGCGCGGGCCGAGCGCCTGCGCGACGAGGCGCGGGCCGGTGCGCCCGTCGAGCGCGGCGAGCGGCGCGAGGTCGCGTCCGTCGAGCGCGATGCGCCGGCGCCCGAGCTGGAGCGTCGGTCCGAGGCGCGCCGGTCCATCGCCGGCGCCCGCGGGCGGATCGAGCTCGCGCCACACCGAGAAGTGCGGCGCGAGCGCGTCGGTGAGCGCGCGGCGATCGAGCTGCGCCACGAGCCACGGGCCCGCGAGCGCGCCGAGCGCGGCGATCGCGACCGCCGATCGGGCGAGCACGCGCCGCCGCGGCCACGCCCGCACCCCGCGCCACTCGGCGCTCGCGGCGAGCGCGACGACCGCGACGCCCGTGACCACCCACGTCGCGTCCTCGGCGGCGTCGAGCCGCGTGATCACCTCGGCGCGTGCGGCGCGCGAGAGCCCCTCGTCCCACACGCGCGCCGCCGCGCTCTCGAGCCGCACCCACGCCATCAGGCCGTACGACGCGACCGCCATCGTCGCACAGAGCGCGGCGTCGGCGCCGCGCGACGGCGCGCCAGAGAGCGTGAGCCCGATCGCGAGCGCGGCGACCGCGGCCGCGCCCGGCTCCCACGCGAGCGCCGCGGCGAGCACGCACGCGCACGCCGCGAGCACCGCGCGCAGGCCCGGACGCGGCACGCGCTCGTCCGGGCCGAGGCGCGCCGCGCCCGCCGCGAAGAGCGCCGCCGAGAGCGCCGCCCCGAGGAACCAGCCCGCGCTCGCCTCCGCGAGGCCGTAGTGGAAGAACGCGAACCGCTCCTCCGGCGCCGCGGCGGAGACGTGCGCGGACACGACGGCCATGCCCGTGAGGAACGCGAGCGCGCCGGCGAAGAGCGGCAGCGCCTCGAGGAGCGGCCGCCACGAAGCGCGCCGCGCGCCGAGCGAGAGCGCGAGCGCCGCGCACGCCAGCGTGGTGAGGCCGCCGACGCCGGACTCGTGGATCCAGACCCGCGGATCGTGCGAGCCGCCGAACCCGAGGGCGACCGCGCTCGCGAGCACGAGCCCTCCGAGCGCGAGCGCGAGCCACGGGACGTGCGCGCGCGCGTGCGCGAAGGCGCGGTCGCCCTCGGCGATGAAGCGCGCGACGTCGGCGGGCCGCTCGCGCGGGTCGCGGGCCAGCGCGCGGCGCACGAACGCGGCGCCCTCGGCGGGCACGCGCGCGGCGAGCGGCGGCGGCTCGGCCGTCGCGATCCGGTGCAGCACGTCCGCGGGCTCGCCGCGCCACGGCGGCGCGCCGCCGAGGCACTCGTAGAGCACCGCGCCGAGCCCGTACACGTCGGTGCGCTCGTCGACGGCGGCGCCCCACCACTGCTCGGGAGCCATGTACGCGGGGGTCCCGGTGCTCGCGCCCTCGCGGCTGAGCCGAGGATCGTCGGTGCGCCGCGCGAGCCCGAAGTCGCCGAGCTTCGCGCGCGCGCGCGCGTCGAGCAGCACGTTCGACGGCGTGAGATCGCGGTGCAGCACGCCGGCCGCGTGCGCCGCGCGCAGCGCGAGCGCGACCTCGCGCACGATGCGCCACGCCTCCTGCGGGGCGAGCGCGCCCTCGTCGTCGAGCCGCGCGCGCAGGCTCCTTCCGTCCACGCGCTCGAGCACCAGGTAGGGGTGGTCGTCCGGGTCGCGCCCCGCGCCGAGGACGCGCACGAGCCCCGGGTGATCGAGCCCGCGCAGCACCTCCGCCTCGCGCAGGAGGCGCTCGGTGCCCGTGGGATCCTCGCGCGCGCTCCGCCGCAGCCGTTTGATCGCGACCGGGCGACCGCGCGCGTCCGTCGCCGCGAGGACGTCCGCGCTCGCCCCGGCGCCGAGCGGCGCGCCGAGCGTGTAGCCGTCGATCGTCCGTCCGTCGCTCGCCGCCACGCGATCCCGACCTCTGCCCCCGCGTCAGGTTCCCGGCCGCGTCAGGCCGAGCTCGCGGATCAGCTCGTTGAGCCGCGAGCGCGACAGGTCGAGCCGCCGCGCGACCGCCGTCACGTTCCAGCCCTCGGCGTCGAGGGCCCGCGCGAGGAGGCGTCGCTGGAAGTCCCTCGTCGCGGCGTGGAAGCTCTCGTCGGCTCGGGCATCCTCGCCATCGTCGCGCGCCGGCGAGAGGTGGCGCCGCGCGATCTGCGCCGCGCCCTCCCCGGCCGCGCGGATCAGCGCGGCCTCGAGCGCGTTCGCGAGCTGGCGCACGTTGCCCGGCCACTCGCTCGCCTCGAGCGCCGCGCGCGCGCCGGGCGCGAGCGGGAGGCTCGGCAGGCGATGGCGTCGCACGACGTCGGCGAGCACGCGCTCCGCGATGGGCACGACGTCCTCGCGCCGCGACGAGAGCGGCGGCACCGCGATCGGCACGACGGCGAGCCGGTAGTAGAGGTCCTCGCGAAACGTCTTGTCACGCGCCGCCGCCTCGAGGTCGACGTTCGTCGCCGCGATCACGCGCACGTCCGCCTCGCGCGGCGCCGTGCCGCCGAGCCGGTAGTACGTGCGCGACTGGAGCAGCGACAGCAGCTTCGCCTGGCTCGCGAGCGGCAGCTCGCCGATCTCGTCGAGGAAGAGCGTGCCGCCCTCGGCCGCCTCGACCTTGCCGGGCATCGCGCGGTCGGCCGTGGAGTGCGCGCCGCGCTCGGCGCCGAAGAGCTCGCTCTCCACGAGCGCGTCCGGCAGCGCCGCGCAGCTCAGCTCCACGAACGGCCCCGTCGCGCGCGGCCCGCTCGCGTGCAGCGCGCGCGCGAAGGTCGTCTTGCCCACGCCGGAGGGGCCGGTGAACAGCACGGTCACATCGAGCGGCGCGACGAGCGCCATCTGGCGCAAGACGCCGGCGAGCGCGGGCGAGCGGCCCGCGATCGCGCCGAGCGCGGGGAGCTGCGCGCGCCACGGCGCGGTCGGATCCGCCGTCTCGACGCGAGCGACGAGCCGCTCCGCGTACGGCGCGATCTCGCGCGCGACCGCCTCGACGAGGCGCCGATCCTCTTCGTCGAACGGCCCCGCGGGCTCGCGGCCCTGCAGGTAGAGCACGCCGAGCCCCGCGTCGCCGAGCGGGGCGCACAGCACGGCGCGGATGCCGCGGATCGAGACCGACGGCAGCTGCATGAACCGCGGGTCCTCGATCGCCGACGCGGTGCTGATCGTCTGGCCGCGCTCGACCGCCTCGCGCACGATCCCGCGGGAGAGCCGCGTGCGCAGCTCCGCGACGTCGTCCGCGCTGCAAGCGTGCGCGAGCCAGCTCACCGGCTCGCTCGCGAGGTCACCGCCCGCGTAGATCGCGACGTAGCCCTGCCGCGCGCGCGTCGCCGCGACGAGCCGGCGCAGCGCCTCCTCGAGGAGCGGGCGCGGGTCGTCGGCCGCCCCGAGCTCGAGCAGCCCGCGGTAGAGATCGCGCTCGGCGCGCAGCCGCTCCTCGCTGGTCACGCGCGCTCAGCGTACCCGAGCACCGCCGCCCCCGTCCCGCGGGCTCTCCGAGGTCCCGCTCAGGACAGGACGAAGTTCTCGAGCACGATCACGAGGATCCCCGTGAGCGCGCCGCCCGCGATGATGCCCGCGCAGATCGGCTCGATGTTCTCGGCGATCACGCGCTTGCCCCACGAGCCCTCCTTCGTGAGGAACTTCTCGCAGAGCCAGAAGAACAGCGCGCCCGCGAACATCGCGAGGCAGGTGCTGAACGGGATCACGAACGCGAGGCCGACGCCGACCCCCGAGAGCCAGAACTTGCCCTTGGTCGCCATGCGCAGGCCCTCGAGGGTGACGCCGACGATGGCGCCGATCAGCGCGCCCCAGCGCGCGCTCACCGCGAGGTGGTCGAGCCCCTGCGTCAGGAGCTCCGCGATCGCGTGCCAGATCTGCGCGGCGACGAACGGGTACTCCTGCGTCGACATCGCGTCGCGCGTCGGGTTGTCGGGCACGAACACGAGGAAGAAGACGGGGACCGCCATCGTCGCGCCGGCGAGGATGCCGAGCACGTGGCCGACCGCCTGGTGGCGCGGCTTGCCGCCGAGCATGTAGCCCGGCTTGATGTCCATCAGCAGGTTGGACGCGTTGCTCGCGACCTCCGCGGTGATCCCGGCGGTCATGAGGTTCGTCGTCATGTTGCCCGGCGCGAGCACGCCGTAGGTGAGCTGCGTCAGCTTGCCGAGCGCGCCGCCGGGCGTGATCGACGTGAGCGCCGTCGAGTTCACCGCGATGAGCGTGAACACGAAGATGAGCGGCACCGCGATGACGCCCATCCAGATGCTGACGTCGAAGAACCACCACGCGAGCAGCACCACGAGCGCGCCGAAGACCGGGATGCCGATCGCGAACACCTTCATCGGCAGCTCGATGTCCGCGAGCGGGTCCTCGGCGCTCCCCTCCTCCTTCTTCTTCGTCAGCGCCTTGAAGGAGTCGAGGATGATCTTGGGCTTGCTGAAGAACGCGAAGAGGCTCGCCGTCGTCATGCACGCGACGCCGGGCCAGAGGGCCCACGACGTGATCTGGCGGAAGCCGTACGCGCCGGGGACGACCTCGCCCTGACGCACCGCCTCGGTGATGTCGCCCCAGCCGATCACCATGGGCGCGAGCCAGAGGTAGTTGATCGCGGCGCCGACGAGGATCGAGACGCCGGTGCGGATGCCCATGAGCCCGCCGGCCGCGAACATCACGAAGTCCGTCTCGGCCTGCACGGTGAGCTGGCGCAGGTCGACGCCGCCGATCTTCAGCTGGACGAAGCCGTAGATCCAGTCGTCGAGCGTCTCGGGGAAGTGGAGCCACGCGATGTGGAGCTTCTCGACGATCTTCTCGCTCTTGAGCACGGTCAGAAGCGCGGCGCCGGCGCCGCACGCCGCGAGGATCTTCCCCTTCAGCAGGCCCGCCGCCGCGTCGCCTTCGTGCAGCGCGTCCATGACGATGCCGGCCGCGCGCCCTTCGGGGAACGGGTGCTGCTCGTCGTTGATGAAGCGCCGCTTGAGCGGGAACGCGAAGAGCACGCCGAGGATCCCGACGACCACGATCCAGATCCAGACCTGCCACAGCGGGATCTGCTGGTTGGTGACCCACATGTACGCGGTCAGGCTCGAGATGAGCGGCGCCGTCATGTAGCCGGCGCTCGTCGCGATCGACTGCATGCAGTTGTTCTCGAGCAGCGAGAACTCGTTCTTCACGCCGACGCGCTGGAGGACCTTCCACATCGAGAAGGCGAGGATGACGCTCGTGATGCCGACGCCGAGGGTCCACCCGGTCTTGACGCCGACGTAGAGGTTCGTCAGCGACAGCACGCCGCCGAGCAGCATCCCGGTGACGCCCGAGCGCAGCGTGAGCTGCGGCATGTCGCCCTTGAACACGTTGGCGAGCCACCACCGGTCCTTCTCGGCGAGGCTCATGGTGCGAACTTGCTCTTCCGAGAGCTGCTCGATGGCCATAGGCGCGGGAGCTTGGCACCGAGCGGGGCCCGGTGTCACCTTGCGGCCACCAATGCCCTGGGCGAAGACGAGCCTCCGCGTGCTGCGGCGCGTGGCGGACCTGTTCCCGCTGACGTGGCTCGGGATCCTGGTCGCGCTCGGCGCGTGGGCGGCGCTCGAGCGGCTGGCCTACGCCGAGCTCGATCTCGTGTGGCTCGTCGTGGGCTTCGCGCTGCTCGGGCTGGTGGGCGCCTCGCTCCTGTCGGTGACGCTGACCGCGCTCGCGCTCGCGCTCACGATGCGCCGGCGGCGGCGCGGGCCGGCCGAGCCGCACGCGATGGACACGCGGCTCGTGAGCGCGACGGGCTTCGACACGCCGACGTTCTGGTTCCTCCCGCTCGTGCAGATCGACTGGACGTGGGAGCGCCCCGAGGACGTCGAGGTCTCGATCGAGACGGTGCGCGGGCGCATGCGGGAGAAGGTGAAGCTGCGCGATCGCGGCCACGTCGAGGAGGTGCGGCGCCGCCTGGTGATCCAGGACCCGTTCGGGCTCGCGCGCCTCGCGATCCGACCCACCGAGCGCGTACAGCTCACCGTGCGCCCGAACGCGGGCAAGCTCGGCGACACGCCGATGCTCGTGAGCGTCTCGGGCGGCGACGAGCGGCCGCACCCGATGGGGATCGACGACGGCGACCGCGTGGAGCTGCGCCGCTACGCGCCCGGCGATCCGGCGCGCTTCATCCACTGGAAGGTGTACGGCCGCACGCGCAAGCTGATGGTGCGGATGCCCGAGCGCGCGCTCTCGCCGGCGCGGCGCACGGTGGCGTACCTCGTCGCGGGCCCCGACGACGACGCGAGCGCCGCGGCGGCGCGCGTGGCGGTGGAGTCCGGCGTGTTCGGCAGCGAGTGGACGTTCTCCGCCGACGGCGCGAGCAAGGACACGAGCCGCGTCGACGAGGCCGTCGAGATGATCGTCGCGTCGATCGCCGCGCGCGGGCGCGGCGGCGCAGGGCTCGAGCCGTTCCTGTCCCGCGCGGAGCGCGCCGGCCCGGCGTCGAGCGTGATCTTCGTGCCCGCGCGGCCCGGCCCCTGGCTCGATCACGTGTCGCGCGCGGTGCGCGCGCGCGCGATCCGCACGCGGGTCGTGATCACGACCGACGGGATCGACGCGCGCCCCGAGGCGCCGTGGTGGCGCCGCTGGCTGGTGCTGCCCGACCCGCGCGAGGGGACGCCGAGCGCGGACCTCGACCGCGTCGCAAAGGCGCTCGCCGGGACCCGGGTCGAGGTCATCGTGCTCGATCGCAAGAGCGGCAAGCGCCTGGGCGAGCGGCACCGCGCGGCGATGCGCGCGGCCGAAGGGAAGCGCGCGGCGTGAGCGCTCGACCGCACGCCCCCGAGGGGCCGCTCGGCCGACCCGAGCCCTGGTTCGCCACGGCGTTGCGCGTGCTCGTGCACGCGGTCACCGCGGGCGTGGTGGCGTTCCCGCTGACCGTCGAGAGCGGCGTCGCCGCGGCGATGATCGGCGCGGCCGCCGGCTCGCTCGCCGCGCGCTTCGTGGCGCGCAGCAGCCTGCGCCTGCCCGCGATCGTGGCGATCGGCGGCGTCGCGATGTTCGCGGTGCTCGCGGTGCGCTGGCTCCTCGTCGACTGGATGTTCGTGCCCTCGCTCCTGGGCCCCGCGGGCGCCCTCGCCGCGGGCGACGCGGCGGTGTTCGGGCTCGGCGGCCTCGTCGTGTCCACGGTGCTGCGCGCGCTGAGCGCCCGTCGGCCGTCGTTCACCATCCTCGAGGCCGCGCTCGTCGCGGGCGGCTTCGCGACGCTGCTCGTCGCGCACCGCAACGGCGCGATCCATCGGCCGTACGAGCTCGCCGACCCGCTGATCGCGTCGGGCGAGGATCCCGCGCTCGCGGTGCTGCTGGTCGGCGCGGGCGGCGCGCTCGTGGTCGGGCTCTTGCTGCTGTCGGAGCGGAGCCTCTTGCGCTCGGCGCTCCACCTCGGCGTGGTCGCCCTGCTGCTCCTGCTGATCCTGGGCACCACCGCGATGACCGGGCTGCCGACGCCGCCGAGCACGGGCGGCGCGCTCGGCCTGCAGGACGACGATCGCTCCGCGTCGCAGCGCGGCGGCGGCGGCGGAGGCGGTGGCCAGGGCGACGGCTCCGGCCAGCGCTCGAGCGACCAGCTCGACTTCATGGACGACTACCCGAGCGGCAGCCCCGCGCCCGACGCGGTGGTGCTGTTCCACGACGACTACTCCCCGCCCGGCGGCTACTACTACTTCCGGCAGAACGCGTTCTCCCAGTACAACGGCCACCAGCTGGTCGCGGCCACGCGCGCGGCGACGGATGTGGACGTGCACAACGTCTTTCCGACGACACGCGCGCGCGACGTGGCGTGGACCCCGCCCGTCGGGCAGTCCCGGACGACCGTCGAGACGACGGTCGCGATGCTCGCGGACAACAGCGCGCCCCTCGGCCTCGAGGCGCCGGAGCGCTTCGTGCCCGCGACGAACCCGAACCCGCAGCGCTTCCGCCGCCTCTACCGCGTGCACTCGATCACGCTGACCGACGAGTACTTCGCGCTGATGGACATGCCCGCGGGCGATCCCTCGTGGGACGACGCGACGAGGCAACATTACTTGCAGGTGCCCGAGGACCCTCGCTACGCGGAGCTCGCGCAGCGCATCGTCGCGGGCCTGCCCGAGGACCTCGCGCCGCTCGACGTGGTGCGCGCGCTCGCGGTCACGCAGTACCTCTCGGAGCACGGCACGTACTCCCTGCGCTCGCGCCACGCGAGCGCGACCGATCCGACGGCGAGCTTCCTCTTCGGTGATCTCACCGGCTACTGCGTCCATTTCTCTCACGCGGCCGTCTACCTGATGCGCGCCGTCGGCGTGCCCGCGCGCGTGGGCACCGGCTACGCGGTGGCGGAGGCGGATCGGCAAGGGAGCTCGGCCATCCTGCTCCGCAACTCCGACCAGCACGCGTGGCCGGAGGTGTTCGTCGCGGGCGTCGGCTGGGTCGTCTTCGACGTCGCCCCCGAGACCGTGCTGACCCCCGGCGGGGACCCGCCCGATCCGTCGCTCCTGCAGCTCCTCGCGGAGATGGCGCGCGGCTCACGCCCGCTCGACGACGCGCCGCAGCCGCCGCGCCCGCTCTCGGAGCTCGCCCGCGAGAGCGGCTTCGCGCTCGGCTTCGGCGCGCTCGGGCTCGTGGGGCTCGCGCTCTTGCTCGGCTACTTCCTCAAGTTCCTGCGCCTGCTCGGCGCGAGCGCTCCGGGCGCGATCTACCGGCGGGCGCTCGACCAGCTCGGCATGTGCGGCATCCGCCGCGCGTGGGGCGAGTCGCCGGAGGCGTTCGCGCGGCGCCTCGCGCGCGAGCACGCGATCGCGTCGATGCGCCCCTTGACGAACAAGCACCTCGGCGCCGCGTTCGGCGAGCACCGGGGGCCGGACGTGCTCACGGCGATGCTCCGCGACTACGCGCGCCTGCGCGTCGAGCTCGCGCGGACGGTACCGACGTGGCGGCGCGCGCTCGGCCTGCTCAACCCCTTCTCCTGGATCCTCACGCGATAGGAATCGACGATGGAAGCGATGGCTCGAAGCGAGAGCGAGGGCGCCCGCGGCGGCGTCGAGGTGGCCCACGAGGTCGCGGAGCGGCTCGGTGCGCGCATGAAGAAGGCGGTCATCGGCCGCGAGGACGTGATCGAGCTCGTGCTCACCGCCCTGCTCGCGGACGGACACGTCCTGCTCGAGGACTACCCCGGCTCCGGCAAGACGACGCTCGCGCGCGCGCTCGGCGCCGCGATCGAGGCGGACGGCGCGCGCGACGAGCGCCTCGCCGCGTTCCGCCGCATCCAGTTCACGCCCGACCTCTTGCCGAGCGACATCACGGGCACGAACGTGTTCGACGTCGAGACGAGCCGCTTCGAGTTCCGCCACGGCCCGGTGTTCGCCCACGTCGTGCTCGCCGACGAGATCAACCGCACCTCGCCCAAGGTGCAGGCGGCGATGCTCGAGGCGATGGCCGAGAAGCAGGTCACCGTCGACAACGAGACGCACGCGCTCGACCCGCTCTTCTTCGTCATCGCGACGCAGAACCCGCTCGACCTCGCGGGCACCTACCCGCTGCCGACGCCGCAGCTCGACCGGTTCCTCTTCAAGATCGAGATGAAGCACATCTCGCGCGACGCGGAGCTCGACGTGCTCGCCCAGTACCCGACGCCGCACCTCGAGGCGGCCGCCTCGCTGCCCGGCGTGACGCGCACCCAGCTCCTGAGAGCCCGCGAGGTGCTGCGCCACCAGGTGCGGCTCGATCCGATCTTCCGCGAGGCCCTCGTCGACACGGCGCGCGCGCTGCGCGACGACGAGCGCGTGCTCAGCGGCGCCTCGACGCGCTCGCTCGTGCTCCTGATGCCCGCGCTGCAGGCCCACGCGCTCGTCGAGGGGCGCGACTACGTGAGCCCGGGCGACCTCGAGGTCCTCGCGCCGCACGTCTTCAAGCACCGCATCGAGTGCGTGCCCGGCGTCGACGATCCGGTCGAGGTGATCCGGGACGCGGTCGCGCCGCAGATCGAGCGGCTCACCAAGGAGTCGATGCGCCGGTGAGGCGCGGCGCGCGCATCCTCGGGCTCGCCTCGCTCAGCGCGTCGCTCGCGCTCGGCGCGGCGCTCGTGCGCGCGCAGTTCGACGACGAGGAGCTCGAGGACGTCGAACAGGACGACGGCGCGCCGCTCGGCGCGGACTTCGGCCAGGAGCTCGACGCCGAGCACGCGCTGCGCGAGGCGCAGCAAGGCCGGAACATCCGCGCGCGCGAGATCGCCGAGCGCCTGATCGCGCGCGACCCGAACGACTACCGCGCCAACTTCGTCCTCGGCTTCGTCTACCACTACGGCGAGGCGAACTTCGCGCGCGCGCTCTACTACCAGAACCGCGCGTTCGCCGAGCTGGTGCGCCTCCACGGCCGCGCGCCCGAGGACCCCGCCGTGCGCGTCTGGCACTTCCGCATGCTGCGAGAGCTCGCGTGGACGCACGGCGACCTCGAGCACTACGACGAGCAGCTGCGGTACATGGCGGAGTTCAGCGACGTCTACGAGCCGCCGTTCGTGGCCGAGCGGGCGTGGCCGCTGATGAAGCTGCGGCGCTTCGACGACGCGCGCCGCGCCGCGGAGGCCGGGCGGCTGACCGGGCAGTCCCACCAGGTCGTGCTCGCGCTCAACGCGCTCTGCGCCATCGAGTTCGAGGCGGGCGACGAGCAGCGCAGCTACGAGTCGTGCCGCGAAGCGATGGAGCTCGGCGGCGGCGACCCGACGCGGCAGGGCGCGGTGGACTTCACGAACTTCGCGGAGGCGGCGCGCAGCGTCTTTCGCCTCGACGAGGCCGAGCGCGTCGGGCGCCTCGCCGTCCAGGCGCAGGTCAGCTGGTACGGCAACCCGCACTCCGAGCTCGCCGAGCTCTACCTGAGGCAAGGGCGCTTCGCGGAGGCGCTCAACTCGCTGCGCGAGGTGCCGGGCTACCGCGAGCGCCGCCCCCCGCACGTGCGCGACGCCGACCGCAGCGAGACGCGGCGCGCGCTCGCGTCGTTCTTCCTCCTCGTCGGCCGCCCCGACGACGCGCACCGCTACGCGCAGAAGGCGCTCGATGCGCCGGACCGCCGCGCGCACAACTCGCGCGACCCGCGACAGGACCGGGCGATCGCGGCGCTCCTGCACCGCAGCGCGCTGCGGCTGCGCGCGGAGCGGCGCGCGGAGGCGGCCGTCGGCGCGCCGTTCTACGAGCGGCTCTGGGCGTGGGGTGAGGGGCTCGGCGACCGGTGGGCCGCGTGGCTCTCCGGGCGCGTCGCCGCGCGCGCCATCGCGGACGACCACCGGCTGATCGGCACGTTCCAGATCGGGACGCACCGCGCCGCGGTGATGCCGCCCTGGCTGGTCGGCGAGCTCGTCGACGTGCTCGGCGCCGGCGTCGCGCGCGAGGCGATCCGGCGCGCGCGCGAGGAAGACGAGCGAGAGGGCTCGGACGCCTACTACGACGCCTTCGACGCGGAGGCGGCGCTCGCCGCCGGCGACCCGGCGCGCGCCCGCGAGCTCGCCGCGCGCGCGATCGCGGACCTGAACCCGGCGGAGGCGGTGCTCCGCGCGCGCGTGCTCGCGATCCTCGCCGAGGCGGCGCGCCGCCAGGGCGACGCGCGCGCCGCCTCCGACGCGTACGGCGAGGCGTTCCAGGTCGACCCCGGCGTCTTCCGCCGCTTCGGCTGGCCGGTGCCCGTCCGCTACGACCTGAGCGGCGGGCTCGCCGAGGACGTGGCCGGCTACGTCGCCTCCGGCGCGCGCTTCGACACCGAAGACTGGGGCCTCACCGTCCAGATCCGCGCCGACCGCGCGCGAGGGCAAGCCTGCTTGCTCGATCCAGGGGGCTCCGTGCTCGGCTGCGCCGAGGCGACGGCGAGCGCGGAGGGGGAGGACGCCGACGCCTTCGCGGCGCGGGTTGCGCGCGAGCTCTTCGACGCCGCGTTCGCGCCGCGCGTTGCGCTCTCGCAGGCGGACGCGAACGGGCTCGACGGCAGCAACCGCGTCAGCCGCGACCCGCTGCGCACGATGTTCGACCACGCGCCTCCGCCGCGCGACTGACCTCGAATCGAAGACGTCGATCAATCGAGCACGCATGGACCGACGGCGCCGTTCGAGGCCAGGCCAACAGCGATGGCCGAGGGGGACCCATCGCCCCGCGAAGGGGGTCGATTCATCGACAGACCTTCAGAGCTCGACCACGGGGTTCTGACAGATCCCGCCGGCGCACGACAGCGGCGGCATGCAGGGCGGCCCGATCCCGCAGGTGCACTCGCCGCTGGAGCTGCACCCGTCGGCGGCCGGGCCGCGGCCGCCGATCGGCGGCTCGGTGCAGTCGACGCACATGGAGCCCATCGTGCCGCAGCTCATCGCCGTGCGCGGCCGACAGACGTTGCCCATGCAGCAGCCGCCCGGGCACGACAGGGGCGTGCACTGGCACGCGCCGCCGACGCACTGCTGTCCCGCCTGGCACACGCGCAGGCTTCCGTCGGTGCCGCAGCGACACTCCCCGTCGGTGCAGCGGTCGGCCACGATGCCGCAGTTCATGCACGCCGCGCCGCCGCTCCCACACTGCATCGCCGTCGGCGGGCTCACGCACGCGGTCCCCGAGCAGCACCCCGCGCCGCACGTGAGGCCCGAGCAAGACGACGTGCAGATCCCCGCGGAGCAGAGGCCGATCGCACAGACGAGGCACGCGGCGCCGCCCGTCCCGCAGGCGTTGTTCTGGTTGCCGGGGCGGCACGTGCTCCCGTCGCAGCAGCCGCCACACGACTGCGAGTCGCACGTGCAGACGCCGGCGACGCAGCGCTGGCCCGGCCCGCACACGCTGCCCCCGGGCCCGCAGGAGCACGCCCCGTTGAGGCAGCGATCCGCGCTCGTCGTGCTGCAGGCGGTGCACGCGGCGCCGGCCGGAGCGCACGCGCTGGCGGTGCGCGTCGTGCAGTTCGAGCCCGCGCAGCAGCCGTCGGGGCACGACGTCGCGTTGCACACGCACGCGCCCGCGACGCAGCGCTGCCCGACGGAGCAAGCCGCATTGCTCCCGCAGCGGCAAGCGCCGTTCGCGTCGCAGGCGTCGGCGCGCGTGGTGTCGCACGGCGCGCAGGCCGCCCCAGGCGCGCCGCAGGCGCCCGGCGCGAGCGGCGTGCACGTCGCGCCCGTGCAGCAGCCGCTCGGACAAGAGGTCGCGTCACAGACGCACTCCGCGGCGTTGCCCGAGCCGACGCAGCGCTGACCCGCGCCGCACGGCGCGCGCGTCCCGCAGCGGCACGCCCCGCCGACGCACTGGTTCGCGCGCGCCGGGTCGCAGGCCACGCACGCGCTCCCGCCGATGCCGCAGCTCGAGAAGGCGCTCGCCGAGCACGTCGAGCCGTTGCAGCAGCCGTCGCAGGTGCTCGCGCAGCCGGCGCACACGCCGTCGACGCACGGGTCGGTGCCGCAGTCGGTGCACGCGCCGCCTCCCGCGCCGCACTGGCGCTGCAGCGCCCCGAGCAGGCACTCCGACCCGAGACAGCACCCCGGGCACGACGACCCGTCGCAGACGCAGACCCCGCCGTCGCACCATTGGCCAGTCCCGCACGGGGCGCCCGCGCCGCACGCGCACCCGCCCGAGGCGTCACAGCGGTCGGCGCGGAGCGGATCGCACACCGTGCACTCTCCGCCGGGCGCGCCGCAGCGGGGCGCGCCGATCGAGCGGCACTCCCCGTCGAGGCAGCAGCCTTCGGGGCACGTCGTCGCGTCGCACACGCACCGCCCGCCGTCGCAGCGCTGGCCCAGGCTGCACGCCGGGTTGCTCCCGCACCGGCACGCGCCGTCGAGCCCGCACGTGCTCGAGGTCGTCGGATCGCACGCCACGCAGGTGGCGCCGGCCACGCCGCAACCGTCGGGCGCGCCGCCGCGGCAAGCGCCACCATCGCAGCAACCCGCCGGGCACGAGGTCCCGTCGCAGACGCAGAGCCCCCCGACGCACCGCTGCCCGACCTCGCACGCCTCGCCCGCGCCGCAGCGGCACTCGCCGGCGACGCACGCGTCCGCGGTGCCGTCCGGGCACGCCATGCACGCCGCGCCGCCGACCCCGCAGGAGTTGGTGCTCGGCGGGTGGCACGTCGCCCCGGAGCAGCAGCCGATCGAGCACGTGATCGCGTCGCACTCGCCGATGCAGACGCCCGCCGCGCAGCCGAGCATGCAGGCCTCGCAGGTGTTGCCGCTCCTGCCGCACGCGGACGTCGCGTCGCCGGCCCGGCACGTCGGGCCGTCGCAGCAGCCGTCCGGGCAGGACACGGGATCGCACACACACGCGCCCGCTTCGCACCGCTGGCCTTCGACGCACACCGCGCCGCCGCAGAGCTCGCTGCACACCGACGGCTCGCCGGCGCAGCGCCACCCCGGCTCCTCGCGGCAGTCGCGCGAACAGCCATCGCCGTCTCGCGTGCCTCCGTCGTCGCACGCCTCGAACCCGTCCGCGACCCTGCCGTCACCACAGACCGGCGGCGCGCCGAGCTGGATCGCGAGCACCACGATCTCGCCCGCGACCAGCGCGATCGCGCCCGCGCCCGCGGCGACCGTCGCGCCCTCGCGGACGCCGAACACCCGCGCCCCGAACGTCGCGCCCGCGCGCTCGGCCGCGAACAGGAGGACCACGTCCTCCCCCTCGGGCGCGAGCGCGCGCGCCGGCTCGGGCACGCGCTGCGGGTCGAGCGCGACGTCGCCGACCGACGGCTCGATCGCGAGCTGGTCGAGCGCGACCTCGTACGTGACGCGCACGCGCACGCCCGTCAGCCCGGTCTCGACCGGGGCAGCGCAGCTCATGGCGAGCGCGGCGACCACGAGCGAGAGGCGCCTCATCGGAGGTCGATCACCCCGAGGCTGCCCATCGGCAGGACCGGCTGCTGGCTCAGCGTCACGGCGACGGGGATCACCACGGCCGCCGCGACGGCCACCCCGATCAGCGTCCAGAACCACCACTCCTCCCAGATCTCCGGGCCGCGCGCCTGCGCGGTCTGCGCCTCGAGCAGCGCGCGCCGCTGCTCCGCCTCGAGCCGCTCCGCCTCGAGCCGCTGCGCCTCCGCGAGCGCGCGCTGCTCCTGCGCCTCGCGCAGGCGCCGCTCCTCGTCCGCGCGCGTCGCCTCCGCGGCGAGGAAGCGCTCGTGCGTCGCGCGCGTCTCCGCGAGCAGCTCGCGCACCGTCGCGGCGTTCGGCGCGCCCGGCATCTCTGCGAGGTAGCGCTCGTAGAAGAAGATCGCGCGCTCGTGGTGCCCGAGCTCGCGGTGGCATTGGCCGAGGTTGAAGAGCAGCTGCGGCGCGGGGAACACCTCGTACGCCGCCTCGTAGCCGCGGAGCGCGTCCTCGAACCGCCCGAGGTTGTACTCGGCGGTCGCCCCGCGGGCGAGCTCGCGGGCGCGCACGCGCGCGGCCTCGTCGCCTCCCTGAGCGCTCGCGCTCGCAGCCGCGAGCGCGCACGCGAGCGCGGCGGCGATGGCGCCGATCCGCGCGCGAGCCCGCGGGCTGGTCCGCTCAGAAGTCGAGGACACCGCGCCTCCCTGGATCGTCGCGCCGCCGGCCGGGCTCGCTCGTCGTCGTCCCCGTCGAGCGGCGACCGCCCGCGCTCGCGCGCGACGGCCGCAGCGCGGCGCTCGTCTCCGCGTCGGCGACGAGCGCGACCTCCTGCCGCAGCGTCTCGTGGCCCTCGAGGCGCAGCTCGAAGACGAGCGGCTCGTCCGCGCGCGGGAGCGGCGTCGAGAACGGCGTGACGCCGAGCCGCGCCGCGGCGCCCTCGCGCCACACCTCCGCGCCCGGCGGCTCGGAGCGGAAGGTGATCGTCACGGTCGGCGGCGGCTCGACACCGGCCGGGATCGGCGCGGGCGCCTCGACGGCCGGCGCGGCGGGCTCGGCGGGCTCCGCGGGTCGCTCCGCCGCAGCGGCGACCGGCACCTCGGCGCGGGGCGCGAGGGGCGTCACCGTCGGTGCCGGCGCCGGCCACAGCCACCACGCGGCGGCCGCGCCCGCACCGAGGAGCGCGATCGCGATCGCGCCCCCGATCGCGAGCCCCGCGCCGCCCGAACGCTTTCGCACGGGCGCCGCCGGCGGGAGCGAGTACGCGCTCGGCCGGAACCCCGCGTCGGCGATCGCGGCGAGCTCCGCCTCGACCTCCTCCATGCTCGACGGGCGCGCCTCCGGCTCCTTCGCGAGGCACCTCATGATGAGCGCCTCGAGCCGCGGCGGGATCACCTGCGCGAGCCCCTCGACCGCCGACGGCGGCCGCGGCGTCTCGGTCGCGTGCGCGACGACGAACTCGCCGAGCGTCTCGCCGTGGAAGGGCAGCGTCCCGGTGAGCAGCTCGTAGAGGATCACGCCGAGCGCGTAGACGTCCGTGCGCGCGTCGACGCCGCGCCCGAGCGCCTGCTCGGGCGACATGTACGCGGGCGTGCCGAGCACCGTGCCCGCCGCCGTCTTGTGCGCGCTCTTGGTGCGCACGTCGTCTCCGAGCTTGGCGACCCCGAAGTCGAGCAGCTTCACGAAGTCCGCGCGGCCGGCGCGCTCGATGAGGAACACGTTGTCGGGCTTGAGGTCGCGGTGCACGACGCCGACGCGATGCGCCGCCGCGAGCCCGCTCGCGACCTGCCGCATGATCGCGACGGTCCGCTCGGCGGGCAGCGCGTGCTCGCGCTCGAGGAGCATGCCGAGGTCCTCTCCGCGCAAGACCTCCATGATGAGGTAGGCGCCGTCGGTCGGGTCCTCGACGAAGTCTGTGATCTCGACGATGTTCTCGTGCGCGATCTGGTTGGCGGCGCGCGCCTCGTCGAAGAAGCGGCTGACCACCGCGCGGCTGCGGCCGTACTCCGCGCGCAGCCGCTTGAGCGCCACCTTGCGCCCGAGCAGGGTGTGCTCGGCGAGGTAGACCTCGCCGATGCCACCGACGCCGAGCACCTCGTCGATCCGGTAGTTGCCGAGCGTAGTGCCGGGCGGCAGCAGATCCTGGACGTCGTCGGGCAAGGCGCGTCCGCTCGGCAGGCTCGGCTGGATCGAGCTGACCGTCGACGCGTCCGCGCCGCGCGGCGTGGGCCGCGGCTCCGAGCTCGAGCGCGGGTTGCTGGGCAAGTGATTGGACAAGCGATCCCCGTGCCTTGCGCGGTGCGGCGCGCCCGACAGAAGACGCTCAGTGTACGGGCTCCGCGGAGGTTGGTCCAAGACCTACCGCGCCGGGGGGCGCTCGTGGCGATCGTCCTCGACCGCGGGGCCTCGGGGGGGATATGAGAGGCGAGCCATGCAGAAGCCCACGCTCGTCAGCGACCTGATGTCGACCGATCTGTTCACGCTGCCCGAGGACGCGGATCTCCCGTCCGCGAGCGAGCTGATGCGGCTCGAGCGCGTGCGCCACATCCCGGTGGTGAAGGGCAAGCGCCTCGTCGGCCTGATCACGCACCGCGATCTGTTGCGCGCGCAAGCCAAGCTGCTCTTGCAGGTCGCGGGCGCGCGCGACGACGACGACGATCGCGTGGTGAGCCTCCGGGTCACCGACGTGATGAACGACGCGCTCCTCACGTGCCGCCCGAACGAGCCCGCCGACGACGCGGCGCGGCTCATGCTCGACGCGAGGGTCGGCTGCGTGCTGGTGGTGGAGGACGACGAGCTCGTCGGCATCCTCACCGAGACGGACGTGATGGCGTGGGCCGTCGAGGTGATGGCCAAGCACCGCTTCGAGACGGAGCCTCCGCCGAGGCCCTGACGCGCCGCGTCGTTTCGTCGCGCCCGCGATCCCCGTGAGCTAGCCTCCCGCGCGTGCAGTGGCAGGGCTGGCTCACGCTCGCGGGCACGGTGGCGATGGTCGTCGCGATGGCGCGCGGCCTCTCGCCGGACCTCGTCCTGATGGGCGGGCTCGCCGCGTTCGTGCTCGCGGGCGTCGTCTCGATCGGCGACGCGTTCAGCGGCTTCTCCAACCACGGGATGCTCTCGGTGGCCGCGCTCTTCGTGGTGGCCGCCGGGGTGCGCGAGACGGGCGGGCTCGACGCGCTGCTGCGGCGGGTCCTCGGGCGGCCGCGGACCCTCGCGAGCGCGCTCGTGCGGATGATGCTCCCCGTCTCGGTGGTCTCTTCGCTCATCAACAACACGCCGATCGTCGCGATGATGGTGCCGGTCGTCGCGGACTGGGCGCGCCGCGCGCAGCTCCCGGTCTCGCGCCTGCTCATCCCGCTGAGCTACGCGTCGATCCTCGGCGGCACCTGCACGCTGATCGGCACGAGCACCAACCTCGTCGTCTACGGCCTCTTGCGCGAGCACGACCCGTCGCTCGAGATCGGCATGTTCGACCTCGCGTGGCTCGGCGTCCCCACGCTCCTCGTCGGGATGGCCTACGTGCTCGTCGCCGCGCGCACGTTGCCGGACCGCAGCGGCGCGGCCGAGCTCATCGAGCGCCCGCGCGAGTACACCGTCGCGATGCGCGTCGAGAGCGGCTCCGCGGTCGTCGGGCAGACGATCGAGGACGCGGGCCTGCGGCACCTGCCGGGCTTGTTCCTCGTCGAGATCGAGCGCGCCGGCGTGCTCAGCACCGCCGTCGGTCCCGAGACCCGCCTCGCCGAGGGGGACACGCTCGTGTTCGTGGGCGTCGTCGAGTCGGTCGTGGATCTGCGCCGCATCCCGGGCCTCGTCCCCGCGACGGATCAGATCGACAAGCTCTCCGCCCCGCGCCCCGACCGCACGCTCATCGAGGCCGTCGTCGCGGTCGGCTCGCCGCTCCAGGGCCGCAGCGTGCGCGCGCTCGGCTTCCGCACGCGCTACGGCGCCGCGATCATCGCGGTGCACCGCAACGGCGCGCGCGTGAGCGGCAAGATCGGCGACATCGTGCTCGCGGCGGGCGACACGCTCCTGCTCGAGGCCTCGCCCAGCTTCGTGCGGCGCTACCGCAACGACACGCACTTCGCGCTCGTCACCCTCGTCGAGGGCTCGCGGCCGCCCGCGCACGACAAGGCGCCGCTCGCGATCGGGATCGTCGTCGCGATGGTCGCGCTGACCGCGCTCGAGGTGCTGCCGCTGCTCGTCGCGGCGCTGCTCGCCGCCGGGGCGATGCTGCTCACGCGCTGCCTCACCGGCACCGACGCGCGGCGCGCGCTCGACCTGCGCGTGCTGATGGCGATCGCCGCCGCGTTCGGCGTGAGCGCCGCGCTCGAACAGTCCGGCGCGGCGGCCGCCGTCGCGGGCGGGATCGTCGAGCTCGCCTCGCCGTGGGGCCGCGTCGCCGTCCTCGCGTCGATCTACGTCGCGACGATGCTCCTCACCGAGCTCATCACGAACAACGCGGCCGCCGCGCTCGTCTTTCCGCTCATGGTCGCGGTGTGCGAGGCCTCCTCGATCCCGCTCGTGCCCGCGGCGCTCGTCACCATGATGGCCGGCTCGGCGAGCTTCTCCACGCCCATCGGTTATCAGACGAACCTCATGGTCTACGGCCCGGGCGGCTACCGCTTCACCGACTTCCTGCGCTTCGGCGTCCCGCTCCAGCTCGTGCTCGCGCCCGTCGTGATCGGCATCGCGGCCGCGCTTTGGCTTTGAGTGGGCTCGCGGGGACGCGCGACCTTCGGGTCGCGAGCGTCTGGACGTCGTAGCGCCGGATGTTCACGTCGCGCGTGACGAGCGTCAGCCCTTCGAGCTGCGCCTGGGCGTGTCGAGCAGCAGCTTCATGCGGGAGCGGCGCCGTCCCCGACCCCGAACGCCGCGAGCACGTCTTCGGGCAGCTCGTCGAAGTCGTCCGCCATCTCGACGCGCCCCTTCCAAGAGCCGCCGAGCTCGCGCTTCGTGGGACCGGAGTAGGGAACGAGCTTGGCCACGGGGACACCCGCCTTCGTCAGGATCACCTCGTTGCCCTCCTGCAC
>JAHBWG010000117.1 GCA_019637095.1 Sandaracinaceae bacterium | reverse complement strand
TACCGCCCGCCATCCTCGGCGAGGATCACCTCGCCCGAGAAGCCGCCCCGCACCTCCACCACGAGGGCCTCCGGCGTCGCGCCGAAGAGCAGGAGGTGGGTGAGCACCAGGCGCGCCGGGCGCGCGCGCGCGGCGAGCCGACCGAGCTCCACGCCAGACGTGTGGAACGCCGCGTGGTAGGCGCGAAAGCCCTCCGGGCGCGTACGCCAACCCGCGGCGGCGTAGACCTCGTGCACGAGCACGTCGCAGCCGCTGCACGCCTCGACGACGGCCTCGCTCGGCGCCGTGTCGCCCGAGATCACCACGCGCCGATCCGGACCATCGATCCGGTATCCGTACGCGTGCGCCCAGCTGCCGTGGGCGACGGGGAACGCGCGCACGCTCGCGCCGCCGGCGGCCACGACCGCGCCCGGCGAGAGCACGTGCGCGCGGACGATCGCGCCGGCCGGGTCGGCGCCCTCGAGCCCATCGCCGCGGATCGCGCGGTCCTCGGCGAACGCCGCGGCGAGGTGCGCGACCATCTCCTCGACGCCGGGCGGGCCGTGGACGTGGAGCGCGCGCGCGCGCCCGACCGTCCACGCCCCGAGCATCAGCTCGTCGAGCCCGAGGGTGTGATCGGAGTGCAGGTGCGTCAAGAAGACGTGCTCCACGCGTTCGGGCTCGATCCCCGCCGCCGCGAGCCCACGCAGCGCCCCCGCGCCGGCGTCGAACAAGAGCACGTCGTCGTCGAGCTCGATCGCCGTAGCGGGCCCGCCGCGCGTGGGGTCTGCGATGGGCGTGCCCGATCCGATCACCACGACGCGGGTGCGAGCCGGCGCGACCTCGGCTGGAGGCGCCGGATCGGCCGGGGCGACAGGCGCAGGATCGGGGCGGGATCCGCAGCCGATCGCGAGCGCGAGCGCGGCGAGCGTGGCGGTGTGCTGCGAAACGAGTCTTGCGTTCGCGCCGCGACCGTGTCCAAACTGATTGCCGTGTGCGGTGCTCGACGAGCACATGGATGATGGACGGTACCTTCGCACGGGTGCGGGACGGTGAGGTTGGGTATGGCGCGGCGTAAGACGGCGAAGAAGGGCTCGAAGAAGAAGCAGATCGCGAACCTCACGGAGGCGCAGGTGCGCGCCATCCGGAAGAAGTACGAGAAGGGCGCGCAGAGCCAGCGGGAGATCGCCGAGGAGTACGGCCTCGGCACCCACCAGATCGGGCGCATCACGCGCGGCGAAGCGCGCGGGGACGCGGGCGGGCCGATCGTCGCGCGCGGTCGCACCAAGCTGAACAGCCGGCAGGTGGCCTCGCTCCGGCGGCGCTACTCCACCGGCGTCGCGAGCCAGGCGACGCTCGCGCGCGAGTACGGCGTGAGCGCGGCGGCGGTCTCGCGCCTGGTGCGCGGCTGCACGTACGACGATGTCGGCGGCCCGCGCGTCGACAAGGGCGGCATGCCGCACGGCCGCAAGCTGACGCCGAAGCAGATCCTCGAGGTCGCGCGCTCGGACGCGAACATGAGCGAGCTCGCGCGCAAGTTCGGCGTCACGCGCCAGGCCATCCAGGCGCTGCGCAAGCGCTGGACCGAGCGCCTGGGCTAGTCGGCGCTCAATTGCAGCCGCAGCCGCCGCCGGAGGCGTCGAAGCCGCCGGAGGACCCCTCGCGCACCTCTGTCGCGTGGGCCTCGGCGGACTCGAGCGCCTCCGCGCCGCCGAACTGCATGTCCGGGTTGGCGAGGCGCCCGCGCTCCCACGGCTGGATCGAGATGCAGCCGCCCGCGGCCACGGCGCAGCCGAGCGCGAGCGCGATGAGCAAGATCCTTTGCATTCGTACGATCATAGCTCGAGCGTGAACGAGAGCGTCGTGTCGAGCGCGTAGACCTCGTCGAGCCCGACGAAGTCGGGATAGACGAACGCCGTCCCGCCGACCGCGATCGCGAACTTGAGCGTGACGCCCTCGGTGAGCAGCGCGCCGCCTTGGTAGGACAGCGCGAGGCGGTTGCTGAACATCGGGCTGAGCTCGCGATCGCGCGAGATGTTCAGGATGTCCTCTCGGTTGGGGTAGACCGACATGTAGAAGGCGGCCGCGGTCTGCGTGTAGAAGCGGTACGCGAGCGTGATCGTGTGGCCGCGATCGGGGATCCACGCGATCTGCGCGCGCGCGGTGTGCGACATCACGCCCCAGTCGTCGAGGTAGAAGCGGTAGCCCAGCCCGGCGGACGCGCTCGAGCCGAACGCGAAGCGGGCCTGCCCGACGATCGCGTTGCGGATGCGGGTCGCCGGGTGCGCCTCGGGCACGCACAAGACCGCGGTGCCGCCGCAGAGGCCGTCCCCGCCGAGCCCGACGTAGCGGTAGGGGCTCGACTGGAAGCCCGTCCGATAGCTCCCGTCGTAGACGATCTGCGCGATCACGTCGGGGGAGAAGATCTGGGTGAGCACGAGCCGCAAGCCGAAGCTGTCGAGCGGCCGCGAGAAGGTCGGGTCGCCCGCGCGGCCGACGACGTCGTGCGAGTAGGTCAGCGCCTCCTCGATCGTCGTCGAGTTGCCCGGCAGCTCCTGCACCGAGCGCACCGCGAAGCCGTGGGACCAGTAGTCGTTCTCCCCGCTGTAGTAGTACGAGGCGCCGAGCGTGACGTCGTCGACCTCGTGCGTGATGGAGAGGTCGAGCTGGTCGCGCTGTTCGGTGATCGCGCGGTACTCGCCGTCTTGCTGGCCCGGCTCGCGCGGCCGCCGGATGGAGGCCGCGGTGCGGATGTCGATCGAGGCGCTCGTCCAGACGTCGGCCATGTACGAGCCGCGCACGGTGGTGCGGTCGCGGTCGAAGCTCGCGGCCGCGGCGACGCGCGGGGACACGACGGTCGTGCGGTCGGAGTCCACGCGCACGAAGAACGAGACGCCGCCCTCGTTCGCCTCGGCCCGCGCCGCCGTCCCGAGGACGGCGAGCGCGGCGAGGAAGATCGAGGTGCGGCGCATCGGTGGTCGGTCTCCTACGGCGAGGCTAACCCGAGCGGCGCCCGGAGAGGGGCGTCACTGCACGAAGACGGCGGCGTTCCCTTGCGGCTGGCCGTTGGCGTCGATCCAGCTGTCGAGCACGAGCCCGAGATCCGGATCGGAGAGGAGCTGCAGGAGGTCGACGCCGAGCGGGCCCGCCATGCCGGGGTTGAGCGAGCCGGTTCGCAACGAGCTCACGCGCGCGGGGTCGAGCGCCGGGTGGGCGGTGCTGACGTTCGAGACGCCCGTCGGCTCCACCAGCCCGTCGAGGTTGTAGACCACGTCGTTCGCGTTGAAGTTCGCGGCCGGGGCCCCGTCCGGGCAGTAGTGGCGGCCCGCGAAGTCGTCGAGCGGGTTCTCCGGGCAGCCGGTGTCGTCGAACAGGAAGAGGCCCGAGCCGAGGCCGGCGACCATGTGGACCCAGTAGGGCGAGTTCAGCTGGTTGCCGGTGTTCTGGCCGATGTGCTGGCGCAGGAGGTTGAAGTCCAGGCCGGCGTAGTTGCGGTTCGCCATGTTCGCGCGGAACGCGGCGTAGCCGGCCCCGAAGGTGGCGATCTGCTGCTGGTTGAGGTGACAGGCGACGCAGTAGCGCGGTCCCTCGTTGCCACCATCGACGCTGCCGCGGATCGAGTGCGGCATCATCGACTCGACGCTGAGCCCCGGGTGCGCGTCGCGGCCGAGCTGGTTCGGGTTGTTGCCCTCGCCGTTGCGGTCGCTGAACGCGAACACCTGCGACTCGTTCCCGTTGCGGTCGATGTAGCGGTAGAACATCTGCATGCCCGCCGCCATCTGCGTGATCCGGCCGCGCTCGTTGACGCCGAGGTAGAAGGGCACCGGCGTGATGTAGGTGAAGTCCGCCGCCGCCTGCGCCGTGACGATGCGCTCGCCGCTCAGGTTGCTGAAGAAGTACTGCGTCGGGTCGTCGTTGTACTCGTTGGCGAGGTGACAGCCGATGCAGTTGTTCGTCCAGCTCGCGTGGCAGGCCACGCAGTCGAGCCGATCGGTGTGGCTGAAGCCGGGGGTGACGAGCGCCGGATCGCCCTGGAGCGGGCCGATGCCGGTGGTCGGGCTCCCGTCGGCGCGGCCCATCGCGTACGAGCCGAGCGGGCTGTAGATCGCCTGGCGGGTGAGCGGGTGGCGGCGGCCGCTGTCGACCACGACGTCGCGCGTCTGCGGGACGAAGTGCCGGCTGCCGGTGAGGCGGCTGAGGACGTAGAAGTTGCCCTCGGCGTCGCGGGTGACGTGCCGCAGCGGGTTGCCGGTGCGGTCGACCGCGCAGTCGGCGCGCTGCCCCGCGTAGGTGGTGCACTCGGCGGTAGCGGCGTAGCCGTTCACGCCGCCGTGGCAGCTCTGGCACTCGATCTGGACGACCTGGCTCATGCGGCTGGTGATCCGCCCGCCCGTGTCGTCCCCGCGCGTGCCGCCGTGGACGTCCCGGCTGCCGTGGCAGTCGATGCAGCCGAGCCCCGCCTCGTGGTGCAGGTCGGCCGGCGTGTCGTCCCGCCCGTCCCCGTCGTAGTCCTCGAAGAGGAGATACTGGTTCGCGTTGCGGCCGTTGAACGTGTTGTTGCCCACCGACGGATCGAACAGGCGGGTGTCCGCCGCGGTGTTCTGGAAGTTCACCGGGTTGGCCGGATACTGGCGGTTGTTCGCGACGTCAGCGTTCTGGTCGAGCCGCACGCCCCAGTATTGGAGCACGGTACGGTTCGAGCCCTGGTGGCAGCCGACGCACGCGTTGTCGGAGATGCCGCGCACGAACGCGCCTCCGGGGAGGATCTTCGCGACGTTGCGGATCTGGTGCCGGTCGATGTGCGAGCGCTCGGGCGCCTGGATCGCGTCCGGGTTCGCCGGCTCGAGGCGGTTCACGTTCGGGTCGGTGCTGCGGCTGCGCCCGTCGCTCGAGTACTCCATGTGGCAGGCGGTGCAGCCGCTCGAGCGGAAGTCCGCGTAGCGGTCGTTCTGACCGCGGCTCCCGAGGTGGCAGTCCCCGCAGGTGATGCCGATCGCGTTGAAGAACGTGTGCTCGAGGGGCGAGCCCTCGACCATGCGGTTGGCCGCGTAGCCGCGGACCGTGCCGTCGTAGACGTAGTTCGCAAACTGCGTTGCGTCGTAGATCGGGTTCTGGAAGATCCCCGAGCGGTCGCCGTAGACCGCGCGCTCGGGCAGCGCCTCGACGCGGCCTACGGAGCCGACCCGGTCGGAGGCGCCCCGCCACGTCGGGTCGGTGCGGGGGCGCCAGCCCCAGCCCGCCGCCGTGTCGTTCCAGAGCCCGCGATGCTCCGCGATGTTGTTCTCGAGGCCGACCACGTAGGCGGCGCCGGAGAAGAACCCGACGGCGTTGCCGATCACGTTGTTCGGCACCCACTCCGCGTGCTCGCCCGCGTGGCAGCCCGGCGTCCCGCAGCCCTCGCCTCGCTCGACGACGCGCAGGTCGCCCGGGTTCATGAACTGCAGCCAGTCGAGCGCGCTGTAGGTCTGCCCGTCGACGGTGTAGTTCGGGAACCGGTCGACGCCGGCGAGCGTGCGGTAGTTGAAGTACGCGACCGGATCGTTGATCAGGTTGTCGCGGTCCCCGATCTCCGGGGGCGGCGGGACGTGGCTGCCGAGCTTGCCGACGCCGCGCGGGTTGCCGCCGTGGCACTCCGTGCAGCGGATGTTCGGCATCCCCGGGAACGGGTGCGGGTTGCTCATGCCCGGGCCCGAGTAGTCGTTGCGGTCGGCGCCGTTGTGGCACTGCATGCAGCTCTCGACCTCGCCGGGAGGCGGGGGCCGCCCGCCGTCTCCGTCGCAGGCCGGATCCGGGTTGCAGAGCAGCGGATCACACTCGCAACAGGCCAGCCGGTACGCGAAGTCCGTCTCGGTGCAGCGATCGAGGGCGCTGCAGTCGTACGTGCTCCCGCGGTACGTGAAGTTGTTGCAGTCCACCGGCGCGACCGACCCATCGGGATCGAACGCGGTCGGTGCACAACCCACGAGCGTGGCGAGGAGGCCGAGGATCGGCCTGATGGATCGGTGTGACGGCATCGTTGGTCCCCAGGTTTCGGAACCGCCACGCGCAGGATTCGTGCCTGGCGTGATCCCATCGAGAGTACACGAGATCGGCCCAGAGGAGCCCCATTTGCTCCCTCGCCGAGCGCTCCACGCTCCGATTCCGCCGGGGTCGGCCGTCCCCGCCGCGGCCCGAGGTCCCCACGATTCTCGGGGTTCTCCGGGATCACGAGAGGCTCCGCGGGCTGGGCATGACCGTTGCGATGGCCGGCGTCATGGACCGCACTCACCGCTGGATGTTCGGGCTCGGCGCCGCCGCCGCGTCCTTGCTGTTCGCCTCCTACGTCGCCGCCCTCGAGGAGGGCACGCAGGCGCCCGCGCTCGCGGCGCCGGCGCTCGGCACGAGCGCGCGCGTCGATCTCTCGCGGCACCGCGGGAGCGTCGTCGTCGTCGACTTCTGGGCGAGCTGGTGCGAGCCGTGCGCGCAGGCGATGCCCGCGCTCGAGCGGATCTACCAGCGCTACCGCGGCCAGGGCCTCGTCGTGATCGGCGTCAGCGAGGACGACGCGGAGCGCAACGCGCGCTCCTTCCTCTCGCGCACGCCGGTGAGCTTCCCGATCGTGCTCGACGCGGACCACTCGATCGCGGGCCGCTACCGCCCCGGCACGATGCCGAGCACGTTCGTGATCGATCGACAGGGCGTGGTGCGCCACATCCATTCGGGGTACCGTCCCGGTGACGCGGCCGCCCTCGAGCGGCAGATCCGCGCGCTCCTCTGAGCCCCATGCGCCACACGCTCCTCGCGCTCGCGATCCTCACCGCCTTCGGCGCGGCGCCGGCGCCCGCCTCGGCGCAGCAGAGCGCGAGGGTGCTGTTCGTACCGGCGGGGAGCGTCCCGCCGCGCCTGCGCCGCACGCTCGAGAACCTCCTCGCGACGCGCGGGACGCTCGTCTCCTACGACGAGTACGCGCGCGCCGCCGCGGAGCGCGACCTCTACCCGAGCGGGCCGCAGGCGCTGCGCGAGGTCGGCACGCAGCGCGGCGCCGACGTGATCGTCGTCGTGAGCTACGGCGGCCACTACCGGCGCCGGACGCTCGCGGTCCGCTATCACAGCGGCTCGACCGGCGAGCTGATGCGACGGCGCGCGCACGTGCTCCACGGGCAGGCGCTGCGGCCCGCGAGCCAGCACACCTTCTTGCGGGACCTCGAGGACGTCGCCGGCGGCGCCTCCGACGGAGAGGAGGCGCCCGCGGTCGTCGAGGAGGGCGACGCCGGCGAGGACGGCATGCCGCCGCCGGTCGACTGGGGTGAGAGCGAGCCCGCGCAGAGCGCGGAGGAGAGCGAGCCCTCCGAGGTCGAGACGCGGCAGTGGGGCTTCGCGATCCAGCTCGGCGCCGGGATCTCGCACCGGCAGGTGAGCGTGCCGATGATGGCGGGCGTCGCGCGGATGACCTCCGTGCCCTTCCCCGGGATCCAGGGCGAGGTGCTCGGCTACGTGCGGCCCGACACGAGCTCGCGCCTCACCGTCTCGCTCGTCTCGCGCTACACGACGTCGGTCGGCCTGCAGGCGCAGGACATCCTCGTCGACGGCACGACGCGCACGAGCGACATGCGCGCGCACCACCTGACGCTCGGGCTGCGCACCGACATCCCGCTCGCGCCGGGCGACGCGCCGACGCTGCTGCGGCTCGAGGCGGGCTGGGGCTTCCGCATGCTCGACGCGGAGATCCGCGTCTCGATCCCGAACTACGCGCTGCACGGGCTCTACGCGCGCGTCGGCCTGTTCTTCGTGGTCGGTGACACGCCGCTCAGCATCGGCATCATCCCCGAGATCGGGCACATGATGAACATGAGCGCGGAGCTCTCGCAGATGGGCCAGGTCGGCGATGGCTTCCACGTCGGCGCCGAGGCGCACTTCAGGCTCCAGATCATCCCCGAGGTCGCGCTGATCCTGATGTACCGCGAGTCGCACGCGTTCCTGTCGTCGGGCTACGAGACGGACATGAACGACGTCGAGCGCTACGGCATCTTCAAGGCCGAGTACCGGTTCTGAGCCGCGCGCTCCGCCGACCCACACGCACTCGCGCGGGGCAGCGGACGCTCCCGCTGCCTTCCGGCGTCTCGAGGGCCGTCGTCGGTGTCAGCGAAGCTTGCGACGGTAGAGGCGGGCGAGCGCGCCGCACGCGATGAGCAGGGCGAGCGGTGCGCCGCCGGAGCCAGGCGCGGCGCGGCACCCACCCTCGACGCGCCCGGCGCTCGAGGTGCCCCCGAACGGGGGGATGACCCGCGCGAAGACGGTCGTGTGGTCCCCGGTCGGCTCGTTGTTGGCCTCGTTCGTCCAGACCGTCCCGACGTTCAGCCAGACCGGCCCCGTCGCCGTCTCGGGCGCGACCCACGTCGTGCGCAGCCGGATCGCGCCGCAGGCGTCGAGGCCGACGATCCGTCGCCCCTCGTGCTCGATCTCGTGCGACGCGATCGCGTCGCCGACGACGCACCGGTCCGCGGCGGTCTGCGAGCCGACCGGCACGGCCGCGAGCGTGCCCGCGGCGCGGCCGGAGAAGTCGGCGACCTCGACGTTCGCGGCCGACAGGCCGTCGAGCGGCAGCGCGAGCTCGATCCGGTACTCGGTGCGCGGCCGATAGCCGTCGACGGTCGGGTCGGGCTGGATCGTGAGCTCGACGCCGCGTGGCGCGGCGCCCCCGAAGTGGCAGACGGCGCACGTGAAGCCGTCGGCGGGGGCGCCGGTGAAGTAGCGGCCTCCACCGCCGCCGGGCGGGTCGGGCTCGTCGGGCGGCTCCGGAGGCGGCGGGAAGATCGGCCGACCGAACGCTTCGAACTCGCTGAACGCGAGCGCGGGCGACGGCGCGAGCACGGCGAGCGCGAGCAGCGGCGCGAGCCGCCTCACGGCGCCTCCCCGAAGCCGCGCCGCGCCCACGTGAGCAGCGCTTGGTAGCCGGGGTCTTCCGTCGAGCGGTAGACGTCTTGTCCGAGGGGGTCGATGCCGAGGTGGGGCGCGCCCCCCCGGTCGACCTCGAGCGGCTTGCGCACGAGCAGCGTCTCCTCTGCGGTCAGCGACGAGGCGAGCATCGAGCGCGCGCGCTCGTAGCTCGCGCGCACCTCCATCTCGTTGCGCGGGTCGGTGACCATCAGGCCGAGCCCCTCCATGCGCGTGCGGCCGGGCCCGAAGACCCGGAAGAAGCGCTCCGAGCTCCCGTGACAGTCGGGGAAGCCGCAGTCCCGCAAGAGGATCGGGTAGACGACCTCCGTGAACTCGGGCGCATACGGCGGGCTCGGCGGTCGCGCCGGGGGCGCTTCGAAGGCGCACCCCGCGAGGACGAGGGCGATCGAGGGGAGCGCGCGCATGAGGCCGAGCGACCCCATGCACCGGGTGCGCCGCGCCGCGCTGGTCGACGAAAACATCTGTTCTGACGGGGAAAACACGGAATCCAGAACGCTCCGGGCTCCCGCCTCCGGTGCTCCGAGTCCCCGGGGACGGGCGATGGGACGCCACTCTACACCTTGATCGAGGGTGGCATGTGCGTTGATAATTGCGAATCACGATGCGGTTGGTTTCGCCGGTGACGGCCCTTTCGCTCCTCGCCGCCATTCTCGCGAGCGGCTGCCAGGCGGCGGTGATCCGCGCACCGGGCGTGCTCGAGGACGACGAGCCGCCGCCCCCGGTCGTCGACCCGGAGGCGTTCTTCCGCGCGAACGTGGAGCCGATCCTCGTGGCACAGTGCCGCGTCTGCCACGAGACGACCGCCGCCTCGCAGGGCACCGTGTTCCTCGCGCCCGGAGGCGACTACTACGCCTCCATCTGGTCCTACCGCGAGGGACGGCTGCTGACCCCGGGTGACGGCGCGGGCAGCGTGCTCGTGCGCAAGGTCACCGTGGACCCGCACCTCGGCCCGAGCGTGAGCGAGGGCGAGGCGGCGCTGTTTCGCCAGTGGATCGACGCCGAGGGCATGACGACCGAGCCGCCGCCGGTCATGCCGCCGCCCGTCGAGCCCATGCGCACCGGGTTCTACCCGGTGAACGAGGGCGCGAACCGCATGCCGCTCGCGGAGGTCGGGCTGTCGGGCGCCGAGCTCGTGTTCACGGCCACGCGCATCACCGGCGGGATCATCATGACCGACGTCGTCCTCGTCGCGGGCGCGGGCGGGCTCGTGGTCAACCACCCGCGCTTCATCGTGCGCGACGACACGACGTCCATGGAGCGCTACGAGCGCGACGAGTTCTCGAGCGTGACGATCCGCGCGCCGGCGGGCGGAACCGGCCGGCTCGTCGACCGGTTCGTCATCTCGCCGTTCCCGACGGTCGGCTCGCTCGCGATCGAGTTCGACACCGTCGGCCCGTACACCATGTAGCCGGCGTCGAACGCGGCGCGATTGAACAGGACGCGCGCCGCAACGTCACTACACTCGTCGGCGTGGAACGAAAGGGCTGGATCGGCGCGCTGGGCGCCCTGGTGCTCGTCGCGATCGGGGCGGTGCTGCTCTGGCGCGAGCCCGACCACGGCGCCGGGACGGGCCGCGCGGGGGGCGCACCGAGCGCGGGCGCGACGGGCGGAGCCGCCGGGCCTGGCGCAGAGGGAGCCGGCGAGGCGGCGAGCGCAGCCGCGGCGGGCGCCGGGGGCCTGCCGGTGATCGTGCGGCCGCGCCGCTTCTCGGACGACGCCGGCGTGCCGGTCGCGCGCGTCGACTCGCCGCGGCAGGGACAGCCCGTGCCTCCGAACGTGAGCCGCGCGGCGCGGAACGAGTCCGACGTCGGCGAGCGGAC
Organism: Sandaracinaceae bacterium; assembly: GCA_019637095.1. Lineage (GTDB taxonomy): Bacteria > Myxococcota_A > Polyangia > Polyangiales > Sandaracinaceae > JACKEC01. The sequence continues at coordinate 11,627 of JAHBWG010000117.1, read as the reverse complement.
GGCGGGGTGGCGGCTCGGGCAGGCGCGGCGCCGGATCGCGATCCTCGAGGAGCGCGTCAGCACCTACCAAGCCGCCGTCGACCGGTTCGTCGCGGAGGGCGACCAGGAGACGGCGGAGCGCCAGCGCGCCGTGCTCACGCGCGTACAGAACCGCCTCGCGGAGATGAGGCGGGAGCTGCCCGAGCTGACGAGCGCCGCCGAGGCGGACGGCTCGATGGCGGACGTCGAGGCCGGCTACGAAGAGGGCGACGAGGGCCCGCGCGAAGGGATCCGAGGCGGCACGACGCAGATCCGCTGAGCCCTCGGCGGGTTTCCCATCGACGGCCTTCGAGCTCGCGCGCCGCTGCGCGCGAAGCGCGGCTATGCTGGGCGCGATGCGACCGGTCCTCCTCACCGCGACGCTCCTCGCCGGCTGCGGCGCGAGCGCTCCTCACGCCGCGCCGCCGCCGAGCTCCGAAGGCGCCGCGCTCTACGCGCAGTACTGCGCGCTCTGCCACGGCGCCGACGGCGAGGGGTACGCGGCCGACGACGCGACGCGGCTGAGGGGGCAACGTTTCTTGACCACCGCGACCGACGACCTGCTCGCGGTCGCGATCGCGCGCGGGCGCCCGCACACCGCGATGGCGGGCTACTCCGATCAGTTCGGCGGGCCGCTCACCGACGCACAGATCGACGCGCTCGTCGCCTTCGTCCGGGGTTGGCAGGTCGAGCCGACGGTCGCGCTCGACGCGACACCGCTCGAGGGCGACGCCGAGAACGGCGCGGAGCTCTTCGCGCGCGAGTGCGCGTCGTGCCACGGCCAGCTCGGCAACGGCGGGCGCGGCGCGCAGAGCCTCAACCGCTGGACGTTCCTGTCGCAGGCGAGCGACGCGTTCCTGCGCTACGCGATCGAGCACGGCCGCGAAGAGACGCCCATGCCCGCGTTCGCGGGCCGGCTGAGCGCGCAGGAGATCGCCGACGTCGTCGTGTTCCTGCGCCGCTTCGAGGAGGAGCCGGACGTCGTACCGCGCTTCATGGCGCCGCCGCGCCTCGAGGACATGACGGTGGTCCGCCACGAGGGCGGCCCGCGCCCGCAATTCGAGCTGCGCGAGGGCAGGTTCGTGTCCGCCGCGCAGGTCCGCGACGCGGTAGCGGCGCAGGCGCGGTTGATCCTGCTCGACGCGCGCCCGACGAGCGACTGGCTCGTGGCGCGCCTGCCCGGCGCGCTGCCCGTCCCCTACTACGACATCGAGCCGATCCTCGCGCGGCTGCCGCGCGACGGGACGTGGATCGTCGCCTACTGCGGCTGCCCGCACACCGCGAGCGGCGAGGTCGTCGATCGGCTGCGCGCGGCGGGCTTCGAGCACACCGCGGTCCTCGACGAGGGGGTGTTCCACTGGATCGACGCGGGCTACCCGACCGAAGAGGGCCCGCTCCCCGCGGCGCGCGCGCAGTGATACCACCCGCGCACGCCGCGCGATCGCGTCACGCAACGCTCGCGGCGCTCGGGGTGCTGGCCGCGCTGCTCGTGGCCGTGATCGTCACCCCTCTGGTGCTTTTGCGGCGCGAGGCGGCGGCGGTCGAGCAGACCCTCCGAGGCTTGTACGCGGCCGAGGCCCCCGCGCCCGTGGCCACCTGCCCGCTCGCAGCGGACGCGGCGAGCGCGCTCACCCGGCTCGCGCGCTGTGCCGGGGTCCCGACGAGCATCGACCGCGAGTCGGAGTGCGAGCTCATGAGCGGGAACGAGCCCGGCCCGCTCGACCGGCTCGACGCGGCGCGCGAGGAGGCGCGCTTCGCGTGCGACCCCTCCGTGCTCCAAGGGTGGGTGTACGCGCGCACCCGCGCTCGCCACGCGCGGCGCGTCGAAGCAGCGCTCGCTCATTACCGACACGTCTCGCGAGATACCGTCTGGGTCAACTACCCCGAGGGCGTCGGGTACTGCCCGAGCGGCTCGCTGCTCGACGCGCCCGCCCAGGCGCTGCACCGCGCGGTCGCCGGCGCGTCGCCGCGCGAGCGGCGCGAGGCGGCGAGCGCGATCTGGGACGAGGCCAACCGCACGCCTTCGGCGCGCGCCCTCGCGGTCCCCTACGTCCGGGCGAGGCTCCCGCTGGCGCCCGCGCTCACCGCGGACGTGCTCGACCGCTTCGGCGAGACGCGGGCGTGGCGCGAAGAGGCCGAGGAGCTGCTGCGCGAGCTCCCGCCGCCCGGCCCGCGCTCGCGGCCCGTCGCGCCGTACGCGCCCGGGCCCGCCGGCGCGGAGGCGATCCCGCTGTGGATCCGGCTGGAGGCCGAGCTGCGCGCGCTCGCGATCCACCTGCGCGGCGAGCCGCACCTGCCGGACGCGTGGGCGCTCGATCTCGAGCGGCGGCGCCTCGGGCTCGAGCGCGAGGGCGCCTGCCTCTCGTTCGTCGGCGAGGGGATCTCGACGCGCCCGCGCTCGGACCGTTTCTGCCCCGAGGGCTCGCCGATCGTCGCGGCGCGGCAGTGGCTCGCCGACGCGACCCAGGCGCTCCTCGCGTCTCACCAGGAGCACGGCGCGTGGCCGGCGCCGATCGAGGCCGCGCGCATGCCGGTCGACGAAGACCGCGCAGTCCCCGACGACGCGTGGGCCCGCCACGACATGGAGGCGCCCCGCGTGCCGGGCCTGCGCGCCGCGCTCCGCGCGCCGACCGCGGCGGGGGCGCCCGCGCGTGCGCTCCAGGTGGCGGTCGCGCGACGCGGCGCGCTCGAGGTGCTCGAGGTCGGGCTCGGCGTCCCCACCACGGCGCTGCCCGGACAGCCCCCCGAGACCTCGGGGGAGGTGTACGTCCTCACGGCCGAGGAGGTGGCGGCCTCCGGGTTCTGCCTCGCCCCGTGCCTTTGAGCGGCGCGCTCCACTTGACCTGCCCGCGGATTGCGCGAGCCTACCGGCCCCATATGTCGCTCACGATCGATCTCACGGGCAAGCGCGCGTTCGTCGCCGGCGTGGCGGACGACGGAGGGTTCGGGTTCGCCATCGCCAAGCAGCTCGCCGAGGCGGGCGCGTCGGTCTGCGTCGGCACCTGGCCGCCCGCGCTCAACATCTTCGAGACGCTCCTGCGGCGCGGGAAGATCGACGCCTCGCTCCAGCTCGCGCGCGGCGGCAAGCTCGAGCTCGAGCGCGTCATCCCCCTCGACGCGGAGTACGACACCCTCTCGGCCGCGCCGGCCGAGGTCCGCGAGAACCGCCGCTACAAGGAGCGCGGCGACTTCTCGATCGAGGGCGCGGCGCGCCTGCTCGCCGCGGACTTCGGCGAGCCGTGTCTCGACATCGTCGTGCACTCGCTCGCGAACGGCCCGGAGGTGAAGCGACCGCTGCTCGACACGAGCCGCGAGGGCTACCTGTCCGCGATGAGCGCGAGCGCGTACTCGTTCGTCTCGCTCGTCTCGCACCTGGGCCCGCTCGTGCGGCCGGGGGGCAGCTTCCTTTGCTTGTCCTACCTGGCGGCACAGCGGGTCGTGCCGGGCTACGGCGGCGGCATGAGCTCGGCCAAGGCCGCGCTCGAGTCGGACACCCGCGTGCTCGCCTACGAGGCGGGCCGTCGCTGGGGCCACCGCGTCAACGCGATCAGCGCCGGGCCGTACGCCTCGCGCGCCGCGTCGGCGATCGGGCTCATCGCGCGGATGATCGAGCACTACGAGAAGAACGGGCCGATCCCGAAGCGGCTCGAGGCCGACGAGGTCGGCCGGGCGGCGGCGTTCTTGTGCAGCCCTCTCGCGAGCGCGGTCACGGGGACGGTGCTGCACGTCGACCACGGCTACCACGCGATGGCGGTGCCGGCGGAGCTCCACGAGCAAGCCAGCGGCGGGTGAGCGGCGCCAGCGCCGCAGAGGAAGAGGCGGCTCAGCCGAGGTCCGGAAAGCGCATCTCCGAGGCAGGCGCAAGGTCCGCGCCACCACCGCATCGTCGCGACGGAGCGGCGCTCCGCTCGCCCGCACCCTGGTCGACGGATCATGCCTCTCGCGTCCAGATCGGCGTCGACATCGACCGATCTCGCCGCTCGCCCGTACAATCACGGCATGGGGCGCGCGCTCCCATCGCTCTTGCTCGGCCTGTGCGTCGCGGCCACCGCGCGCGCGCAGCCCGACGCCTGCGCCGAGGTCACGTGCTCCGGTCACGGCGAGTGCATGCTCGAGGATCGCGAGCCGCTCTGCTTCTGCGAGGAGGGCTACGCGGCCGAGGGCCTGCGGTGCGTCCGCGCGGCCCCGTCGCCGGCCGACGAGCGCGCCCGGCGCTCCTCCTCGATCGGCGCGCGCATCGTGATGATCGCGAGCGCGGAGGGCGGCCGCTGGCTGCCGGGGGTCGGGCGCGACCTCGCGGAGTACCCGGGGCGGCTCGCGCAGTACCTGAAGCCCGGCGGGCTCTGGTGCTCCGAGTTCGTCTCGTGGGTGTACCGGGCGGCCGGGGTCCCGTTCACGAGCGGCTACGAGGGCGGCTGGCTCCTGACCACCAACGTCGCGGTCGAGCGCTGGTTCGCCCGCGCGGGCCGGTGGATCGCCAACGGGACCGCGGCCTGGGCGCGCTTCTCGCCGCGACCCGGCGACTACCTGCGCTTCCGCACCGACCGCCACGGCCACAGCGGGATCGTCCGCTACGTCGCCGGCGACACGCTCTACACCGTCGAGGGCAACTCGAGGGGACAAGTCCGCTTGCGTCGCTACCCGCGCTTCCGCGACAACCCGCGCATCGCGGGCTTCGGCGTGGTGACGCTGCCCGACGCGCGCGTCGCCTCGAGCGCGGGCCGCGACCTCGACCCGCCCGCCGCGCGCCCGTGAGGCGCGGGGGCCGCCTCACACCCGTGCGGCGACGGCCGCGGCGATCGCCATCACCGCGCCCACCGCGAGCGAGAGCGTGACGACGATCAGCGCGAGGACCGCCCCCCCGATGAACGCGACGGTGAGCACGCCCCCGCTGCTGGGATCGGCGAGCGCGGCGATCACGAGCGGGCCGACGGTCACGAGCAGGCCGCACACGAGCACGACGGCGTGGAACGCGATGCCGGTCTGCGGCGGAGCCCAGCCTCGCTTGCCCGCGACGTGTCCGAGGCTCGCGCCGAGCGCAGCACCCAGGATCGCCATCGCGGGCACGCCGAACGGGGGGTACCAAGCGCCGACCCACGCGGCGGGCGCGCCGATCGCGAGCGCGCCGGCCACCCGGAGGAGGATCGCTCCGCGTCGCGACGGGCGGCGGCTCGACGCCCGTGACGACGCTGGCGCCAAGGACGGCTCGGCCGCAGCGCTCACCTCGCTCGCGCGCGTCGCGTCGCCGTCGCGGCCCATCGGCGCATCGTACACTGCTGCGAGTGCGGCTCTTCTGGAGGGACTCTTCATGGGGCTGGCCACACGCCGTCGGCATGGCGCGCGCCGTGGACGCGCTGTGCCGATTGCCCGAGGGGGAACTTCCAGTACTCGTCGAAGTCGCCGATCCGCGCTCGATGGGCAGAGCGGCGCAGCCCCCTACGAGCACTCGAACTCTGTCGATCAATCTCCCGTCGCCCCGCGGTCGATGCGGGCCCATCCGCGGTGTTGCCGCTCGTCTCGCACGACTCCTCGCGTCGCCTTGCGACTGGATCCGACTCATCGACTGACCTTCACCGCAGGACGAGCGCGCCGGCGGCGGCCTGGACGAACAGGCCGGCGAAGGCGGCGCCGATCGCCCGCGACCACGAGACGCCACAGAGCTCGCGCAGCGCGCGCGCGGCGAGCGCCCACACCCAGAGCGAGGCGACCGGGAGCGAGAGCGCCGCGACGAGCGCGAGCGACTCGAACCCGACGAGGAGGTAGACGGTCGACTCGAGCGCGACGTGGACGAGCATGGGGAGCGCGTACGCGTAGCCGAGCGCCGCGCGCACGCCGGGCTCCGGGCCGCGCGCGCCGGCGAGGCGGTAGGCGAGCTCGGAGTAGATCCAGTAGAGCCCGGTCAGCACCGGGAGCATGACGAGCCCCTGCACGAGGTAGTAGTCGCGCAGCGGGATCGGGAGCAAGACGGCGTGCGGGGAACGGCCCGAGCTCCAGAGCAGGAACGAGAACAGGCCCCAGGCCATCCCGAGCAGCGCGATCGCCGCGGCGCCGTCGCGCGCGCGGGCGCCCGCGAGACCCCGGAACGTGGCGGCGGGGCGCGCGAGCGTGCCGAGCAGCGTCTCGGCGAGGCCGGGCGGCTCGTCGGGATCCGTCACGCCACGAGCTCGACGAGCACGCCGTCCCGCTCGCGCGCCTCGAGCTGCGCGCCGTGCTCGTCGAACAGCGCGCGCGCCGCCTCCAGCGTGTCGGCGCGGTAGAGGCGGTGGCGCATCGCCGAGGCGCCCGGCAGCCCCTTGAGGTAGCCGGGGTAGTAGCGCCGCATCGCGCGCACGGCGCGGTGCTCGCCGCGCTCCTCGATCATCGCGTCGAGGTGCTCGCGGCAGAGCGCGAGGCGCGCGCGCCAGCCGACCAGCGCAGGCTCGACGCCGCGCTCGAGGTAGGCCCGCGCCTCGCCGAGCACCCACGGGTGCTCGATCGCGGCGCGCCCGATCATCACGCCCTTGCAGCCGGTCTCCTCGATCGCGCGCCGCGCGTCGTAGGCGGTGCACACGTCGCCGTTGACGATCACGGGGATCGACACAACCGCCTGCGCCTTCTGGGCCCACGACCAGTCCGCGGCGCCCGAGTGCCCCATCTTCGCGGTGCGGCAGTGGATCGTCAGCGCGCGCACCCCCACGTCCTCGAGGCGGCGCGCGAGGTCGACGATCGGCATCTCGCTCTCGGGGCCGTAGCCGATGCGCGTCTTGACGGTGACCGGCAGCCCCACGCTCGCGACCACCTGCGCGGCCATCGCGATCATCTTGGCGGGATCGCGCAGCCAGCCGGCGCCCGCGCCGCGGCGCGCGATCTTCGGTACCCAGCAACCGCAGTTGACGTCGACGAACGCGGGCCCCGCGGCCTCGGCGACCGCGGCGGCCTCGGCGAGGCGGGCCGGATCGCTGCCGTAGATCTGGATGGCGGTGGGCTGGTCGTCGGCCGCGAGGGCGAGCTTCTTCTTGGCGTTCCGGCAGCCGCGGAGCAGGCCCTCGACGTTGATGAACTCGGTGACGCAGAGGTCCGCGCCGCGGTCGCGACAAAGGCGACGGAACACGGCGTCCGACACGTCCTCCATCGGGGCGAGCAGGACGCGGGGCGCATCGAACGCGCGGTCGAAGTCGAAGGTCACCGGACCGAGAGGTATGCGGGATGCGCGGGCGCTCCGCCAGTCGCCCGCGCCACGCGGGTCCTCGGTGCGCGCGCTCGGCGCGTCAAGGACGGGCGGGGGCGTTCGCCTCGACGTCGATCCAGGCGACGATCGCGCGGCGCACGCCGCGCGGCGCCGGCGTGAACGAGAGGCCGGCGAGCGCGTCGGCGCTCGCCGCAGGCAGGACGTAGAGCAGCGCGTCGTCGCTCGGCGGGAGCGCGAAGCCGCCCATCGGCGTCGCGGCAGCGACGGGGCCGGGCTCGCCCGCGGCGGCGAGCTCGCCGCCGAAGAGCGCGCGGTCCCACGCCCGGCGGAACGCCATGACCTCGGCCGGCGTGAGGCCGGCGGCCGAGAGCGACGCGCCGAGCGCCTCGGCCCCCGCGGACGCCGCGGCCTCCGGCGCCGCGAGCACGACCGCGCCGCCGGGCGCGGGCGGCGCCGCGACGGTGACCCGACCCGCGCCGCGGCGGACGCGCACGAGCGACCCGGCGATCGCGTCCCCGCCCGCGTGGGTGACGCGCAGCGCCGTGCCCTCGCGCACGATCGTCAACGGGAGCGCGGGCGCGCCGCGCAGCTCGGCGCGGTAGAACAGGTGATCGAAGCGCGCGCCGCCGTGCTCGAGGCACGCGCCCTCGCGCGTCTCCACCGTCGCGAGCGTCGCCGCCTCGCACGCGTCGGGCGCGTGGATCGCGTCGCACGGCGGCTCGCTCGGCGCCGGGTAACGGGCGCCCGAGCAGGTCGTGGTCGTCACCGCGACCGCCGGCCAGCGCAGGCGCGCGCCCTCCTCGGTGAGCTCCGCGAGCGGCCAGTGCTCGACGACGCGGCCGTCGGGGATCGTGACGTCGACCCGCACGGTCAGCGGCCCGTCGCCGGAGCGATGGAAGTACAGGACCGGCTTGGCGAGCGGCACCGGGATCTCGTCCTGATGCGGGCCAGACAGCATCACCTGATCGCGAGACGTGCCGCGCACGAGGCCCCACTCGTGGACCTCGTAGGCGACGGGCTCGGGCGACGTCTCGGCGCCGGCGCCCGGCGCCACGGGGTCGGCGACGGGCGCGCTCGCGTGCTCGACGGGACCGCATCCATCGCAGGCGACGAGCCCGAGGCTCGCGAGCGCGAGCACGAAGCGTTGGGTCATGGCCGAGGGTACCCGCCGCGGGCCGCCTGGCTTGGCGCGCCGGCGAGGTATCATCCCTGCGAGCAGACAACCGAGCCTCGTCTCGTCCACCATCGCCCGTGGTGAGCGCCCCCGAACGGACCGCCGCGCACGCGCACGAGGCCAGCCCGCGCGCGCCGCTGATCAGCGCCGAGGACGTGCGCCGAGAGCTCTATCGCCTCTTCGGCACGGGCAGCGGGCCGGGCGAGCTCGTCGTCTCGATCCGCGGCGCCGAGGGCGACGACGCGGCGGCCGTCGCGGCGTTCGACGAGCTGATGCGCTCGCTCGCGATGCACGCGGGGGGCACCGCGGCCGGCGGTCTGCCGGACGCGCGCGTCGCGACGCCGGACGCCGCGATGATCGAGCGCGCGCTCCTCGTGCTCGCGCGCCGCGAGCTCCAGCGCGAGCTGCTCGACCACATCCTCACGACCTTCGGCGGCCACCTGATCGACCCGCTCACCGCGCTGCTCGACGCGGGCCCCCAGGGCGAGATCATGGCGCGCCTGGTCCTCGTCCGCGAGCGGCTGCTCGTCGACCTCGACGACCTCGCCCTCACGCACGAGACGCGCGCGATCGTGCGCGGCGACGTCGAGCGCCTGCTCGGCGACGACTACCTCGCGATGCTCGCCGAGCACGAGGAGCGCGTGCAGCGGCCGCGCGCGCGAAAGATGGCGCAAGAGATCTTGCGCGTGATCGCCAACGCGTTCCACGCCGCGCTCGCGCGCTGGCCCAGCCACGCGCACGCGCTCGCGCAGGCGGCGCGCCGCAAGGTGGGCGACGAGGTGCCGCTGCGCGAGCTGCCCGCGCTCATCCGCGCGCAGGTCGTCACGGGGATCGAGGAGTTCCTCTGGGTCGAGACCTCGAACGACATCCAGGGCGCCCTGGGCGCGATGTTCGGCGCGCAGCGCGGGATCCTCGCCCGGCCGCCCGCGCTCGAGCGCGCCGCCTACCGCGCGTTCGCCGAGCGCTGCTGGCACCTGATCACGAGCCAGCTCTGAGGCAGAGCTCACCCGAGCCAGCGGTAGAGCAGCAGGCCGATCGCGGCGAGGAGCAGGATCGTCCAGAGCACGTTGCTGAGCGTGCTCGGCTTCTCTTCGTTCTCGTCGCCGGCGCCCGCCGCGCGCTTGAAGCCGTTGCGAAGGCCCTGCATCACGCCGCCGCCGCCGGCGCGCACGCTCTCCTTCACGGTCGAAAGACCCGGAGAGGACACGCGCTCCTGCTCGACCGTCTTCTTCTTGCGCGCGCGCTTCTTCCGCTTGGTCGGGGTCTTGGGCCTGGCCATCACTTGCTCCCGTAGCGCGTGTCGATGTCCGCCGCCGTCCCCGCGTGCTCGAGGAAGTGCTGCTTGAGCCCCGGGTCGTACCGCAAGAGCCAGTAGTAGCCGACGATCGAGCGGTACACGCCGAGCTCGCGCCCGTTGCCGTCGAAGTGGCGCATCCAGCGGGCGTCCGCGGTCCGCTCGATCACGTCGAGCTTCTGGCACGCGGGGCCCGGGAGCGGGGTCGGTCCGGGCCCGCCCCACTTGTAGCGCTCGTAGAGGCCGGTGAGGTTCACCGACCGATCCTCTGGCGGCACCTCCTGCCCGGCGAGGACTTGCTTGTCCACGCGCTTGAGGTGCTTGGCCACGTCCTCGACGTTCATGCGCGCGACTGTAGCAGCATTTCAGGCGAGCATTTTTCGCGCGCTCGCCTCGACGTCGGCGGCGCTCTGCGCGGCGCGCGGCGGCACCGCGAGGCCGCGCGCGACCGCGGGCCGCGCGGCGATCCGCGCGAGCCAGTCGTGGAGGCGCGGCAGCCCCTCGACGTCGATCCCGCTCCACCGGTGCGTGCGCACCCACGCGAAGCTCGCGATGTCCGCGATCGTGTAGCGGTCGGCGGCGAGCCACTCGCGTCCGTCGAGCCGGCGCTCGAGCACCTCGAAGAGCCGGCGGCACTCGCGGCGATAGCGCTCGATCGCGTACGGGATCGGCTCGGGGGCGTAGCGCGCGAACACGTTCGCTTGCCCCATCATCGGGCCGATCGCGCTCATCTGGAACATGAGCCATTGGATCGTCTCGCTGCGCCCGCGCGCGTCGTCCCCGATCAGACGGCCGGCGCGCTCCGCGAGGTGGAGCAGGATCGCGCCCGACTCGAACACCACGAGCTCGTCCGCGTCGTGATCGACGATCACCGGGATGCGCCCGTTCGGGTTGAGCGCGAGGAACCAGGGCTCGCGCTGCTCGAGGGCGCTCAGATCGATCGCGCGCACCTCGTACGGCAGCTCCAGCTCCTCGAGCGCGATGGACACCTTGTGCCCGTTGGGCGTCGCCGCGGTGTAGAGCGTGATCACGAGAGCGCCCTCTCGACGATCGCGCGCGCCTCGGGCGCGAGCGACAGCGCGAGCGCCTCGGCCCGTCCGCGCTCGCTCATCTTGGCCCACGTCTTCTGCACGATGTCGATCACCTTCCCCTCGTCCTTGCCGCGCGCGAAGGCGGCGAGCCCCGTGTCGAGGAAGACGAGGCACGCGGCGTCCTCGAGCGCCTGCGCCTCCGGGTCGCGCGCGCGCCCCTTCTTCTGCACGAGCGACGCGACGCGCTCGAGCGTCGCCTCGTCGACGCCGAGCGGGCGCAGCGTCGCGACCGCGAGCGCGGCGTGCGCCTTGCCCTGCGCGCTGCGCCACGCGAGGTAGCCCGCGCGCGTCGCGGGGTAGTCGGCCCGCGCGAGGCGCCAGCGGGCGAGGTGCTGCGCGCGCGCGGCGAGGCGCAGCGCGTCGGAGGGCGCGTCGATCACCCGCTCGATCGCGGCGCTCATGCGCCGCGCGTAGTCGAGCTCCGCCGGGACGCGCGCGCCCTCGACCTCGACCCGCTCGGGGTCCTCGGCGTGGATCGCGTCGAGCGCGGCGAGCGCCGCTTCGAGTCGGCTCATGCGCCGAGCATGGCCAATCCCGCGCTCGCCGTCACTCACCCGGGTCGGCGGCGCTCGCTTCGCCTCCGGCGGCCTCGATCTCGGCGACGAGCGCGGCGTGGCTCTCGACGGCGGGCGCGAGCCGCGCGGCGAAGCGCGCGGAGCGCAGAGCCGCCTCGTAGCGACCTTGGCGCAGGTGCGCCCGCGCGCGGATGGCCGCGCGCCGCGCCCGCTCCTCCGCCGGCGAGCCGTCGTCGGACGCCGACGGGTCGCGCGCGCGCGTGACGCGGGCCGGTCCAGCGACGGCGCCGCTCGAGCCAGCCCCGGGCGCCGGCTCCGGCGCGTCGACCGCGGGCTCGGCGTCAGCGTCGATCGACCGCCCCTCCTC
>JAHBWG010000116.1 GCA_019637095.1 Sandaracinaceae bacterium | reverse complement strand
GGCGCCGCCGTCCGCGCCCACGCCGCCGCCGTCCGCGCCGGGCGTGATGATCACGACGCGAGTGTCGGTCGCGGTGTTGCCCGCCGGGTCCGTCGAGGTCGCGGTGACGGTGTGCTCACCCGGCTCGAGCGCGCGCCCGGTGTCGAGCGACCAGCGCCCGTCCGCGCCGACCATCGCCGTGCCGACCTCCTCCCCGTCGATCGTCACGACGACGGTGGAGCCGGGCTCGCCAGTGCCGGTGATCACGCCGCTCTCGCTCACGGAGTCGATGGTGACGCTCGTCTCGGTGTCCACCGTGAAGGTCGACGTGTCCGTGCCGGTGCGGCCCTCGCCGTCGGTCGCCGTCGCCTCGACGACGTGCTCACCGTCCTCGAGGTCCCCCTCGAGCGGCAGCGACCAGTTGCCGTCGCCGTCGGCGGTGACCGTCCCGACCTCTTCGCCATCGACGCGCACGACCACGGTCGCGCCGGGCGGCGCGCGCCCGCGGATCGTCGGCCGCGGCTCGCGGGTCGTCGAGCCGTCGGCCGGCTCGGTGATGGTGACGAAGCCACCCGTCGCGACCGTGAAGGTCACCGTGTCCATCGCGCTGCCCCCGGGCGTCGTGATGGACGCGCTCGCCATGTGCGAGCCCTCCGCGAGCGGGGTCGTGAGCGTGAGCGACCACGTCCCGTCCGCGGCCGCGACGACCGTGCCGACGACGACGCCGTCGACCGTGACCGTGACGGTCGCGCCCGGCGTCGCGGTGCCTCGGATCGTCGGCGTCGCGGTGCTCACCGTCGAGCCGTCGGCCGGCGCGGTGATGTCGACCGCGACGGCGGAGCACATCGTGTTGACGTCGCAGATCCCCGCGCTGCACGCGGTGCCCTCGGCGACGGGCGTGGTCGAGCAGGCGCTCGCGGTGCACGCGTGGGTCGTGCACTCGTTGCCGTCCTCGCAGTCGGCCGCGGTGATGCACCCGACGCACGTCCGCGCGGCCGTGTCGCAGCGCGTGGTGCCCGGGCAGTGCGAGTCGTCGAGGCAGCCGACGCACATCGCGCCCGCCCCGGAGCACACGCCCGAGGAGCACGGATCGCCGGCGGGGCGGGTCGGGTTCATGCACGCGCCGCCGAAGCACACGTCCGTCGTGCACTCGACGCCGTCGTTGCAGTCGGCCGCGCCGACGCACTCGACGCACGCGCGCGCCATCGGATCACAGCGCGGGGTGGCGCCTCCGCAGTCGCCGTCCGCGAGGCACCCGACGCACGTGTTGGTGGTGGTGTCGCAGCGCGGGGTCGCGCCGCCGCACTGCGCGTCGGCGATGCACGCTACGCACATCACGCTCGCGCCGGTGCACACGCCCGCGGGGCACGTCGCGCCAGCCGGCCGCGCCGTGTTCGAGCACGCGCCCGCCGCGCACGCGTCGGTCGTGCAGGCGTTGCCGTCGTTGCAGGACGCGCACAGCGCGCCGCTGGCGCCGCAGTTGGCCACGCCGGTCCCCGCCGCGCAGGTCGTGCCGGTCCAGCAGCCCGTGCAGCAGCTCAGCGTCGCGCCCGTCCCGCGGCAGGTCCCCGCCGCGCCGCCGAGGTCGGTGCACGCGTCGCCGGCGCTCGCGCCGGCGCACGGCGCCTCGAACGTGACGGTCAGCGTCATCTCCGTGCACGCCTGCGGCAGCGGGCGGTCGTCGCACACGCGGACCGTCGTGACGAAGGTCTGGGTCGTCGCCGTGCTCGCGGGCACGAGGCACACCTGCCCCGCGGGCGCGCCGCTCGACGGATCGGTCGCCGTCACGCCCGCGCCGCTCGCGACCACGCGCACCGAGGCCCCGTCGATTCCGTCCCCGTCCGGGTCGGTCGCCCCGGAGACCACGTCGAAGCAGCGGCCGCCCGTGGCGTGCGGCACCGTCTGCGTCACGTCCGGCACCTCGGGCGGGCGGTTGCAGAGCGAGGGCCCGCGCGGCCCGACGATCGTGTAGGTCACGTTCGGTTGCGAGAACCCGTAGAACCCGATCTGCCCCGGGGGAAACGTCCCCACCTGATCGAAGGCGAGCGTCGTCACCATCGACGTCTGATCCGTCACGCGCACCGTGACCCGCGTGAGCGAGTACGTGATCTCGAAGCGGTAGGTGCGGTTCGGGATCCAGCCGGTCGCGCCGTACGTCGCGGCGCGTGCGAGCTCGGAGACCCCGCCGGTGTGGCACCAGAAGTTGCTCGTCGTCGTCGGCGCCACCGACGGGATCCCGGTCACGCGCGAGAGCGCCATCCCGATCGTGCCGCAGCCCTGGTTGGCGCGCTTCCAGTCGAGCAGGAGGTACTCGGCCATCGGGTCGGTGACGTCGCCCGGGTCGAACCCCAGCACGAACCCGATGAAGTCGTCGTCGGTCGTCGTCCCGACGCGCAGGTCGAACGTGTAGGTCACGCGGGTCGCGTCCGCGCCGAAGTACGCGAACGTCGGGGTCGTCGTGTTGACCGTCTGGGTCGCCGAGTAGCCGTCCGCGCTGAACGTCCAGCTCGCGTTGCCGCCCGCGTACTGGAGCGCGGTGAGGTTCATGAAGTCGACGGGCTGCGCGCAGATCCAGCCAGCCTCGATCTGGCACGTCGGGCTGCAGCCGTCGCCGGCGACCGTGTTGTCGTCGTCGCACTGCTCGGGCGGTCGAGTGAGGTTGCCGTTGGGCGCACCGCCGGAGCACTGCGCCGCGACGGGCGCCGAGGGGCCCGCGAGCGCGAGGCCGAGACAGAGAGAGAGAGCGCTGCGCAACGAGCTCAAGACGTACCTCCTCGCGAACCCAAGGCGAACGGGCGACAGCGTATGTCGAGCGTCCTCGCTCGATCAACGCGCGCCGAGATCCGCGTGGGCAGCGGCCGCCCCTCAGCGCGCGGCGACGCCGACGAGCTGGATCGGGACGGTGAGCCGCTCGTCGCCGCGCACGATCCCGACCTCGACCGTCTGGCCGACCTCGTGGCGGTCGAGCACGCGGTAGATGTCGTTCGGATCGGCGACGTCCTCGCCGGCGACCGACACGATCACGTCGCCGAGCGTGACGCGCCCGAAGCGATCCGCGAGGGTCGGGCGCAGGCGCGCCGCCTCGGCGGGGGTGCCTCGCTCGACCTCGAGCACGAGCGCGCCGCCGCGCAGGCCGAGGCGCGCGGCGATGCTCGGATCGGCGAGCCGGACGCCGAGCACCGGGCGGATCACGCGCCCGTATGCGATGAGCTGCGGGACCGCGCGCGCCACGGTGTCGACCGGCACGGCGAAGCCGATCCCCGCGGAGGCGCCCGAGGGGCTGTAGATCATGGTGTTGACGCCGATGAGCCGCCCCGCGCTGTCGAGGAGCGGGCCGCCGGAGTTGCCGGGGTTGATCGCGGCGTCGGTCTGGATGACGCCTTGGATCGGGCGGCGACCCACGCTCATGATCTCGCGCTCCAGGCCGCTGACGACGCCGGAGGAGAGCGTGTGATCGAGGCCGAACGGGTTGCCGATCGCGAAGACGTGCTGGCCCACGCGCAGCTCGCGCGAGGCGCCGACCGGGATCGGGCGCAGCTGCTCTTCGGGCGCCTCGATGCGCAGCACCGCGAGGTCCTTCTCCGCGACCGCGCCGACGAGCGCAGCGGGCCAGATCGAGCCGTCGGCGAGCGTGACGCGCGCGCCGCTCGCGCCGTCGATCACGTGAAAGTTCGTGACGACGTGGCCCTGGCGATCCCAGACGAAGCCGGAGCCGCTCCCCTCGGGGATCTCGAGGACGCGGCGGCGGAAGGGGTCGGCCCGCAGGTTCACGCGCGTGATGAAGACGACGGAGGGCGCGGCGTTCTCGAAGAGCGCGATGGTCTGCTGCTCGATCTCGAAGAGGTCGCCGCGCGGCGCGACGGGCGGCGGGCTCGGCGAGGGGAAGTCCGGCGGCGGTGCGGGCGGCTCGTCGGCCGGCGCGGGCGGCGGCTGGCCGTTGAGCACGCCGGGGTAGAGCAGGTGCGCGAGGCTCGCCGCGCCGGCGCCCATCACGAAGAAGGACAGCGCCCAGAGGGCGAGCGGCAGCGGTCGGCGTCGCGAGGTCATCGCGGCAAGCCTGACCACGCGCGAGCGAGCGTCAAGCCTCGCGCGCGCTCAAGGGGGCGGGCTGGTGAGCGGGACGCTCGGGACCGGGGGCAGCGTGAAGTCGGGGTTGCGCGGGTAGACCCAGAGCACCTGCGACCAGCTCACCGCGCCGCGCGCGACGACGAGGCGCTGCGAGGGGCTGTGCTCGCCGCTCGGGTTCATGAGGCGGTGATCGGCGACGAAGCCGTCGTTGAGGTAGTCGGTGAGCTCGCCCGCGTACAGCACGCCGTCGCGGGGGCGCACGTCCGCTTCGCCGAGCACGCCGCGGCGCAGGTGCCAGGACAGGTACCCGCCCGCGCGGTGCGGCTCGGCGGTGTCGCTCAGCACGTCCTCGTCGCTCGAGAACACGCCCATGCGGCCCGGGCGGCCCACCCAGTCGCGCGCGAAGCCGCCGGAGTGGCACGCGTCGAGCGCGAGGATGACGGTGCCCGCGCGGATCGCGCTCAGCGCGGCGACCACCTCGTCGTCGCGCAGCGAGCCGTCGTAGAGCACGATCGTCTCGTCGAGCCCGTCCAGCTCGTCGTCGCCGTCGTCGGGCACCTGCTGCCCGTGCCCGCTGAAGAACACGAGCACGACGTCCTCGGGCCGCGCGAGCTGCGCCATCTGCGCGATCCCGTCGAGGAAGGCGCGGCGCGTGGCGAGCCCGTCGGGCAGGACGAGCTGGTCGGTCGCGTCCTGCAGGTGCGCCGCGCGCATCGCCTCGCCGAGCAGGCGCGCGTCGTCGGCGCAGCCGTAGAGCTGGCCCTGCGTCTGGTACGCCGTGATCCCGGCGTAGACGCCGAGCAAGCGGCCGCCGCCCTCGGCGCCGGCGAGGCCCGCCGGGCGCTCGCCGCCGCTCATCACCACCGGCGGGCGTACGGTCGCGCGGACGCGGAACGGGCCCGCGCCGCGGCCGCCGTACGGCGTGACGATGAGCTGGTAGACGCCGCTGTCCGGGAGGGCCGCGACGATCGTGGAGTCGAGCGCGCGCTCGCGTCCGTCGGGGCCGAGGTCGTTCGCGTCGTCGTTGATCCAGGTCTGGCCGCCCGGGCCGATCAGCGTGGCGATGGTGTCGAACGCCTGCGAGGTGACGCGCAGCCGCACGATGGAGCCCGCGTCGCCCGAGAAGCGGAGCCAAGTACCGGGCAATCCTTCTTGCGTTCCGTCGCGCCCGAGCACCGCGGTGACCTCGCCGCCGAGATCGAACGGCACGCCGACGCCGGCCGCGTCGCGGGGCGTGATCGCGAGCGTGTAGGGGCCGGTCTGCCCGGGCGCGAAGGTGCTCGCGCGCAGCTCGTAGGTGCCCTCGCTCGGGGGGAGGAAGTCGAGGATCGAGTCGAGCGTGCCGGGGAAGCCGTCGTCGTTCTGCAGGCGGAAGCCGTCCGGCCCGGTGACCTCGAGCATCGGGTCGACGGACGGAGAGCTCAGGTGGATGCGCACGCGCTCGCGCGGCGACAGCTCGATGCGCCAGAGGTGGACGTGGGCGCGGCGCTCGTCGATCGGATCGCTCGCGCTCAGCGTGCCCTGCTGCACGCCGAGGCTCGCGGCGCGCGGCACGAGCGCCGGACCGGCCGCGGTCGCGCCGTGCGGCGTGGTGCCCGACGGGCCGGGGGCGCCGCCGCACGCGGCGGTGAAGAGGAGCAGGCACGCGCATCGAAGTGGGGATCGCACGCCGCGCAGGGTAGCAGGGCCCCGCGCGGCGTCCGAGCGCTTGCGTTGCGCGCGTCAGCGCATGGTGGCGGCGCGCGGTAGGTGCGCGTCGCGGCCGAGCGTGAGCACCTTGTGCCAGGGCACGCGCGCCGGCTCGACGAGGTAGGGCGCGAGCCCGACGAAGCGATCCGAGCGCACCTGGTCGAGCGCGAAGCTCGCGAGCGCGGCGCGCGAGACGTGGACACCGGGGAGCGGGCCGTCGAGCACGACGCGCGCGGCGCCGTGATCCGGGCGATCGACGAGGCGCCCCGGCCGCACGATCACCCACTCGAGCCCGCTCGCCGCGATGCGCCGCTCCTGCTCGCGCTTGTCCCCGTAGATCCCGCGCAACAGGTACGGCTCGACGAGGTGCGCGTGCACGGGGCCCATCTTGTGGGTCGTGCCGAGCGAGGTGACGGCGACGAGGCGCGCGACGCGCGCGTCGCGCATGGCGGCGACGAGCACGCGCGTGCCCTCGGCGCAGACGCGGGTCGGGCGCAGCCCCTCGACCGAGCCGAGCGCGCAGACGACCGCGTCGAGGCCCGCGACGAAGCGTCGCGCGTGCGCGGGATCGGTCACGTCTCCGGACACGTGCTCGAGCGCCGCGTGCCGCAGCGGCAGCTCGCCCTCGGTGCGCGACCACGCGCGCACCGCCCAGCCGCGCGCGAGCGCCTGCACGACGAGCTGGCGGCCGGTGCCGCCGCTCGCGCCCACGACGAGGAGCGTCGTCATGCCACCCCCGTCATGCGCTCACAGAGCGCGTAGAGGGCCTCCTCGGCCGCCTCGTCGGTGTGCTCGCACGCGCGCTCGCAGCGATCCTCGAAGTAGCCGCCCCCGATCCCCGCGAGCTCGGGCGCGGTCGCGAGCCAGATCGCCGTGTCGGCGCCCCGCTCCGGGGGCTTGCCGAAGAGGCGGGCGCCGAGGCCGGCGAGCGCGCCCTGCACGCCGCCGCCCTTGGCGAACGCCTCGGTGCGCGTGAAGCCCGGGTGCATCGCGCTGACCGCGACGCCGCGCGCGGTGAGCCGGCGCGCGAACGCGCGCGTGAGCATGCGGTTGGCCTGCTTGCTCTGCGCGTACGCGGTCACGCCGCGGTAGGAGCGGCGGCGCAG
This sequence comes from Sandaracinaceae bacterium, assembly GCA_019637095.1. Lineage (GTDB taxonomy): Bacteria > Myxococcota_A > Polyangia > Polyangiales > Sandaracinaceae > JACKEC01. The sequence goes on along the minus strand of JAHBWG010000116.1, from coordinate 15,849 downwards.
CTCCACGTCGTCGAGGTCGAGGCTGTGCGCGAGCCCGGACGCGACGTTGACCACGCGCGCGGGCGCGCTCGCTACGAGCCGCTCCGTCAAGAGATGTGTCAGCAGGAAGTAGCCCAGCACGTTGACCGCCCACGTGCGCTCGATGCCCTCGGCCGTCTCGGCGCGCCGCACCGACCAGACCGCCGCGTCGTTGACGAGCACGTCGATGCGCCCGAAGCGCTCGAGGGCCTCGGCGGCGGCGCGGCGGATCGAGCGCTGCTCGGCGAGGTCGACCTCGAGGAGCTCGACCTCGGCGCCGGTCGCGCGCGCGATGTCGTCGGCCGCCTCGAGCCCGCGCGCGCGATCGCGCGAGGCCAGGACGACGCGCGAGCCGTGGGCGGCGAGCCCGCGCGCGATCGCGCGCCCGATCCCGGCGGTGGCGCCGGTCACGAGGCTCGTGTGGGGCTCCGGCCGCGGGGCGAGCCGGAGCGGGTGGAGGGGCGTCGCGCGCGGCGCGGCGTGGTGGGGAGTGATCTTCATGGGACGTGCGCCATCGCAACGCGCGGGCCAGGCGGCGACGGCGTGGAGAGCTCACGCGAGGTGTGCAGGGCCGTGCGTGCGCGTGCCGCGCGGTGCACACGGGGCGGGCCGATCGGCGGGCGAGGCGCGCGAGCTCCCCGCGGGACCGCTCTCAGCCGAAGAGGCGCGCGGCGTTCGCGTGCGTGAGCGCCGCGATCGCGCTCGGCTCGCGCCCGCGCAGGTGCGCGACCTGCGCGACGACGCGCGCGACGTCGGCGGGCTCGGCGATTCCGTCGGGGGCGTCCGTCTCGACGAGCAGCGCCTCGTCCGGGACCGCGCGCGCCGCCGCGTGCACCCTGCGCGCGCCCGCCCCGAGCACGCTCGGCCCGATCGAGATCGCGAGCCCGCGCCGCACGTACTCGCGCACGAGCTCGGCCGAGCCGCTGAACGCGTGCACGACCCCCGCGAGCGGCGGGTGGCGGCGCAGCCGCTCGAGCGCGTGCCCGTGCGCGCCGACGACGTGCAGGATCACCGGCAGCGCGGCGGCGCGCGCGAGCGCGAGCTGCGCGTCGACGAGCGCGTCGTCGAACGGCGCGGCGCGATCCCAGCCGAGCTCGCCGATCGCGTGGACCCGCGCGCGCGCGACGTGCGCCTCGAGCGCCTCGATCGAGCCCGCGTGGCGCGGGTGGATCCCGGCCGCGAAGCGGAGCGTGATCGCGCCGCCTGCGAGCGCGCGCGCCCGGGGCCACTGCGCGGGCTCGACGCCGGGGACGAGCATCGCATCGACGCCGGCGTCGCGCGCGCGGGACAAGACGGACGGATCGCCCGCGAGCGCAGGGAAGTCGAGGTGGCAGTGGCTGTCGTAGAGCGGGCTCAGGCGTTGACCTCGCCCCGCGGCGCCTTGCTCGGCGGCTCGGGCTCGAGGCTCGGGGTCGCGACGGTGCCGTCGTCGGCGAAGCGCTCGAGCTCCTTCGAGACGCGGCGCAAGAAGGCTTGCTTGACGTGGAACGGCAGGAACGCCGCCTTGTAGCCGTTGAGGATGATCCGCTTGATCTCCGGCAGCGTCAGGCCCATCTGCGTGTGCGTCAGCCAGAGCTCGCGGCTCACGGTGGTGTCGGTGACGAGGCGGTTGTCGGTGTTGATCGTCACCCGCAGGCCGAGGTCGTGGTAGAGCTTGAGCGGGTGGCTCGCGAGGTCGCGCACCGCGCCCGTCTGCACGTTGGAGCTCGGGCAGCACTCGAGCGCGATGCGGTGGTCGTTGACGTAGTGGAGCAGATCCCCGTCCTCGCGCAGGCGGCAGCCGTGGCCGATGCGGTGCGCGCCGCAGTCGTGGATCGCCTGGTGGATCGACTCGGGCCCGTACGCCTCGCCCGCGTGGATCGTCACGTTGATGTTGTTCTGCCGCACGAGCTGGAACGCGGGCAGGTGGTGCTTGGCCGGGTGGTCGTACTCGGCGCCCGCGAGGTCGAACGCGACGACGCCGCGCCCCTTGTACGCGACCGCGAGCTGCGCCATCTCGAGCGAGCTCTCGGGCGAGATGTTGCGGATGCCGCAGATGATGACGTTCGACTCGATCCCGAGCGCCTGCTTCGCCTGCCAGAGCCCCTCGAGGACGGCCTCGACGACGGTGGTGAGCCGCAGGCCCAGCCGCGTGTGGAGCATCGGCGCGTAGCGCACCTCCATGTAGCGGACGTTCTCGGCGGCCGCGTCCTCCGCGAGCTCGCGCGCGACGCGCACGAGCGCGTCCTCGCGCTGCAGGACCTTCAGCGTGGTGTCGAACGCCTTGAGGTACTCGACGAGCGAGCCGGTGTTCTCGCCGAGGTGCAGGGCGTGCTTGAGCCCGGGCGCGTCCTTGGCGGGCAGCTCGACGCCTTGATCCTCCGCGAGCTCGAGCAGCGTCGAGAGGCGCAGCGAGCCGTCGAGGTGGACGTGGAGGTCGGTCTTGGGGAGCCGCTCGAAGAAGGGCAGCGGGAGCGTCATCGACAGAGGGTAGCCGATGCGCGGGCCGAAGCGAGCCGGGGCCGCACACCCCGCTGTCGCCTCCCCGGTGACGGCAGGGATCGGGCTCGGGCCACGGTGCAGGCGCGGCATCACCCGTGCTATTCAGGGAACCATGGGATGGACGAGGCTGGGCGTCGTCGCGGTCTGCGCCGCGATCGCGGTGGGGTGTACGGACGGCTCGACCGGCGGCGGGACCGACGCCGGCCCCGTGGGCATGGACTCGGGGCTGCCGCCGCCCACGCCCGACGCGGGCCCGCCGGGGGAGTGCGAGCCGATGCCGCCCCCCATCCCGCCGAGCGCGCTGCCGGTGTGTGATCTCTGCGCCAACGCCCGCTGCGTCCCGACCTCGTTCGTCCCCGAAGAGACGCGCGATCAGCTCGCGGACTGCCCCGGCGGTTCGAGCAAGTGCGTGCCCGATCTGCTGATCGAGACGGGCGGCAACGTGACGCTCGCGACCTGCCGCTCGATCAACGACAGCGAGGGCCGCTGCGTCTCGACGTGCGTCCCCGCGGCGGCCGCGCAAGCGGACTTGCTCCCGCGCGAAGGGTGCGGCGAGGACGAGGTGTGCGTGCCCTGCTACGACCCGACGAGCGGCGCAGAGACGGGGGCGTGCCGCCTCGGCTGCGACACCGGCCCGACGGAGCCGCCGGTCACCTTCGAGACGTGCTGCAGCGAGCTCGGCTCGTGCGTGCCCGCCGGGGTCGTCCCCGAGGAGCAGCGCGACCTGCTCGGCCCCGACACCTGCGCGGAGGGCTCGCTCTGCGCGCCGACCGCGCTCGTCGATCCCACGATGCGTCCGCCGACGTGCCGGTCGGTCGCCGACGCCGAGGGCCGCTGCCTGCCGGAGTGTCTCCCGTCCGTCGCGGCGCAAGCCAGCTTGCTCCCGCGGAGCTCCTGCGCCGAGGCGCACCTCTGCGTCCCGTGCTTCGACCCGACGAGCGGCGAGGCGACCGGCGCGTGCGCGCTCAACGGGGACATGCCCGCCGAGCCCCCGGTCACGTTCGACCGCTGCTGCGGCGGGATCGGCGCCTGCGTGCCGTCGAGCCTCGTGCCCGAGGAGCAGCGCGGCCAGCTCGGCGCAGACACGTGCTCCGCCGAGGGCGCCCTCTGCGCGCCGGACTCGCTCATCTCGGGCGCGACGCCGCCGTCGTGCCGCTCCATCGCGAGCGCCGAGGGGCGGTGCCTCCCCGAGTGCCTTCCCGATGTCGCGGCGCAAGCGAGCTTGCTCCCTCGCGACAGCTGCGCGGAGGCGCACCTCTGCGTGCCGTGCTTCGACCCGACGAGCGGCGAGGCGACCGGCTCGTGCTCGCTCAACGGGGACATGCCGAGCGAGCCGCCGGTGCGCTTCGACATGTGCTGCGGGGGCATCGGCCTGTGCGTCCCGACGAGCGTCGTGCCCGCCGACCAGCGCGACCAGCTCGGCCCCGACACGTGCACGATGGCGGACACGCTCTGTGCGCCGACGGACCTGACGGACCCGAGCTACCGCCCGCCGACCTGCGCCTCGATCGGCGGCGCCGAGGGGCGCTGCATCCCCGACTGCCTGCCCGCGATCGCCGCGCAGGCGGATCGGCTGCCGCGCAGCACCTGCATGGAGAGGCACCTCTGCGCCCCCTGCTACGACCCGATCGACGGCAGCGCGACCGGCTCGTGCGCGCTCAACGGCGACATGCCCACGCGGCCGCCCTACGTCTTCCCCGGCTGCTGCACGCGCAGCGGAACGCCGCGCGGGCGCTGCGTGCCGATGAGCATCTTGCCGCCGGACGCGAGCAGCCTGCCGCAGGACACGTGCACGACGGGCAACCGCTGCGTGCCGCACCCGCTCCTCGCCGATCCGAGCTACTCGTTCCCCACCTGCATCACGGGCGGGCTGATCGGCAGCGGGCAGCCGGGCGCGTGCGTGCCCGACTGCATGGTCAGCGGCCTGCAGAGCTTCCTGCTCAGTCGGGCGAGCTGCGCCGCGGGCGAGCTCTGCGCGCCCTGCCGGAACCCGCTGACCGGCGCCGACACCGGCGCCTGCCGATAGCCGCGCGGCCGGGTCGTCCCCGGACGGTGATTGACCGAAAATCGTTTTGCTCTCGATCGGTTGGCGGCGTACGCCCGCTGCACAGAGAGGAAGCTCTCACCCTTCGTTGCCGGGTGTCGGTCCATGTCGGAGATGAGCGCCGCCGCGGCCACCTGTGTGGCCAGCGCGGCGCCTCTCTCTTCGACCGGAGATCCACTCGTGATGCGAACCCGAGCCCTGCTCCCCCTCGTCCTCGTCGTCGGCGGCTGCGCCGCGCAGCCCGGCGCGCGCCCCTCGCCCGACGAGCTCGACCTCGAACAGAAGCAGGAGGCCCTCGTCGGCGCGGCGTGCATCGACGACTCCGGGTGCGACGCGTGGGAGTTCTGCGACACGCGCGTCTGCATCCCCGGCGTCCCCTGCCCGCCGGACGGGCACTGCGTCGACGTCTCGCGCTGGTACGACAACGAGGGTGCCGCGATCCCGGACGCGGATCCGGCGGGCGTGACGCGCGTCATCCGCGTCGCGCGCCCCGACTCGACCGTCGCGCGCATGCACCTGAGCCTGAACATCGCGCACACGTGGCGGGGTGACCTGCGCGTCGTGCTCACCTCGCCCGCGGGCACCGCGCACGTCCTGCACGACCGCACCGGCGGCAGCGCGCGCGATCTCGCCGTGCACGCCGACTTGACGTCGATCTTCGAGGGCGAGACGGCGGTCGGCGAGTGGCGCCTCACCGTCGCGGACCTCGCGCGGCGCGACGTCGGCCGCATCCTCGCGTGGTCGATCGAGCTCGACTACACCGAGGCGCCGGCGCCCGAGGTCGGCCGTGACGTGTGGGCGCGCGTGGAGGTCCCCTCGATCGAGAGCGCGCACCCCTACGCGAACGACTTCGACCAGACGTGGGACCTGCGCCCGTTCTCCGGTGGCGCGGCGCGCGCGCGCATCCGCTTCTCGCGCCTCGAGACGGAGCGCCGCTACGACTTCGTGGAAGTGATCGATCTGTCGACCGGCGCCGTGCTCGATCGCTTCGACGGCCGCCTCGGCGCGTTCACGACGCGCGAGTACGAGACGGGCGATCTCGGCATCCGGCTCGTGACTGACTACTCGGTCACCGCGTGGGGCTTCGCGATGGAGTACGTCGAGGTGTTCGGCCTCGGCTGCCTCGGTGACGAGGACTGCCCGACCGGGACGCAGTGCCCGAACGAGGTGGTGCGTTGCATCCGCTTCCCCTGCTTCCTCAGCTGCGTGCCGGACACGGCCGGTGGCGAGGGCGCGCCGTGCGCGACCAACCTCGACTGCGGCGAGGACCTCTTCTGCGGCGCCGACCGCACCTGCCGCGCCGACGGGACGTGCGCGAGCGGCGACGTGACCGAGTGCCACATGCCGGGCAACGACTGGTACCACATCCTCTGCGTGGGGCAGTCGACCTGCGACGCCGGCTCGTGCGGTTGGCGCTGCGGCCCGCCGCCGATCTGCGCCGAGGCGGAGATCACCGACGACGGCTGCAACGTGTGCACCTGCGAGGATGGCGCGTGGTCGTGCACCGAGCGCTACTGCCCGCGCGCGGGCGCCGAGGGTGACGCCTGCGGCAGCGCCGCCGGCTGCGCGCCCGGCCTGATGTGCGACCGCGGCCGCACCGTGGGTCCCACCTGCGGCTTCGACCAGGCGGGCATCTGCGTGCGCGACGAGCCCACGCGCATCTGCACGCGCGAGGTCCTGCCGGTCTGCGCCTGCAACGGGCAGACGTTCCAGAACGAGTGCGGCCGCATCGGCGTCGCGCCCTACGCGCACGAGGGCGAGTGCCTGCTCGACGTGGCGATCCCGGACGCGAACGCGACCGGCATCACGCGCACCCTCGACGTGATCGCGCCCGCGAACGGCGCGAGCTACTCGGTCACCGTCCGCATCGACCACACGTGGCGCGGCGATCTCGTCGTGTACCTCGACGATCCGGACGGCAACCGCCGAGTGCTCACCAACCGCGAGGGCGGGAGCGCGCAGAACTTCGAGTTCCACGGCAGCTTCCGCGCCGGCGCGAGCGGCGGCCTCGGCACCTACCGCCTGCACGTGAGCGACCGCGCGAGCCGCGACGTCGGCGTCCTGCGCTTCTTCAACGTCCTCGTGCACTGAGCTCGCTGGAGGGGCTGTTCCAGCCCCTCCCCCCATCGCGGGGCGATGTCGCGTCGGTTGGTGACCGTCGGCGCGCTTGCTAGGCTCGCCTGCACATGCTCACTCGCGCCGTTCGGCTTCGGTACGTGGTCGCGCTCCTCGCCTTCGGGGGCGCCGCCGGCTGCTCCCTCTTGTTGCGGGAGACCACGTTTCGAGACGACGACGGCGGACGACCCGTCGACGGTGGCCGCGACGCGGACGTCGCCGACGCTGCGCGCGATGCGGGTCCGGACGCGATGCTCGACGCGGCGGTCGACTTCGACGCCGGCCCGCCGGGTCCGTGCAATCCGAGCCCGTGCGCCAACGCGGGGAGGTGCACGGTCATCGGGGACGGGTTCGAGTGCGTCTGCGACGGCACGGGGCACGAGGGGCTCATGTGCGAGACCCCCATCGTCTGCATGGGCGCGCTCGCGCCGGCGAACGGCTCCGTGTCCAGTGCCACCGCGCCGTTCGGTGAGAGCGTCACGTACGGCTGCGATGCCGGCTACTCGCTCGAGGGATCGGCTTCGGCGCGCTGCCAAGCAGACGGGAGCTTCAGCTCGCCGCCGCCGAGCTGCGCTCCAAACCCGTGCCCTGCGCTCGGTCATCCGATCGAGGGCTCGGTGAGCGCCGAGGGAGGCGTCGTCGGGGACGTCGTGACCTACTCGTGCAACCCCGGGTTCGTCCGGATCGGCCCCGCCGCGCGAGCGTGCGAGGCGAGCGGACGCTGGAGCGGCATCGCGCCGGCGTGCGTCTTGTGTACGACGGACCGTTGGTGTTGGGAGAACCCTCGCCCCCAGGGAAACGACCTGCAGGGCCTGTGGGCGCGTGCGCCGGACGACGTCTGGGCGGTCGGGGCGAGCGGCGTCGTCCTCCGATGGAACGGCTCGTTCTGGTCGGTCGTGCCGAGCGGGACCGCCGAGTGGCTGTACGGGGTCTGGGCGCGCGCGGCGAACGACGTGACGATCGCAGGTGGAGGTGGCACGATCCTCCGTTGGAACGGAAGCGTGATGCGCAGCGAGGCGTCGGGCACCTCGAGGACGCTCTTCTCGGTGCACGGTGGCTCCTCGAGCTCCGCCGTGGCCGTCGGAGCCGGGGGCACGGTGCTGCGCCGGAGCGGGTCGCCCGGCTCGTGGACCACGGAGTCGTCCGGGACGAGCCGCGACCTCTGGGCCGCGTGGGACTTCGATGGAATCGCGTGGGCGGCGGGTGACGAAGGGACCTTGCTCCGTCGTTCGGGTGGGCCGTGGGCGCCGGTACCGAGCGGCGTGACGGGTCGCCTCCAAGGGCTATGGGCGAGCGCGTCCGACGACCTCTGGGCGGTCGGGTGGTCCTCGACGGTCCTTCGCTGGAACGGCAGCGAAGTGAGCGCGTTGAGCGGCGCCGCCTCCTCCGCCAGCGCGGTGTGGGGGAGCACCAGTGACGATGTCTGGGTGGTAGGAGGAGGAGCCATCCAGCGGTGGCATGCGGGGATGTGGGAGTCCTTCTCGGTGCCCGGGCTCGGTGCGCTCAGCGCCGTCGGCGGAGCGGCGCCCGATGACGTCTGGGCAGTCGGGCCCCGAGGCGCGATGGCTCGCTGGGACGGCACCGATTGGACGAGGACCAGCGCGCGACACCCGGTCGACACCTTCGAGGCAGTCACCGGCACCTCGGCGGCGGATGTATGGGCGGTCGGCGGCGTCAACATCTTGCACCGGGACGAGACGGCGTGGCGCCTGGTGCCGAGCGGGGCGACGCAGGGGCTCTGGGGCGTCTGGGCCCGTACGCCGACGGACGCATGGGCCGTGGGCGAGCAGGGCACGGTGCTTCGTTGGGATGGGAGCGCGTGGACGCCGAGCCCCGTCGCGCTCGCCGCGCACCTGGTCGATGTCTGGGGAAGCGCCGCCGACGACGTCTGGGTCGTCGGCGCGTCGGGGACGATCTTGCACTGGGACGGGACCCGCTGGACGCTCGAGTCGAGCGGTACGAGCGTGTTCCTGCGCGCCATCTGGGGTTTCTCCGCCAACGATGTCTGGGCCGTCGGGGACGGGGGTACGATCCTGCACTGGGACGGGACCGCGTGGCGCGCCGTCACGAGCGGCGTGACGCAGAACCTGCGCGCGATCTGGGGCGCGTCCTCGACCGACGCCTGGGCGGTCGGCAACGCTGGGACGACGCTGCGGTGGGATGGGGTGTCGTGGCGCTCGATCGCCTCTGGGCTGGGCAACGTCGTCGACATCTGGGGTACTTCGTCGACGGACGTCTGGGCGCTCACCGCCAACGGCCACGCGCAGTGGAACGGAACGGCTTGGAGCGCGGAGACCCGCGGCGGTTCCTTCGGCAGCCTGCGCGCGCTCTGGGGCAGCGGGCCCGGTGAGGTCTGGGTCGTGGGATGGGAGAGCGTCATCCTCCGCTACCGTCCTTGAGCTCGAGTCGCGCCGCACACGGCGCGCCGACTTTGCTGGAGTCGTCACGATGGGATCCTTTCGCGCCTTGCTCTTGCCTCTCGCGGTCTTCGTGGTCGCGCTGACGGGTTGCTCCCTTCTCTTGACGGAGCGGACCTTCCGCGACCCGGACGGCGGCAGTCCCGATGGGAGCCTGATGGGTGACGCAGGCGAGCCTCGGGACGGTGGCTCCACGATGGACGGCGGACCGGTGGACGCGAGCGTCGACGGCGCCGTCCCCGATGGCTCGCCCGACATGGACGGTGGTGACTTCGGGCCGTGCAACCCGTCTCCGTGCCACAACGGAGGACGGTGTACGGTACTCGGTGCGTCGTTCGCGTGCGATTGCACCATGACGGGCTACGACGGTCCGACGTGCGATACGCCGATCGTGTGCGAGGGCGCGATGGCGCCCGAGAACGGGCAGGTCTCGCGTACGTCGGCGCCGTATCCCGAGACCGTGACCTATTCGTGCGACGTCGATCATGTGCTCGAAGGGTCGGCTACCTCGCAGTGTACGGTCGACGGGACGTTCAGCACGCCGCCTCCAGTCTGCCGACCCAACTTCTGTCCCACGCTCCCTTCTCCGGTCAGTGGATCGGTGATGGTGTCCGGTGTTCGCATCGGCGACACGGCGACGTACTCGTGCGAGCCCGGGCGCACGTTGGTCGGTGGCGCGACGCGGACTTGCGAGATCGGCGGCGTGTGGAGCGGGAGCCCCCCGAGTTGCCGGGTCTGCACGAGTGAGCGGTGGTGCTGGGAGAACCCGAGCCCCGTCGGGACGAAGCTGGCTGGTGTGTGGGGGACCTCGCGGACGAACGTTTGGGCGGTTGGCGACGGGGGGGTGGCCATCCGGTGGAACGGCGCCGCCTGGACGGGCACCACGACGCCCACCGCGCGGCATCTGCGCGCCGTGTGGGGAAGCTCGGCGACGAGCGTGTGGGCGGTGGGTGACGCGGGGACCATCATTCGGTGGAACGGGAGCGTCTGGTCCCTCGCCGACAGCGGGACGACGAGCGACCTATTGGACGTGTGGGGGACCTCCGCGACGAACGTCTGGGCGGTTGGGGCGGGCGGCACGATCCGCCGGTGGAACGGCACTTCGTGGGCGGCGGTGGTGAGCGGTACGACGCGCGAGCTCGCCGGCGTCTGGGCGAGCTCGGCGGCGGATGCCTGGGCGGTCGGTGACGAGGGGACGATCCTCCGTTGGAACGGGACCGCCTGGAGCGCGGTGAGCGGTGCGACGAATCGCTTGCGTTCGGTTCGTGGGCGCTCCGCGACGGAGATTTACGCGGTCGGAGACAACCGTGCCTATCGATGGGACGGCGCGTCGTGGATGCAGGTCGCGGGCGGCGGGAGCATGCGAGCCGTCTGGTCTTCGTCCAGCAGCGAGGTGTGGGCCGTGGGGAGCCCGAACGGGATCGTCTGGCGGTCGATCGGTGGGGGGTTCGACCTCCATCGGTACCGTCCGAACAGTGGTGACCTGCTAGGCGTCTGGGGCGCTGCGACCGACGACGTCTGGGCGGTGGGCGACATCGGGGAGATCCTTCATTGGGATGGCGCTTCGTGGACCCGCTTCACGGCGAACATCATCGAGGACCCGTACGCAGGGCCCCTGGCGGCGCATGCGCGTACCGGGGCGGACGTCTGGGTGGCGTGTACGGGGGGGACCGTCGCGCACTGGGATGGTCGCGAGTGGAGCCGTGTGGAGACGGGGCGCTCGACGGACTACCTCGCGGTGTGGCCGAGCGCTTCCCATGACGTCTGGGTGGCCGGAGTGGCGGGCGAGATGGTCCACTGGAACGGCACGACCTGGAGGCCCGTCCTCAGCGGAACGGCTCGATGGCTGCGATCCATGTGGGGTGGGGCGCCGGACGACGTCTGGGCGGTCGGCGACGTCGGTACCATCATCCACTGGAATGGGAGCGCCTGGAGCGTGGTTCCGAGCGGCACGACGAATACCCTCAACGCGATCTGGGGGAGTGCACCCGACGACGTCTGGGCGGTCGGGAACGGGGGGACGACCCTCCGATGGGACGGCAGCGCCTGGACGAGCGTACCGAGTGGGACCTCCGACTTCCTCCTCGGCGTTCACGGGACGTCTTCGACGGACGTGTGGGCCGTGGGTGAGCGAGCGAGCTCCGGGGGAGCGGTGCTGCGATGGAATGGGGTGGAATGGCGCGCGGTGGTCGCCTCCGCAGGTGCGCGTGGTTACACGGGTGTATGGGCGCGCTCTCCGACCGAGGCCTGGGTCATCGGCTACGATGGCGTGATGGCTCGCTGGGATGGCGCGTCGTGGAGCGAGCTCCCGAGCAGTATCGGTGGGCACTGGAGCGGGATCACCGGCGTGGGCGCCGACGCGTGGGTCGTGGGCGAGGTGAGCACGATCCTGCGCTACCGGCCGTAGCCGCCTCAGCCGCGCTCGGCGAGCTCGGCGAGGCGGGCGTGGCCGTCGCGGAAGACGGGCCAGCCGTCGCCGACGAGGACCGCTTCGATGCGCGGCAGCGCGGCGAGCCGGCGGATCGACGCGAGCGCGGCGCCGCGGTCGGTGAGCTTGGCGTCGGGGAGGCGATCGAGCCGGCCGCCCGCGTGCGCGCGCACGAGGTCGCCGGTGATCAGCGTCGTGTCCTCGAGCACGAGCGCGAGCTCGCCCGGCGTCTTGCTCCCGTCGAGCGCGAGGACGCGCAGGCCCGGCAAGAGCTCGTCGCCGTCGGTGAGCCAGCGCGCGCACGCGAGGCCGAGGCCCTCGCGCTCGGCGGCCGGGCCCGCGATCGACGCGCCGAGGGCCTCGGCGAGCTCGGCCGCCGCGCGGCGGTGGTCGGAGTTGGTCACGACGATCCACGAGACGCCGCCGGCGTCTTCGAGCTGGTGGCGGTCGTGATCCGAGAGCGGGAGCGGGTCGATCAGGACGGCGCCCTCGGGGCGCAGCCACGCGTAGCCGTGGAAGTCGAGGTCGCGGTCGGGATCGAACCGGCTCCACGCGCGCACGTCGGGGCGATGAGCAGCCTTCATGCGCCGAGCCTACCGCGCCGCGTCGCGCGGTGGCGTGGGGTCCGCTATCGTTCGCGCGGGCATGACGACGGACGGCGAGACGAAGGAGACGACCTACAAGGTCGATCTGCTGACGCGGGTGGAGGGCGAGGGTTCGTTCACGCTGCGCGTGAAGGACGGCGAGGTCGTGGGCGCGGCGCTCTCGATCTTCGAGGCGCCGCGGTTCTTCGAGGCTTTCCTGCGCGGGCGGGCGCCCGACGAGACGGTCGACATCGTCGCGCGCATCTGCGGCATCTGCCCGATCGCGTACCAGGTCGGGGCGAGCCGCGCGTTCGAGCGCGCGTTCGGGATCGCGCTGAGCCCTCCGCTCGCGGCGCTGCGGCGGCTGCTCTACTGCGGCGAGTGGATCGAGAGCCACGCGCTGCACGTGTACATGCTCCACGCGCCGGACTTCCTCGGGTACCTCTCGGCGGTCGAGATGGCGGCGGACCACCGCGCGCTCGTCGAGCGCGGGCTGCGCATGAAGCGGGCAGGCAACGCGGTGCTCGAGCACCTCGGCGGGCGCGCGACGCACCCGGTCTCGCCGCGAGTCGGCGGCTTCCACGCCGTCCCGCGACGGCAGGCGCTCGCGCCGCTGCGCGAGGAGCTCGCGCGCGGGCTCGAGGACGCGCTCGAGACGGTGCGCTGGACGGCGAGCCTCGACGCGCCCGACTTCACGCAGGACTACGTGTACGTGTGCCTCGACGATGGCGAGCGCTACCCGATCGAGGCCGGCGACACGGTGCTCTTCTCGGGGCGCGACGCGGTCTCGCTCGACGCGTTCCCAGACGTCATCGTCGAGCACCACGTCGAGCATTCGAACGCGCTGCAAGCGAGGTTGACGGACGGGACGCCCTACCTCACCGGGCCGATGGCTCGCCTGCACCACCACGCGGACAAGCTGCACCCGCTCGCGGCCGAGGCGATGCGGGAGGCGGGCCTCGGCCGCAGCGAGAACAACCCGTACCGCTCGATCGTGGTGCGCGCGGTGGAGACGGTCCACGCGTTCGCGGACGCGCTCGCGCTGATCGACGGCTACGAGATGCCGGACGCGCCGTACGTGCCGTGGACCCCGAAGGCGGCGGCGGGGACCGGGGCGTCCGAGGCGCCGCGGGGCCTCTGTTGGCACCGCTACGAGACGGACGAGGCCGGCCTCGTGACCGACGCGCGCATCATCCCGCCGACGAGCCAGAACCAGGCGCGCATCGAGGACGACCTGCGCGGCCTCGCGCCGCACCTGCTCGCGCTCGATCACGCGCGCGCGACGCACCTCTGCGAGAAGCTCATCCGCGCGTACGACCCGTGCATCTCGTGCGCGACGCACTTCCTCGACCTCCGCATCGAAGAGACCCCGTGAGCGTGCGCGTGATCGCGCTCGGCAGCGCGATGAGCCGGGACGACGGCGCGGCGCTCGCGGCGGCGCGCGCGCTCGAGGGCGAGCCGGGCGCGACGATCGTGCTCGCGGGGCGGCCGGGGCCGGGCCTGCTCGACCTGCTCGCGCCCGGCGCGCCGGTGGTGCTCCTCGACGCGGTGCGCGGCGGCGCGGCGCCGGGGGAGATCGTCGAGCTGTCCCTCGACGCGCTCGCGCGCGCGGCGGTCGCGAACGACGCGGTGTCGTCGCACGGGCTCGGGGTGGCGAGCGCCCTGCGCCTCGGGATCGCGCTGGGCCGCGCGCTCCCGCCGGGACGCTTCGTGGGGATCGGCGGCGCGCGCTTCGAGCCGGGCGAGGCGCTGAGCCCCGAGGTCGCGGCGGCGCTGCCGCGCATGATCGAGGCGGCGCGCGCCGCGGTGGCCGCGCTCCGCGAGGCGGCGCAGGCGAATCGTGGCCTCGGGCCGGAGCGGGCGTAGGTCGCGGCGAGGCGACGGAGAGAGGGACGCGATGCACGAGCACGGGCTGATGACGAAGCTGCTGAGGAGCGCGGAGCGCGAGGCGCGCGAGCGCGGCGCGGCGCTGCGCGGCGTGGTGGTGCGCCTCGGCGCGATGGCGAGCTCCGATCCAGATCACTTCCGCGCGGAGTTCGAGCACGTCACCGAAGAGCTGGGCCTGGGCCCGCTCACCCTCGAGGTCCACGCGGCGCCCGACCACCCGGCGGGCGTGGAGCTCCTCTCGGTCGTCCTCGGCGAGCCGCGCGGGTGAGGACACGCCGCGTCGGCGTCGTGCGCGGGGTCGTGCAGGGCGTGGGCTTCCGGCCGTTCGTCGCGCGGCTCGCGCGCGAGGAGGCGCTCGCGGGGCGCGTCGAGAACGCGGGCGGCGTGGTGCACCTCGACGTCGAGGGCGACGACGACGCCCTCGCTCGGTTCCTGTCTCGCCTGCGCGCGGAGGCGCCGCCGGCGGCGCGCGTCGACGAGGTCGCGCTCGCGCCCGCGGCGCCGACGGGGGCCGACCGCTTCGTGATCGCGGATAGCGCGGCCGGCGCCCCAGACGCGCTGCCGCTCCCGCCCGATCTCGCGACGTGCGCGGAGTGCCTCGCCGAGGTGCTCGACCCGAGCGCGCGGCGCGCCGGCTACCCGTTCACCAACTGCACGCAGTGCGGCCCGCGCTTCACGATCACGACCGCGCTTCCGTACGATCGCGCGCGCACCACGATGGCGGGCTTCCCGCTGTGCGGCGCGTGCCGCGCGGAGCACGACGCGCCCGCCGACCGGCGCTTCCATGCGCAGCCGATCGCGTGCCCCGCGTGCGGGCCGCGCCTCTACGCCACGCGCGCGGACGGCGCGGCGCTCGCGCGGGAGCGCGCCGCGCTCGAGGTCGCGATCGCGGCGCTGCGGCGCGGCGAGATCGTCGCGGTGAAGGGGCTCGGCGGCTATCAGCTGCTCACCGACGCCACCGACGAGGCGGCGGTGCGCCGCCTGCGCGAGCGCAAGCGCCGGGAGGCCAAGCCGCTCGCCCTCCTCGTCCGCGACCTCGAGGGAGCCCGGGCGATCGCGCACGTCGGTGAGCTCGAGGCGCGCGCGCTCGCCTCGCCCGCCGGGCCGATCGTGCTCCTGTCGCGACGCGACGGGAGTCGGATCGCGCCGAGCGTGGCGCCGGACCTCGGCCGGCTCGGCGTGCTCCTGCCGACGACGCCGCTCCACCACCTCCTCGCGCGCGCCCTCGGCCCGCTCGTGTGCACGAGCGGGAACCTGCACGACGAGCCGATCGCCACCGACGACGCGGACGCGCGCGCGCGCCTCGCCGGCGTCGCGGATGTGTTCCTCGCGCACGACCGGCCGATCGCGCGGCGCGCCGACGACGGCGTCGTGCAGGTGGTCGCGGGCGCCGCGCGGACGCTGCGCGTCGGGCGGGGCCTGGGCCCGCTGAGCGTCGCGATCGGCGGCGACGGTGCGCGGCGGCTCTGCGTCGGCGCGCACCTCAAGAACGCGCCGGCCGCCGCGCTCGGCGCGCACGCGATCGTGTGGCCGCACGTCGGCGACCTCGACTCGCCGCGCGCGCGCGCCGCGTTCGAGGAGGCGGTCGGCGACCTCGAGCGCTTCCTGGCGCTCGCGCCCGAGGCGATCGTGTGCGACCGGCACCCCGACTACGCGTCGACGATCTGGGCCGAGCGCGCGGGCCTCCCCCTCGTGCGCGTCGGCCACCACCACGCGCACGTCGCGGCGTGCCTCGCGGAGCACGGCGCCGAGGCGGCGCTCGGCTTCGCGTGGGACGGCTTCGGGCTCGGCGAGGACGGCGGGCTCTGGGGCGGGGAGGCGCTCGCCGTCGGCGCGGCAGGCGCGCGCCGCGTCGCCTCCCTGCGCGCGTTCCCG
>JAHBWG010000115.1 GCA_019637095.1 Sandaracinaceae bacterium | reverse complement strand
CGTAGCGCGCGAGCCGGCGCCGCGAGGCGTCCGGCCGGCCACGGCGCAGCGCCGCCGCCTCCGTGAGCGCGAGGCACGCGGCGTAGAAGCCTCCGCAGTTGATGCGCAGGATCCGGAACTGGTCGACGAGGGCGTGCTCGCGCGCGTCGAGCGGGCGCGCGTCGGCGTCGGGGTCGTAGAGCGCCGGGTAGCGCTCGACGATCACCGCGACCGCGCGCTGCACCGAGGGGACGCGCTCGGGGAGCGCCGCGCGCACGCGCTCGAGGGAGCGGCTCGCCTCGGCGAAGCGACCTCGCATCGTCGCGAGGACGGCCTCGTAGAGCACGCGGTGCGAGAGGACGGCGGACTCGTGGATGTCGCTCTCGCGCTCGTAGCGGGAGACCGCCTCCTCGAGCGCGCCGGCGTCGTGGCGCACGACCGCGACGAACGCGATCTGGGAGAGCGCGTAGGTCTGCTCGAAGACGCCGCGGTCGCCGACCTCGGCCAGGCCCGAGATGCACGCGTCGAAGTCGCGGACCGCCTCGTCCCAGCGCCCCGCGCGCAGGTGCACGCTCGCGTCGAGGAAGGACACGGACGTGCGCAGGCGCCGGTCGTCGGGCGCGTGCGCGGCGCGCACGGCGTCGGCCGCGTCGCGGTACGCGCGCACGAGGCGCGGCGTCGTCGACGACGCAGAGCCGTGCTCGGCGAACGCCGCGAACAGGTAATCGCACCCCGCGAGGGGCTCCCAGGCGCCGAGCTGCGCGTAGGCGTGGCGCGCGCGCAGGAGCATCCGGATGCCCGCGTACGGGTCGAAGTAGCCGACCATCGTGCCGAGCTTGCGATCGCAGTCGGCCCGGGCGCGCACGAGCTCGGGCGAGGCGAACCGCCGCGGCGACACGCGCGAGGGGCCGGCGAGATAGCGCAGGACGGCCCACCAGCGGCTGGGCCCGCCCGCCGCGAGCGGCGGATCGCCCGCCGCGACGAGCGCGTCGTCCAGCCGGCGCAGGCCCTGCTCGACGCGGTTCGCGGCGAGCAGCCCGTACGCCGCGTTCATCGCGCCGTGCAAGGCGTCTTGCGGTCCTCCGCGCGCCGCGAGGGCCTCCCAGCTCGCCGCCGCCCGGGCGTACCGCGCGCACCGCTCGAGCGCGAGCGCGTGGCGGCGCAGGAGATCGAGATCGTCGGCGCCGCCGTGCTCGATCGCGACCTCGTACATGTCCGCCGCGAGCGCGAACGCGAGCTGATGCTCGGCCGCCTCGGCGGCCTCGCGGGCGATGTACCCGGCCTCCTCGAAGCGCTCGGCGCCGAGCAGGTGGCGCACGAGCCGCTGCGGAGGCGTCGCGCCGTGCGGCCCCGCGCCGATCGCGCGCACGAACCCGTCGTGGGCGGCGCGGACCGCCTCGCGGGGGAGCGCGCGCGCGAGCGCCGCGCGCACGACGTCGTGGTAGACGTCGACGGCGCCGGCCACGCCGAGCGGGCCTGCGCGGCGCACGACGCCCGCGTGCGCGAGGTCGCGGACGCGCTCCTCGAGCGCGCCTGCGCTCGCGCCGACGAGCTCGGCGAGCGCGCCGACCTGCGCCCACCCGTCCGCGGCGACGAGCGCCGCGAGCAGCGGCCCGTGGCCCTCGATCGCGTCGCGCACGACCGGCGCGAGCGGGTCGCCTTCGCTGGCAGGCCGGGCGAGCGCGCGCCCCGCGAGCTCGGCGAGGAACGGCCGCCCGCGCGCCGTGAGGACGACCGCCGCGAGCGCGTCCTCGCTCGGCGCGGCGCCGGCGGCGCGGGCCGCCTCGTCGGCCAGCCGACGCAGCGATCCGTCGTCGAGCGGACCGAGCTCGAGCACGCGCGCGCGCGGCTCCTGCTCGAGCGCGAGCGCCTCGTGGTTGGGCTCGTCGTCGCGCATCGTCGCGAGCAGCTTCACGCGGGGCGACGCGGCGCGGACGATGTGCCGGACGAGCGCGATCGAGTCCGCGTCGGCCCACTGGAGATCGTCGATCGCGAGCAGCGCGCCGCCGCCGCGCGCGACGTGCTCGACGAGCCGCGTGAGGGCGTCGAACACGATCGTCCGCACGCCGACCGGCTCCGGCGCCGCGAGGTCCGCCAGGACGGGGAACGCGATCGCGGCCTGTCCGATCGCGCGCTGCACGTCGTCCGGCAGGCGCCGATCGCGCGCGAGCGTCGTCGCGAGCTGATCGATCGCGCCGTCGACCGCGTTGAACGGGAGCCGATCGTTGACGCGGCCGCGGCCCGACAGGACGGTGGCTCCGTGGCGCGCCGCCTCCTCCGCCGCCCACGCCGCGAGGGCGGACTTCCCCATCCCGCTCGCGCCGCGCACGATGGTCAGGGTCGGCGCCGGCTCGTCTCGTCCGAGGAGCGCGCGCGTGAGCTGCGCGCACTCGTGCGCTCGACCGATCAGCTCCGTGCGCGCCGGCTCGGGGCGCGCGAGGATCGCCGGGCGCGCCCCCGCCCGCTCGAGCATCCGCGCGACCTCCCCGAGGTCGGGGCGCGCGGCGGGGTCCTTGGCGAGCAGGGCCGCGCAGAGCTCGACGAGGGCGGGCGGCGCGCCCGGCGCGAGGGTATCGAGGCGCGGGGGCGCGTGCTCGAGGTGCGCGACCACCTCCGCCATCGGCGTGCCGTCGAAGAGCGGGCGCCCGCTGAGCAGGACCATGATCATCGCGCCGAGCGCGTAGAGATCGTTCGTAGGCGTCGGCTCGGCGCCCCGGAGCTGCTCGGGCGCCATGAAGCCGAGCGTGCCGATGGCGGTGCGCACCTCGCCGACTGGCTCGCGCAGCGACGCGAGCACGCCGAAGTCGGCGAGCTTGGCCGCGCCGCGCTCGTCGACGAGCACGTTCGCCGGCTTGATGTCGCGGTGCACGATGCCGTGGCCGTGGAGGAACGAGAGCGCCTCGACGAGCTGCGGCAAGACGTGGAGCAGGCGCGGCAGCGCGACGTGGAGGTCGACCTCGACGTGCGTCCTCGCGGGATCGCGCTGCCGGTCGGTGTCGAGCGTGGGCGCGTAGGCGGCCGGCAGGGTCGGGTCGGTCGTCGTCGCGCCCGAGCTCGCGCCGACGAGCCCGGCGCAGTAGCGGCCGAGGTCGCCGCCCTCGACGTGCTCCATCGTGAAGTACACGCCGGCGGCGTCCTCGCCGAGCTCGTAGAGGCGCACGAGGCCCGGGTGCAGGAGCCGCTCGATCACGCGGAACTCGCGCTTGAAGCGCAGGAGCGCGGCCGGCGTCATCGCGCGCAGGCGCTTCTGCGCGACGAGCTCGCCGCGCTCGCGATCGTGGACGAGCTGCACCGCGCCCATCCCGCCTTCGCCCAGCGCACGAACGAGCTCGTAGCGTTCTCGCGTCATCGACTGCGCGCCCCTGCCCGGAGGCGCTGACGCGAGCATCCTATACGTTCTCCGTCGCCGCGCACTTCGTCGAGGGGAGAATCCCGCCGCGAAGTACCTCGGGAACGACGACGACCGGACGCCGCGCGCGCGAGCGGCGAGGCCGAGCTCGAGGTGATCCCGCCGGGCACCTCGTCGAGCGACACGCCGACCGGCGTGGGCTCGGCAGTCGCCGAGGGCAAGGCGACGCGCGAGCCCGGCGGGCGCGCCTACCTGCTATTCGATGTTGCCCATCGCGGGCGAGCTGAACCAGACGAAGGACTTGCCCCCGACCTTGCAGTTCGGGCAACCGGCGACTCGAGCGCGTCCACGAGCACGTCGTCGCTCAGGGGCTGCCAGTGCGACATCAGGCTGGTCGCCAGCCCCGTCAGTGGGGCGCGGGGCACGCGCAACAGGAATCGCCGCAACATCGGTTGTGCACCTCCGTGCGCCCAGGCGTCCTGCCCGTCGAGGTACGCGGTCAGGCCGAGCGGCGCGCGCGCGAGCACGCGGGGGTCGTGTAGAAGACGAGCGGGAGCTCGTCGAGGAGCGGCTGGGGCGGCGCGGTGCTGGGGGGCCTTCGGCGCAGTGTTCGTCGCCGCCAGTTCTGACGACGCTCGGAGCCAGAACATCCCGCCGCTGGGCGGGTACTGCAAGTGACGCGGCTCGAGAGGCCCCGTCCAAGCGGCCGGATCGCTGAGCGAGGAGCGCTGGGCTGGCGCACCGAGACTCGAGTCGCATGCGCGCTGGTCGCAGCGGACTCTCGCACGTACGGTGCGCCCCGATGTCGAGTGTCACCTGCGGTGCTCGAGAAGGCGCCGCACCTCGAGCGGTGGCCGTCGCCGGTCCGCGCCTCGGAGGCCGTGGCGCTCCCGATCGTCGCCTCGCTCGCGCTCTTGGGGCTGGTGGCCTCGCAGCTGGTGCTGTGGGCCGACGGCGGCTCCGGTGCCTACCTGGCGGGTGTGGGTGCCGCGTTCGTCGCGTCGCTCGGTGTGATCGCCTGGCGCTTCACGCGCCGCCCGATTCGTGCGGCGCTGCGGGCGCGACGCGGGAGCGACTCGCTAGATCATGGCGAGGGGATCGAAGTAGATGTCGTCGACGCTCAGCGTGCAGTCGAGGCTGTCGAGCCGGACGCTCTCGTCTTCACGATACGAGAGCTGCGTCCAGCCCCTGCCGGTCCGGCGCCACAGGTCGACGCGCCGCTCGTCGTGCGCCACGAGCATCACCTCGCGCAGCGAGTCGATCTGCTTGTAGTGGCCCAGCTTCTCACCGCGATCGTAGCTCTCGGTGCTCGGGCTGAGCACCTCGACCAGGAGCGTCGGGTTCAGCGCCGTCTGGCGTTTGCCGTCCTCCGGGTCGATCTCCACGCGGCCGCAGATCACGGTGGCGTCCGGGTAGGTCCCGAGCCCCGTGCGCGCGACTCGAACGCGGAGGTCCGAGGTGTGAACGCGGCAGGGGCGCCCACTGAGCGCGTTCCCGAGGAGGCGGATGACGTTCGCCGCGATGGCGGCGTGGTCGGGCGAGCCGCCCGCCATCGCCCAGACCTCTCCGTTCAGGAACTCGTGCCTGACCGTGCTCATCTCTTCGAGGAGCACGTAGTCGTCGAACGTAAAGAGCTGGCGCGCGGCCTGGGACACGACCGAAGCCTACCACCGGGCGAGCTCGCCGCACGCGAGCCCCCTGCGTCGGGTTGCTTGGCAGGTTCCAGTCCGCCAGGGTGCGCGTCGGGCGTGGCGGGCGGAAACGGGAACGAGACGGATCGGTTCCGGCCGGTCTTCGAGCCCGAGGGCGCCCAAGACGTGCGAACTGGCAGAACGGTACCCGGGAGTAGCGGGGTCGTAACGGACCCAGCGCGCGCTGGCCGCGCGAGCTCCTCTACGTCCTGCTCTTCACGCCGCCGGTGCTCGCGCTCGTCTTCGAGCCGGACGGCCTGCGACACGCGCTCGCGCACCAGGCGCGCTCGCTCCTCGCGATCTGGATCTACGTGCTGACCCTCGGCCTCGGCATCCAGCTCGCGACCGACTTCGTCACCGCCCGCGCACGTTCCGTCGAGGTGGAAATCCACACCGTGCAGCGCGCGATGACTGCACGACGGATTGACGCCGAAGGTAGCGCGTGGGAGTACACGACACCGGATGGACACAGGGGCGCCCCAGCCGCGACGTGCCGATCTGCTCACCGTTCGGGCGCTCCTCGACGAGGCGCTCCTCGGCCTGCGGCGGATCGAGGACCCCGGCGTGCCGGTGCTCGAGGCGCGGAGCTACGTCTCGGCGGCGCTCGCGCAGATCTACCAGGCGCTCGCCCACGCGACCGAGCTCGGCGTGTTCCGCGAGCACACCGCGGCCGCGCTCCAGCTCTCCCGCGACGCGCTCGCTGCGCTCTCGTTCACCCCGAGCATGGACGCGGCGTTGCTCGACGACCTGCGCCTCGTCGCGCAGGCGATCGGCGCGCTCAACGAGCGGATCTACCCGCCGGAGGCGGCGTCGCACCTCCCGCGGGGCGAGGGGCGCCCCTTGCTCGCCACCGTGGGCGAGCCGCGCCTCCACGACCCGGCGCGCGATCTGCTCTTCCCGACGGTGCCGCTGCCGGACATCGAGACGATCCCGCCGCCCTTCGTCGACCTCGAGGCCCCGCCGATCGAGCCGCCGCCCAAGGTGGTGAGCCCCGACGATCTGCCCGCGCTCGCCGCGTGGGGCGAGCGCATGGCCGCGCGCACGGCCGAGCTCGCGGAGGAGTCGCCGCCGCCGCCGGCGCTCCCGCCGCCGCCCGAGGACCCGGACGCGGACGCGGTCGAGGCGATGTTCGGGGTCGCGCCCCCGCCCGCGCACGTCGTGTGGGAGCGCGCGCGCGGCTTCTTCGAGGACCTCGGGATGATGAGCCTCATGCGGCGCCCGGGCGCGTTCTCCGTGTGGTCCCACTACGAGACCCTCGAGCAGCGCATGCTCGCGCGCGTCGATGCGCTCCTCGCGTGCGGGACGTGGGTCCTGCCGCGGCTCATCCAGCTCCTCGAGGACCGCCCGATCCCGGACCCCGAGCTGCTCTGGGCGTCGATCTTCGTCCTGGGCTCGATCGACGGCGACGACACGCGCGATCAGATCGAGCGCCAGCTGCGCCTCTTGCCCGACGACGACGAGTCGCTGTTCGACGCGGCGGCCGACGCGCTCCGCTTCGTGCCCCACCGCGGGGTCGAGGCGATCCTGCGCCGGTGGCTCGAGTCGCCGCGCCCGACTCAGCAGCGCCTCGCGGTCCGCGCGCTCGGGCGGCGCCGCGCGACGATGGTCGACACGCTGCGCCCGTACCTGATGAGCGGTGACGACGCGATCGTCGCCGAGACGCTCGCCGCGCTCGAGCTCGTCCCGGGCGAGCTCGAGCCGCGCGAGCTCGACGTGGGGCTCGTCAGCCGCGACGAGCGCCTCTTCCGCGCGGCGGCGGAGACGGCGACGGCGCGCGGCTTCTCGATCGGCGCGCGCGAGGCCAGCGCGCGCCTGCGCCGGCGCGCCGTCAGCGACAGCGCCGCGATGCTGCTCGCGCTGACCGGCGGCGAGGACGCGCTCGAGCCGCTCCTCGACGCGGCGGCGACGAGCCCGAGCCCCGCCGTGTTCGCCGCGCTCGGCTGGTACGGCTCGGTCGCCGCGATGCCCTTCCTGCTCGGCCGTCTCGAGGCCGGAGAGACCGCGGCGCTCCTCGGCCTGCAGCGCATCACCGGCGCGAGCCTCTCGGAGGAGGAGCCGGTCGTCCCCGAGTACGCCGAAGAGGAGCGCCCGTTCGTGCGTGGCCGCTGGGTCGCGCCCGCGCAGGTCTTCCCGCTGAGCGCCGACATCGGCCTCTGGGGCGACTGGTGGATGCGCTACGGGCACGGCGTCGCCGACCCGCGCGTGCGCTACCGCTGGGGTCACGTCTGGAGCACGCGCGACGATCTCCACGAGCTCGAGGGCGCGCTCTCTTCGCCGGCCGAGCGCCGCGCCGCGCACCTCGAGCTCTGCGCGCGCACGGGCGGCACGCTGCCCTTCGAGCCCGACGCGTTCGTCGTGCGCCAGCGCGCGCAGATCGCGGCGTGGTCGGAGTACCTGGGGCCGTCGCACGGGCGCGCGCCCGCGGGGCGCTGGCCGGTGAGGTTCCTGCGATGAGCCTGCCCGAGGTCAGCGCGCGCGTGGACGCGACGATCGATCGCTTCGAGCTCTTCGAGCTCGACGGCGCACGCGCGCTCGCGATCGTGCTCAAGCAGCGCTTCGCCTGGGACGCGAAGGGCGGCGTCCACCGCGTCGCCGGCGCGGTGATCCACCCGGTCGACGTCCCGTTCCCCGACGCGCAGAGCACGATGTTCCCCGGGGACGTCCTCTTGCGGAAGCCCGCGGTAGACGTCGTCGTCTCGGGGACCGCGCGCGCCGATCGCCCGGTTCCCGCGCTCGACGTGCGCGTCGAGGTCGGTCCGCTCGCCAAGTCGCTGCGCGTCTTCGGCCCGCGCGTCTGGTACCACCCGGCGCTCGGCGCGATGCGCCCCTCGGACCCGGCGAGCTTCGACCAGCTCCCGCTGATCTGGGAGCACGCGTACGGCGGGATGGACGTGAGCGATCCCGAGAAGCTCGCGCACGAGCCGCGCAACCCGCTCGGCCGCGGCGTCGCCGCGCACCCGGAGGCGCTCGAGGGGCAGCCGCTGCCGCAGATCGAGGATCCGCGCGACCCGATCCAGACCTCGCGCTCGCGGCCCGCGCCCGCGGGGATCGGCGCGCTGTCGCCGAGCTTCCAGCCGCGCCTCGGCTACGCGGGGACCTTCGATCAGAGGTGGCAGGACGAGCGCATGCCGCTCTTCCCGGAGGACTTCGATCCGCGCTTCCATCAGGTCGCGCACCCCGAGCTCGTCGGGACGCTCCGCGGCGGCGAGCCGGTGCGCCTCCTCAACCTCGGGCAGCCGGGGCCGGCGCAGTTCGAGCTGCCGCGCCTCGTCTTCTCGGTCGACGCGCGCGCCGACGGCGGGCAGACGACGAGCCTGCGCCCCGAGCTCGACACCGTCCTGATCCTGCCGGACGAGCAGGCGCTCGAGCTCACGTACCGCACGACGCTCCCGCTCCGGAGCGGGCCGCGGGCGATCCGCGAGCTGCTCGTGTTCGAGAAGCGGGTGCTCCGATGACGCGCGCGGTCCACTTCGCGAAGAACGAGCGCGGCGAGGCGCCGACGATCATCGCGGCCTCGGCGGTCAACGGGCTCGGCTACGACGCGCACCAGAGCTGGGCGTTCTGGCGCGCGGACGGCAACGCGCTCACCGGCACGCCGTTTCGCCTGCACACGGGCGAGCGCGCCACGATGGCGACGGTGCGGAGCATCGACCCGCGCTGCTTCGGCGCCGAGCGGATGAGCACCCTGCTCACCGCCGCGCTCATGCACCTCGAGCCGCCGCTCTCCGCGCTGCGCGCCGCCGTGCGCGCCGAGATCTTCCTCGCCGTCTCGGAGCACGTCGCCGAGGGCGACGACCCCTACTTCGGGCGCTGGCGGCGCCGGCTCGAGGGCGCCGCGGGGAGCTGGCTGCACGCGCGCGGGCTCGTGCCGTCGGTCCGCTTGTTCGCGCGCGGCCACGCGGGGCTCGCGCACGCGATGCTCGACGCGGCGCGCGCGCTCGAGGAGGGGCGCGTCGAGCTCGCGATCGTCGGCGGCGTCGACACCTACTACGACCCGCTGCGCTTCGACA
Source organism: Sandaracinaceae bacterium (assembly GCA_019637095.1). GTDB lineage: Bacteria > Myxococcota_A > Polyangia > Polyangiales > Sandaracinaceae > JACKEC01. The sequence continues at coordinate 13,744 of JAHBWG010000115.1, read as the reverse complement.
TCCTCGAGGAGCAGGAGCGGATCTTCGACCAGAGCCGGACGGACGCGTTCATCCCGGGCGAGGGCGCGGCCTTCGCGGTGCTCGCGCGCCCGAGCGTGGCGCGCCAGGCGGGCGCGAGCGCGCTCGCGTACGTGGAGAGCGTCGCCGTCGCGGAGGAGCCCGCGCCGATGGGCTCCGATCGACCGTGCAACGCCGTCGGGCTGACCGGGGCGATGCGCGCGGTGACCCGGCGCCTCAAGGCCGAGGGCCGCCAGCTCGAGTGGATGATCGACGACCTGACCAACGAGGAGTACCGCGCGCGCGAGCTCGTCCTCGCGATGCCGCGCGCGATCGCGCCCGGCGGCCTCGACACGGCGGGGCAGGACTACGCGCAGATCGCCGCCGACGCGTTCCGGGGCGATCACCTCCCGGAGTGCTTCGGCGACCTCGGCGCGGCGACGATGCCGACCGCGCTCGCCCTCGCGACGCAGGCGTTCCTGCGGGGCGATCCGGCCGCGCGGAACTGCTTGGTTACCGCCAGCTCGACGGGGCCCGACCGAGGCGTCATCTTCGTGCGTTCCGCAGGCGAGGGGAGGCGATAGGAGCTCATGGCGATCATCGCGGCGCTGTTACACGACGGGATCCCCGCCGACGCCCACGTCGCGGCGGTGCACTTGCGCGAGGCGATCAGCCAGGTGTTCGACTGCCACGTCCGCTTCGAGGCGCTCGATCCGGACCTGGACCTCGAGGCGCTGCTCGGCTCGACCGGGCTGCTCCAGGTGTGGGACGACCGCTTCGACGCGGACGACCCGGAGCACGCGCGCTTCGTGCACGGCGTGTTCGAGGAGGCGGAGTACGTGACCCCCCTCGCGGGGGATCGGCACCTCTACCGTGTGCGCATCCGGCCGTCCGTGCACGGGCTCGCGTACCGCTTCCGCACCCGCATCTTCCAGAACGAGAGCCCGATCGAGGTGCTGCAACGCGTCTTGCGGGATGCGGGCGTCCCCGACGACTCGATCGAGTGGAACGTCGAGACCTACCCCCCGCGCGAGTACGTCACGCAGTGGAAGGAGACCGAGCTCGCCTTCTTCATGCGCTGGCTGGAGGAGCTCGGCGTGCGGTTCTTCTTCGAGCACGACGACACGGGCCACAAGATGGTCGTCTCGGACCTCGCGACGCAGCACGAGCCGATCGTCGGCGCGTCCGCGCTCGTGGTGCGCGAGCGGACGGACGCGGCGGCGCACCTCGGGGACGACGCCCTCTACGACGTCGCCTTCGAGACACGCACCCGGCACGACCGCTGGTCCGCGCGCGACTGGAACTTCCGCACCCCCGACGCGCCGCGCGACGCGGTCGCGGGCGAGGGCGGGCGCGAGCGCTACGACTTCCCGGGCGGCTACCCCGACGACGCGGCGGGCACCGGGCTGGCCGGCGTGCGCGCCGAGGAGCTGCTCCACGACCAGAACGTCTTGACCGCGCGCTCGACGTGCCACCGCCTCGTCGCGGGGCGCACGTTCGAGCTCGCCGAGGCCGCGCAGGACTTCGCGCTGGGCGCGTACCTCGTGACCGAGGCCGTCCACGAGCTGGCGCAAGCGCGCACGGGCTCCTCGCAGGGCGGCACGTGGGAGACGCGCCTCACCGCGATCCCGGCGGGCGTCGCGTACCGCCCGCCCCGCGTGGCGCCGCGCCCCGAGGTCTGGGGCAAGGAGAGCGCGGTGGTCACCGGCCCGGCGGGCGAGGAGATCCACGTCGACGACATGGGCCAGATCAAGGTCCACTTCTACTGGGACCGCGAGGGCGCGATCGACGACACCGCCTCGTGCTGGATGCGCGTGCAGCAGCTCAACACCGCGAGCGGGATGGCCTTGCCGCGCGTGGGCTGGGAGGTCGACGTCGGCTTCCTCTACGGGGACCCGGACCGCCCCGTCGTCTTGCAGAAGCTCTACAACCAGGAGCACCTGCCGCCGTACGGCCTGCCCGACAACCTGATGCAGAGCTCTCTGCAGACGTCGTCCTCACCGGGCGGCGGCGGGACCAACGAGATCCGGATGAACGACGCGGCGGGCGGCCAGGAGTTCTTCGTCCACGCGCAGAAGGACCTGGCGGTCACCGTCGGCAACGACGCGAGCGAGACGATCGGCGTGAACTCCACCGTCCAGGTCGGCGCCGACTACACGCACAAGGTCGGCGGCGACGAGGCGGTCACCATCGGCGCCGATCAGGCGCTCAGCGTCACGGGCGGCTTCGTCGTCTCGACCACCGGCGCGGTGACCATCGACGTCGGCGGGCTCGACGACTGGGGCGTCGGCGGCGTGCACTCGGTCACCGTCGCCGGCGCGCGCACCGACGACATCTCCGGGCTCATGAACGTGCTCGCCCAGAAGGTCGGCCACACCTTCAACGCCGGGCACTCGCTCTCGGTCGGCGGCGCGATGGCGCACACCGCGATCGGCGCGATCACCGAGACCACCGCGGGCAGCAAGACCGAGCTGGTCGGCGGCGCGAAGCTCGAGGTCATCTCGAAGGCCAAGGCGGAGAATGTCGGCGTGGGCAAGGTCCTGACCTCCGGGCTCGTGAAGGTGACGACCGGCACCGACGTCGCGATCGGCGCCGACGGCGCGCTCGCGATCAACGTCGGCGGCCCGCTCTCGAGCACCTGCGGCGGCGACTTCGGCATCTCCGGCCGCTCGGTGACCTTCACGATCGCGGGCTCGCTGAAGATGACCGCGGGCGGCAAGGTCCAGGCGAGCCCCGGCTCGATCAAGATCCAGGGCGGATCGGTCGGTGGCCACGGCGCGACCATCACGCTCAAGGGGGAGGTCCACTACAAATGAGCGGCACCCAAGCCCCCGTGACCGTCGCCATCGAGCTCGAGGGGTCCGAAGACACCGTGCTCGTGCTCGCGTGGCTCGAGGTCGTCGAGGCCATGTCGTTCCTCACCGAGATCCGCGCGCGGATCTACGCGCCGGTGCGCATCGCGCCGCTCGACGTCCTCGGCAAGAAGGTCACCTTCCGCGTCGCGCGGACCCACACGCCCGACGCCGAGCGGTGCTTCCACGGCGTGGTGTTCGAGGCCGCGGCCGAGGATCACGCGCCGACCTACACGCTCACGATCACCGCGCGGCCGCGCCTCGCGCGGCTCGAGCTCGGGCGCGACTCGCGCATCTTCCAGGAGCTGTCGGTCCCCGAGGTGATCGAGCAGGTGATCGCGGGCGCGGGCCTGCCCGCGGAGTGCGTCACGAGCTCGCTCAACGCCACCTACGAGCCGCAGGCGTACATCACGCAGCTCGGGGAGAGCGACGCGGACTTCGTGCACCGCCTGCTCTTCGAGGAGGGCATCGGCTACTTCGTCACCCACGACCTCGACGAGGAGCGCGTGGTGCTCTTCGATGACGACACGGCGTTCGAGCCGACCGCCTACGCCGACCCGGTCCCCGTGCAGTCCGACCAGAGCGTCGACGCGATCACGCAGCTCCGCGAGGTCCGCCGCCTGCGCTCCGACGCGGTGATGCTGCGCGACTACGACCTCACGCGGCCGAGCACGGACATGTCCACCACGTCGGAGGCGCCGTCCTCGACGGGGCGCGAGGTGTACCTGCACCCGGGGGACTTCGTCGAGACGTCGCGCGGCGAGCGGCTCGCCCAGGTCGCGCTCGAGCGCCTGCAGCTCGACACGCACGTCTACGAGGGGCAAGGCGCCTTGCCCCACTTCGAGCCGGGTCGGAAGTTCGAGACGGCCAACCACGCGCGCGCCGACCTCGTCGGCGAGATGCTGCTGCTCTCGGTCACGCATTCGATCTCGCGCGACGACTCCACCGAGACCTCGACGCTGGTGAGCCGCTTCGTCGCGATCCCCGCGAGCGTCGCGTACCGGCCGCGCGTCGGTCCCCCGGCGCCGGTCGTCGGTGGCACGCACGTCGCGTTCGTCACCGGCGCCGCGGGCGAGGAGCTGCACGGCAGCGAGCGCGGGCAGGTGAAGGTGCGCTTCCCCTGGGACCGCTCCGGCGTGACCGACGACACGTCCTCGACGTGGCTGCGCGTCGGCCAGCTCCCGATCCCGGGCTCCATGATCGTGCCGCGCGTCGGGTTCGAGGTGCTCGTGGACTACGAGCTCGGCGATCACGACCGCCCGCTGGTCGTCGGCCACCTGTACAACGGTGAGGCGATGCCGCCGTACGAGCTGCCCGGCGGGGCGACGAGGAGCTCGATCCAGACGAACACGACGGGCGGCAGCGGTGGCGCCAACGAGCTGCGCTTCGAGGACGCGGGGGGCGGCGAGCAGATGTTCCTCAACGCCAGCCACGACTACACGTGCTCGGTCGAGAACGACGCGCGCAGCGGCGTGAAGGCGAACGAGACGTCCGACATCGGCGCCAACCACACCGTGAGCGTGACCGGGAGCTACAACTCGACGGTCAGCGGCGCGCGCACGCTCGACGTGGGCGCGAACCAGAAGATCGGCGTCGGGGGGGACTTCTCGGCGAACGACGGCGCGGACCTCACGGTGACCGTCGGCTCGCGCAACGAGAAGTGCGGAGGCGACTGGACCGAGAAGGTCACGGGCAGCTACGACATCACGGTCGGCGGGCTGCTCTGTGTCACCGGGATCGCGGGCATCAACCGCAACATCGTCGGCTCGTCCGAGACCGAGGTCGGCGCCGCGTGGGCGCTGACGACGGCCGCGAGCCTCGCGGTCACCGTCGGCACGTCGTTCACCGAGACGGTCGCGGCGCTCAAGATGATCAAGGCGGACACGGTCGCCGTCTCCTGCGGCGCCGGCTACATCCAGAACTGCGCCTCCGAGGCGGTGAAGGCGGGCGGCAACCGCACCGACACGGCGGCCGCGATCGCGGTCACCGCCGGCGGCGGCCTGAAGATCAAGGCGGCGAACATCAACATCAGCGGCCAGACGAAGGTGTCGATGCGCATCGGCGGCACGACCATCGACGTCCTGCCGAGCTCGGTGAAGATCAAGTCCTCCGCGGTGAACCTCAAGGGCGTCAAGAAGCTCGAGTCCCTCTCCTCCCACGAGACGAAGTAACGGAGGCGAAGAACATGACGGGCGCATACCACGCGGTCTTCAGCATCGAGGGGCAAGAGAGCCCTCCGGTCGTGCTCGCCGTCCGGGGCTTCGAGCGGCTCGGCCACCCGTTCGACTACGAGGTCGTGTTCCGCTGCGCCGGCGTGATGCTCGAGGACGCGCGCGGCTCGCTCGCGAACCTCGAGCTCGAGGACGGCCGCTACGTCTCCGGCATCGTCGATTCGCTCCGCGCCGAGGTCGTCGGCGTCGCGCAGGCGCACCAGCTCCCGAAGTTCACCGCGCGGCTGCGCCCCCAGCCCTACACCCGCCTCGTCCATCGCCGCGGCTTCCGCATCTGGCAGGAGCTGAACGTCGTCGACCTGGTCAAGGCGGTCTTCACCGAGGCGGGCGTGGCCGACGACCAGGTCGACTGGGCGGGCGTCACCGGCAGCTATCCGGTCCGCACCTTCACCGTGCAGTACGACGAGACGGAGTGGGACTTCGTCTGCCGGCTCCTCGAGGAGGAGGGCATCTACTTCGCCTTCACCCACGACGCGGCGGGCCACGTGATGGTCATGCTCGACGCGAACGCGTCGGCCGTCGCGGCCGAGCCCGCGAGCCTCCCGTTCCTTCCGTCGGACGCGCTCGCGCTCGAGCAGGACGGCGTGTGGCGCTGGACCGAGCGCGCCGTGATCCGCGAGGCGAAGGTGACGCTGCGCGACTTCGACCTCGAGCGCCCGAGCCTCGACCTGACCTCGGAGGTGAGCACCGCCGAGGTGATCGAGCGCGAGCACTACGCCTACCCGGGCTACTACACCGAGCCCTCCGAGGGCGCGCGCCTCGCGCAGGTGCGGCTCGACGCGTTCCGCTCGATGCACCACACCGCGTCCGGCAAGACCAACGCCCTGACGCTGCTCCCGGGCCAGCGCTTCGAGCTCACCGACCACGACGACTTCGCGGGCGACTACCTCGTGACGCAGATCCGGCTCGACGTCGTCGCCGACGAGCCGGGCCCCGAGGGCACCCGCTTCGAGCTCGACCTCGAGGTGCAGCCCCTCGCCCAGGAGTTCCGCTCGCCGCGCCGCACCCCCAAGCCCAAGGTGCTCGGGGTCCAGACCGCGATGGTGGCCGGCCCGAGCGGCGAGGAGATCCACGTCGACGCCCTCGGTCGCGTGAAGGTCCAGTTCCACTGGGACCGCCAGGGCACCGGCGACGAGCACGCCTCGTGCTGGATGCGCGTCACGCAGGCGCACACGACGGGGTCCATCATGATCCCGCGCATCGGCTGGGAGGTCCTCGTCGAGTTCGTCGATGGGGACCCGGACCGACCGATCGTGCTCGGCCGCCTGTGGAACCCGAACACCACGCCGCCGCACGAGCTCCCCGGGTGCAAGACGTACACCTGCCACGCCTCGGTCAGCTCGCCTGGCGGCGGGGGCACGAACGAGCTCGTGATGGACGACACCGCGGGCTCCGAGAAGATCACGATCAACGCGCAGCACGACTACGACCTCGTCGTCGCCAACGACCGGATGCTCAACGTCGGCACGAACCTCGCGACGACGGTGGAGGGCTCGCGCACCGCGTCGGTCGGCGCGAACGAGGAGCGCGCGATCAAGGGCGAGCAGGGCGACAACGTCACCGGCACGCACGCGATCACCGTCGGCGCGATGCGCGAGGTCAAGGTCACCGGCAAGGCGGTGGAGACGGTGACCGGCGCGATGTCGTTCTCCGCGGGCTCCGAGATGGTGCAGGTCGGCAGCCCGGCGGCGGCGATCCTGCAGGTGATCACCGACGCCGCGATCGGCGCGGCGGTCGGCGCGGCCGCGAACGCCGCGAGCCGCGCGCAGGCCGCCCTGATGGGCCCGATCGCGCCCGCCCTCGGCGCGGCGCGCGGCGCGATCGGCACCGCCGCGCAGTTCGCCGGACCCGCGCAGGCGCTGCTCGGCTCGCCCAACCCGAACATCGCGGCGGTCTCTCAGGCGGCCGGCTCGCTCTCGAACGTCGCGGGCGCCGCGGACGCCGGCTCGATCGCGGCGGGGCTCGCGCAATCCGCATTGTCGAGCGCGATCGGCGACCAGCTGCGCGCGGCCGCCGGAGGCGGTGGTGGTGGTGGTGGGAACGGCGGCCCGACGGGTCCGTCCGGCGCGACCTCGGGAGGCTCGGGGCAGTGGGGCCTGACCGTGGAGGCAGCGGTGTCCGAGTCGGTCGGCGGCGTCGCCGCGTGGAACAGCGCGAGCGGCATCGCGACCGTGATCGGCGGCAGCAACCGCGAGACGGTGGGCGGCGCGCGCGTCGAGCTGGTCAAGGGCGGCAAGTCCGAGACGGTCGGCGCCGCCAAGGCCGAGACGGTCGGCGTCTACGTGGCGAAGGCCAAGAAGAGCTACGGCGTCAGCGCCAAGGCCGCGATCGCCCTCAACATCGCCGGCCCGCAGAGCAACAAGATCAGCGGCGGTCACTCCATCGCGGCGCAGGGCCCGGTCGTCGTGACCGCGCCGACGGTGAGCCTCAAGGCGTCGGGCAAGATCACGCTCGCGTGCGGCGCCTGCAAGGTCATCATCGAGGGCGGCGGCGTGAACATCGAGGGCGCGAGCGAGGTCACGATCGAGGGCTCGACGATCAAGCTGCCGGAGACGTCCCTCGGGACGTGAGGAGGACGTAAGCGATGGGCAAGCCGAACGTGGTGGAGCGCGAGGTGCCGGCGGTGGCCGAGGCGGAGCGCGTCAAGGTCGTCTACACGAGCCCGCCGCTCTCGCTCGCGCGCCTGCTCGGTCCGTCCGAGGCGGGGCGCTGGCGCGTCGAGGCGCACGGCGCCGAGCTCGAGGTCGAGGCGGCGCCCGACGTCGACCCTGCGCTGCTCGCGGAGGTCGTCGCGCGCGGCGGCCGCGTCCTGCTCGAGGCGAGCCCCGACGAGGCGCAGCGGATCGCCGGCGTCCTCCAGGTCCGGCGCGCGCTCGAGCTCGACGAGCACGGCGACGTGCACGCCAAGGTCCGCACGTTCGAGCTGCGCGCGACCAAGGACTTCCTGCTCACCACCGGGCGTGCGATGCTCCGCGCCGACGGAGAGGACCTCGAGCTGTACGGACGCGAGGTGCTCACCCGCGCCCGCGAGGTCGCCAAGATCCTCGGCCGCATGATCACGCTGAACTGACGATGGGCAAAGTCGGACAGACTCCTGGGGTTCTGCTGCTCAAGCCCGGCGACGCGGGCTATGACGCGGCGTGTGCCGCGGCGCTCAAGGCCTGTGGGATCGATCCGGGCTCCTTCGACAGCTACACCGGCCGCTGCAAGGCGATCGAGGCGGCCGGAGACAAGTGCAAGGCGAACGGCGTCACCGCGAGGAACCTCACCCGCAAGAACTGCGGGGACTACCTCACGTCCCAGGCGCAGAGCGGTCACATGGCGCAGAACGCCATCTTCCAGGGAGCCGGCGGCCGAAACGACCCGTGCACCAACGTCCCTCCTGCGAGCTTCAACGACCCCTCCGCGCCCTCGTCGTACGGGTACTCCATGGGGGGTGCGCCTTGCACCGACCACTTCGGTCGCAGCACCCTGCCCGGCGGTTGCCACGGGGAGATCTCGCTCCACGGCGAGCGCGCCGCCGGCTGGTCCGAGGCTGGGTTCACGGCCGGACAGTCCGTGAACCAATCTCAGATGGAGGATCGCGTCCGCGCTTCGGCGCGGATCCACGTCGACGCCGACCGTACGACACGATCGCAGCCGCGCGACGCCGCCGAGCGAGCCAAGGTGGAGCAGCTCAGGAACGCGCAGCGACAGAACGCGGAGCGGTTGAGCGCTGGCGACCCCGCTGCCCAGGAGTTGCTGAACCCGAGCGGCGCGAAGGGGAAGAAGCCCGCTGGCGCCTCGACTCCTGGACCCTCCAAGGCGGTCAAGGACTTCGCGGCAGAGTGCGAAGTCACGAAGTGGAAGCAGGGCATGGCCGCGATGCGTGCCAAGGCGATCAACGAGTCTCCCCTCGGTCAGGCCGCCAAGAAGCAGTCGGGAAAGAACTTCACGGAGATGTCCCAGGCCGAGCAGCGGAGGTTCGTCAACCAGAACCCGCAGTTCTTCGGCGCCCCGCCTCCGAGCCCGTCCCCGACCGCGCAGCGGGGGGTGCCGGCGCCGCCCGCGAGCACGTCAGCCGGTGCGGGCGGCAGTCCGCCCACGCGTCAATCGTGCACGGACTTCCAGGGCAACTATCTCGCGTGGCAGACGGCGAACAATCCGAGCGGCCGCGCTCGCTCGACCCCTGGTCAGATGCCAGGGTGGCAAGGCCGCGCCCCTGCGGGCGCAGCCGCAGGGCCGCCTGCGGGAGGCGGCGGGGGCACCAGGACGAGGAGATCTAGGTGATGGCGTTCGAGGATCTGCATTGTGAATACTCCTGGGCATCGGGAGCGGACTTCGAGGATTGTGCTTTCCTCGCGCGGCGGTGGCGCGACGAGTACGGGACCACGTTGTCGGACAGCGACTTCCTGGTCTGTGCGGTTGGCACCGGGGACGCGTTCCGATACTGGGGCCCGACGCCGAACATCCTGTCGGCGCTCTGGCGCGCCCTGCCGTCCGGGCGCGTCTACGTCGCCGACGGGTCGCAGGGGTCGGTTCACGTCTACGACGATGTGATGAGCTCGGGCTCCGTCGGCGTGCGGAGCTTGCCGCTCACCTTCGCACCCGAGGGGATATGGGGTCTGGACGAGCAACACGTCTATGCTTGGGGGATTGGTCGTCAAGATGGCGAGCAGGTGCCTCGGCTCGCGAAATTCGATGGTCGCGACTGGGCCGACCTCCCGGCTCCGAGCTTCTTCATCACGAAGATGCACGGTCTCGCGCCCGACCTGATCTACGCGGCCGGCCGCGGCGGTATGGCCCGTTGGAACGGACGAGCATGGGACGAGCTCCCGATGCCGACGGGTGAGGTCTTGTCGGATGTCTTCGTGGCTGGACCCGACGAGATCTACGCAACAGGATATGCCGGTTCGCTGCTCGAGGGCACCGCGAACGGATGGAGCATCATCACCCGCACGGTCGACGAGCGGCTCCCCTTCGCCTGCGTCATCAAGTTCGCCGACGAGCTCTTCGTGGGCGGGCACACGCTGGGGTTGTATCGACGGATCGGAAGCACGGACCAGCTCGATCACATCAAGCCCGACATCCACGCATCGAGCTTCGAGGCCAGGGCGGGCTCTCTCATCATCACGGTTCCCGACGAGATCATCGGAACGACCGATGGAGAGGCCTTCTTCGGCACGGCCTTCGAGGCCATCAAGGAGAGTACCGCCGGGGTCGACATCTACGAACGTTGACGGTGCTCGACGAGATCGCGTCGCTCCCGCGAGCGACGGTCAGTAGAGGAACAGGAGCGGCCCGGTCGCGAGCTTCGCCTCCGCCTCGTACAGGGCGACGTCGCGATCGAGGTCGCGGATCTCGATGGTGCAGCCCGGGCCGCAGGTCTCGCAGACGATGATCGCCGCGGCCGCGGGGAGCTCCGGGAAGCCGAGCTCGAGCCACGGCTCGCCATCATCGCGCGCCGCGAGCCAGGTGCCGTGCTCATCGCCGCCCGCCGGGTAGACGCACGGTGCGCCGCACGCCGCGCTCGCCGCGTAGGACGAGCTCCACTCCGAGGACGCTCTCGCCTCGGTGGCCCACGCGACGCGCGGGTCCGGGACGTCGAGGTCGAGCCCGAAGAGCTCGTTCGGTCGGAAGTGCCGGGCCTCGGCCGCGATCGACCCGTGCACGCCTCCCCCTTTTCGCGTGGAGGATGCGCGGCGCGTCGCCGCTTGCCCAGCCTCGATCGGCGCGCGGCGTCGCCGCCGGGGGCAGCGAGGCGTGCTATCGTCGCGCGATCGAGACGTGAGCGCCGCTTCTCCCCCGCAGCCCCTCATGGACGAGCTGCCGCTCGGCTTCTACATGACGCCGGAGCGGAGCGTCCTCGCGCGTGCGCCGCTCGGGCTCACCGCCTACCTCGACGGGCAGGACGGGTGGGCGCACGGCGGAGCGCAACGTGTCTTGCGGAAGTTCATCAGCCGCGTGGGCGCCTCCACGCTGAAGTTCCTGTCGACCTCGGTCATGCAGCACTGGCAGTCGGTGGACGACTCGGTGCTCGCCGACACGCTCGAGTCCTTTGAGCAGCGCGGCATCCTGCACGGGATGCGGCACCTCTTCTGGATGCGCCTCGCCAACGATCCGGGCGCGCCGGGCCTCGGCTTCACCTACCACGAGGTCGATCCGCGCCGGAGCCGGCGCGCGGGCATCCTCGAGCTGACGCTCTACGAGGTGCACGAGCCCGAGCTGTTGCGGGCGCTCGCGATGGACGTGCTCGAGGCCGGCCCCGTGTACTCGCTCGTCGGCGGCTTCGCGTTCCGCTACGACCAGCACGACAAGGTCGTCGCGTTCGAGCAGATCTACCGGTGGGCGGCGCGCCACGTCGGGATCGACCTGCAGGTGCCCGAGGACATGTCGTGGCGCGCGCCGCAGGTGGTGCCCGGCGTGAGCTGGCTGACCTACGTCGGCCCGAGCCTCGCGAGCCACGCGGGGATCGACCTCGGCGCGGTCGCGGCCCCGCCGTTCACGCACGACGTGCGGACCGACGCGGTCGCGGGCGGCGTCCTGTTCCAGGCGGGCGAGCGGCCCCTGCAGGGGGACCTCAACCGCTTCCGCTGGCCGTTCGCGTACGCCGAGGTCGCGCGCCGGCTCGGCCCGTGGTTCCCGAGCCCGCCGCCGGACCTGTGGGGGCCGTTCTACCGAGAGCAGCACACGGAGCTCTGGTTCCGCCGCCTGCTCGAGCCCGACGGCTGGGCCGAGGCCTCCACGCGCGCGCCGTGAAGCCGACCCGTGAAGCCAGCTTGCGCGCGGGCCCCGCGTCGCGAACCATGAGGCGTCGATGTCCCTGACCGTCACCAAGATGCTCGCTGGCACCTGCAAGCAGAAGCTGACGTTCGTGCCCAACGCGCCGAACACGTGCTTGATCCCGGCGCCGCCGCCGCCGGCTGGCCCCAAGGGCATCCCCACGCCGTTCCCGATCACCACGGACACGGGCACGATCGACGAGAATCCCGTCGCGAACGTGAAGCACAAGAACGGCAAGGTGCCGAACACCGACTCGATCTTCTCCGGCATCAAGGGCAACGACGCCGGCATCGGCGACCTGCCGCCCGGCACGCCGAAGAAGGACATCATCACCGGCGTGAAGGCCTCGCGCATGGCGCCGCTGACCGGTTGCCCCAACTGCAAGGTCGGCGGCAAGTCGTTCCTGTGGTTCAGCTCGCCCGCGATGGGGAACATCAAGTAGACACGCGCCGGTCGGGTGCCGCGGCCCGCGCACGAGTAAGCCGACAGCGTCCGCCAAGAAGCTCGGAACGGACGAACGGGGCTCGGGCCGCGGGTACTAGTCCGCGCGGATCGCGCAGACGCGCGCGATGCAGAGGTCGAGGCCCGCGAGGTCGTTCACGCGGTACGGCAGGAGCCAGCCCGCCCACGCCCGGACGTCCTCGAGCGTGGGGAGCGAGACGTGCTCTCCCTCCCACTCCTCGTAGAGGTCCATCACGTGCAGGATGAAGAAGGTGTCCGCCTCGCCCGGCGCGACCGTCCCCGCGGCGATCCGCAGCGCGCTCGGATACGTGCTGGGTCGTGCGAGCTCGGTGTCGCCGATCGTCGCGCCGTGCGCGGCGTCGAGCGCGCGCAGGAGCTCGGGGTCTACGGTGAGCGGGACGGCGAACAGGCGCGTCCCCGCGAGCTCGTCCACGAGGACCACGAGCGCGTGCGGCGGGAGCGCGGCGAGCTCGTGCTCCGGGCGCGCGCGGAGCGAGCCGCGCATCAGCGGCTTGCCGCCCAGGACGAGATACGCGTCGTCGATCGCCCGGCCGAGCAGCTCGTCGAGCGCCCGGCGCACCGTCGCGAGGGGCTCGAGCGCGTCGGGGCTCGGCCGGACCGCTGACAGCGCCGCGTGCAGCTGCTCCTCGTCCCAATTGTCGGGGTCGTAGCTCACGCGCTCCACCGTGCGTGCGGTGTCGGCTCGACGGAGGTGCGTGTCAGCAAGGCTGGCCCACTACAACGGAAGGCGACTCGTCCTAGCACCGGCGCCGGGTTCCGTCCATCCGCGCGACGGTCGATCGAGGCCGCCGTCGATGCCGGGGCCTCGCCTCCTCGAACGGATCGTCCGCGGCAGGTCTCCGCCCCGCCGCCGCCGCTCGCTCGCGGCGGGGGCGCCGCGCGAGCGCGGCTCAGGGCTGCGCCCCTCCGAGCTGCCCGCCGCGGTAGCTCGCGAATCAAGTAGACACGAACGCGTCGAGGCCGGCGGCGCGGAAGACCACCTCGACGAGCGCGAGCGGCTCGGCGGCGCGCGGGTCGCTCGGCGCCTGCGCGGCCAGCGCGCGCGCGAGCCACACGCGCACCGCGCGCACCGCGAGCGCGGTCGCCAGCGGGAGGGGGCCGAGCGCGTCGCGCGAGCTCCACGCGGCCGAGCGGACGTAGAACGCCTCGATCGCGGCGCCGCGCGAGCCCGCGGCCGGCGCGGGGGGCAGGCCCTCCCTGCCGATCCGGTCGGCCGCGGCGAGCAGCCAGTCGAGCGCGCGGCGGGTGAGGTCCACCTCGGCGCGGAACGCGGCGAGCGGCTCGCGCCACTCGGCCACGCGCGCGCCCAGCGCCGCGACGAGCGCGCGCGCCGCGTCTTCGTCGATCGCGCTCGCCGCCTCGTACGCGCCGGCGTCGAGGAGCGGCCCGCGGCCGACCGCCCCCGAGAGCGCGAACAGG
>JAHBWG010000114.1 GCA_019637095.1 Sandaracinaceae bacterium | reverse complement strand
CGACGCGCGGGGCCGCCGGGACCGAGGGCGCGGCGAGCGGCTCGACCCGCGCCGCGGGAGGCTGGGGCGCCTCCGCGCTCGGCGCGAGCGCGAAGCCGAGGCCGACCCCGACGAGCGTGAGCGCGACGGCGGCCGCCGCGAACCACGGGACGGCGGAGCGCCGCGGCACCGCGGGGACCGTGGGCTCGATCGTGTGGTGAGGCGGCAGCGGCGCGAAGCGCGCGGCGAGCTCCGCCGACACGTCGAGCGACAGCGGCTGGTGCGCCGAGTCGCCGAAGAGATCGGTCATCAGATCGGCGACGTGCGCCGCGGTCACCACCCTGCCGAGCCGCGTCAGGAGCTTCTCGAGGTCGTGCTGGAGATCCGCGGCGCGTGCGTAGCGCTCGTCGCGGTCCTTCGCGAGCGCGCGATCGACGATGGCCTGGAGGCCCTCCGGCACGTCGGGCCGGTACTGCGCGAGCGGCGGCGGGTCCGCTTCGAGCAGCGCCTTGAGCGTCGAGAACTGGTTCTTGCGCTGGAACAGCCGGCGGCCGGTGATCGCCTCGAAGAGCATCACGCCGAGCGAGAAGACGTCGGAGCGCGCGTCGATGTCGCGGCTCTCCGCTTGCTCGGGCGACATGTACGCGAACTTGCCCTTGAGCGCGCCGGACTCGCTCTCGTGGATCTGCGTCGTGGCCTTGGCGACGCCGAAGTCGAGCAGCTTCACGACGCCGTCGTAGCGGATCACGACGTTCTGCGGGGAGACGTCGCGGTGCACGATCTCGAGCGGGCGCCCCTGCGCGTCGCGGGCGCGGTGCGCGAAGTCGAGCGCCTCGGCCACCCCCGAGAAGATCCTCAGGATGATGGGGATGGGGAGCGGCTCCTTCGCCTTCACGGAGCGCACGAGCACGTCGCGCAGCGTCTTGCCGTGCACGTACTCCATCGCGATGAAGTAGCGGGCGTCGACGTGGCCGCACTCGTAGACGGTGCAGATGTTGGGGTGCGAGAGGCGCATCGCGAGCCGCCCCTCGTCGAGGAACATCTGCGCGAACTGCCCGTTCTCCGAGTGCTCTCCGCGCACGATCTTGATGATCGTGTGGCGCGAGGAGCCCTCCGAGGACTCGCGCGCCAGGAGGATGTCCGCCATGCCGCCCGTCGCGACGCCGCCGAGGATCTCGAAGCGCCCGAACTGCGCGATCGCCGCGGGCGGCGCGCCCGTGAGGTCGCTGGGGATCGACGCCATGCGCGGCGGCGGCTCGGAGCGCGGGGCGCTGACCTCGCGCAGCGTCTCCTGCGAGCCGAGCGGATCGAGCGGCGGGGGCGGCTCGGTCTCCGGGAGCGCCTCGGCGGCGAGAGATGCCCTGGGGGCCGCGGCTCTGCCCGTCGCGGCGCGCTCGACGGCGTCGTCGTCGTCGTCGCCGTCGCGCGGCGGCGCGCGCACCGCGCTCCCGTCGCCCGGCGGGCTCGGGTCGAGCGAGGCTCGTCGCTCCGCGCTCACGTCTCCGTCCGTCTCGACCGAGCGCTCGGTCGCGTCCTCGCCGGCGCGCGTCGGGTGCGGCCTCACGCTCTCCTCGAGCGCGGCCGATGGAGGCCGGCCGGCCTCGCCCGCTCGGGGGAGCCGCGCGCGCGGCGGAAACGGCCGCTTGGGGAGGGGCGGTCTCGGCGGCGCGGCGATCGCGCGCGCGGCCGCCTCCGCGGCGGGGGCGTGCGGCTCCACCGCAGGCGGCGCGACGGTCGTGGGCTCCGGCTGCGCCGCGGGCGCGCGCACGCGCGTTCCCGTCGCGTCGCCCCCCTCGGTCGGCTGCTTCGAGGTCTCGGAGGACACCCCGCGGCAGCATAGCGCCGATCGGGCCCCTGCGTCCCGCGCCGCGCGCGGCTGGACGTGGACGCCCACGGGGCTAGATCCGAAGCATGCCGCCGTTCCACCGCGCGCTCGCCGCGCTCGACTACTCTCACCTCGGGGACGGCGCGCTGGAGGTCGCGCGCGCGCTCTGCGAGGCGCTCGACCTCCCGCTCGCGCTCGCGCACGTCTACGAGACGCCCTGGTACGCGTACCCGGAGATCGAGCTCGGCGCGATGGGCGGCGGCGATCCCGCCGCGATCGAGGGCTGGTTCCGCGAGAAGGCGGGTCGCCTGCTCGAGGCGCGCCTCGCGGAGCTCGGGCCGCGCGCGTCGGGCGAGGTGATCGAGGGCACGCCGATCCACCGCGTGCTCGGCGAGCACGCCGCGGCGATCGGCGCGGATCTGCTGGTCGCGGGGACGCACGGGCGCTCGGCGCCCGGCCGCTTCCTGCTCGGCAGCGTCGCCGAGACGCTCCTGCGCACGGCCGGGATCCCGCTCCTCGTCGTCCCCGAAGGAGGCGAGGCGCGCTTCCGCGCCGGCGCGCCGATCGTGTGCGCGACCGACTTCAGCGCCCCGGCGCGCGACGGCGTGCGGATCGCGGCGGCGCTCGCGCTCGCCCTGGGCGCGCCCCTCGAGCTGGTCCACGTCGAGCGCTCGCAGCCGGGGGATCCCGAGCGACGCGAGTCCGAGCGCCTGCTCGCGTACGAGGCCGAGAACCTCGAGGCGAGCCACCCCGGGCTCACCGTGGGCACCCACCTGCGCTACGGCGACGCGTCCTCGACGATCGTCGAGCTCGCGGAGCACCACGGCGCTGGGCTGGTGGTGATCGGCACGCGCGGAGAGAAGAGCCTCGCGCGGGTCCTCGTCGGGAGCGTCACCGACCGCGTGATCCGTCGATCGAGCGTGCCCGTGCTCGCGATCCCGCCCGGCGCCTGAGGGGCGCGGGCGCTCGCGCGCGCGTATGCTCACGCGGATGTCACGCGCTCCTCGCGCCTCGCGCGCCGCCGCCTCCGCGCTCGTCGCGCTCGCGCTCGTGGCGCTCGCGCTCGTCACGGCCGCCCGCGCCGCGGCGGACCCGGACCCGAGCGTGCTGTCGGTACTCGTCCACCGCGACGGGCGCGTGGAGATCGATGGACGCGCGGTCGCGCTCGACGCGGTCGAGGCGCGCGCGCGCGCGCACGTCGCGGCGGTCGGCGACGCGGCTCGGGCCGTGATCGCGGCGGACCGGCGCGTCGCCCATGGCCGCGTCGTCGACGTCGTGGACCGCCTGCGCCGCGCCGGCATCGCGCGGATCTCGTTCGCCGTCGAGCCCGCGAGCGCGCCGCGGTCCCCATAGCCACGGCCGCGCCCCCTCCGGTAGCGTGGGCGCCGATGAACGGTACCCCGAAGGTCCACCGCCTCGTCCTGTTCAAGCACGGCGTCGCGTACGTCGAGCGGAGCGGCCCCGTCGATGGCGCGTTCCAGCTCTCGTTCAAGCGCGAGGAGATGAACGACGTCCTGAAGTCGCTCGCGGTGTGGGTCGCGGACGGAGACGCGGAGGTCGGCGCGGTCGCGTTCGAGGCCCCCGAGGATCCCGAGCAAGTGCTCGCGGAGCGTGGCCTCGCGCTCGGGGCCGGCGGCGCGCTCCACCAGCTCGTCCACGCGCTGCGCGGCCGGCGCGTCGAGCTCGACGACGGAGTGACCCGCCGCGCCGGCGAGATCGTCGGCTACCAGGGCGCGCAGGGCCGCGGCGAGCGGGCGATCGGCGACCGCGCGGTCCTGCGCACCGATCGCGGCACCCTCGAGCTCGTCGAGCTCGACACGCTGCGCACGCTGTCGCTGCCCGACGAGCGCTCACAGGCGGACCTCGCGCTGCTCGTCGACAAGAGCCGCGAGGCCACCGCGCGCGAGCGCCGCACCATCCGCGTCGCGCTCGAGGGCGCGGCGACGGACCTGCGCTGCGCGTACATCGTCCCCGCGCCGATGTGGCGCGTCTCCTACCGGCTCGTCGTCGAGGGCGAGGACGCCGTCGTGATGGCCTGGGCGATCGTGCACAACCCGGTCGACGAGGCGCTCGAGGGCGTCGCGCTCACGCTCACGACCGGGCAGCCGATCTCGTTCGTGATCGACCTCTACCAGCCCAAGCACGTCGCGCGCGCGGTCGTCGAGGAGACGAGCCGCGCCGGGGCGCCGCCGCGGCCGATCGAGCGCGCCGCGAAGGCCAAGGCGATGGCGTACGGCGGCGCGCCGCCGCTGCCCGCGGCGTTCGCGGCGCCCGCGGCGGCGCGGCTCTCCGTCGGCGGGTTGGCGGAGGGGCTGCTCGGGGCGAGCGACGACATGGCGGCGGCGAGCGAGACCGGCGAGCGGTCGGAGCACTTCGAGTACCGCGTGCGCGCGCCGCTCGCGATCGGGCGCGGGGGCTCCGCGATGGTGCCGCTGACCGCGTCCAAGGTCGCCGCGCGCCGCGAGCGGCTCTGGTCCGAGGCCCGCGGCGCGCACCCGGACGTGGTGCTGCGCTTCGACAACGCGACCGGCGTCGTGCTCGAGGAGGGCCCCGCGGTGGTCTACGACGACGGCGGCTACGCGGGCGAGGCGATGGTCCCCTACAGCGCGCGCGGCGTCGAGGTGCGCCTCGCGTTCGCGCGCGATCTGGCCGTACGCTGCCGCGACGAGCGGCGACTCGAGCACGCGCTCCACGCGCTGCGCTTCGACTCGATGGGCTGCGTCGAGAGCACCGAGCACTCGATCTTCCACCGGCTGATCGCGGAGAGCGATCACGACGTGGCGGTCTCGGTCGTGCTCGAGCTCCCGCGGGTGAGCACGCACGAGCTCGCGCCGGGCGGCGCTGCGCCGACCGAGACGAGCGCGAGCACGTGGCGCTTCGCGGTCGAGGTGCCGCCGCGAGGCGCCGTCACGCTCGAGGTGGAGGAGCGGTACAAGTCGTCTGCGTTCGTCGCGTTGCCCGCGATCGAGAGCCACCAGGTGCGCACGTGGCTCCTCGCGAGCTTCGTCTCGGACGCGCTGTCCGCGGGGCTCGAGGAGGTGCTCGCCGCGTGGGCGCGGCGCGACGCGCGCCACGCCGAGCGCGCGGCCGAGGAGGCGCGCCTGCGCGCGGTGTACGAGGCGCAAGAGAGCTTGCAGAAGCAGCTCGCCGTCCTGCAGGCGGGCGGCGAGGAGGGCGCGCTCCGGGCGCGCTACGCCCGCGAGCTCGCGGCGAACCAGGACCGCGCCGTCGAGCTCGGCGCGTCGATCGAGGCGCTCGGGCGCGCCGCCGACGAGGCCGAGCGCGAGGCGCGCCGGCTCCTGTCGTCGCTCGGCGGCTGACCGCTCACAGCTCGTCGATCGGCGGCAGCGTCCCGCCGTGCGCGAGGATCACGAGCTCGCGGAACATGTCGCGCAGGAAGCTCTCGATGTTCTCGTGCCCGCTCGCGATCGCGCGCAGGTACTCGATGATCGCGACCTCGGTGACGCCGGGCTCGACCTCGCGCATGAGGATCGAGCCCTGCAGGTCGTCGATCGCCGAGCTGCCCGCCGTCTTCTGCCAGCGCGCGCTCACGAGGCGCGGCGCCTCGAGCGTCCCCTCGACGACCCCGTGGCGCCACGTCACGTCGTACTCGACGATGATCACGTTGTCGATCACCGAGTGGATCACGTAGCTGTAGTCGTACTCGGGCTCGACGTCGTACGTGGTGCTCCACTCGCTGAAGGTCCGGCGGTCGGCGCCGACGTCCGGATCGCGTAGCGCCGCCCACACGTCCGCGACCGGCGCGCGCACGTAGCCGCGCGCGTGCACCGCCGGCGTGCGCGGCAGGTACGGCGCGAGCCGCCGCTCCATCACGAGGGTCTCGGGGAAGCGCTCGTCCGCCGTCGGCTCGGGCGGCGTCGCGACGTTGTCCTCGAGCGGCTCGAGGCCGGGCGGGAACGGCGTCGCGACGTCGGAGAAGCACCCCGCGGCCGCGAGGCCCAGCGACAACGGGATGAACGCCGTCCGCGTCACGGGGCCCATCGTAGCCCCGCCCGCCCCGCGAGGCGACGCGCACGGGCGCGCGTTCTCTCACGTCGCCCTTCCAACGGGCCGCGCCGAGCACATACGCTCGGGCTCCATGAGCGAGATCCAGCGCCCCCACGAGTGGTTCGATCGCGTCTTGCCCGAGACGGTGCGCGAGCACCCGGAGAAGGTCGCCGGCTTCCGCGGCACGCTGCTGTTCGAGATCACCGGCGAGGCGGGCGGCACGTGGACGGTCGCCTTCGACGGCGGCGCGATCGACGTGCGAGAGGGCGACGATCGCGAGGCGCAGTTCCGGATCAAGATGAAGGACGTGAGCTTCGTCTCGATGATGAACGGCGAGATCAGCGGCGCGAACGCCTTCATGAGCGGCAAGCTCAAGTTCAAGGGCGACGTGACCCAGGCGATGAAGCTCCGCGGGCTTCTGTTCGCAGGATGAAGCTCGCAGGATGAAGATCCTCGTCACGGCGGACTTCACCGACGAGGGGCTCGCGCTGCTCGCGCGCCACGGAGAGGTGATCCACGAGCCGTGGAGCGCGACCGGCGCGCTGCACATGGCGGAGGAGCTCGCCGAGCTCGTGCGCGAGCGCGCGATCGACGCGCTCGTCGTCGAGGTCGACCTCGTGCACGAGGAGGTCTTCGAGGCCCGGCCGCTGCGCGCGGTCGGCTGCTGCCGCGGCGAGCCGATCAACGTCGACGTCGACGCGGCGACCGAGCACGGCGTGCCCGTGGTCTTCGCGCCCGGCCGCAACGCGCGCTCGGTCGCCGAGCTCACGGTGGCGTTCATCCTGAACCTCGCGCGCGGCGTCGTGCCGATGCACGCCCGGCTCACCTCCGGCGGGTTCGACCCGGCCGACCTGTCTTCGCTCATCGCCGCGCTCGGCGCGGCGCGCGGGTTCGAGCTCGGGAGCGCCACCGTCGGCCTCCTCGGGCTCGGCGCGGTCGGCCGCGAGACGGCGACGCGGCTGCGCGGCTTCGGCTGCCGGCTCGTCGCGTACGACCCCCACGTCGCCGACGCGGTGTTCGAGGCGCACGGCGTCGGCCGCGTGGAGCTCGACGCGCTCTTCGCGCGCAGCGACGTGCTCTCGCTCCACGCTTCGGTCACGCCACAGACGCGCAAGATCGTGAGCGCCGCGCGCATCGCGTCGATGAAGGACGGCGCCTTCTTCGTGAACACCGCCCGGCACCAGCTCGTCGACGCGGACGCGCTCCTCGACGCCCTCCGGAGCGGCAAGCTCGCGGGCGCGGGCCTCGACGTCTTCGCCGCCGAGCCGCCGCTCCCGAGCGATCCGTTCCTCGCGCTCGACAACGTCGTCTGCACACCTCACATCGGCGGCGCGACCCGCGACGTCGTGCGGCACCAGACGCGGATGGTCGCCTCCGACCTCGATCGGATCCTGCGCGGCGAGGCGCCCGAGCGCTGCGCGAACCCGGAGGTCCTCGGGTGAGCGCGCTCGTGCTCGTGCTCGACGCCGGGATGGGCGGCGGGCGCGCGGCGATCTACGACGAGCGCGGCGAGGCCCTCGCGCTCGCGGCGCGGCCCTGGCGCCCGTTCGCCCCCCGCGCGCTCGCCCCGTTCGGGCGCGAGTACGACGCGGGGGCGCTCGCCGACGCGCTCGACGCGGCGACGCTCGAGGCGCTCGCCGCCGTCGACGCGGACGCGATCGAGGCGATCGCGTGCACGGGCCAGCGGATCGCGTGCGCGTTCCTCGACGAGGCGGGCGAGGTCGTCTACGCGGGGCCCAACGGCGACGTCCGCGCGCTCGCGGCGGGCGGCGTCGAGCTCGGCGACGACGACGAGGACTACGCGCGCACCGGCCGCTTCCCGGCGTGGATCCACGCGCCCGCGCGGCTCGCGTGGTTTCGCGAGCACCGCCCCGGGGACTTCGCGCGGGTCGCTCGCGTCGTAGGCCTGCCGGGTTGGGCCGCGCACCGCCTCACCGGCTGCGCCGCGCTCGACCGGACGATCGCGGCGGACCTCGCGATGCTCGACGTGGCGCGCGGCGAGCGGCTCGCGGCGTGCCCCGCGCCGCGCTGGCCGCCGCTCGCGGCGCCGACCGCGATCCTCGGCGAGCTCTCTTCGGTCGCGGCGGCGCGCCTGGGGCTGCGCGCGGGGCTCCCCGTCGCGGTCGGCTGCGCCGACACGCAGGCCGCGCTCCTCTTCGGCGGCGAGGACACCCTCGTCGCCGGCTCGAGCGCGCCGCTCGTGCGCGCGTGCGCCACCCCCGCGCGCGACCCCGCGCGGCGGCTCTGGCTCGATCCGGATCTGCGCGCGGGAGGCTTCGCCCTCGAGGCGAACCTCGGCGAGATGGGGGCGGCGCACGCGTGGCTGCGCGAGATGCTCGACCTGCCGACGTTCGACGCGTTCGACGCGCTCGCCCGCACCGCGCCGGCGGGCGCGCGCGGCGCGAGCGCGCACCTCGGGCCGCGCGCGATGGATCTGCGCGCGCTCAACGCGTCGCGCCCGGCCGGCCTGCTGTTCCCGTTCGGCGAGACGAGCGGCGGGGACGCGCCGCGGCGCGCGGATCTCGCGCGCAGCTTCCTCGAGAGCTGCGCGTTCGCGGCGCGCGCGGGGCGGGCGTGGCTCGACGCCGCGCTCCCGGCGCCCCCGGCGCTCTCGTTGCTCGGCGGGATGAGCCGCTCGCGCGTGCTCGCCGACGCGCTCGCGACGACGCTCGGCGTCCCGGTGCTCGCCGGGCCCGCCGACGCGACGGCGCGCGGCGCGGCGGCGTGCGCCCTGGTCGCCGCGCGGCTCGCGAGCGACCTCGAGGACGCGCGCGAGCGCCTCCGGGTCGAGCCCGCGCGCCACGAGCCCTCGCCGCACGACCGGGACGCGCTGGAGGACGCCTTCGAGCGCTGGCAGGAGCGCGAGGCGGCGCTGGAGGAGATGTGACGATGATCTACGCCGAGCTGCGCGAGGCCGTGTGCGCCTACGCGATCCGCATGTGGAAGGCCGGGCTCGTCGTGGGCTCGGCCGGCAACGTGAGCGCCCGCGTCCGGGGCGAGGGGCACTTCGTGATCACGCCGAGCTCCATCGCGTACGACGAGCTCACGCCGGATCAGATCATGGTCGTCGACGCCGAGGGCGACCTGCTCGAGCTCGACGACGAGGAGCTCGCGCGCGCGCCGAGCTTCGAGACGCCGGTCCACCTCGGCGTCTACGCGGCGCGCCCCGACGTGCACGCGATCGTGCACACGCACTCGCGCTGGGCGAGCGCCCGCGCGGTGGCCCGGGTGCCGATCCCGCCGGTGGTCGACGAGATGGTCGTGTACCTCGGCGGCCCGGTCGAGCTCGCCGACTACGCGGCGAGCGGCTCGGACGAGCTCGCGGCCGCGGTCGTGCGCGCGCTCGGCCCTCGCTCCGCCGTGCTCTTGAGCGCGCACGGCGTCTTGACGACCGGCAAGGACCTGAAGAAGGCGTTCAAGAACGCGGAGCTCGTCGAGCACGTCGCCGAGGTGGTCACGCGCGCCGAGCAGATCCGGGGCGGCGTGCTGCCGCACCTGCCCGCCGAGGTGGTCGAGGCGGAGCAGCAGATGTACGCGATCGTGAAGGGGATGTGAGCCTCGGGGCGCGGGGAACGTCCCTTGCACCGACCGCGGGCGATGCCTTCGACGTGTCAGCTCGTGCCAGCGCTCGCGCTCGCGCTCGGCGCCGCCGGGTGCTTCTCCTCTCACGGCGCCGAGGCCACGCCGGCGCCCGGATGCGGCCCGCCGCGCGGCGAGGTCTGCTGCCGCGACGAGCGGGTCGTGGTGAGCCCGAGCCCCGCGTGTCCGTTCGCGTGCCCCGCCGGCTCCGTGCTCGTCCCGCGGATCGCGTGCGCGGGCCTGCCGGACGCGGGCGTCGAGCCCCGGCCCGACGGCGGGGAGCGGCCCGACGCGAGCGTTCCGTCCTGCCCGCTCGCGCGCCCCGACGCGCTCTGCCACACCGCGGTCGTGCCCGCCGGGACGCCGCTCGCGCTGCCCGTCCTGTTCGAGGGGTGCGCGTGCTGCCCCGCCACGGAGTGCGCGGTCGAGGTCGACGAGCGCGCGCGCATCCTCACCCTCGCGACCTCGCTCTGCCCCGATCCGTGCGACTGCGATCGCTGCGCCGTGCCGATCGCGCGCTGCGAGGTGCCGCCCCTGCGCGCCGGCGACTGGCAGGTGAGCATCCGCGACTCGGGGCCGGCCTTCACGCTCTCGGTGCGCGACACGGTGCCCGGCGACATCGAGAGCGTGTGTACGACGTTCGCGGCGCCGCACGAGTGCGCGCCGCCGCGACGGCTCGCGCTGCACCCGGCCCGTCCGGACGCGATCTGCGTCGGCGCGCACCCCTGGCTCGAGCAGCACCGGGTGCGCCTCGAGCTCGACTGCCCGGACTGCCGCGACCTGAACGGCCCGTGCGTCGTGGCCTACCGGGAGCGCTTCACCGACGACCTGCCGCCCGGCGGCGAGCTCCGCGTCGCGCCGGCGAGCGCGCACCGCACCGAGTGCGGCCCGGACTGCCCGCCCGCGTGCTTCCCTCGTGCGCAGGCGTGCCTCACGCCGCCGCTCGTCCCGGGCCACTTCTACCGCGTCTGGTACGAGGACCGCCCGGTGCTCTCGTTCACCGCGGGCGACGCGGAGACCTGCGCGCGGCTCTGACGCGCGCGTGCTCCTGTGGGCGCGCGCGGCGGGCTTCGGTAGAGTGATCGCGTGCGCGCCGCGTGGGCACTCCTCCTCCTCGGCTGCGGGACCTCGATCGTCACGACCGACGGCGCGGTGCCGGCGACGCTCGACGTCGTGGGGAGCTGGCACGAGTGCAGCACCTCGACGACCTACCGCGCCGACGGGACGGCGCACGTCGTCGATCATCGGCGCGGCTGCGAGCGCGAGGGCACCTGGGCGCTCGACGGCGAGTGGCTCGAGACGCAGTACGAGGCGGGCACGTGCGAGAGCCCCGCGTCGCCGTCGCGCCGGCGCGCGCTCCGCGTCGCCGAGGGGCTGGTGCTCGTCGATCCGGCGAGCGGCCGCGCGCGACACCTCGCCGGCGACGAGACCCCCCGCGGCCTCTGGCGCGTCGAGGGCGTCGGCCCGGACGAGGGGCGCGCGACGATCGCGAGCGTGGTCGGCGACCCCGAGACGACGTTCGGCTCCGGCTGCTACTGGTCGGCCGACGGCGAGTGCGGCGGCCTCTTCTCGTGCTCCGGGAGCGTCGTCGTCTGGGAGCTGAGCGCCGAGCGCTTCTCCGCGGCGACCGCCTGCTCCGGCGGCTGCCCGTGCGGCGCGGTGATCGAGGGCGGCGCGCGCGACGACGGCACGCTCTACGGCGACTACCGCGGCGTGAACTGCGAGCGGAGCTACGAGGGCGCGCTCGTCGCGCGCCGGCTGCCGTGAGCCGGTTGGCGCGTCACCACGCGCTCTCGTAGGCTCCGCGGCGATGCTCGGAGACCGTGTGGGGATCGTCGCGTCGAGCGCTTGCGCGGTGCACTGCGTCGCGGGGGCGGTGCTCGCCGGCGCCGCCGGCGTGGCCGGCGCGATCGCCGACGAGCGGGTCGAGCTCGCGCTCCTCGTCGTCGCGCTCGGGATCGCCGCGCTCGTGCTCGGCTCCTCCTACGCCAAGCACCGCGACGCGCGGCCGGCCCTGCTCGCGCTCGGCGCGCTCGCGCCGCTCGCCCTCGCGCGCGCGCTCGAGTGGGAGCCGGAGGGGATCGAGGTCGCGCTCAGCGTGCTCGGCGCGGCGTGCCTCGTCGGGGCGCACGTCCTGAACCTCCGCGCGACGCGGCGCGCGCACGCGTGCGCCGCCCCTTGAGCGCGCGCTACCCTCGGCCGATGGACGCCAGCGGCCCCGCCTTCACCTCGCTCCCGCCAGGTCCCCGGTGGCCGCGCGTCGTGCAGCTCGCGGCGTGGCTCTCGCGCCCGCTCGAGCTGATGGAGCACCTGCGCGCGCGCTACGGAATGCCGGCGACGCTGCGCTTCCCGCGCTGGCCCGCGATGGTCTCCTTCGACGACCCGGAGGCGATCAAGGACATCTTCCGGGGCTCGAGCGACGACCTCCACGCCGGCGAAGCGAACGAGCCGCTGCGTCCGATCGTCGGGAGCAACTCCCTGCTCTTGCTCGACGGCGAGCGGCACCTGCGCGAGCGCAAGCTGCTGCTGCCGCCGTTCCACGGCGCGCGCATGACGCGCTACGCGGAGGTCATGCGCGACGTGACCCTCGCGGATCTGGCGCGCTGGCCGCTCGACACCCCGTTCGCCGTCCAGCCGCGCACGCAGGCGATCACCCTCGACATCATCCTGAGGACCGTCTTCGGCGTCGAGCAGGGGTCCAAGCAAGAGACGTTGCGGGCCGCGCTCGAGGCGCTCATCGGCGACTTCTCGCGCCCCTCGCTGATGGTGGAGTGGCTCCACCGCGACCTCGGGCCGCGCTCGCCGTGGGGCCGCTACGTGCGCACCCGCGCGCGGACCGACGCGCTGATCTACGGCGAGATCGACGCGCGCCGCGCGCGGCCGCGCCCGGGCGAGGACATCTTCTCGATGCTGCTCGAGGCGCGGCACGAGGACGGCGCCCCGATGGGCCGCGAGGAGCTGCGCGATGAGCTGATCACGATGCTCGTCGCCGGACACGAGACGACGGCGACCGCGCTCTCGTGGGCCTTCCATCACCTGATCGAGCACCCGAGCGTCGAGCGCCGCGTGCACGAGGAGCTCGACCGCGTGATGGGCGACGGCCCGATCGACCCCGAGCGCAGCGGCGAGCTCGTCTACCTCGACGCGCTGATCAAGGAGACGCTGCGCGTGATCCCGGTGATCTCCGCGGTCGGCCGCGTGCTCCACGCGCCCACCACCGTCGGCGGGATCGAGCTGCCGGCCGGGGTCGTCGCCGTGCCCTCGATCTACCTCACGCACCGCAACCCGAAGATCTACCCGCGGCCCGAGCGCTTCGAGCCGGAGCGCTTCCTCGAGACGAAGCCGAGCCCGTACGAGTGGCTCCCCTTCGGCGGCGGCGTGCGCCGCTGCATCGGCATGGCGTTCGCGCTCTACGAGATGCGGATCGTGCTCGCCACGGTGCTGTGGCGGCACCGCGTGCGCCGCGCGCCGGGCGCCTCGCACCGCCCGGTCCGGCGCAGCGTCACGATGGCCCCCGCCGGCGGGACCCCGATCATCCTCACGCGTCGCTGACGCTGGCACGAGCCATGCGGTGCCGGCGGCGATGTCCATCCCGCCGCCGCCTCCCGACGACCCGTGGGCGCTCGTCATCGGGCACGACCCGCGCGCCGCGGATCGGATCGCCGGCCTGATCGCGCTCCATCGGCCGGTGCGGTGTGCGAGCCGCCTCGCGGAGTGCCTGCGCCTGCTCACCGCGCACGCCAGTGTCCACTTGGTTTGCATCGACCTCGACCTGCCGGCGGGCGCCGGGGTCCTGCTCGTCCGCGCGATCCGGGCCGACTCGCGCTTCGATCACGTCGACCTCGTCGGGTTCGGTGGGGAGGACCCGGCCGCCCACGTCGCCGCGATCCGGGCCGGCGTGAGCGCCTGCGTGGCCGCGCCGGTCCGCGCCGCCACCGTCGCGCGGCTCGTGCGCCACCGCCGCCGGTCCGCGCCGCCGCGCGCCGCCTGAGGTATGGCTCCTCCGGGAGCCACGCGCGCGCGCCGGCGCGTCGTGTCGCCATCCGCGAACGCGGACTACTCGAGGCGGCTCAGGACGGTGCTCCCGTCGGGCGCGGTGAGGCGCTTGCGCACGAGGATCCCGCTCGGCGCGTACCAGAGCGTCGCGTCGAGGTCGCCCGCGACGGTCACGCGGCGGCAGGCGACGCGCTCGCCGCCGAGCTCGAGCGACTCGGTCTCGGGCGCCGAGACGCGCACGCTCAGCAGCCGGCCGTCCTCCGCCTCGAACATCACGGTGCGCGGGCGATCGAACACCCAGTGCTGCGGTGAGGAGGGCACCGCGTGCGCCGGCGCTTCGCGCGCACCCTCGGGCGCTCGGATCCGCAGCCGCTCGCCCGACGCGCGGGCGAACACGCGCAGCGCGTCGCCGTTGCGATCGGTCGAGGTGGTCAGGCCGAGCAGGCGATCGCCCTCCCACGTCTCGCGGCTGTCCATCTGGTAGGCGTAGGCCTCGAAGCGCAGCACCGTGACGCGGATGTCGATCCGGTGGTGCACCGTGAGGCGCTCCCCCGCACGCGCGAAGACCACGCGGTGGGTGCCGATCCGATCGCCGTTGCGCTCGATCCGGTAGCTCACCGTCCGGTCCGGCGGCGGATCCGCGCGCACCGCCCCGGCCGACGCCAGGAGCGCGAGGGCGACGATCACGAGCGGCCGCGCGCGCGAGTGTGCGCTGGAGCTCGTATTCATCAGCGCTCCCCTGGCACGACCGCGCGGCGGCCGGGCGCGAGGACCTGCAGCACGGCGTCCTCGGGGAGCGCGACGCGACCGGCCTCCTCCCACGGGCCGTCGTCGGCGAGCTCGTCGAGCTCCTGGCGGTGCGCGACGACGGCGTCGCCCTGGCGCGTCACGAGGTAGCGCGCCCCCGCGCCCGCCCACCAGCAACGCGCGGACACGAGCGCGTGATCGGCGGCGGCCTGCTCCTCGTGCCAGCACGCGCCGAGCTCGACGCGGAGCTCCTCGAGCGTGCGCTCGCCGCCCGGGGCGATCCGCACGAGCGCGACGCGGGTCCGAGGGCTCTCGTCCTCCGTCGGATCGGCCTCCTCGAGCCGCAGCGCGACCGCGTAGGTGTCGGGCCCGGCCTCGCCGCCCGCCTCGTCCTCGTCGCCGAGGGGCGCGCTCGTGGGCGCGCCGCCGCAGCCGGCGAGCACGACCAGCGCGCAAGAGAGGAGGGCGCCCCTCACTCGTCCGCCGAGATGCCGTACGATCGCAACTTGCGTTGCAGTGTACGGCGGTCGATGCCCAGGACGGTCGCCGCCTTGGTGATGTTGCCGTCGAGCTCGTCGAGCACGCGCTGGATGTGCTGTCGCTCGACGTCGGCGAGGCGCAGCGAGGACGACCCGCTCCACGCCGGCGGCGGCTCCGAGGGCGGCGCGGTCGGCCGGGCGTGCGCGAACACGCTCGCCGCGAGCATCTGGCGCACGAGCGGCGCCGCGATGAGCTCGCCCTTCGCGAAGAGGGACGCGCGCCGCAGCACGTTCAAGAGCTCGCGCACGTTGCCCGGCCAGTCGTGGCCCGACAGCGCGCGCTCGGCGTCGGCCTCGAGCCGGCGCACCGGCCCGGCCATGCGCGCGAGCAGGTGCGCGGCGAGCGGGCCGAGGTCCTCGGGCCGATCGCGCAGGGGTGGCAGCACGATCGGGAACACCGAGAGCCGGAAGTAGAGATCCTCGCGGAAGCGGCCGGCGTGTACCTCGGACCAGAGGTCGCGGTTGGTCGCGGCGATGATGCGCACGTCGATGGGCACCTCGCCCGCCTCGCCGACGCCTCGCACCTGCCGCGTCTCGAGCGCGCGCAGGAGCTTGGCCTGGCTCTCGAGCGGGAGCTCCGCGAGCTCGTCGATGAAGAGCGTGCCGCCCTCCGCCTCCCGGAACAGGCCCGCGCGGTCGGCGACCGCGCCGGTGAACGCGCCGCGCTTGTGCCCGAAGAGCTCGCTCTCGAAGAGCTCGCGCGGGACGCACGCCGCGTTGAGCGCCACGAACGGCCCCGTCGCGCGCAGGCTCGCGAGGTGGAGGCGCCGCGCGACGACCTCCTTGCCGGTCCCCGTCTCGCCGTAGATCGCGACCGTCGCGTCGGTCGGGCCGACCTGCTCGACGAAGCGGCGCACCGCCGCCATCGCCTCGCTCACGCCGACGATCGGCGGTGCGAGCTCGGACGCGCCGCCGCGCGCGCCGCGCGACTCCGCGATCGCCTGGCTCAGCAGCGGCGCGAGCAAGTCCGCGTCGACCGGCTTCTCGAGGAACGAGAACGCGCCGAGCTTCATCGCCTCGACCGCGGCCGACACCGTGCCGTGACCGGTCAGCACGATCACGCGCGCGGGTGTCCCGCTCGCGCGGCGCAGGACGTCGAGGCCGTCGACCTCGCCCATGCGCAGATCGAGCAGCGCCGCGTCGGGCGGGTCGTTGCCGGCGAGCTTGGGGAGCGCCGCGAGCCCGCCCGCGGCCTCGTCGACCTCGAAGCCCAGGCGGCGCAACGCCTTGCGCATGGCGAAGCGGAAGCTGTCGTCGTCGTCGACGACGAGCACGCGGCCACGGGCGTCGCTCACTCCGCGGCCTCCGACGCGTCCTCGCGCGGCGCGGCGCGCAGGGTCACGAGCCGCTCGCCCGCGGCCGGCAGGCCCACGGTCGCCCGCGCGCCGCCCCCCTCGCGCGGCTCGAGCGACAACGTCCCGTGCATGGCGTCGACGAGCATGTACGAGGTGTAGAGCCCGAGGCCCGTCCCTTTGCCCGGCGGCTTGCTCGTCGCGAACGGCTCGAAGAGCCGCGCGCGGATCGACTCGGGCAGGCCCGGTCCGTCGTCGTCGATCAGGATCTCGACCCCCGGGCCCGCGCGGCGCGCGTGGACCCGCACGCCGCCGGCGCCGGCCTCCTTCACCGCGTCGTACGCGTTCTGCAGGAGGTTCACCATCACCTGCACGAGGTGGTCGGGGTCGGCGGTCACCGCGTGCTCGGCGAGGTCCTCGACCACGACCGGGAACCCCTCCCGCGCGCCGGCGAACACCAGCGCGCGGGCGCGCTCGACGACCGCGGCGAGCGGCACGGTCCCCGTCACGTCGCTCGCGGTCAGGTCGCGTCCCGTCAAGAGACCTTGCGTGATCTTGCCGAGGCGGCGCGTCTCGTCGTGGACGAGCGCGGCGGACTCCTCGAGGTCGGCGTAGAGCGCGCCCGCCTCGCCCTCGCGCGGCGCCGCGCGGAGCGCGGCGAGCATGTCGGCGGACAGCGTGCGGATCGTCGCGAGCGGCGTGTTGAGCTCGTGCGCGACGCCCTGCGTCACGCGGCCCAGGCTCGCGAGGCGCTCCGCGAGGATGAGCCGGCGCTCGGCCACGAGGGTGTCGCTGCGATCGACGTAGAGGTTCATGATGCGCGGCGTCCCGTCGGGGCCGGGCCCGAGCGGGTACACGTTCATCTCGTACACGCGCTCGACGCCGTCGAGGTTGGCGGCGAAGCGGCAGTGGCCCGACTCGCCGTGGCCGCGCGCCGCGCGCATCGGGCACACGCCGGTCACGTCCTGCTCGCAGTTGCGCTCCTCGCCGGGGCACGCCCAGTGGCTCTCGGGCACGTCCGGCGCGAGCTGCTCGGCGCGCTTGTTGCGCCAGAGCACCACGCCCTCCTCGTCGACGACCTCGAGCCCCGCGTCGAGCTCGTCGAGCGTGTTGGTCAGCACCTTGAGCTCGAGCGCGGCGCTCGCGCGCGCCTTCGCGAGCGCGCCTTCGCGGCGGCGCAGCTCCTCGACCGCGTGGGTGACGAGGTAGGCCACCGCGCCGACCGTCGTCACGAACGCGGCGATCTCCGCGACGAGATCCCAAGGCCACGCCGGGTCCCAGCGGCCGATCTGCAGCGCCGGGACGTGCTCGGTCACGAGCAGGAGCCCCGAGCCGGCCAGCGCGGCGAAGGCCGCGGTGACCGTCGCGTTCTTGCCGCCGAGGATGCCGACGATCGCGACGTGGAAGACGTAGTAGCCGATGAACGGCGTGCGCATCCCGCCCGCCGCCCAGAGCACGATCGTCAGCATCGCCATGTCGACGATCGCCTGACGCACCGCCCGGTCCGCGCCTCCGGTGGGCTCCGCGCGGTGCCGATGATGCAGGACGAGGTTGTAGACGCCCGCGCAGCCCGCGGTGCCGAAGAGCACCCACCACGCGACGCCGGGGTAGAAGCCGAGCGCGGAGAGCGCGCCCGCGCCGACGATCCCCGCGAGCGCGATCCAGCGCAGGCGGATGATCCAGCGGAGCCGATCGACCGAGAAGTCGTCGGGGGCGTCCAGACCCAGCGTCGGGCGTGTCCCCAGGCTCATCGCGGAGAGATCCTGGGGTCATGGTAGCTCACTTTGCCAGGGCGTCCGTCGCCCCGACGCGCGCCGCGGCCTTCAGTGCTCGGCGCTGGCGCTGACGATCCGGGCGCTCCGCACCGCCAGGACGTACGCCTGGCGCGCCCGCTCGTCGCGCTGGACGTCGGTCACCCCCCAGCGCGCCATGTGGCCGAGGGCGCTCGCGTGGACGTCGAGGCTCGCGTACGTCCGCTCGGTGCAGGGGTGCTCGGGGACGGGCGTGACGTCGCTCGCGTCGCCCGTGCCCAGGGCGCGGGCGCAGCGCGCGCGGGCGAGCCGGGCGGTCGCCGCGGCGTCGCTCATCCGGCCCGTCTCTTCGTAGGCCATCGCCAGCCGGTGCAGGATCGCCGGGTCCTCGCGCACCGACGAGGTCGTGTTGGAGAGCACGGCGACCGCCTGGCGCGGCGCGTGGAGCTCGAGGTAGCGGTCGGCGAGCTCGCGGGCGACGCGGCCGTTCCCGCGGTCTAGTGCGAACGCGTCCTCGAGCGCGGCGAGCTCGTCGGTCGCGACCTCGGCGGGGTCGAGGGCGGCCGCGGGCTCCGCCAGCGTCCCCCCTGCCCAGAGGGCGCCGAGGGTGCCGAGCAGGACCAGGCTCACCTTCGTCTCCAGCGTCGTGCTCATCGCGCTCCCTTCCGCCAGCCTCGTTCGACAGCCCATTCCCCGGAGGGTTCCGAGGTCTCGAAGATTTTCGTCTCGAAGAATTTCTACGTCGACTCCGCCCCCGGACCTTCCCTTGGCTTGCGCGAGCCGCCCGCGCTCTCTACCTTCGGCCCCGTGTCGAGGCCGGCCGCGGTCCCGGGGGCGAAGGCGACGCTGTTCCTGTCGCTGGCGATGTCGCTGATGGGGATCGGCGGGATCGTGAGCGCGTACGGGCTCTTGACGGTGCCCGCGGCCGAGCTGACGCCGATCGAGATGGTCCCGGGGAGCGCCGACGTGACCCGGGCGATGATGGCCGCGATGTCGGCGAGCCCCGTGATGAAGGCGCTCGCGGTCGCGAACCTCCTCGTCTCGGGCCTGCTCGTCGTCGCGAGCGTCGTGTTGAGCGCGCGCCGGCCGAGCGCGATCTGGTGGGCGCGGCAGGCGCTGTTCGCCAACGTGCTCTACACGGTGGCCCACGCGGTGGGCAACGTGTGGTTCGGGCACGAGCACCCCGAGATCGTCGAGGCGATGGCCACGCTCGGGCGCGGCAGCGAGCCGCTGCCCGAGGGTATGCCGACGCTCGCGATCTTCGCGGTGAGCTCCTCGTGCGGCGCGCTCATCCTGCTCGGGATCTACACGGTGATGATCCGCGTCACCGGCCGCGCGGACGTGCGGGGCTTCGTGGGCCGCGAGGCGGCCGAGAACTGAGAAGAACCGGGGGGTGGTGTGGCCAAGTCGCCGATCGACGTGATCGTCCGGATGCTCTCGAGCGATGCGCCCGAGCGCCAGCTCGCGGCGGTGATCGTGCTCGGCGAGCTCGAGCACAAGAAGGCGGTGCCGGAGCTGACGGGGATGCTCCCCGAGGCTCCTCCCACGCTGCAGCGCCACGTGCTCGAGGCGCTCGCGCGGATCGGGCTCGGGAGCCGCGCGCTCGCGCCGGTCTGGCCGCTCTGCGCGAGCCGTGACGCGGAGGTCCGCCGCGCCGCGAGCGACGCGATCGCGTCGGCGGGCGAGGGCGTGATCGGCGAGGTGCAGGCCCGCCTCGGCGCCGCCGAGGGCGAAGAGCGGCGCGCGCTCGAGGGGATCTTGAGCCGGCTCGGAGGCGCGGAGGCGTTCGACGTGCTGCTCGCGGCGCTCGCCGGGGGCGACGAGGAGAGCAACCGCGCGACCGCGCTCGAGCTGCGCCGGCACGTGAAGGACGCGGACGCCAAGACGCGGCGCGGCTACCGCGCGAGGCTCGAGAGGTTCCTGAAGCGGGAGCTCCCGGTGCCCGCGCTCGCCGCCGCGGTGAAGGTCCTCGGTTACCTCGAAGATCCGGCGACGGCGCCGACGCTGATGGCGCTCGCGCAGGACCGCACCGGGCCGCCGGCGGTGCGGCAGGAGGCGCTCATCGCGCTGCGGTTCACGTTCGCGGAGGGCGGCGCGAGCAAGGAGCTCGTCACCGCGCTCGTCGACGCCGCCGGCGCGCCGGATCGCGCGCTCGCGCAGACCGCGCTCATGACGCTCGCGACGGTGGAGGTGCCGGCCGCGCACGCGCCGGCGCTCGCGCGGCTCGCCCACCACCCGGACCTGTCGCGCGCCGAGATGGCGATCGAGAAGCTCGGCTCGCTCGGGGGCGCCGGCGCGACGCAGACGCTCGTCGAGATCGTGGGTCGCGGCGACAAGCGCCGCGCGGAGCTCGCCGCCGCGGCGCTCGAGCCGCGCGCCGACGCGCTCGGGCCGCTCGTCGAGCTGCTGACGAGCACCGACGAGCTCGAGCGGGCCAAGCTGGTGCGGCAGGCGATCAAGCCGCGCCTGTCCAAGCTGACGCCCGCGATGAAGAAGGCGCTCGCCGCGCGCGCCGTCGCGGCGCTCGTGAGCGACGCGGCGACGGTGGAGCCGCTCGTGTCGAGCGCGAAGGACGCGGGCGCCGCGCTCGTCGAGCCGCTCCGCGCGGAGGCGGCGCGGCTGCGCAAGGGCAAGGACCGCGCGGCGGAGGCGCGGGTGCTCTCGGCGCTCGCGCGGATCGGCGAGGCGAGCGCGGAGGAGCGCTACCGCCTCGCGTCGATCCACCTCGCGAGCAGCCACCGCGACCCCCGCACGCGCGGCGCGGACGCGGGGCTCCGCATGCTGCGGGAGCTGACGCGCGAGGGCTTCGACGTGGCGGGCGCGATGCGCAAGGACCGAAGCGCGTCGCTCGATTCGCTCTACTACGTGGGCTTCTGCTTCCTCGAGGACGACGTCGACGGCGGCGAAGAGCTGCTGCGCGAGGTGGTGGCCCAGGGCGGCCGCACGAAGCTCGCGAAGGCGGCGAAGAACAAGCTCGCGCTCGAGGGTTGAGTCGGCTGGAGGCGTCGTTCCCCACGCGCTCGATCGATCGACGCTCAGCGCCGTCGCGTCGCGAGGAGGAGGAGCGCGAGGGCGAGGCCGGCGGGCGGGCGCGTGGCCGGCGCGGCGCGGCAGCCGCAGCCGTCGCGGGGCGCGGCGGGCGGCGGCGGGGGCACGTCGGCGATCGGCTCGAGCGGGCGCAGCCCGAGGGCGGGCACCGGCACGCGGAGCAGGGCGCGCAGGTCGAGCTCCTCGTCGTCGGGGGCGCGCGCGGCCACGCGATCGCTCGCGTCCGCGACCGGGGCCTGCGCCCCCGACGGGAAGCTCGGCGGGCCGCCCCACCGATCGCGGGTCGGGTGGGCGCACGGGATCGGCCCCTCCCACGGGTGTCGGATCACGTAGCGCGCCTGGAACGCGTTCGTCGCGCCGGGGCGCGCGTCGATCGCGAGCCGTCCCTCGTCGTCGCGCACCTCGCGCCCGCCCTCGATCGGCCGCGCCGGTCGCAGCGCGAGGTCCTCGCGCAGCGCGTCGCTCGCGTAGCGGTGATGCAGCCGCGTGAGCACCCAGTCCGCCTCGAGGACCTCCGGACGGCCGCGCGGCGCGCGGGGGGACGGACGCACGTCCGGATCCGGCGCGCCGAGGACGTCCGCCCCGAGCAGGTAGAGCTCGCGCGCGCCGAGCCCGCGCACGTCGCCCATGCACGGGTCGCAGCGCGAGGCGGGCCACGCGTGCTCGGTCACCACGGCGCCGGGGTGGCGCTCGACGGTCGCGTCGAAGAGCGCGGCGTAGAACGCGCCGAAGCGCTCGCGCACCGCGTCGTCGACGTCGAGGTTGGTCGCGATCGTCGCGTTCGGGTGGCTCGCCGCCTCGAAGCGACGCCCCGGCGCGAGGACGTGCACGACGACGTCCTGGGTGCCCGACGAGCTCGCGAGGCCGAACTGCAGCGGCAGCACGAGACGCTCGGCGCGGTAGTGCACCCGCAGCGGGGTCAGCACGGCGCGCCCGCCCGCCTCGAACGTCACGCGGTCCACGTCGACCCGCGCCACGAAGAACTTCATGCCCGCCTCGACGTACGGGGCGAGCGCCTCGGCGGCGCCCTGCGGCACGCGGTAGTCGTTGTCGCGCAGCCACGTCTCGAGCCCGGCCGACGCCTCGGCCGACAGGATCGCGATCTCGTACTCGGCGACGGAGAGCTCCCCCTCCACCGTGACGCCGAGGCCGCGTGCGGTCGGGTCGGCGGCCTCGCGGGGGCCCGGCGCGGCGCGCTCCGGCTCGGGGGCGCACGGGTCCTCCTCCCAGTACTCGACGAGCCGTGGCGCCGCGAGCCGATCGACCTGCGCGAGCAGGGCGCGGGGGAGGGTGCGCACCTGCCCCTCGGCGAGCGCGCCGGGCACCGGGACGACGAGCGCGAAGTCCTCGGGCGGGCCGCGGTAGTCGGACTGCATCGACAGGATCGTCGTGTCCTCCCACCGCATCACAACGAGCGTCGTGGTGTCGTTGTAGAGCTCGCCGCCCGCGCCCGAGACGTAGAGCCCGCAAAACGCGTGGACGCGAGCGGGTGACGCGGCGAGCGCGAGGGCGACGGCGAGCCAGGCGGAGCGCATCCGGGGCGAGGATAACGCGCCAGAGGCGCGCCGTTAGTCCGGGGCGTCCCCGGACTGGTCCACGGGCAGCGCGTGGGGCACGATGCGCCCCATGGCCACCGTGGAAGAGTTCGAGGCCGCCGCCGCGCGCGTGCAGAAGCTCCCGAAGACGCCGTCCAACGACGACCTGCTCGAGCTCTACGCCCTCTTCAAGCAGGCGACGGTGGGCGACGCGACCGGGAAGCGTCCGGGGCTGCTCGACGTGCGCGGCCGCGCGAAGTTCGACGCGTGGGAGCGGCGCCGCGGCATGAGCGCCGAGGGCGCCCGCGCCGCCTACGTCGCCGTCGTCGCGCGCCTCGAGCGCAAGTGAGCCCGCGCGTGGGCCTCGACCCGGCCGGCATCGAGCGGCTGATGGACGAGCACTTCCCGCAGGCGCGGGAGCTCGGCTGGGAGATCGTCTCCGTGGGCGATCACGCCGCGCGCCTCCGCCTGCCGATCCGCGAGGCGCACCTGCGCCCCGGACCGTCGGTCTCCGGCCCCACGCTCATGGCGCTCGCCGACACGGCCATGTACTTCGCGCTGCTCGGCGCGATCGGCCCGACCCTGCTCGCGATGACCACGAGCCTCAACGTCAACTTCATGCGCGGCTGCGCCGGCGGCGTGCTCGTCGCGGACGCGCGCCTGCTCAAGCTCGGCAAGCGCCTCGCGGTCGGCGAGGTCGGCATCCGCGCGGAGGGCGCCCCCGACCTCGTCGCGCACGCCACGCTCACCTACTCGGTCCCGCCCTCGCGCCGAGGAGAATGACGAAATGACAGGATCGTCCCCTCCCG
>JAHBWG010000113.1 GCA_019637095.1 Sandaracinaceae bacterium | reverse complement strand
GCGTACCTCGGCGCGCTGCTCGCGACGGGAGACGCCGCGCCGGCCGACGCGCGCGGGCCGGGCTCGCAGCGGGGGCGGACGCTGCCGGTCTTGCCGGTGATCCGGCCGCCGGGCGCGCTCGCCGAGGCGCGCTTCGTCGAGCGCTGCGACGGCTGCGGGGCCTGCTTCGACGCGTGCCCCCACGGCGCGATCGTCGCGCTCGACGCGCGCCACGGCGCGGTGCGCGGGACCCCGACGATCGACGCGCGACGCGCGCCGTGCCGGATGTGCGCCGACCTCCCGTGCATCAGCGCGTGCGATCGCGGCGCCCTGGTCCCGGGCTCGCCCGCGCGCATCGCGGTGGCGACCATCCGTCAGTACGACTGCCTCGCGTACGGCGGCACGCTCTGCTCGACGTGCGCGGAGCGCTGCCCCGTGCCCGGCGCGATCGAGCGCGTCGCGGGCAAGCCGCGCGTCGTCGAGGACGCGTGCACCGGCTGCGGCGTCTGTCAGCACGTCTGCCCCGCGCCGCGGAACGCGATCCTCCTCGTCGCGCCGCCCGAGCGGCTCGAGGAGCCGAGCGCGTGAGCGAGCCCGACGTCCCGACGCCCGAGGTCTACCAGGCGGAGCTCGATCCGCCCACGCTCGCGCGGCTCTTCGAGGACCTCGCCACGCACGCGGAGGTGCTCGAGGTGCGCGCCAAGCACGCGGAGCGCGCGATGACCGGCGAGGGGACGATCGACCTCGACGAGGCGCGCGCGCTGCTCGAGACGCGCGCGGTGCGCGGCGTCCAGGTGCGCTACCGCCACGAGGGCGAGCTCTGGCTCGACACGCTGATGGTGGGGCCGACGTACGTGCGGCTCGTCCGGACGCGCGTCCCCGAGCCGCCCTGAGGCAGGGGCCGCACCCGGCGGCGGAGCGGAGGAGAGAGGGTTGGGCCCCGCCGCCGGGCGATGTGCAAGTGATAGTCGTTCTCATCCTGGTCGTCAACCCCCGACCGTCCCTTTTTGTGTATTCTCCGCGTCCGCTTCGGGAGGTGTGTCATTCGTCTGGGAGTCGTTCGGGAATCGCAGGCGCGGGAGCGCCGGGTCGGCATCGCGCCCGCCTCGGTGAAGCGCCTGACGGAGAAGCTCGGCTTCGAGGTCGTCGTGGAGAGAGGCGCCGGCGTCGCGGCCGGGTTCTCCGACGCCGAATACGAGGCCGCGGGCGCGTCGGTCGTCGATCCGCCGAGCGACCGGAGCTACCGGGAGGCCTCGGAGGCCGGCGCGTGGGCGGCCGACGTGCTCGTGAAGGTCAACCCGCCGACCCTCGAGGAGGCCGACCGGATCGGCGCGGGCACCACGCTCGTCTCGCTCGTCTTCCCGGCGATGAACGAGCCGCTGCTCGAGAAGCTCCGAGAGAAGGGCGTGACCGTCCTCGCGCTCGACATGGTGCCGCGCATCTCGCGCGCGCAGTCGATGGACGTGCTGTCGTCGATGGCGAACATCGCCGGCTATCGCGCGGTGCTCGAGGCGGCGCAGGTCTTCCAAGGCTTCTTCGCGCCGCAGACGACGGCGGCGGGCTCGCTCCCGCCTGCGCGCGTGCTCGTGATCGGCGCGGGCGTCGCCGGGCTCGCGGCGATCGCCGCGGCGCGCGGGCTCGGCGCGGAGGTGCGCGCGTTCGACACGCGGCCCGCGACGCGCGAGCAGGTCGAGAGCCTCGGCGGCAAGTTCCTCATGCTCGACTTCGAAGAGAGCGGGGAGGGCGGCGGCGGCTACGCGAAGGTGATGAGCAAGGAGTTCATCGAGGCGGAGATGGCGCTCTTTCGCGCGCAGGCCGCCGAGGTGGACGTGATCGTCACGACGGCGCTGATCCCGGGCAAGAAGGCCCCGCTGCTCGTGCCCAAGGACGTCGTCGAGGCGCTGCGTCCGGGCTCGGTGGTCGTCGACCTCGCCGCGTCGCAGGGCGGCAACTGCGAGCTCTCTCAGCCCGACGTGGTGGTGGAGCACCAGGGCGTGAAGATCGTCGGCTACACCGATCTGACGAGCCGCATGGCGACGAGCGCGAGCCGGTTCTTCTCCGCCAACGTGACGAACTTCCTCTCCGAGTGCGGCGGCTCGACGAGCTGGGACCTCGACATGGACAACGAGGTCATCCGCGGCGCGTGCGTGGTCCACGACGGCGAGCGCCTGCCGCCGCCGGAGGCCAAGCCGATGCCCGAGGCGCGCGTCGCGGAGAAGCGGCCGAGCGTCGCGCCGCCTTCCGACGCGAAGCCCGCGCAGGATCACATCATGAGCCCGACGCGCGGCGCGTGGGGCACGACCGCGGGCGGGCTCGTCCTGGTGCTCGCGCTCTTCGTGCTCGGCCGCTTCGCGCCGAGCGACTTCCTCCAGCACCTGACCGTGTTCGTGCTCGCGTGCTTCGTCGGCTGGCAGGTCGTCTGGAGCGTCACGCCGGCGCTCCACACGCCGCTGATGAGCGTCACCAACGCGATCAGCGGGATCATCATCGTGGGCGGCATGCTCCAGGTCGGCTCGGGCGCGCTCGAGGCGGGCCGGCTCGACTGGGCCTCGATCCTCGGCGCGGTCGCGATCTTCGTCGCCGCGATCAACATCAGCGGCGGCTTCCTCGTGACGCAACGAATGTTGCGCATGTTCCGCAAGGGAGACGGCCGATGAGCTCCGAGCAGCTCGTCATCGCCTACCTCCTGGCGGGGGTCCTCTTCATCCGCAGCCTCGGCGGGCTGAGCAAGCAGGAGACCGCGCGGCAGGGCAACCTCTTCGGCTTCGTGGGGATGGCGATCGCGATGGTGGCGACCGCGTTCCACCCGCGCATCGACGCGTTCGTCGTGATCGCGGGCTGCCTGGTCGCCGGCGCCGCGATCGGCGCGGTCGTCGCGAACCGCGTCGCGATGACGGAGATGCCCGAGCTCGTCGCCATCCTCCACAGCTTCGTCGGGCTCGCCGCGGTGCTCGTCGGGATCTCGAGCTACCTCGCGCCGGGTGAGGCGCTCGAGGGCGTCGAGAAGACGATCCACCTCGTCGAGATCTGGGCCGGCGTCGCGATCGGCGCGATCACGTTCACCGGCTCGATCGTCGCGTGGGCGAAGCTGCGCGGGACGCTCTCGGGCAGGCCGCTGCTCTTACCCGGGCGCCACGCGCTCAACGGGCTCGTGGCGATCGCGATCGTCGGCATGGGCGTCCCGTTCGTGCAGCAGGCGGGGGGCGACACCGCGCTCTACCTGCTCCTCGGGATGACCGTGCTCGCCGCGCTGCTCGGGATCCACCTCGTGATGGCGATCGGCGGCGCGGACATGCCGGTCGTCGTCTCGCTCTTGAACTCGTACTCGGGCTGGGCCGCGGCGGCGGCGGGCTTCATGCTCGCGAACGATCTGCTGATCGTCACGGGCGCGCTGGTGGGCTCGAGCGGCGCGATCCTCTCGATCATCATGTGCCGCGCGATGAACCGCTCGATCCTGAACGTCGTGTTCGGCGGCTTCGGGACGGCGGACCAGAAGGCGCCCGCCGAGGGCGCGGCGCCGCAGGGCGACATCCGCGAGGTCCAGGCCGACGAGGTCGGCGCCTGGCTGAAGTCCGCAAAGAACGTGGTCATCGTGCCGGGCTACGGGATGGCCGTCGCGCGCGCGCAGAACGCGGTGCACGACCTGACGAAGAACCTGCGGGACGCGGGTGTCAACGTACGTTTCGCGATTCACCCTGTCGCGGGCCGCCTCCCCGGTCACATGAACGTCCTGCTCGCCGAGGCGGACGTGCCCTACGACATCGTCCTCGAGATGGAGGAGATCAACGACGACTTCGAGGAGACCGACGTCGTGCTCGTGATCGGCGCGAACGACATCGTGAACCCAGGCGCGCTCGACGACCCGACGAGCCCGATCTACGGCATGCCGGTCCTCGAGGCGTGGAAGGCGCAGCGCGTCGTCGTGCTCAAGCGCGGGATGGCCGCCGGTTACGCGGGCGTCGAGAACCCGCTCTTCTTCCTCGAGAACTCGTACATGCTCTTCGGGGACGCGAAGAAGAGCATGACCGCGCTCGTCGCGAGCGTGTGAAGGCTCAGGCGCGCGCGGGACGCACGAACCGGCGGCGCTCCGGGCCGCCGAGCGGGCGCTCGAGCCCCGCGTCCTGCATGCCGGCCGCCCGGGCGACGCGCGCGGAGGCCTCGTTGTCGGGGGGCGTGCGCGCGACGAGGTCGCGGTCGGGCAGCGCGTGGAGCAGCGCGCGCACCGCCTCGACGGCGAGGCCCTCGCCCTGGCGCTCGGGGACGACGGCGTAGAAGAGCTCGAGCGCCTCTCCGAACGGCACCGGGTGCAGCGCGACGGTGCCGACGAACGCGTCCGTCGCGCGGTCGGCGACGGTCAGGCCCCAGACCGGCTCCTCGGTCTCGTAGGAGCCGGCGACGAGGTCGAAGACCTCCGCCGCGCCCTCGGGCGTGCGCTGGCGCTCCGGCACCGTGAGGTGCGCGTAGAAGCGAGGGTCGGTGACGAGCGCGACGAAGGCGCCGCGATCGCGCGGCTCGTGGCGGCGCAGGATCAGGCGCTCGGTCGCGATGGGCAGGGCGAGGTCCATCGCCTGCGACGATCGGATCAGGGGCGGCGGAACGCAATCACCTTCGCGCTGCGCGGCGGCGGATCGACGGGCGGCAGCGCGAGCACGAGCGTCTCGATGTGCGTCAGGGCGCGCACCAGCGGGCCCTCCGCGTGCAGCTCGGAGTAGGGCCCGTCGAAGACGAGGCAGAGCAGGTAGATCTGCGCGAAACCCTTGGCGAAGACGCCCCACGTCTCGGTGTGCGCGGTGACCCGCTCGGGCGCGCGGCCGCCGCGGCACTCGCGGCGCGTGTGCCCGATCGCGGCGGCGATCTGCAGGGCGTCGCGCCACTCGCCCGCGGTCCAGTCCGGGGCGATCGCGGCGACCCGCCGGAAGCGGTGGCTCCAGCGCTGGGCGAGCGTCTCGTCGACGCCGGCCTCGCGCAGCGCCGCGGCGGCCGGCGGCCCTCCGGCGAGCCACTCGGCGGGATCGATCCCGAAGCCGGCCGCGTCCTGGGCGAGCTCGTGCGCGTGCTCCATGGTGTCGAGGTCCCAGCCCTCGGCGCGCGGCGCCGAGCAGCCCCAGACGACGGGCGAGCGCTCGTCGACGACGAGGGCGGCGCGCGCCCCCGTGCGCTCCGCCAGCCGGTCGAGCTCGTCGTCGAGCTCGAGCCGGTGACGCTCGCTCGAGACGGCGGGCGGCTCGCTCAGGCGCTCGGCGCTGCTGAACGGGGCGAGCAGCGCGCGCAGGCGGGCCTCCTTCGCCTTTCGCTCGCCGGGGTCGACGAGCGGGGCGTCGAACACCGCGACGACGCGCCACGCCTCGCCCATCGGCGCCCAGATCGTGTGCTCGCTCGACGGATCGCGCCCGCCGAGCTCGGCCCGGACGTCGTCGGCGGTGAGGTCGCGCTTCACGACCGCGAGCAGGCGCAGGAGCTCGTCCACGGCGGGCGAGGGTACCCCAACCGCCCGCGCGGATCACTGAATGACGAGCACGTCGCGCGTGGTGCGGTCGAACGCGTAGAGCCGCCGCGCCGCTGCGTCGAAGCCGAGCCCCTGCGAGAGGTCGGTGTCGCTCCAGGTGACGAACGGCGCCGCGAACGGCGTCCCCGAGGCGAGGCCGCACGCGTAGTAGATCTGCGCGGT
This sequence comes from Sandaracinaceae bacterium, assembly GCA_019637095.1. GTDB lineage: Bacteria > Myxococcota_A > Polyangia > Polyangiales > Sandaracinaceae > JACKEC01. The sequence continues at coordinate 17,795 of JAHBWG010000113.1, read as the reverse complement.
GCCGCCGTTCACGTAGAGCACGTCGGCGAGGCCGTCGGTGTTCGTGTCGGCGGCGTGGACCGTGTTGACCAGGGTGTCGAGGCGCGCGGTGCTGGAGATCACGTCGACGGCCATCGTCGTGCGGTGCACCCGGATGAGCCTCGCGGGCGAGGGCGCCGCGCACGCCGTGTAGTAGTACGTCGCGTCCATCGCGAGGCCGGAGCACTGGTAGTGGCTCGTGATGAAGCCGTCGAGGCGCCCTGTGACCGGCGCCGTCGCCGAGCGGAGCGGGACGGACCAGAACTCCGTGCGCGGGCTGAACGCCTCGGTGACGAGGTGCAGGCGGCTGTTCGTCGGGTCGGCGGTCGCGCCGCGGAAGTCGTCGTTGGGCGCGGTCGCGCCCTCGTTGAAGATGCCGTAGTCCTGCCCGCCGGTGAGCCACGTCGCGCCGGCGTCCGTGCTCAACCGGAAGAGCCGGCCCACCGTGCCCGTCGTCGTCTCGACGGAGTAGATCTCGTTGCCGGCGATCGCCATCACGTACCCGAGGCGCAGCGAGGAGATCCCCGCGAGGGTGTTGACGCTCTCGCGCGTGCCGCCAGCCTTCGGGATGCGGTACATCTCGAGGGTGCCGCCGAAGTAGACGAACCCCGTCGGCGACGCGTCGGGCGCGAGGTAGTAGTTCGTCAGGAACGACAGGCCGCTCGGCAGGCGCGTGATCGTGTCGCCGACCACGCCGTCGACGCCGGCGCGGCAGGGCGGGACGATCTCCTGGATGCGCACGTTGAGCGGGTTGCTGAGCGGCGCGGTGCCGAGCGTCGTGTCGGCGATGTAGAACGTGTAGGTCGTCCCGGCGCGGATCGGGAGCTCGCCCGCCATCGTCGCCTCGGTGTAGCGCGACTGACAGACGAGCGAGGGCGTCGGCATGCCGCACGGCTGATCGCTGATGAGCATCGTCCAGCGGTTGAGCGTGGGCTTGTCGATCTCGAAGGTGAGGAAGCCGTCGACGGTGGCCGTGTACTGCATCACGACGTCGGGGCCCTCGCGGGGCTGCGAGCTGCAGGCCGGGTTCGCGGTCAGGTAGTCGTTGGCGGTGGCGACCCACGCCACGGCGTTCATCCCCGTCGTGAGCGTGATCGCGTCGCCGCAGGTGTCGCCGCGGCCCCGGCACATGCCCGCGGCGCAGTCGCTCGAGAGGCAGTCTCGCCCGAGCGCGCACATCCGCCCGTTGAGGCAGCCCGCGCAGCGCGTCCCGCCGCAGTCGACGTCCGTCTCGTCGAAGTTGCGCTCTCCGTCGCGGCAGGACACGCACGTGCCCTCGAGGCAGAAGCTGTTCTCGCAGTCGGTGTCGAGGCGGCAGCTCAGCCCGTCGCGGCACGCCGGGCAGAGCCCGCCGCCGCAGTCGACGTCCGTCTCTTCGGCGTTGCGGACCCGGTCCATGCACGAGATGCAGCCGCCGTCGATGCAGCGGCGCCCCTCGCAGTCGACGTCGACGTTGCACGCGAGCCCGTCGCGGCAGGGCGCGCACAGCCCGCCGCCGCAGTCCACGGACGTCTCGTCCTGGTTCTGCACGCCGTCGTTGCACGCGGGCTCGGTGCACGTTCCGGCCTCGCAGATGTAGCTCGTGCAGTCGGTCTCGGTCGCGCACGTCTCCCCGCCGCGGCACGGCGGGCAGAGCGGTCCGCCGCAGTCGACGTCCGTCTCGTCCGCATTCTGCCGGCCGTCGTCGCAGGTGCTCATCGAGCACACCGAGCCGCGGCAGCGGCCGCTGATGCACTGCGCGTTCTCGGTGCAGGGCTCGCCGCCCGGGCACAGGCCGCAGTCGCCGCCGCAGTCCGTGCCGATCTCGCGGCCGTTGCGGACGCCGTCCGTGCACGTCGGGATCAAGCAGCGCCCGCGCATGCACACCCGGCTCTGGCAGTCCGTCTGCATCACGCACGGATCGCCGTCGGCGCACCCGGGGCAGCTGCCGCCGCAGTCGATGCCCGTCTCGTCGCCGTCGCGGACGCTGTTCGTGCACGACGTCGGGCCGGTCCCCGAGTCGAGCCCCGCCGCGTCGGGCAGCGGCGGGATCGGCGGCGGGCCGGTGTCGCAGCCGGCGACGGATCCGACGAGGAGGAGGGCGAGCGAGGCGAAGAGGGTGCGCTGAAGCATGATGTGGATTGTTCAGGGGTGACGGTAGAGCAAGAGCAGGCCGCTCGGCACGTTGGCCATGTTGCAGCTGAACTGGAGGTGGCGGGTCGCCGAGCCGGAGATCCCCACCGTCGCGCTCGCGCCGGCGTCGTAGGAGGCGCTGCCGAAGTTGGTGCTCGCGTAGCAGGCGTCGACGTCCCCGCTCTCGCGCAGGACGACGGTGACGTCTCCCATCGCGGTCGAGGGGCCGCTGAAGTGGGGCACGTTCCAGCGCACGACGAGCTCGCGGTTGGGCGCGGTGCCGCGCGTCTGGTAGCGGATCGTGCCGCCCCCGGGCGGATAGAGATCGTCCCAGAACGCGGCGATCATCGGCGACGTCGTGGCGCCGAGCGGGAAACACGCGTTGACGTGGGTGAGCGAGGTGCCCCCGAACACGAGGCCGCCGTTCGCGCCGATCGTCACGTTCGTGTATCGCGTGCCGTAGAAGTCGAACGAGAAGCCGATCGGCACGCTCGTCGCGGCGTCGTCCGAGAGGGTCACCGCGGTGCCCGTCGTGGAGATGTCGGGGCACGGCAGGGTCGCGGGGCTCATCGGCAGCGAGCAGCCGAAGTAACCGAACGCGTCGGTCGAGGTCCCGGGGAACGGGATGCAGCCGAGCATCCCGCAGCGCCCCGAGGTGCACGCCGCGGTGAGGCAGTCGCTCGGCGCGCCGCACGCGCGGAAGTCCTCGCAGCGCGGGCACGTGCCGGGGCCGCCGCAGTCGACGTCCGTCTCGCCGCCGTTTCGGACGCCGTCGTTGCAGGTCGGCGCGAGGCAGCGCCCGCCCGCGCTGCAGACGCCGGAGAGGCAGTCGCGCCCGAGCACGCAGCGCTCGCCGATCGCGCAGCCGAGGCACATCCCGCCGCCGCAGTCGAGATCCGTCTCCGCGCCGTTCTGCACGCCGTCGCCGCAGCCGGGCGCGTTGCAGGTCCCGCCGGAGCAGAGGCTCGACGCGCAGTCGGCGGGGACCGCGCACGCGCGACCGGGCGCGCACGCCGGACAGAGCGTGCCGCCGCAGTCGACGTCGCTCTCGTCCTGGTTGCGCAATCCGTCGCGGCACGAGACGCACGTGCCCTCGACGCACGCCCCGCTCGCGCAGTCGCGACCGAGCGCGCACGCGCGTCGATCCGCGCAGCCGCCGCACGCGGTCCCGCCGCAGTCGACGTCCGTCTCGTCCTGGTTCTGCACGCCATCGCGGCACGACACGCAGGTGCCCTCGACGCACGCGCGGCTCGCGCAGTCGCTGCCGCGTGCGCACGCGCGGCCGTCGGCGCAGTCGGGGCAGAGGCCCCCGCCGCAGTCGACGTCGGTCTCCTCCGCGTTGCGGATCCGATCCGTGCACGAGACGCAGCCGCCCTCGACGCAGCGCCGCCCCTCGCAGTCCGCGTCGGCCATGCACGCGAGCCCGTCGCGGCACCCCGCGCACGTCCCGCCGCCGCAGTCGACGGATGTCTCGTCCTGGTTCTGCACGCCGTCGCTGCACGACGCGGTCGTGCAGGCGCCCGAGGCGCACAGCCGGCTCCGGCAGTCCGTGTCGCGCGCGCAGCGCGCTTCGCCCGCGCACGCGGGGCACGTCGGCCCGCCGCAGTCGACGTCCGTCTCCTCGCCGTTCTGCCGTCCGTCCTCGCAGCTCGACGCCTCGCACACGCTCCCGCGGCAGCGCCCGCTCAGGCACTCGTCGTTCGCGGTGCACGGCTGCCCGCCCGGGCAGAGCCCGCAGTCCGCGCCGCAGTCGACGCCGCTCTCGCGGCCGTTGCGCACGCCGTCCATGCACGTCGGCATCAGGCAGCGGCCCCGGTTGCACACCCCGCTCATGCAGTCGCTCGCGACGTTGCAGGCGCTGCCGTCCGCGCACCGCGGGCAGCTCCCGCCGCAGTCGACGCCGGTCTCGTCGCCGCTGCGGCGCCCGTCCTCGCAGCTCGCGGAGCTCCCGCCGTCGGTCGGGACTCCGCCCGCGTCGGGCAGCGCGCCGATCCGCGGCGCTTGCGTACAACCCAGCGTGATGGCGCAGGCGGCCGCGGCGCCGAGCGATCGAAGCGAGAGCATCCGGCGATCAAAGACCACCGCGGGCGCTCGTGCAAACCGGCGCCCCCCCGACCCGGTCACGCCCGCCGCCGCCTGCGCCCGGCGAGCGCGAGCGCGGCGAGGCCGATCAGCCAGGCAGGGCTCGGCGTCCGGTCCGGCGTGGCCGCGCAGCCGCCGCCGCCACCGCCGCCGGTCCCCGCGTCGCGCGCGGGCCCGACGCCGCCGTCGCCGCCGATGCTGGCGTCGGCGCCGCCGCCCTCTCCGACGACGAACTGCGCGTACCGGTGGATGCTCTCGGCGATCTCGTCGTCCGCCCAGACCTCCCAGTACCAGAGCCCGCGCTCGAGCCCCGCCGGCGTCGTCCACGACGTCATCCCGCTCGGGTCCTCGGAGAGCTCGCCGGAGCCGACCACCTCGGGCCCGTCGAAGCGCGACGTGCGGCCGATGCGGAAGAAGTAGACGAGCTCGTCGCCGTCGGGATCGGTCGCGTTGCGCACCGTGAGCGTGACGGGCGCGCCTTCCGGCACGCGCGCGCGCTCGATCGGCGAGACGGGCGCCGGCGGATCGGGCGGCACGTTGTCCGCCACCATCACGCTCCAGGCCTGCATGTCCTCGCCGCCGTCCCCGTCGTCGACGCGGAGCGCGACGTCGAACGCGCGCGCGCGCTGGTCGAGGCTCGGCGTCCACGTGATGCGGCCGGTCGAGGAGTCCAGATCCATCCCCATCGGGCGCGTGACGAGGATGAAGCGCAGCGGGTCGCGCTCGCCCGCCGGGTCGTCGACCGCCGGGGTGTACGAGTACTCGCGGCGCACGTTCGCGCGCGCCGGCGGCGTGCTCGTGATCACCGGCGCGACGTTCTGGATCGCGATCGTCCGGTAGACGCGGCGGGCGTCGGTCCCGTCGCTCGCCTCGACGCCGATCCGGATCGAGCCCGGGCCGTCGGTCGAGCCGGCGGGCACCGTGTAGCTCGTCGCGTTCGGGTGCTCGCCGAACACGCCGTCGTCGTTCGTGTCCCACGACCACGTCGCCGGGTCCCCCTCGAGGTCCTCGACCTCGATCGTGATCGGGATCGCGTCGCCCTCGTCGGCCGTCGCCGGCGCCATGAACCGCACGATCGGCGCGCCGCCGACGGCGAAGTTCACGATGTCGCCCGCGTAGGCGTCGAGCCCCTCCATCGCGTCCGAGGGCAGATCGACCACGCGCCGCGACTCCGCGATCGACGCCGGGCGCCCGTTCTCCTGGATCGCGAACGTGAGGATGCCGACGCGGCCGCCGGCCGGGATCATCACGGTGAACGACCACGACGGGCTGTCCGTGCTCAGCGAGACGCTCGTCGCGCGCACCGGCGCGCCGGCGCCCTGCAGGACGTGGCCGAGCTCCGGGTCGCCCGCGCCGTCGCTCGAGTCGTCCGTCGTGAACCAGTCGTCCGCGGCGCTCACGACGAGGTCGCCGGAGCTCGAGCCGGTCACCACGGTCGACCCGTCGCTGCCGAGGTTCCCGTCGATGCGGATCGTCGCCATCACCGGCGCCGCGGTCGGGTTCCGCACGAGGTCGAGGAAGCGCGCGTAGTTCATCCCCGCGCTGCCGCTCGGCACGTAGACGAGCCGCCGGGCGCTCAGCGCGCCGACCATCGTCTCGGCCATCTCCACCTGCCGCCCGCCCAGGCTCATCGTCGCCGCGGTGCCGCGCGCCGAGTACTGGATTCCGTCGACGTTCAGGTAATACATGCCGTCGTACGCATCGAACCGGCTCATCGCGGGGTGGCCCCCGTCGGAGAGCGAGCCGGTCGTCGTCTCGAGGATGTCGAACCGAAATCCCCCCGGGCTGATCAGGTCGAGCGCCGACGCCCCCCCGGGCGCGGCGAGCACGGCCGCGAGCGCCCACGCCCAAGCCATCTTTCGCATCCGGACGACCTTAGCGCAGGTCCGGGACGGAGGCGAAGGCCACCGCGTGGCCTTTCGCTCCCAGGGCGGCTAGGATCGCTCGATGACCTCGGGGCGGCTCTTCGTATTCCTTTGGGCGTCCCTCGCGCTCGTCCCCGGCTGCCGCGTCGGCGGCGACGGCAGCGACGAGGACGCGGGCGACGCGGCGAACCGCGACTCCGACGGGGACTACATCTCCGACGCGGACGAGGGACGCGCGGAGCGGCGCGACACCGACGGCGACGGCACGCCCGACTACCTCGACCTCGACTCCGACGGCGACGGCATCCCGGACGCCGACGAGGCGGGTGACATGCTCCTCTCCACGCCGCCGCGCGACGCGGACTCCGACGGACAGCCCGACTACGTCGACCTCGACGCGGACGGCAACGGCATCCTGGACGCGGACGAGGGGATCGGCGACGCGGACCTCGACGGCGTCCCCGACTACGCGGACCTCGACGACGACGACGACCGCCTGAGCGACCGGCAGGAGCTGCGCGGCGTCATCGACCCGCCGATCGACTCCGACGGCGACGGCTTCCCGAACTTCCGCGACGCCGACTCGGACGACGACCTCATCCTCGACGGAGACGACGGGCTCGCCGACACCGACGGGGACGGCCTGCTCGACGTCGAGGACCTCGACTCCGACAACGACACGATCCCCGACCGCGTCGAGGCCGGCGACGACGACCTCTACTCGCCCCCCGTCGACTCGGACCTCGACGGCATCCCGGACTTCCAGGACACCGACTCGGACAACGACGGCCTCAGCGATCGGCTCGAGGAGCGGCTCGGGACCGATCGCACGCGCGCGGACTCGGACGGCGATGGCGTCACGGATCTCATCGAGGTCGCCGCGGGCACCAACCCGCGCGACGCGACCGACAGCCCGCTCGCCCGCGGGGACTTCGTGTTCGTCGTCGACTACGAGCAGCCGCCGATGCCCGATCGCGACACGCTCTCGTTCCGCACGAGCATCCAGTTCGCCGACATCTACTTCCTCTTCGATCAGTCGGGCTCGATGGGCGGCGAGCTCATGGGGCTGGCCCGCGAGGTCACCACCGTCCTCGACAACTTGACGTGCGCCGACTCGGGCCGCGCGTGCCGGAGCGGCGCGGACTGCGGGGTGGGGCAGGTCTGCAGCCTGACCGGCACCTGCATCGAGGACCCGAGCACGAGCTCCTGCGTCGCGAGCGCGTGGACGGGGGTCGGCTACTACGAGAACGCGTACACGAACTCCCTCTCCGTCCAGGCCGACGCCAGGGCCACGGCCACGGCGCTCGCGGCGGTGCCGCTGTTCGGCGGGACCGAGCGCCTGTTCGGCGCGGTGTGGGCCGCCGTCGAGCCGGGCGTCTCGCCGGTGCTCGCGACGAGCTGCCTGCCGGCGACGCCGGGCCGCCTCGGCTGCCCGGGCTTCCGCGAGGAGGCGGTGCGCATCCTCGTGACGTTCACCGACGAGGACAGCGACGGCGCGGAGACGGTCGAGCAGGCCGCCGAGGCGCTGATCCGCACCGACACCACGTTCATCGGCGTCTGGAGCGGCACCCCGGCGAGCGCCGAGCGGCAGGCGCTGGTGAACCTCGCCCAAGCGTCGGGCTCGCTCGACCGCGCCGGCCAGCCGCTCGTCTTCAACGCCGACACGACCGGCGCCGGCATCGAGCGCGTCGTCACCACCGCCATCAACGAGATCGTCGAGGGCGTCCCGCTGCGCGTGACCATCCGCGCGACCGATGAGCCGGAGGACGCGGGCGACGCGCTCCAGTTCATCGACTACCTCGAGATCAACCGCAGCGGCGGGCGCTGCTCCGCGGTGAGCCCCATCGAGGACACGGACGGCGACGACCGGCCCGACGCCTTCCCGTCGCTCTTGCCCGGCACGCCGGTGTGCTGGGACGTGGTCCCGCGGCGCAACACGACCGTCCCGCGCGTCGTCGACGAGCCGCAGGTCTTCGTGGCGCGCCTCACCGTCTACGGGGACGAGTCGCCGCTCGACGCGCGCCGCGTCTACTTCCTCGTGCCGCCGGACGTGGCCGGCCCCGGCGGCCCGGACTGAAGGTCTGTCGCGGGAGGCGCATTCTTTCGTGAGCCGTCCGAGCCTCCTCGCGCCTCCCCTCTCCATGCTGGTCGCCGCGCTGCGCCCCGGCGGTCGCGCCGCCGCCCCGCTCCCGGTCGCCGAGGGGATCTCGGACGGCGCGCTCGTCGAGCGCGCGATCGATGGCGACCGCTGGGCCAAGGAGGCGCTCTATCGGCGCCACGTCCGCCGCGTCACCAACGCCGTCACGCGGATCGCCGGCCGCACGGCGGACGCCGACGACGCCGTCCAGGAGGCCTTCCTCGTGGCCTTCACGCGGCTCGACGCGCTGCGCGACCCCGGCGCCTTCCGCGGCTGGATCGCGCAGATCGCCGTCAACGAGGTCCGCGGTCGCCTGCGCAAGCGCCGCTGGATGCGCCGCTTCGGCCTCGGCCGTGACGAGGACGACGACGCCTGCCTCGAGGCGCTCGCGTCCGCCGAGGCGACCCCCGAGATGCGCGCGGAGCTCGCCCGGCTCGACGCGGTGCTCGCGCGGATGGACCCCGAGCTGCGGATGGCGTGGATGCTGCGCCACGTCGAGGGCTGGGAGCTGACGGAGGTCGCGACCGCGCTCGGCTGCTCGCTCGCGACCGCCAAGCGCCGCCTCGCCGAGGCCGGCGCGATCGTCGACGCGCACGTCGCCGGAGGTCGCCGATGAGCGAGCTGCCCGATCCGATCGCCGACGCCCTCGAGGACACCGCGAGCGAGGAGCGCGTCGCGCGCCTCTGGCGCGGCATCGAGAGGGGTCGCGCCCCGCGCCGCGCCGCGCCCCGCGCCGCGCTCGGCGCGCTCGCGCTCGCCGCGGCCGTCGCGCTCGTGTGGCTCGGCGTGCGATCCGATCCCGCGTCCGCCCCCGCGCCCGACGTCGCGCTCGCGCTCGCCGGCGGCGCCCCGCTCGCGCGCGTGCACGAGCGCGACCTCGCGCTCTCCGACGGCTCGCGCGTCACCCTCGAGCCGGGCGCGCGCCTCGAGGTCCTGCGCAACGACGGCCACGCCGCCTCGTGGCTGCTCGTGCGCGGCCGCGCGCGCTTCGAGGTCACCCCGGCCGGCCCGCGTGTCTGGACGGTCGAGGCCGGCCTCGCGACCGTCGAGGTCGTCGGCACCGTGTTCACCGTCACGCGCGACGAGCGCGGCGTCGAGGTCGCGGTCGAGCGGGGCGTCGTGCTCGCGCGTGGCGAGCGCGTGCCCGACCGCGTCCGCCGCCTCGAGGCCGGAGACACCCTCCGCGTCGAGCCCCCCGCGGCCGCCGAGCGCGCCGCGCGGGACGACGGCGCGCCGGCGAGCGCCCTCGCCGCGGCGCCGGAGACGGCGCGTGCGCCGGACGAGGCAGCTTCGGATGAAGCAACTCGAGTTGCCCCGGTTCGTCCCGCGCCGGAGCCGGCTGCGGCGCCGCGCCCCCGGCCCGACGCGAGCCGCGCTCCTCGCGCAGGCCGACGCGCCCGCGCCGCCGGCCGCGTGGACGAGGCCGCGCAGCTCCCTGTCGCGCGCCGCCGCGCTCGACGGCGACCGGCCGCCGGCCTCGCCGCCTTCACCCTCGGCCGCCTCGAGGCTGACGGCTCAGCAACCGCGCGCGCGGCCGACACCTTCGCCCGCGCGCTCGCGCACTCGCTCCCGCCGCGGCTGCGCGAGGACGCCATGGCGCGCCGCGTCGAGGCGCTCGAGCGCGCCGGCCGCGCCGACGACGCCCGCGCCGCGGCGAGCGCGTACCTCGAAGCTTACCCGAGCGGCCGCCACGCCGCGCGCCTGCGCGCCGCGAGCGGGCGAGAGTGACGCGCGCGCTCGTCGCGTGCCTGTGCCTCTTCCCGTGCGCGGCCGCGGCCCAGACGATCCAGCTCTCCGAGCCCGCGTGCGCCCACCTCCCGTTCGACGCGGGCGATGTCCGGCGCCTGCTCGCGCTCGAGCTCTCGGTCGAGGGCATCGCGATCGACGACGCCGCCGCGCTCGCGCTCGCGTACGACGCCGCCCCGTGCGCGCGCGGCGCCACCACCTACTCCCTCGTCGTGCGCCGGCCGGGCGTCGAGCGTCGCGACACCGTCTCGCTCGCCGACGTCCCGCTCGCCACCGTCGCGCGCGCGCTCGCCCTCGCGCTCGCCGAGGCGGCTCGCGACGCCTTGCGCGAGCCCGACCTGGCGCCCGAGCCCGATGAGCCCACAGCGCCCGAGGTGGAGCTCGACGCGCCTCGCGTGACCGCAGCCCTCGGGACACTCGAGCCGGGCGCCGCGCTCGCCGCCGAGCCCACGCCGAGCGCCGAAGCCAGCGCCGAGCGCCCACCCGAGCGCGAGCCCGACCACGCCATGCGCCTGCGCTTCGGCGTCGCCGGGTTCGTCCGCAACACCCCCGACACTGGCGCCGTCCTCGCTGGCCCGCGCGTCTTCGTCGACGTCCCGCTCTTCGACCTCCCGCTCCTCTTGCGCGCCGACCTCGAGGCCTCGTCCGGCGCCGCGTCGTTCGGCGTCACCCTCGCCGGCGCGGGAGGTGGCCTCGCGATCAGCCTCGCCGCGCGCGCCTCGCCGGAGCTCGCGCTGCGCTTCGGCCCTCGTGTCTGGGCGAACGCGACCGCCGCGCTCGCCGCGGACGGCTTCGACCCCGACACCGACGTCCCCGTGCAGGTCGGCCTCGAGGTCCGCGTCGGCCTCGACGTCGCCCTCGCGCCCGGCCTCGAGCTCGTGCTCGACGCGGCGGCCGGCACCCACGCGCACGGCCTGCCGCTGCGCCGCGGCGCCGAGCGCAGCGGCCTCGTCGGCGCGTACTGGACCGCCGACGTCGGCCTCGCGTTCCATTGACCGCTACCGTGGCCCGAAGCGCGCGACCAGGTCGTCCCAGCGCCGCACCCGCGCATCGTTCTCCTCGATCATCTCCGCGAGCCAGCGCCGGACGTCGCCGTGATCGAGCGCGGCGCCCCGGACTGCGACGACCCGCTCCAGATCGACGAGGTCCTTGCCACGGAAGAACAGCAGCTCGAACACGGCGATGGCCTCGGCGGACAGGAACCACCACGACCAGCCGGTCGTGTCCGTGATGCGGATCCTCGTTCGCTGCGCCTCCCGCGAGAACGGGATGCTCGGGAGGAACACGTCGATCCGCATTCCGTCCCACCGCCCCACGAACATCCCGTCGTGCCGCGCGCGTGCGGTCGCAGACGCCGGGTCGACCTCGATCCCGAGCTGTGAGAGCGCCTCGAGCAGCGCCGGCAGCGCGTCCTCCTCGACGAACACGTCGACGTCGACGTCGGCGGTGCCGCCCGGCACCCCCGCGATCGCGAGCCAGCGCGCTATCGATCGCGTAGGGCAGCTCAGCGCGATGGAGCCGCGACCAGCCGCGCGCGTGGGCTCGAGCGCGAGCCATCCGCGCGCCGCCGAATCGTCGCCTGTCAGCCGGCGCGCGCTCGCGCGTCGATCCACACGATGACCGCCCTCGATCCCAGCCGCCGCGACGCGCTCGTCCGCGCCCGCGAGTACACCAAGCGCAACGACTGGAACGCGCTCGCCGCCTTGCGCCGCGAGCTCCCCACGCCGCTCGAGCCCGAGGCGCTCCGCCTCGCGGACGACGTCGCGTTCGCCCTCGGCCAGCTCCGCCGCCACCGCGACGCCATCCTGCTCGTCGAGCAGGCCTTCGCCCTCGAGCCCACCTGGCGTCGCGCCTCCGGCCTCGCCTACCTCCACTACGCCGCCGCCATGTGTCCACCGCGCGATGTCCCCACGGACGCGCGCGCGCTCAGCCGCGACGAGGCGCGCGAGGGCTTCCACCGCTGGATCGAGGATGCCCTCGAGCGCGAGCCCGGCTCCATCAAGGACCTCTACCGCCTCGGCGTCTGGAACGCGCAGGTGGAGAGCGCCAAGGACAAGCCGGCTTTGCGCGCCTTCCTCGCCGCCATCGAGCGGTACCGCGCCCTGCCCGAGGCGGAGCGCGCCCGCCGCGGCGACCTCACCAAGGTCTACGTCAAGGCGCTCTACGCTGGCGCCCGCAGCGCCCTGCGCCTCGGCCGCGTCGCGCTCGCGCGTCGCCTCGCGTTCGCGTGCGTGCGCGCCGATGCCGCCACCGACCACGTCGCCCCCGTGTTCCGCTTCGACATGGCCGGCCGCGCTTGCGCTGCTGCGGGCGAGCTCGATCACGCCGAGCGCGCCTTCCGGCTCGCGCTCGACGCCGACGGCCCGCCGCGCCGCGACTACCTCTACGGTCGCCTCGCCGACGTCGCGCTGCGCCGCGGCGAGCCGGACGCCGCGGCCGCCTGGATCGAGCGCCACACCCGCGCCGAGCGCCGCCCCGCGTACCTCTGGCGCCAGCTCGGCGACATCCACCACGCCGCCGGTCGTCTCGACGAGGCCCTCGCCGCCTGGCAGGCCGCCGTCGAGCAGGACCGCGGCGGCAAGCACCTCACGTGGACCCGCATCGCCGCCGTCCACGCCGCCCGCGGCGATCACCGCCGCGCCGAGCGCACGTACCGCAAGGCGATCGACTTCGCGCGCCGCCGCTGGTCCAAGGACCACCGCCCCGCGCTCGAGGGCCTCGCCGCCATCTACCGCGATCGCGGCAAGACCGAGCTCGCGGACAAGCTCCTCGCCCCGCTCGCGAAGGCTCCGGCGCGCCGCTTCGAGCGCACCGGCACGGAGGGCCGGTGAGCGACGCGCTCGCCGCCGCGGAGCGCGCCCTCGCCGCGGGCGACCTCGAGACCGCGCGAGCGCGGCTCCTCGCGGCGCCGTTCCCCGTCGAGCCGCAAGAAGCCTTGCGACTCCTCCTCGCGCTCGTCGAGGCCGGCGCCGTCACCGACGCGCGCCGGCTCGCCGAGCGCTGCGCCGCGATCCTCGACGTCCCGTCGCGCCCCGGGCTCGCCGAGCTCCTCGACGACGCCGCGCCGCCGCCGCCGACCGAGCTCGACGAAGCGGACGCCGACCTCGACGCCGCCGAGCTCGTTCGCGCGAACGGCCCTGCCGACGCGGACCTCGTCGCTGCGTTCACGCGCTGGTTCGGCGGCCGCCCCGACCTCTACGCCCGCCAGTGGTTCGATGCCCGCCGCCGCCGCGCGGGCTATCGCCCCGTGCGCGAGCCGCTCACGGCCGACGCGGTGCGCGCGCACCTCGAGGGCCGCCACACCCTGGGCCAGTACCTCCTCTGGCCCGACGCCACCGTCTCGTTCGCCGTGCTGGATCTCGACCTCGACGCCAGCGCGCTCGCCGAGCTCGAGGCCGCGCGCGGGCCTGGCTCCGCCACGCGCCACGCCGGCCTCGCCGCGTACGCCGCCCGGGTCCTCCAGCGCGCTGCCGCGTTGCGGGTCCCCCTCACCGTCACCGACAGCGGCCGCCGCGGCGTCCACCTCTGGGCCTTCTTCGAGCCCCGCCGGCCGGCGCGCGCCGCCCGCGCCCTCTTCCGCCGCCTCCTCGACGCCGCGGGCCCGCCCCCGCCCGACGTCTCCGTGGAGCTCTTCCCCAAGCAGGACGCGCACGGCAGCCGCGGTCTCTCCTCCCTCGTCAAGCTCCCTCTCGGTCTACACCAGGTCAGCATGCGCCGCTGCCCGATCCTCGACGAGCGCCTCGCGCCCATCGACGACGCCCGCGCCGCGCTCGGCGCCGTCCGCGCCATCGAGCCGCGCCTGCTCGACGACGTCGTCGGCCGCCGCCTCGCCGTCTTGCCCGTCCCCGATCGCGCCGAGGCCGCCCCCGCGCTCCCGCGGGCGCCGAGCCCCCGCAGCCTCGCCCAGGTCCTGCGCCAGCTCCCCGACGGCCGCCCCGCCCGCGACGCCGCCCTGCGCATGATCGACGGATGCGCGGTCCTCGCCGCCCTCGTCGACCGTGCCTACCGGGAGCGCGCCCTGACCGCCGACGAGGCGCGCGCGATCATCTACACCCTCGGCCTCGCCGGCGCGCATCCGGCGCTCGCCATCGAGGTCTTGCGCGCCGCGGAGGCCCCGATGAAGGAGCTCCACCGCGCGCAGAAGGGCATGCCCTCGCCCACCGGCTGCCGCCGCCTGCGCGAGCTCGGCGTCGCCGATTGCCGCGGCTGCGCCGGTCTCGAGCGCGCGGAGCCGTACGCGACCCCGGCCCTCTTCGCGGTCGGCGCGGTCCCCCTCGCGCCTCCGCGTCACGCACCCTTCGCCGCCTGGCTCGAGCCCGCGGGCGAGCTCGCGGCCGACGCGTACGAAGACCTCGCGTCGCGCCTCGAGCACCTCGACGAGCGCCTGCGCCGCCTCGAGCCCGCGCTCTCCCCCTCGCCAGCGGAGCCGTCCTCGTCATGAGCGCCCCCCGCACCGTCTACGTCACCGCGAACGGCGCCGTCGTGCGCCGCAGCGGCGAGCGCCTCCACGTCTTCGCCAAGAAGGACCGCATCGCCGACCTCCCCATCGCCGACGTCTCCGATCTCGTCCTGATGGGCAACGTCACCCTCACCCCATCTGCGCTCGGCACCCTCGTCGATCGCGGCATCGACACCGTCCTGCTCACGCACGCGGGCCGCTACCGCGGCCGCATCGTCGGCGGCGCCTCCTCCAACGTTCGCCTCCGCCTCCGCCAGTACGAGCTGCACCGCGATGCCGACGCCACCCTCGCCCTCGCCAAGCGCCTCGTCGCCGGCAAGGCGCACAACCAGCGCGCCATGCTCATGCGCCACGCCCGCCGCCACGGACTCGGCGACGAGCTGCGCGACGCCGTCCGCGCGCTGCGCGCCGCGGCCCTGCGCGTCGAGCTCGCCACCACCCTCGACGAGGCCCGCGGCTGCGAGGGCGCCGCCGCCGCCGCCTACTTCCGCGTCTTCGGGCGCCTGCTCCGCAACCCCGACTTCACCTTCACCGGCCGCAACCGCCGCCCGCCCATCGATCCCGTCAACGCCCTGCTCTCGCTCGGCTACACCCTCTTGTTCGGCGTCGTCGAGGGCGCCATCCGCACGGTCGGCCTCGACCCCTGGCTCGGCAGCCTCCACGCCCCGCTGGCCGGCCGCCCCTCGCTCGCCTGCGACCTCGTCGAGGAGCTCCGCGCCCCCATCGTCGACGCCCTCGTCGTCTCGGCCATCAACCACCGCGCCTTCGCCCAGGACGACTTCGAGGACGCCGGCCCTGGCGAGCCCGTCATCCTGCGCCGCGAGACCGTCCGCTGGCTCGTCACGCTCTTCGAGCGCCGCATGGTGCGCCGCACCGCTTACGAGCCCTTCGGCGTCGAGCTCACCTGGCGCCAGATCCTCGAGCACCAGGCGCGCGCCTATGCAAGGCACGTCTTGGGGGAGGGCCCCTACGAGCCCTACCGGATGCGTTGATGCGCACCCTCATCGTCTTCGACATCGCCGACGACGGGCGCCGCAGCCGCGTCGTCAAGGCGCTGCTCGCCCGCGCCGAGCGCGTCCAGAAGTCCGTCTTCGAAGCCCCCGACCTCAACCGCGCCGCGTACCTGCGGCTGCGCAGCGAGCTCGAGGGTTTGATCGACCCGACCCAAGACGACCTGCGGTACTATCGCCTCTGCGCCGCGTGTGTCGGTCGGTCCGAGCACGTCGGCTGCGGGGTCGGGCTCCTCGATCCCCCCGCCACCTTCGAGATCGTGGGCTGAGGGCGCGGTTGACAACCGAATCGGAACCCGCGACGCTCTCTCGTGGCCTCATCGTGAGGCGCCCGGAGACCGTCGCGTTGACAAATCAGCGAAAACACGAAGGTTCCGGGCGCCGTCGCGCCGGGTGTCACGCCGGCTGCCCCCCCTCGGAGGTAGACCGTCGGATCCGGGGGGCTGAGCCCGCGGGATCACACGCGTTTCGGAGGCAGGGGTCCGCATGGACCCAACCCCGCTCAGGGGATTGAGACCGCCATCCCACCCCGCCGCGGCGACCTCGACGTGTCCCCGTCCGCATGGACCCAACCCCGCTCAGGGGATTGAGACCTGGGGCCCGACACACATACCGGATAGCCCTCCGGCGGGGGCGTGTCCGCATGGACCCAACCCCGCTCAGGGGATTGAGACTCATGAACCAGTACTCCCGGACGGAAGCGACGAAGCCCGTCCGCATGGACCCAACCCCGCTCAGGGGATTGAGACCCCTTCGGTGAACTCGATGTCACAGCCATCCCGAAGGCGGTCCGCATGGACCCAACCCCGCTCAGGGGATTGAGACGCGAGCGCGGCCGCGATCTTCGGGTCAGCGAGGAGCGCGTCCGCATGGACCCAACCCCGCTCAGGGGATTGAGACGTAGTACGAGTCCTTGACCGAGTACCACACGCCGTCTAGTCCGCATGGACCCAACCCCGCTCAGGGGATTGAGACGGCGCCCTCCTCGACGACGACCTCGTTCCGGTCCTTTTGTCCGCATGGACCCAACCCCGCTCAGGGGATTGAGACCGAGCATCCTTGATGGCTTCCCTGAGCGCATCGTTCTGTCCGCATGGACCCAACCCCGCTCAGGGGATTGAGACCGCGTGCGCCCTGCTCGACTGCGCCCTCGTCGTAGTTGTCCGCATGGACCCAACCCCGCTCAGGGGATTGAGACTCCTCAGGCGGGGAGATCCCCGCCTGAATCCGTAGGTGGTCCGCATGGACCCAACCCCGCTCAGGGGATTGAGACGCGCGCAGCGGGCGGCGCGCGCCCGGTTGTCGATGCTGCGGTCCGCATGGACCCAACCCCGCTCAGGGGATTGAGACGGGGCTTAGTGGTCTTGGTCACTGATCCTCCTTCACTTGTCCGCATGGACCCAACCCCGCTCAGGGGATTGAGACAGGGGGATCGGGGGGCTAGACTAGATCAGTCCCGCGTCCGTCCGCATGGACCCAACCCCGCTCAGGGGATTGAGACCGTATGCACGGGCGACGAGGTAGTAGGGGGACATCTGGGTCCGCATGGACCCAACCCCGCTCAGGGGATTGAGACCTCGTGCGCCCGGTCAATCGCGGCGGCCAGACCGGGCGGTCCGCATGGACCCAACCCCGCTCAGGGGATTGAGACGGCGCGCGTCCTCTCGAAGTCCTCAGGCGGGGAGATCCGTCCGCATGGACCCAACCCCGCTCAGGGGATTGAGACACGACGGCGAGGTGCCCCCTGTACCGGGGAGGGATTTCCGTCCGCATGGACCCAACCCCGCTCAGGGGATTGAGACACGGGTACGAGCTGGCCCATCTGGGCCCGGACCTCGGCGTCCGCATGGACCCAACCCCGCTCAGGGGATTGAGACTCCTACCAGGCGGGCGGGGTAACCGCCTGGTAGGTGTGGTCCGCATGGACCCAACCCCGCTCAGGGGATTGAGACGCGGTTTCGGCCTCTGCCGCGGAGCGCGCCGCGGCGCGGGTCCGCATGGACCCAACCCCGCTCAGGGGATTGAGACCCAGCCCGGCGAGCACGTACAGAAAGTCGGTCATGACTGTCCGCATGGACCCAACCCCGCTCAGGGGATTGAGACACGCGGCCGCCCTCGAGCACTGCGAGGAGCCGCATGGGTCCGCATGGACCCAACCCCGCTCAGGGGATTGAGACACCACGCGACTGCTTCGGCTCCGCAGACTCGCATATAGTCCGCATGGACCCAACCCCGCTCAGGGGATTGAGACCTCGGGGGAGTAGATCGAGACCATGGGCTCGGCGAAGCGTCCGCATGGACCCAACCCCGCTCAGGGGATTGAGACCGTGCGCGGAGCGCGTCGCGAAGCGCATCGACGTCGCTGT
>JAHBWG010000112.1 GCA_019637095.1 Sandaracinaceae bacterium | reverse complement strand
GCGTGTGCGCCGCGAATGACGAGATCCGAGGATCGTCCCCTCGTCGTCATTCTCGCGTGTGCGCCGCGAATGACGAGATCCGAGGATCGTCCCCTCGTCGTCAGCCTCGGCCGTAGGTCGCGTCCGCCGCCGCGAGCGCGTCGCCGGCGCCGCCGAGCTGCCCCCCGAGCGCCGCGAGGAGCGCGCTCACGTGCCGCCGGGTGCACGAGGCGCCCATGAGCCCGATGCGCCACGCGCGCCCCGCGAACGGTCCGAGCCCGCCGCCGATCTCGATGCCGTGCTCGCGCAAGAGCGCGCCGCGCACCGCCTTGTCGTCGACGCCGTCCGGGATGCGCACCGCGTTGAGCATCGGGAGGCTGCGCTCCGGCACGTACGAGAGCCCGAGCGCCTCGAGCCCGGCGCGCAGCGCCCGGTGGTGGCGCCGGTGCCGCTCGAAGCGCGCGTCGAGGCCCTCCTCGACCACCATGCGCAGCGCCTCGTAGAGCGCGTACGTCATGTTGACGGGCGCGGTGTGGTGGTACGCGCGCTCGGCGCCCCAGTAGCTGCGGATCATCGCGAGGTCGAGGTACCAGCTCTGCGCCTTGGTCTTGCGCGCGTCCATCCGCGCGAGCGCCCGGGGCCCGAACGTGACGGGCGAGAGCCCCGGCGGGCAGGACAGGCACTTCTGCGTACCCGAGTACGCCGCGTCGACGTGCCACGCGTCGATCTCCACCGGCGCGCCGCCGAGCGACGTCACGCAGTCGACGAGCAGCAGCGCGTCGCGCGAGCGCACGAGCGCGCCGATCTCCTCGAGCGGCTGGTGCGCGCCCGTCGACGTCTCGGCGTGCACGATCCCGACGAGCCGCACCTTCGGGTGCCGGTCGAGCGCGGCGCGCAGCTCGTCGGGTGAGAAGACGCGCCCCCACTCCGCCTCCACGCGGTGCACCACGGCGCCCGCGCGCTCGGCCACGTCGCACATGCGCCCACCGAACACGCCGTTGACGCCGATCAGCACCTCGTCGCCCGGCTCCACGAGGTTGACGATGCACGTCTCCATGCCCGCCATCCCGGTGGCCGACACCGGCATCGTCAGCTCGTTCGTGGTGCGGAAGACGTGCTGCAGGAGGCGGCGCGTGCCGTTCATCACCTCGAGGTAGTACGGGTCGAGGTGACCGACGGTCGGCGCGGCGAGCGCGCGCAGCACGCGCGGCGGGACGTCGCTCGGGCCCGGCCCCATGAGCAGCCGAGCGGGCGGATCGAGCTCCTTCGGGATCTCCATGCGCGGCAGCCTTGCGCGAAGCGCCGCGCGCGGCCAGCGCCGGGCGCGCGCTCGTGCGATGCTTGCGACCGGATGGACGCCGACGCGCCGAGGCTCGACCCGCGCCGACGCCGCCTCATCGCCGCCGCCGCGCTCGTCGCGGTCGGCGCCAGCGTCGTCGGCGGCGCGCTCGCGCCCTACCTCCTCGTCCACCACCCGGTCCTGTTGCTCGCGCTCGCCCCCGAGCCGCGGCACGTCGTGCTCGCGACGCCGCTCTTGCCGGGCGCCGTCATCATCCCGCTCACCGTCCTGCGCCGCGTGCTCGGGCTGGTCGCGCTCTACCTCTTCGGTTGGGCGTACGGCGAGGGCGCGATCCGCTTCATCGAGGGCCGCTCGGGCCGCATGGGCCGCTTCCTGCGCACCGTGCAGCGCTACCTCGCGCGCTGGGGCGCGTGGCTCGTGCTCGTCTTGCCGATGCCGTCCGTCGTCACGCTCGCCGGCGCCGGGAACGTCCGCCTCGCCTCGGCGGTGCCCGCGATCGTCGTCGGCCAGACGTTCTGGGTCACGCTCACGTGGGCGTTCGGCGATCTCTTGACGCCGTTCGTGCGCCCGGTCCTCGACTGGCTCAGCGCGCACGTCCTCGAGGCGACGCTGGTGACGATCCTCGCCGTCACCGTGTTCCAGCTCGTCACGCTGTGGCGCCGCCGCCGCGCCGCCCGCGCGCCTACGCCACCAAGCGAGTGAGCCTCACCTCGCGGCGCGCGCTGCCTGCGCCCTTCCGACTCGAGCCGAGGTGACCTCGAGGTCCGTCGATCAATCTCCCGTCGCCCCGCGGCCGATGCGCGCCCATCCGCGGCGTTACCGCGGCTCGCCGTGCTCCTCGCGCGACTCCTCGCGTCGCCTTGCGGCGGGATCCACCTCGAACCCGGTGCTCGGTCCGCTTCGTCGACAGACCTTCAGCGCCGGCAGCGTGGCGGTGCGAACGGGCCGAGCTCCTCGACGACCCAGTACGCGCCGTGCTCCGCGCGGTGCGCGACGTCGCCGAAGCGGTAGTCCCAGAGGGTCGCGCGCACACAGCGGGGCGGGCGGCCGCCGAACGGGTCTTCGGCGAGCAGCGCGAGCACGCTCGGCTCCGCCGCGAGCAGGCGCAGCATGAATCGGTGCAGCCACGGGCTCTGCCGCGCGGTGCCGAGCGCGGCGAACCACATCTGCCAGTCGAGGCGCGGCATGTGCGGCGCGCTCTGGCCGGGGAGGGCGCGTGGGTCACCCGGCTTGTGCGCGAAGACGTACTCGCGCCACTCGACGCCGTCGAGCGTGCCCTCGACGCGGATCTCGCGGCGCAGGCGCGTCATCACGGCGAAGAGGCCGTAGCCGTTGGCGACGCGATACGGGCGCGCGGCGGCGAGGTCGTCGTGCAGCGCGGCCGGCAGGCTCGGTCCGGCGCCGAGGCCCGCGGCGAGCGAGAGGCCGCCGAGCCAGTAGACGAACAACAGCAAGGAGCACTGCGCGAGCCGGACGACGCGGTGGCCGACGTGCATCGCGCGCGGCCCGGGCGTGAGGCGCTCGCGCAGGCGCCGCGGCAGGAGCCGCTCCACGAAGGCGTCGTCGAAGAGCGGCAGGGCGATCACGATCGTGAGGAGGTTGAAGAAGCCGTAGTTGCCGGTGAGCGCGATGACGAGCATGAGGCCGACGAAGCCGACGCCCGCGGCGCGCAGCGCGACGCGCGCGACGAGGGCGGCGACCCGCACGGCGCGCGGCTCGGCCGGCGGCGCGTCGCTCGCGTCGTACGGCAGGCGCGCGCGAGTGAGCGCGGCGTGCACCGCGGTGGCGAGCAGGGCGAGCACGATCGCGAACGGCAGGACGAGCTCGACCGCGAAGACCATCGCGGTCGACGCGGCGTGCGCCCACGCCGGGAGCTGGTGCGCGGGCCAGGAGAGCGGGCCCGGGAGCGGCTGCGTGAAGTAGTGGTAGTCGAGCGCGCGCAGCCGCGCCCACGCGTCGTCGCCGCTCGCGAGCTTCACCACGCCGCTCAGGAACATCAGCCGGAACGCGAGCGCGTAGATCGCCCAGCGCGCGAACGCGGGCGGCTCGATCACCGCCGACGGCGCGTGGAAGAGGCGCCACGGCGAGACGAGCGCGCCGAGCGTCGCGGTCTCGATCAACAGGAGGTCCCACTGGAAGGCCATGAACGGCCCGCCGATGGTGTGGAGCGAGAGGTAGAGCGCGCCGCCCGCGAGCGCGCTCGGGCCCGGGAGCACGCCGAGCAAGAGGAGCAGTGCGGCGAGCTCGCCGCACCAACACATCGCCGCGAGCGCTCCGTCGCTCGCGCCGACCCACCACGCGAGCGTCGGCGCGTCGGCGAAGCCCAGCCCGTTCGCGCGCCACGCCTCGAGGAGCTCTGCGGCGGGCGTGATCCCGCGCGCGCCGATCAGCCCCGCCTGCTGCGCGTGCCACGACACGAACGCGACGAGCAGCGCGAGCCCGAGCCCACGGCCGAAGAGGTACGTGCTCTTGGCGTACGCCGCGCTCACGCGTGCTGGACGAGGTGCTCGACCATCGGCGGCAGGTGCTCTCCCGCGGATCCCTGCAAGAACGCCCCGCGCGCCGAGCGCTCGGCGAAGCGGCTGAACGGGCTCGGGTCCTGGTTGATGACGATCATCGGCGCGCCGCGCTCGGCGACGATCGCGCCGACCTGCATCGGGAGGTTCGTCGCGCCGCTCGTCCCGATCACGATCAGGAGCGCGGCGGCGCTCGCCGCGCGGAGCGAGCTCTCGAAGCGGAAGAGCGCCTCGTCGTAGCACTCGTCGAACCAGAGCACGTGCGGGCGCGCGAACCGGCCGCCGTCGCAACACGACAAGAGCGCGCGCGCCTCCTCGGTGAAGGGCGAGCCCGCCTCCCAGTCCTCGCCGATCGCGAGCGGCACCGGGCGCAGCGAGCTCGGCTCGTCGCCGCAGCGCAGGTAGTCGATGTTGCCGTGGATCTGGTAGGTGCGCGCCTCGGTGTTGCCGGCGCGCAGGTGCAGGCCATCGACGTTCTGCGTCACGAGGAGGAAGCGGTCACCGAGCGCCCGCTCGAGCCGCACGAGCGCGAGGTGCGCGGGGTTCGGCTGCGCCTTGCGGCACACGCTGCGCCGGTAGAGGTACCAGCGCCACACCTCCTCGGGCATCCGGCGATAGGCCTCCTGCGTCGCCATCTCCATGGGGTGGTAGTGCTCGGAGCCGACCGTCCAGTAGCCTTCCTCGCCGCGGAACGTCGGGATGCCGCTCTCGGCGGAGATCCCGGCGCCGGTCATGACGACGATCGGTCCGGTGCCGGCGAGGCCGGCGTCGAGCAGCGCGCGCAGGGCATCGTCCATCGCGCGAGCCTACACCGTCGCCCCGGGATCGCGCCGCGACGCGGGCGCTCGCCGACACTTTCTCCCGCGCGCCTCCGCCGGAGCGGGTAGCTTCTGGTCGATGCGCTCCGTCCTCGTGCTCGCCCTCGTCGGCCTCGGTGCGTGTGACGCGGATCCGCCGGCCCAGGACGCGGGCGCGCGCGACGGTGGCTCGAGCGACGGCGGCGCGAGCGACGGCGGCGCGAGCGACGGCGGCGCGAGCGATGGCGGCGCGGGCGACGGGGGCTCGAGCGACGCCGGCGCGGACGCGGGCGTCGAGGAGCTCTGCCCGCCCGGATCGGGCGCGCTCACCCTCGAGCTGTCCGGCGTCACCCTCGAGCGCGTGCCCGGCCTGCCGCTCGACGACGGCTTCGTGTCCGGCTTCGCGATCGTCGAGGGCCCCGTGTGGGCGCGCGGCGCGCTCTACTTCTCGCACTTCGGCGGCGGCCCGACGCCGGCCTCGCGGATCCTGCGGCTCGACCCGAGCGGCGTGGTGAGCGTCGCCGCGGGCGACGCCGGCGTGAACGGCCTCGCGCTCGGGCCGGACGGCCGGCTGTACGGAGGAAGACACATGGACGGCTCGGTCTCGGTGTTCGACTGGGACGACCTCGCCGCCGCGCCGTCCCCCGTCGTCGCGCGCTACGAGGGCGCGCGCTTCAACAGCCCCAACGACCTCGTCTTGCACTCGAACGGGACGCTCTACTTCAGCGATCCCGGCTGGCAGGCGCCGAGCCCCGCGCCGCAGGCGGCGGAGCGCGCCTACCGCGTGCCGCCCGGCGGCGCGCCCGAGCCGATCGCCGGTACGCCGAGCCGCCCGAACGGGATCGCGCTCTCGCTCGACGAGCGCGCGCTCTTCGTCACCGGCACGAACGGCATGCGCCGCTACGTGCTCGACGCGAGCGGCGCGATCGTCGAGGGCCCGCTCGACGTCGCCGCGGTGAGCGGCGGCCTCGACGGCCTCGGCCGCGACTGCGCCGGCAACCTCTACGTCACCGGCGGCGAGCGCGTGCGCGTGCTCGGCCCCGACCTCACGTTGCTCGGCGAGCTCGCCGCGCCCGGCGCGACGAACGTCGCGTTCGGCGGCGACGACCGCCGCACGCTCTACGTCACCGCGCTCGGCGCCGGCGCCGGCCTCCTGCGCGCCCGCCTGAACGTCCCCGGCCTCCCCGACTGACGGTCCCAGAAGCCCCAATCTCCTGCGATTGCCAGTAGATCAGGATCTGGGTCCATGTGTCGAACGTGCTCGACAGAACCCGAAGTGTCGAATGCGTTCGACAGGATGGCGCCTGTCGAGTGCGCTCGACAGCTGGGCGCCTCACCGCGCGCGGGCGAAGCGGACGCGGTCGAGCCAGTCGCGGGCCGTGACGCGGGCGCCCTCGCTCGACGCTGGATCTCGCAAGACTTCTTGCCAGAGCCGCGCGGCGGCGTCGAGCTCGCCGGCGCCGAAGCGGATCTGCGCCTCCATCCGGCGCGCCTCGCGGGCGGCGCGCTCGCTCGAGAGGCCGCGCGCGCGCGCGTCGACGATCTCCGGCAGGGCGAGGTCGAAGCGGCGGCGGAACGCGAGCTGGCGCGCGGACAGGTACGGCGCGAGGCCGTCGTCGCGCGCGGCGCGCAGCCGCGCGATCGCGGCCATCGCGGTCGCCGCGTCGTTGACGACGTCGCGCGGCGGCGCGAGCAGCTCGCGCAGCGCGCGCTCGGTCTCGCCGCCCGCCTCGATCGCCAGCACGCGGACCTCGAGCTGCCGCGCCGCGTCCTCGCCCATCGGCTCGGCGAGCAGCGCCTCGTAGACCGCGCGCGCCGACGCGGACTCGCCGCGCCGCCACCGCGCGTCGGCGCGCTCCTGCCGCGCGAGCTGCAGCACCGGCGACGCCGCGGCCGGCGGGCCGACGAGGCGCGAGAGCTCCGCGTCGCTGTCCTCGTCGCGGCCGAGCCGCGCGAGCGCGCCCGCGAGCGCGGCGCGCGTGCCCGCCTGGCCCGGATCCATCGACAAGATCTCGCGACATCGCCCGACCGCGCTCGCGTCGTCGCCCGCGGCGAGATCCTGGGCGAGCGTGTTGCGCAGGTTCGCGATCGCGTGCGGGCAGATCGAGCCGAAGATGCCCGGCCGCTCGAAGCGCAGGCGGGCGAGGGCGAGCGCCTCCTCGGGCAGGTCCACCTCGGCGCGCAGGTACGCGTGCCAGTCCCGCTCGGCGTCCTCGAGCGGGCGGCCGAGCGCGGCGTCGAAGTCGCCCGAGAGGTAGAGGCGCCGCACCGATCCGGCGCCGCCCGTGTCGAGCATCCAGCGCACGAACGAGCCGCTCGCGGTGTACGCAGTGCCTGCGGAGTGCAAGAGGAATTGCAGCCCCTCGATGGACCGCAGCGGCGGCATGAGCTCGAGCTCGAGCATCGCGCGCGCCCACTGGTGCGGCGTGAGGCCCTCGCGCTCGTCCCACGCGACGGCGACCGCGACGCCCTCGATGATGCCCGGCGAGGCGAGGATCCCGCCCGCTGCGCCGGCGACGCGGAACGGGCCGACCCCGACGTTGCCGGCGACGACGTGGACGACCTCGTGGAAGAGCACCGGGTGCGGCCACTCGCCGATCTGCAGGTACACCTCGTCGCGCCACGGCTTGGCGACGTAGGTGCTCGCCGCGCCCATCAGCGCGCGCTTCTCCTCGGCCGAGCGGAAGAAGAAGGCGGTCACGCGGGCGCGCTGCGTGACGCCGAGCACCTCCTCGGCGCGCGTGACGCGGAAGTCGCAGTCCTCGGCGAGCCGCGCGGCGTCGGCGCGCGGGAGCTCGCGCGGGTGGACGACGAGGCAGCGCGCGCTCTCGATCTGCCCGCCGAGCGCCTCCGCGATCGTGTCGGGCGTGCTGAAGTGGCCGAGGCGGTGCCCCTCGCTCTCGAGCGCGATGCCCAGCGTGACGAGCGCGACGAAGAGCGCCGCGAGCGGCGCGCGCGTGCGCGAGAGGCGCGCGCGGCGCACCTCCGGGTCCCAGCTCACCGCGAGCCCGCTCGCGAGGGCGCCCCACCACACGACGCTGAGCCCGCGGTAGCTGACGTACGCGCTGCCGATCGTGACGTCCGGGTCGTAGAGCGTGCCCGGGAAGTAGCCGACGAAGTGCCCGTACGCGAACACCGCGGGCGTCGCGTAGAAGCCCCACACCTCGAAGAGATCGATCGCGAGCGGCAGCGCCGCGGCGAGCGCGGTCGCGAGCCGCGGGCGCGGGACGTACGCGCCGACGGCGAGCCCGAGGGTCGCGCTCAACAGCATCGAGATCCCCGGACCGAGCGCGAGGAACGCGAGGCCCTCGCCGGGCGCGCAGACGGGCACCCACAGCATCCCGAGGGTGAGCGCCCCGAGGCTGATCGAGAACGCGAGCGCGGCCACCGCGTTGGCGCGCAGGAGCAGCTCGCCGACCGAGACGCCCTGCGCGCGCAGCGCGATGCGCGCGCCCGCCGCGCCGCAGAACGGCGGCAGCACGAGCCCGAGGATCAGCGCGCTCTCCGTCCCCGGCGCGCCGATCACCGGAGAGAGCGTCAGCGCGAGCGCGGCGAGCCCCGCGACGACGAGGAGCAGCCGGACCGACGCGAGCCGCAGCGCCTCGCTCACTCGGCGGCGACGGCCGGCTCGGGCGGCAGGTCGAGGACGAGGGTGAGCACCTCGTCGAGGCGCGACACGAAGTGGATCGTGAGGTCGCGCTTGATCTGCTCCGGCAGCTCCTCCACGTCCGGGGCGTTGCGGGTGGGCAACAAGATGTGCTTGAGCCCGGCGCGGTGCGCGGCGAGGCACTTCTCCTTGATGCCGCTCACCTTGAGGATGTTGCCGCGCAACGTCAGCTCGCCGCTCATCCCGACGTCGGGCCGCACCTTGAGCTGCGTCAGCATCGACGCGAGCGAGACGAACACCGCGACGCCCTGCGCCGGCCCATCCTTGGGCATCGCTCCCTGCGGCAGGTGCACGTGGATGTCGAGCTTGTCGAAGAAGCCGGCGTCGAGCCCGAGCTTCTCGGCGCGCGCGCGGATGTACGTGAACGCCGCGTACACCGACTCCTTCATCACCGCGCCGGCGTTGCCCGTGAGGTGGAGGTTGCCGGTGCCCGGCATCTTGGTCGCCTCGACGAACAGCAGCTCGCCGCCCGCGGGCGTCCAGGCGACGCCGGTCGAGACCCCCGGCCGGCCCACCTTCTCCGCGAGCTGCATCGGGCTCTTCGGCGCCCCGAGCACCTTCTCGACGTACTCGGGCGTGCCGCGCTGCGCGACGTCCTCGCCCTCCGCCATGCGCACCGCCACGTCGCGGCACACCGCCGCGATCTGCCGCTCGAGGTTTCGCACCCCGGCCTCGCGCGTGTAGCCCTCGACGAGGAAGTCGACCGCCTCCTCGTCGAAGTCGAGCCGCTCGGGCGTGAGCCCGTGCTCGCTGAGCTGCTTCGGGATCAGGAACTGCCGCGCGATCGCCTGCTTCTCGTCGCGCGTGTAGCCGGGCAGCTCGATCAGCTCCATCCGATCGAGGAGCGGCCGCGGGATCGTGTCCTTGCGGTTCGCCGTGCCGATGAAGAGCACGTGCGAGAGGTCGTAGGGCACCTCGATGTAGTGATCGGCGAACGACCAGTTCTGCTCCGGGTCGAGCACCTCGAGCAGCGCGCTCGCCGGGTCCCCGCGGAAGTCGTTGCCGAGCTTGTCGACCTCGTCGAGGAGCATCACCGGGTTCTTCGCGGCGGCCTGCTTGAGCCCGGAGATGATGCGCCCCGGGTACGCGCCGACGTACGTGCGGCGGTGCCCGCGGATCTCCGCCTCGTCCTGCACGCCGCCGAGCGCGACGCGCACGAAGTTGCGGCCCGTGGCGCGCGCGATGGAGCGCGCGAGGGAGGTCTTGCCGACGCCGGGCGGCCCGACGAAGCAGAGGATCGGCCCGCGGATGTTGCTCTTCAGCTTGCGGACCGCGATGTACTCGAGGATGCGCTTCTTGATCTCCTCGAGGCCGTGGTGGTCCTCGGCGAGCACGCGGCGCGCCTCGCCGACGTCGAGCCGCACGGGCGAGCTCTTGCTCCACGGCAGGTCGACCATCCACTCCACGTAGTTGCGCGCGACCTGGTACTCGGCCCCCGCCGGGTTCATCGAGCGCATCCGCGAGAGCTGCCGCTTGGCCGCCTTCTCCGCCTCGATCGGCATGTCGGCGCGCGCGATCCGGTCGCGCAGGATCTCGACCTCGTCGTCGTCCTCCGCCTCGCCGAGCTCGCGCCGGATCGCCTTCATCTGCTGGCGCAGGAGGAACTCGCGCTGCGAGCGCGACATCTCCTCCTGCACCATCGTCGAGATCTCCTTCTTGACCTCGTGCACCTGCGCCTGGCGCCCGACGAGCTCGCCGACCTTGCGCAGCCGCGCGCGCACGTCGAGCAGCTCGAGCACCTGCTGCTTGGCGGCCGTCGACACGGGCAGGTTCGAGCAGACCAGGTCCGCGAGCGCGCCCGGGTCCTGCACGTTCTCGAGCACCGCGCTCGCCTCGCGCGGCAGGTGCGGCAAGAGCTCGAGCAGCGTGCGCGCGCGCTCGCGCAGGTGCGCGGCGAGCGCGTCGACCTCCACGTCCTTCACCGGCGGCTCGTGGATGCGCCGCACGGTGGCGCGCATGAACGGGTCCATCCCGCGCGCCTCGTCGATGTGCATGCGCGCGATGCCCTGCAGCACGACCGAGTAGTTGCCGCTGCTCAGGCGGATCACCTTCAGCACCCGCGCGATCGTCCCGAGCCGATGGACCTGGTCGAAGTCCGGGTCCTCGGTCTCCGCGTGGAGCTGCGCGACGACGCCGATCGTCGGTCGATCGCGCCCGAAGGACTCCTCGATCAGGCGCACGGAGCGCGCGCGGCCGACGTTCACCGGCACCACGGATGCCGGAAAAAGCACGGAATTCCGCAGGGGAAGGAGAGGGATGAGCTCGATCCGATCCTCGCTCATGACGCGCGCAGAGTCTCGCGCTTGCACGCTGGATCGCAAGTGCGGTCTCTGATAGAAACTGGACCGCTCCCCGCCAGTGTGGGATACCGCCTACAAGGTAGGACATGCGCAAGACGTACTCGCTGCTCGTTCTCGGGACCTGGGCGTCGCTGCTCGGCGGCTGCCAAGGCGCGATCTGGGGTAACCTCTTGGTGCTCGGCATCACCGTAGGCATCTTCTTCGGCACCCTCGCGCTCGGTCGCAGCTCGGCGGCGACCGCGTCCGCGGAGGCCTCGACCTCGACCGGCTCGACGGGTCGCCCGAGCTAGCCCCACCGCCCTCGCCCGGGGGAGGGACCCCCGCATGAGCGACGAGCCGCCCCGATTCCGGACCCTTGACGACCTGAGCGTCGCGGAGCTCGAGGGCATCCGGCTCGTCTTGCGCGGCGGCTCGGTGATCGACTGGCACCGCCTCAACTTCGAGAGCGAGCGCGAGGTCGACGAGTTCCTGCGCGCGCAGGAGATGGACCCGGGGCGGCCCGCGGACCGCGCGCGCTGCGAGGCGATCAAGAGCGCGGCGATCTCCTACCTGCGCCGCACGTTCGACTTCCCCGTGCCGCGCCACGTCGCCGACAAGGACGTGCGCGAGCTGATGATGCTCGCGTCGAGCAAGGGCCACCGGCAGCTCTGCGCCTGCGCGATCTTGAAGGTGATGCACATCATCCATCACCTCGAGGCGCGCGAGCTGTTGTTCATGCTCCCGATCTCCGACCAGGAGCTGTTCCACCTCGTGGAGCAGAAGGTCTACCGGGTGATCGGCGGGATGCTCGCGCAGGGCTTCCCGATCCTCGAGTTCATCGGCGGCCGCAAGAACAAGGACTCGCTCTACACCAAGCTCCTCAGCAAGCGCGAGACGCACGCCGCGCAGATCTACGACAAGCTCCGCTTCCGCGTCGTGACGCGCGCCGCCGAGGACATCTTCCCGACGATGAACTACCTCCTGCGGCACCTCTTCGCGTTCAACTACGTGGTGCCGCGCGAGAGCACGAACACGCTCTTCCCGTTCCGCGAGTACTGCCTCTCGCACCCGCACCTCGCGCAGCTCCTGCCGCGCCTGCAGCTCGGCGACGACTTCGAGGAGCAGAGCGGCCAGCTGCTCGACAACGTGTTCACCGCCAAGAGCTACCGCGTCGTGCACTTCGTGATGGACATGCCGCTGCGCGTCCCGCAGGAGGTCATGGACCAGGCGCCGCCCGCGGCGTGGGCGCTCGGGCAGGTGATCTTCGGTCAGGTCGAGTTCCAGGTGATCGACCGCGAGACCGAGCAGGCCAACGAGATGGGCGACGCGAGCCACGACGCGTACAAGCGCCGCCAGCAGGACGCCGTCGCGCGGCGGCTGAAGGTCGGCGTGCAGGGCGGGCCGCCGCGCCCGCCGTCCGAGCCGCCGCCGCCGCCGACCAAGCGTCGACGTCGCAAGACGTCCTGACGCGCTGTGCGGCGCGCTTGCCGCGTGTCGCCGGCGCGGCTACCGATCTCGGCGATGGGACCTCTCGGCAGGCTCCGGGCGGCGACGCGCGCGGTCGGGTTCGCGACGTGGACGAGCGGCGTCGTCTACTCGCATCGGGTGCTCGCGCGCTTCGACGACGAGCTCGCGACCCCGCTCGGCAAGCGCCAGTTCATCGCCACGTGGAGCCGCGGCGCGTTCCCGCTCTTGGGCGTCGAGCTCTCGCTCGTCGGCGGCGAGGCGCCGCGCGAGCTCGGCAAGAGCTACCTCGTCGTCGCCAACCACCGCGCCCCGCTCGACATCCTCGTGTGCGTGCACCTCGTCGGCGGCGTCGTCCTCAGCCACCACGGCGTCGCCAAGATCCCCGTCATCGGCGAGGCCGCGCGCGCGACCGACACCATCTTCGTCGACCGCGCGGACAGCCGCAGCGGCGCGCAGGCGATCCGCCAGATGCGCCGGCGCCTCGCCGACGGACAGAACGTGATCGTGTTCCCCGAGGGCACGACGTTCCCCGGCGACGAGGTGCGCCCCTTCAAGCCTGGTGCGTTCTCTGCCGCCAAGGGCTTGCCGAACGTCCGCGTCCTGCCCGTCGGCATCGCGTACGAGCCGGGCGCCGAGTTCGTCGGCGAGTCCTTCGGTGAGCACGCGAGCCGCATGGCCGCGCGGCCGCGCACGCCCGTCTGGGCCACGATCGGCGAGCCGCTCGACGTCCCGAAGCGGCCCGCGGACCACGAGAGCCTGCGCGAGATCGTGCAGTCGCTCGCGCACACGAGCGCCGCCGCGCGCGACCGCCGCCGGTGACTCAATACGCCTTGGGCAGCTCGAGGACCCGCTCGGCCACGTAGCTCAGCAGCAGGTTGTTGAACACGAACACCGTCGCGTCGCGCAGCTTGCGTTCGATGTGGTAGTCGGCCGAGAGCGCCCAGCCCCCGAACGTCGTCAGCGCCGCGCGCGCCGTCTCCCACGCCGCCTCGGACGCGAGGATCTTCGCGAGCGCCGAGCGCCCGCCCGCCGCCGGATCGTCGGCCTCCACCAGGCGCAGCGCGTCCCATCGCATCAGGTCCGCCGCCTCCACGCTCGCGTATGCGCGCGTCAACGGATATTGCACGCCCTGGTTCTGCCCGATCGGCCGCCCGAACGTCTCGCGCTCCTTCGCGTGCGCGAGCGAGCGATCGAGCATGAAGCGCGCGTGCCCGAGCGCCTCGGCCGCCGCGAGCACCCGCCGCGGCGCGAACCCCTTCATCAGGCACGCGAGCCCCTTGCCCGGCGGCCCGAGCCGGCAGTCGTCGTGCACGTACAGCTCGTCGAGGTAGAGGCTCGTCGTCATCCGGTTCGTGATCATCTCGATCGGCTGCACCTCGAGCGCCCCGCCGACGTCCTCTTCGTCGAGCAGGAACAGCGTCGGGCCCTCCTCGGTCGAGACCAACAGGATCAACAGCCGCGTGTGCTCCGCGAGCGAGATCAGCACCTTGCTCGCGCTCAGCACCCAGCCTTCCCCGTAGCGCCGGCCCTTGCTCTCGAGCGTGCTCATGTCGGCGCCGCTGTCGGGCTCGGTCGCGGCCACGCTCAGGAACCGGATCGAGCCATCCGCCACGCCCGGCAGGTAGCGCTCGCGCTGCGCGTCGGTGCCGTCGCGCACGAGCGTCCCGCAGATCGCCATCTGCGCGTTGATGGTCGTCG
This sequence comes from Sandaracinaceae bacterium, assembly GCA_019637095.1. Taxonomy (GTDB): domain Bacteria; phylum Myxococcota_A; class Polyangia; order Polyangiales; family Sandaracinaceae; genus JACKEC01. The sequence goes on along the minus strand of JAHBWG010000112.1, from coordinate 10,789 downwards.
CGTCGCCGCCCGCGCGGTTGATCTCCTCGACCACCACGCTCGCGACCGCCGGCCCCACGTCCGCGCCCCCCCAGCGCTCCGGGATCAGCGTGCCGAACCAGCCCGCGCGCCCCATCGCGGCGAACAGCGCCTCCGGGAACGCGCGCTCCGAGTCGAGCTGCCGCCAGTACTCCGGCCCGAACGGCGCGAGGCTCGCGCGCACCGCGCGGCGGACGTCCTCGAGCTCGGGCGCGTACGCGTTCGTCGTCATCGCCGGCAGGATACCCGAGCACCGCGCCACGCACGCGACCCGACACCGCTCGGCTCGGTGGACCGGCGCCCCGCGTCCTCGCCTCGGCCGCGGCCGACCGCCGCGGCGGCGTCCGCCACTGGTGCCGCCAGCCGTGAGGTTCGACGAGGGCCACCATCGTGACTGCGTCGATGGATGACGGCACGCCCCGCAGCGGCTACGATCATGGCGATGACCGCAGCCGCCCGTAGCCTCCTCGACGAGGTTCTCTCGCTGCCCGAAGAAGACCGAGTGAAGCTCGCCTCCGAAGTCCTCGCGAGCCTCGACGGTCCGCCCGATGCCGATTGGGACGAAGCGTGGCTCGCGGAGCTGGAACGCCGTGAACAGGCCGCCGCGGCCCGCGGTGCGCCGGCTCCCGAGTGGTCCGAGGTCAGAGCGCGGATCCTCGCCCGCCTGGCCACGGGGTGAGTCGGCGCCAGCCGAGATAGAGGCCGCCGCGCAATGGTACGAGGCGAAGCGCCCCGGCCTCGGTGTGAGTTTCGTGGCGCGCGTCGATGACGCCTTCGGGGCGGTGGCACAGACGCCCGCGGCCAACCCGCACTGGCGCTCGCGCTACCCGTTCCAGAAGCACGTGATCGCGCGCTCCCCGTACATCGTCTTCTTCGTCGCGCTCCCCGACGCTGTGGAGATCGTGGCCGTGGCGCACGCGAAGCGGCGGCCGGGTTACTGGCTCCGGCGATAGCGTCGCACGCCACGGGCGGCTCGCTCATCGTCACCCCATGGGCTCGCGTCGGCGATCCTCGACGGCGTGTCGAGCGAGACGAGCCTCGCGCGCGGACGTCCTCGAGCTCGGGCGCGTACGCGTTCGTCGTCATCGCCGGCAGGATACCGGAGCACCGCGCCACGCACGGACCGACACCGCTCGGCTCGGTGGGCCGGCGCCCCGCGTCATCGCCTCGGCGGCGTCGTTCGTCACGGAGATGTCACATTCGCCGGTCGCACGGTCCGTCGCGACTGGGTTCCGCCCAACCATTCGAAAGCACGTCGCTTTCGAGGCTTAGTTACGGGCTGCGACGGCGTCACTCGCCACGTCCCGGCATCCCCCAGGGGGGTGATCCGCGCGGCCGCGAGACGGCTCAAGGTTCGCCGGCTGCGCGCGCGGCAGGAGGAGCTCATGCATCTGTGTGACCTGGCCCGAGCCACGTTCCTCACCATCCTCTTGCTGGCGACGGCCTCGTGCTCCCCGCCGAGCGATGAGGCGGGCGCCACGCACGCGGCCCTCGAGGTGATGGATGCGGGTGGCTCGACCGGCGTCGAGCGGTGTCCTCCCGGCGCGAACATCATCGTCGGGACGGAGGGTCCCGACGTCCTCATCGGCACCAGCGGCCCGGACTGCATCTTCGGCCTCGGCGGCGACGACTACATCGAGGGGCGCCAAGGGGACGACACGATCTTCGGCGGGGACGGCGACGACGTCATCCATGGGGGATCGGGTCGTGATCACGTCTTCGGCGAAGCGGGCGACGACATCATCCAGGGCGACCAGCAAGACGACGTGCTCGATGGTGGCGAGGGCAACGATCGCCTCTTCGGCGGAAACGGGCGCGACTGGCTCAAGGGCGGCCCGGGGGACGACTACCTCGACGGCGAGAACGGCAAGGACACGATCTGGGGGGGTGACGGCTGCGATCAGATCGACGGCGCGAACGGCAACGACACGATCTTCGGTGGCCCGGGAGACGACGCGATCGTCGGCGGCCGAGCGCCCGAGCGCATCAACGGAGACGAGGGGGACGACCTGATCACGACGAGCGGTCCACCCCCGACGAGCGTGATCTTCGGAGGTCCGGGCATCGACGCGTGCGCCGGCTACGATTGCGAGCTCCCCCCGCCTTCGAGGTGCGTCACCGACGCCGAGTGCCCGGGCGGGAATCGTTGCCTCGAGGTCGGGATCTGCGCGCCTTCCACGTGGTGCGCCGGCTGTCGCGACGATGACGCCACGTGCGACGAACTCGACGACGACTGCGACGGCCTGGTCGACGAAGACTACGCGCCGGAGGCGACGAGCTGCGGCGTCGGCGCGTGCCACGCGAGCGGTGTGACCGCCTGCGTCGCGGGCGGCGTCGTCGACTCGTGCGCGCCCGGGACTCCCGCGCCGAACGACGCGACCTGCGACGGCCTCGACGACGACTGCGACGGCCTGGTCGACGAGGACTACGCGCCGGAGGCGACGAGCTGCGGCGCCGGCGCGTGCCACGCGAGCGGCGTGACCGCTTGCGTCGCGGGCGCCGTCGTCGACTCGTGCGCGCCGGGAAGCCCCGCGCCGAACGACGCGACGTGCGACGGCCTCGACGACGACTGCGACGGCTTCGTCGACGAGGACTACGCGCCGGAGGCGACGAGCTGCGGCGCCGGCGCTTGCCACTCGAGCGGCGTGACCGCCTGCGTCGCGGGCGCCGTCGTCGACTCGTGCGCGCCGGGAAGCCCCGCGCCGAACGACGCGACCTGCGACGGCCTCGACGACGACTGCGACGGCGTGGTCGACGAGGACTACGCGCCGGAGGCGACGAGCTGCGGCGTCGGCGCGTGCCACGCGAGCGGCGTGACCGCCTGCGTCGCCGGCGCCGTCGTCGACTCGTGCGCGCCGGGAAGCCCCGCGCCGAACGACGCGACCTGCGACGGCCTCGACGACGACTGCGACGGCCTAGTCGACGAAGACTACGCGCCGGAGGCGACGAGCTGCGGCGTCGGCGCGTGCCACGCGACGGGGGTCACCGCCTGCGTGGCCGGCGCGGTGGTCGACTCGTGCGCGCCGGGAAGCCCCGCGCCGAACGACGCGACCTGCGACGGCCTCGACGATGACTGCGACGGCGCCATCGACGAGGACTTCGTCCCTTACTGCGCGGCAGACTCGGTCGTCGCCTGCTTCGCCGGAGTGGAGGTCCTCTCCACCTGCGACGATGGTGACGCCTGCAACGGCGCCGAGACGTGCGCCGCGGCCACCTGCCTCCCCGGCGTCCCGTCCGATCTCGACGATGGCAACCCGTGCACGCACGACGCGTGCGATCCGGCCGTCGGCGTGGTCCATACCCCGCTCCCGGCCGGGACGTCGTGCGACGAGGGCGACGTCTGCGACGGGGAGAGCGTGTGCGACGGGGCCGCCGTTTGCGTCGCCGGCACGCCACCCGAGCTCGACGACGGGAACCCTTGCACGGCGAACCTCTGCGACCCCGTGGTGGGGGTGTCGCATCCTCCGCTCCCGGCGGGCACCTCGTGTGACGACGACGACCCGTGCAACGGCTTGGAGACCTGTGACGGCGCTGGCACCTGCGTCCGTGGCCCTCGGCCGCTCGAGGGCCCGTGCGTCCCCGCGCCGCCGCTCGCCGCGATCTTCGTCGACGAACGGCGCGACGTCATGAACGCCACCGTCGGTGCCAGCATCGTCTCCTTCGACGGGCCCGACGCGCCGGACATGACCGACGACGGCCTCCGCTGGTTTCCGTCGACGCAGGCCGACGGCGCCGCCGACGTCGTCGTGGCGTTCGCGCGCCCCGAGGTCATCGCCGAGCTCCGCCTGCGTAGCTCCGTCTTCGGCGTGCGCGAGCTCGAGGTGTGGGCGTCCGAGCGCACGACGGCGGACGCTGACTTCGACCGGGTGGTGTCCGTCGAGGTCGCCCCCCACGCCCAGATCCAGCGCTTCCCGTTCCAGCCCGTCAGCGCCCGCTTCGTGCGGATCCGCGTCTTGCGCGACGGGCTCGACAGACCTGGCACCGGCACGTTCACCGAGGCCACCCTCTGGACCCAATCGCGCGACGGCGGCGCCGTCTCCTTGTACGATGCTGGCGTTCCAGTGACGGCCAGCGCAGGGGCTCACCCGCGAAACGCGACCGACTTCGACCCGAGCACCGTCTGGAGCACCTTCGGCGCGGGCGTGCCGGTCGAGGGACAGACGCTCACCGTCGATCTGCCAGGCACCGGCTATCACCGCGTCGACCGCGTCCGGTTGTGGGGTGGCGGAAGCACGGCCCAGTTGCGCGCCTTCGAGATCCTCGTGTCCGACACCACCGACGCCCCAGAGTCGTTCCGCGTGGTGATGAGCGGGGTCCTGCCGCGTCCCTCGAACCCGCGGGACTATTGGTACTTCTTCGATCCAGTGCGGGCGCGGCACGTTCGCCTACGAACCATCGACAACTACGGCTTCGCCGGCGCGGTCCAAGTCGCCGGATGGACGGTGTTCACCCCGCACGAGGGCGGCCTGACCGTACCCTTCTCGGATCGCTCCACCGCGGGAGGCGAGCCGATCGTGGCCTGGCGTTGGGACTTCGGAGACGGTCGCGTCTCGCACGAGCGCCACCCGGTCCATACGTACGGAGCTCCCGGCACCTACGTGGTTCGGCTCGAGGTCATCGACGCCTACGGGCTGACCAGCGTCTCGGAGCACCTCTATACGGCACACGGCCCTCCGATCGCCGACTTCGTCGCGACCCCGCTTCCCGTTCGCCAGGGCGATGTGCTCACCGTCCGAGACACGTCTTCGCCGTCCGGCGCTCCCCTGGTGCGGGTCGGGATCACCCCCGAGGGCGCCATGCTGCCCAGCGGCATCAACGCTTTCCGGACGGTGCACGCGCCAGGTGGGTTCACGGGGTTCAGTCTTCCGCACGCTGGGTCGCTGAGAGTCACGCTCGACGTCACGGATGCAGCGCTCCTGCACAGCTCCGTCACGCGCGACATCATGGTGCAGAACGTCCCGCCGAGCATCGATGTGGGCGAGGACCAGACCCTCATCTGGGGTGAGCACTGGCGGCCGAAGGATCCCATCGTCCTCACCGACGTGACCTCGGCGGAGTGGTTCTCGCTCGTCTGCAGCTACGACTTCGGCGACGGAAGGGTCGTCGGGCCCTCGCCATGCACTCCGACCAACTTCTACGTGGCGCACGGCTGGAGTGACCCGGGCACCTATCGCGTCCACGCTCGGGCCACCGACCTCTACGGGGACACGAGCGAGGACACCTTCATCGTCGAGGTGGTCCGCCGCGAGGCCACGATCGCCCTCGCGCCAGTCCCGGGAGCAAGTTACGGGGGGGCACAGGCGGTCACCGCCCAGCTCATCGACTCGTTCGATCCGACCACTCCGGTCGCCGGCCGCATGCTCACGTTCGCGCTCGGTGCCCAGCTCGCCACCGCGATCACCGGGCCGGATGGGCGCGCCACCGTGACGCTCGACTTCCCGGCCGGCGCCTCGACGACGGTCGTGGCATCGTTTGCAGGCGACACGCATTACGTCGCGGCACGCGGGGAGAATCGGTACCCCGAGCTCCTCCGGCCGACGTATCCAGGGAACTGCGGCACCGACTACTGGATCGCGATCCCCAACCCGTGCGCGGACGCCGGCACCTGCCCAACCGCGCCGGGCGCCGAGCCCAGCTACCGTCACAACCTCTACTTCAGCGCCGAGGCGTCGACCGCGGTTCGGGTCGACATGCCCGGTGTCGGTCGCACGGCGAACGTCTTCGTCGGAGAGAGCGGGATCGGCATGCTCGAGCTCCCGCTCGACGTTCCCGGGCGCGGCGCGGTGCGGGCGACCAGCACCGTGCTCGACGACTCGATCCACATCACCAGCGACCGCGTCGTGTGTGTCCATGAGCTCTCGTTCATCAAGAACGGTGCTGAAGGCTTCCTCGCGCTGCCGACGAGCACGCTCGGGACCGACTACGTCGTCGGCGCGGCGCCGGGCTACGTTCAGTCGTCGTTCGTGCGATGGGTGGGCCAGTTCGTCGTCGTCGCCACCGAGGACGGTACGGACGTCACCCTCGTCCCGAGCTACTGGATCGAAGCCGGCCCGATCGGACTCGTCAGCGGACCTGGCGTCCCTCGAACCGTGCGCCTGAATCGGGGCCAGGTCGTGCAGATCCGCGCCTTCACGAACCCACCCGGCCCCACCGACACCTTCTACGATCTCACGGGAACGACGGTGACCTCGACCGCTCCGGTCGCGGTCATCTCGGGGCACATGTGCGGCTACGTGCCATCGGGGACGCAGGCGTGCAACACCCTGCTCGAGCAGATTCCGCCCACCGAGGTGCTGGGCACCGAGTACCTGCTGACCCCGTTCGCCCGTCGAACCAGCGGCTACTTCGCGCGCGCCGTCGCGACGCGCGACGGAACCGAGGTCCGGCTCGACGGATCGCTCGTGGCGACCCTCGCGCGAGGACAGGTCCACGACATCGACGTGCCGACCCAGACGGCGCACGCCCTCACCACGAGCCATCCGGCGCTCGTGTATCAGCTCGCCAAGGGCATCGCCGCGGAGGCGCCCGGCAGCGTCACCGGGGACCCCGTCATGCTCCTCGCGGTCCCTCCCGAACAGTTCGACAACGGCGCCACTGTCGCGACGGTACCGAGCCGCGAGTTCTCCTACTTCGACGGCGGTCGCACCGTACGAGGGACGTGGGCCTACGAGCACTTCCTGAACCTCGTCGTCCCGCTCGCGGAGGCTGGCGGCGTGCGTGTCGATGGCGCGCCGGTGGTGGCGCCGTTCGCCCCGATCGGCTCCAGCGGCTGGGTGTATGCCCAAGTGCCCGTGGGAGACGGAGTGCACCGCGTGACGCACGTCTCGCCCGCGGTTCCTGTCGGCGTCTCCATCTACGGCTGGGCCGACGCGGACGGCTACGCCTACCCGGCGCGACTTCGCATGACCGACCTCGCCGGCGGCTGCACGCCCACGCCGACCGCGCCGGGCGACGGGATCGACAACGACTGTGACGGGCGCTGGGACGAGGAGCTCGCGAATGGGCTCGACGACGACGGAGACGGGCTCGCGGACGAGGATCTCGTCTTCGAGGCCGGAGCCCCCGTCAACCTCGCGCCCTTCGCGTACGATCGCTTCGACACCGTCCCCCAGCGCGGCCATGAGACGCTGATCATGACGGGTTTCGACCCGAACGGTGACGCCATCACCTTCGAGGTCCTCACGCCCACCGTCGCCGGCACGCTGGTCGGCAGCGGACCGACGCGGACGTACACCCCGGCGCCGGATTACGTCGGCCCCGACGCGTTCACCTACCGGGTGTGCGACGCGTCGCTCTGCTCCGCGCCTGCGACCTTCTCGATCCAGGTGCAGATCGTCAACCGCCCGCCTGTCATTGCCATGGGCGGATTCTACACCGCGTTCGAGGGCGAGCTGTTCGAGCTCGCTCTCGACGGCAGCGACCCCGAGGGACAGCCGCTCGTTTGGTCCCTGATCGCAGGCCCCGCCGGGCTCGCGGTGGATGCGGAGCGCGAGCGCCTCTACTGGACGCCGGACCGTCGCTTCGTGGACTTCACCTCGCCCGTGACGGTCGCCGCCACCGACCCGGATGGCAGCCGGACCGAGGTCACGTTCGGCGTTCGCGTGCTCCAGCGCCCGGCGCCGCCCTTCATCACGTCGAGCCCGGTGCGTACGGCGCAGTTCAACTTGCTCTACGTCTACGACGTCGAGGCGCACGATCCGAACACGACGCCGCTCTACACGCCCGTGCTCGAATACCTCCTGCTCGTCGCGCCTGCGGGCATGAGCATCGACGCCGCGACGGGGCTGATCACGTGGGTGCCGACGCTCGCGGACGCCGGCGCTCACCCGGTGGAGATCGTCGTGCGCGATGACACCAGCCTGATGAGCGAGCCACAGCGCTTCGAGTTCGTGGTCCGCGGTGACTCGCGCTCGCCCGCCGTCACGATCGCCCACACGCCGGACCCGGTCCTGCCGGGCGACACGGTCACCCTCGTCGTCACGGCGACCGACGACGACGTGGCCTTCGTGGAGGGCCTGACCGTCGGCGGCGGCGTGGTGCCGCTCGACGCGACGGGCACGGGGACGTGGATCGCCACGGCGCCCGGCCGCTTCACCGCCGAAGCGAGCGCGGTCGACCCGAGCGGCAACCGCGGCTTCGGCACCGCCGAGGTGCGCGTGCTCGACCCGAGCGACACCACGCCGCCGTTCGTGGCGCTGCGCGCGCCCGCGCCCAACGACATCCTCACGTACCTCCACGACGCGACCGGCACCGTGCGCGACGAGCACCTCCATCGCTGGTGGCTCGAGATGCGTCCGGCGGACGGCGGCCCGTACCGCACGATGGCGAGCGGCACGAACACGGTCGAGGACGCGCACCTCGCCGAGCTCGACGTGACCCAAGTGCGAAACGGCATCTGGCACCTTCGCCTGCGCGCCGAGGACATCAACGGCGAGCAGTCGAGCGTGGAGATCCCGGTCCGGGTGCAGGGCGGCGCCAAGCTCGGCCTCGTGCGGCTCGAGCTGACCGACCTGGTCATGCGCGACTTCGGCATCCCGATCGCCGTCAACCGCGTCTACGACAGCCGTGAGGTGCATACGGTCGGCGACTTCGGCCACGGCTGGACGCTCGACCTGCGGCAGGGCTCGATCCAGCACAACTACGTCGTCGGCGAGGGCGTGGCCGTCTACACGAACGCGGGCGACCGGATCCCGTGCCAGCGCTTCGAGGACCAGCTCGGCCACTTCGCCGAGGTGCGCCTGGGCGACGACGAGTGGTACACGTTCCGGCCGATCGTCACGAGCCCCGCGATGCTCTCGGGCGGCTGCAGCGGCGACGTGGGCTACGAGCTGGTCGACGGCACGCGCGCGGGCGCGGAGCTGCGCATCATCGGCCCGCGTAACGTGCGCGCCCGCGCGATCGAGGTGGTGCGCGCCGGCGCGTTTGCGGCCGAGAGCCAGCTCATCTCGACGGAGGACGACTCGGTGTTCGACCCGCAGGAGTTCGAGCTGCTCTTGCCCGACGGGCGGCGGTTCGGGCTGGACGCGCAGCGTGGCGTCGTGTGGCTCGAGGACCCGAACGGCAACTCGCTCACGATCGTGGAGCCCTCGCTCGGCTTCGGCGGGGGCCTGGTCCACTCGAGCGGTCGCTATGTCGTCTTCGATCGCGACGCGCGGGGGCGGATTCGCCGCATCGCGGACGGCGCGGGCCGAAGCGTCTCGTACGCCTACGACGCGGCGGGTAACCTCGCCTCGTTCTCCGACCCGATCGGTCGGGTCACGCGATACGAGTACGAGGCGGCGGGGCACCCGCACCACCTGACGGCGATCGTCGACTGGCGCGGCGTGCGCACCGCCGCGATCGAGTACGAGGCGGCCGGCCGCATGCGCGCGCTCTGCGACGCGGACGGCGTCTGCATGGAGCAGCAGTACGATCTCGCGGCGCAGAGCGTCTTGCGATTCACCGGCTTGCCGTCGCCGACCCGCTACGCGTACGACGACCGTGGCAACGTCGTACGGATCGAGGACGGTCTGGGACACACCCAGCTCTTCACGTACAGCCCCGCGCCGTGGAACAACCTGATCGAGCGGCAGGACGCCGGGGGTCGCACGCGGTACCTGTACCACCCAGAGTCGACGGACGTGCGGGCGGAGATCTTGCCGACCGCGGCGGGGGAGGATCCGAACCTGTTCCGCACGGACCACACGCAAGCGTACGTGTTCGACGGCACGCGGTTCCTCACCGTGCGCACGGGCACCACGCTGCCGAGCGGCGGGACGCTGCACTACGAGCACGACAGCCGGGGTAACCCGACGCGGGTGCTCGACGACGAGGGCGCGGTGATCCTCGCGCGCACCTACCACCCGAACGGGAGCCTCGCGACGCTGACCGACCGGTTCGGCACGACGAACTACGAGTACGGCTCCGACGGTCAGCCCACTCGCATCACGGGCCCGGACGGGACGGTGACCGAGCTCGAGCACGACGCGGCGGGACACCTCTCGCGGCTCCGGCGAGGCGGCGTCACCCAGCGCTTCGTGCACGACCCCGCCGGGCGACGCCTGTACGCCGACTACGGCAACGGCGTGACCGTGCGTTACGAGTACGCCGACTCCGACGCGTGGACTGCCATCGAGGGCCCGACGTTCGGCCGCGTCGAGCGGCGGCTGAGCGCGTCGGGGCGGCTGCTCTCGTGGACCGAGCCCAACGGCGACACCTTCACGCAGCGCTACGACGCCGCCGGCCAGCTCCGCCGTCGCATCGACGCGCTGGGCAACGTGACCGAGCACGTCTACGACGCGGCGGGCCACCTCGTCGAGGTCGTGGACGCGGCGCGCGGCGCGACCACCCGCTACGCGCGCGACCCGCTCGGTCGCGTCATCACGCAGACCGCGCCCGACGGCACGACGCGCTCGTTCACCTACGATCCGCGCGGGAACATCGCGACCACGACCGACGAGCGCGGCCACGTGACGGCGCACGCCACGCTGCCGGCAGAGAGCTCGGTGACCGACGCGCTGTCCAACACGACGGTGCACCACTCGACGCCGTACGGCCTGCCGGCCTCGACGCGCTACCCCGGCGGCGCGAGCACCTCGACGACGTTCCACGGCCGCACGCACGTGGACGCGAGCGCGAGCTTCCCGCTCACGCAGGTGGACGAGCAGGCGCGCACGCGCGCCTTCCAGTACGACGCACAAAGCGTGTTGACGGGCGCGACGGACCTCGGCGGTAACGCCTGGCGGTACGAGCACACCGAGGTGCTCGGCGGCGAGGTGGACTGGGACGTCCA
>JAHBWG010000111.1 GCA_019637095.1 Sandaracinaceae bacterium | reverse complement strand
CGCCGACGACGAGCTCATCGACGGAAGCGACGACGGCCGCGGCCGGCGCCTGCGCGCCGCGGCGATCTCCGGCGTGAAGCTGCGCGAGGCGATCCGCACCCTCAAGGGCGCGAGCACCGCGCCGCCGACCGAGGTCCAGCGCGAGCGCGAGGCGGCGGCGAAGACCGCGCAGGCCTACGCGCGCAAGCTCGGCATGACCAAGGCGGTCGCGCGCCTCGTGCGCCACGGCGGAGAGACCAAGGTCGCCATCTACCTCCCGCTCGGCGCCGCCGCGAACCTCGAGGCGAAGGCCCCGCTCGCCGCGCTGGACCTGGTCGCCAGGCTCTCCCGCACCGACACCGCGTTCGCCGCGCTCGCGCGCGACCGAGGTCTCCTGCGCCGCGCCGCCTGAGCGCCCGTCCTCATCCGCCCCTGCGCCTCCGGCGTCATCGCGAGCTACCCCGCCGCGTCGTACACGCGCGCGAGTCGGTCCTCGCGAACGTCTGCCTCCAACGGCTCGATGAGATCGTCGAGGTGCACCCGCACCCGGAGCAGCCGAACCCCACCCGGGCCGAGCGGACCGCGATCCTCGATCACGACGCCGATCACCGTCGAGCCGCCGAGCTCGAACGCGACCTTCGCGCCGACGGCGATCTTCTTCCGCTGCTTGTCGATGCCGTACGACACGAGGGAAAGGTATCACCACGGTGCCGTGCCCACCAACCGCTCGAGCGAGGAGCGAACGACCGCATCGAAGCTGATCGCGAGCCCGTTGCACGCGCGTCGCCATCCCTGCACGGGCTTCAACCAGATCGTCTCGGACGAGGCGTTGGGCTTCGTGAAGTCGTGGTGCGCGATCGCGTTGCGCCACTCGTTGAGGAGCTCGAGCTTCTTCCTGCGCCCCGGACTGTGCGAGCTATGCCGCCCCACATCGTCCCAGAACAACGGACAGATCGGTCGGAAGTCGCGGAGGATATTGTCGGGGCTCGGGTTGCCGCGATCGAGCGCGCGCCCGCTCGTGAGCACCGCGAGGAGCGTCGTGTCCACGCCGGGCTGCATCGTCTGCTGACTCAGGATCCAGGCAAAGGACTCCGAGTGGAGGTCGCGGCAGAACCGCTGGAACTGCGCGGAGAGCAGCAACACGTACGCTTGCGTCAGCCGCAGCGTCGCGATCCGTCGACCCGGCCTGTCGCCTCCAACGGCGCGGTGGGCTCCCTCGATCTCATCGAGCGCCCTCGCAGACGCTCCCTGCCACACCCGCAACGCGCGCGACGACACGACGACGCGACCCTATCACGGGCTGCGGCGTGTTCGAGATGCTCCCGCGAGGATCGCGGCCGTGGCACGACGGACGCCGCATCGGTTCGATGGCAAGCCCTGCAGGATCTCTCCGAGCGTGTTCAGCACGAGACCCAGCGGTCGCGCTGGGGTGCACACGAGTGGGGGAGCATCCGGTCGGGGGATGGCCGCCCTTCATGGTCTGGGTCATCGCGGCTCCCTGGCGACCCCCGTGATCAGCGCTGCGGCCGTGTCCCGCACGTCCCAGGCCCCTCTATGCCCGCCCCCCGACAGCGACTTTCCGAGCACCTGGCCGACCATCAGCGTGCGCCGGGCGTCGAGGAGCCCGTCGTCGACCAGCCGCGTGAGCTTCTGGTGGCCGGCCTTCTGCGAGTCGACGAGGACCGTGACGTACACGTGCAAGGGACGCCCGCGCGGCACCTCTCGCCGCCCGACGACGAAGAGCTCGAGGGCGTCATCGCCTTCGATCGCGCGGTGCTGAGCGGCGAGCTGCTCGCGAGCGCGGGCCGCGAGACGCGCGCGGGGTCGGACGCGCGCGCTGACGAACCACCACGTGCGCTACCGCGCACGGCGGCGGCGACGAGGCGGAGAACCAGGTCACCTGTGCGAGCTCTGCCACCTCGAGGGCGAGCACGGCGGTCGCTTGCGAGTGCGCGGCACCGCCTCGCACCTCGAGTGGTGGATCGGGCGCACGCCGGCGCTGAAGATCCACGGCCGCGAGGTCACCCGGCGGAGGTGAGCGCGCGGCGGCGCCGGGCTCCGGCGCCTTGCGCCGTGCGGGTCGCACCCCTACCGTCGGCGCGTGGCGTCCTCCAGCGCCGAGCGCGACTCGGCGCACGCGCCGACCGGCGACGACGCCCGGATCACGAACCTCGACGCCGTCCGCGGCGTCGCCGTGCTCGGCATCCTGCCCATGAACGTCGTCCTGCTCGCGCTGCCCGACAGCGCCCTCTACCACCTCGACCTCGCCGGGACCGCCACGACGCTCGACTGGGTGATCGGCGTCGCCAGCCCGGTGCTCTTCGACCAGAAGTTCATGGGCCTGTTCTCCATGTTGTTCGGCGCCGGCGTCGCCGTCTTCGCGGACCGCGCGAGCGCGAAGGCCCGCCGACCGATCGGGCTCTCGCTGTGGCGCAACGCGCTCCTCCTCGCGATCGGCATCGTCCACTCGTGGATCTGGGACGGCGACATCCTCGTCGTCTACGCGGTCGTCGCGCCGCTCCTCTTGATGGCTCGCGACCTCGGCGCGCGGGCGTTGGTGACCCTCGGCGTCGTCGTGTACCTGCTCCCCGTGCTCATCGCCCTCGTCGTGCAGCCGACGATCGACGCCAGCGGCGCCGGCCTCGGCACCTACTGGTACGCCACCGGCCCGATGTCGGACGGCGTCACCGCCTTCTACGACGCCGACTACCTCTGCCGGGCCCTCGGCATGATGCTGATCGGGATCGCGCTCCACCGGCGCGGCGTCCTCGCCGGTGGGCTCGACGCGCGCGTCTACCGGCGCATGGCCGCCTGGGGCTTGGGCCTCGGGCTCCCCCTCGCGGCGGCGGGTGTCGTGTGGGTGGTCGCCGCCGACTTCTCCCCGACCGTCGCGCTCGTCCGCGCGATCCCCAACACCCTCGGCACCATCCCCGCCACGCTCGGCTATCTCGCGCTCATCACCCTGTGGAACCACGCACGAGAGAGCCCCCTCCGCGCCCGGATCCGCGCCGTCGGGCGGATGGCCCTGACGAACTACCTCTCCCAGTCGCTGCTCGGCGTCGCGATCCTCGGCGCCGCGCCCGGCGACCTCGCCCTCACCCGCACCGAGCTCCTCGGGTTCGTCGCCGCCGTCTGGGCGCTCCAGCTGGCGTGGTCCTCGGCCTGGCTCGCTCGCTATCGCTTCGGCCCCGCCGAGTGGCTGTGGCGTTGCGCGACCTACCGCGCCTGGCAGCCCCTCCGCCGCGCCGATCCCTCCTCCGCCGCCGAGCACGCCTGAGCCGGCGACCGCTCCGCACCCCGCGAGAATCGACGGGATCGACGAGCGCTCGAAGCGTTCTCGACGAACCTCTGCTCACCCGTCGTGGGGCCCGAACCGGGCCACGATGTCATCCCACGCTCTGGATCGCTCGTCGTCCTCACCCATCATCTCGACGATCCAGCGTCGCACGTAGGCGTGATCGAGGTCGGCTCCGCGCACCGCGACGAGTCGCTCGAGGTCGCCGCGGTCCTTGAGGCGGAAGAACAGCAGCTTGAAGAGCGCGATCGCTTCGGGCGCGAGGAAACGCCCCGTCCAGCCGTCGATGGTGATCACCCGGACCGTCTCGCCCGCCTCGTGCGAGAACGGAATACTCGGAACGAACACGTCGACGCGCATGCCGTCCCAGACGCCGACGAACATCCCATCGCGCTCCGCCCGGGCGAGCGCGTGCTCCGGGCTCAGCTCGATCCCGAGGGCGGCGAGCACGTCGATGGCGCCGCCAAGCTCGTCCTTCCCGACGAAGAGGTTGATGTCGACGTCCTTCGTGCCCCGGGGGACGCCGGCGACACCGAGCGCGAGCGCGCCGCCGATGGCGTAGTCGTACCCGGCGGCCGAGAGCGCGTCCGCGATGGCCCGCGCGGCCTCGGCGGCGGTCCTTCGCCCGACCTCGCTCACGCCGCCTGCTTCCGGAGCCGCGCGAGCGCGCGCAGCGTGCTCTCCGGGAGCGGGTCCTCCTGCGCGAGCACGCGCTCCGCCATCCCGCTCGCGCGGACCGCCCACATCGCGTCCTTCGCGCAGTCCTCGGTGTCGCGCCACAGCTCCTCGGGCGTGCGGCCGACGAACGGGGCCATCTCCTCGACGATCGACGTCGCCTCGTCGACGACCCAGCCGGGGAGCTTCCGCGCCATGACCGAATCATAGCGCCTCGCGCCTCGCGGACGACGCCTCGCGAGACGACGCCCGCGCGCTACGGCCGCGCCGCGTCGCGCAGCACGACCGGGCCCTCGCCGCGGACCGCGTCGGCGCCGTCGAGCGCCGCGAACGCGCCGCGCGCGACGAGCCCGAACGCGCCGTCGAGCGCCACGATCACGACCGCCGCGTCGGTCGTGACGCGCCGGCCGCCGGGGAGCGCGAGCTCGCTCGCCGCGCCCTCGCCGCGCAGCCACACCACGTCGGCGAAGCCCGCTCCCTCGACGAGCCACGCCACGGCGCCCGCGCCCGCCTCGAGCGCGGTCACCACGAGCGGCGCGTCGTCCCCCTCGCTCGCGCCGACGCGGTAGGGCGCGAGCACGCTCAGGAAGCTCGGCGCCCGCGCCGTCACGACCGCGTCGGCGACGCCGTGATGCGCGTGCGCGCCGCTCTGGAGCTCGTGGACGTGCGGCGCGACCTCGGGCGTGAACGGCGGCTCCTCCCAGCGCACCGCGCCGTCCGTCGAGGCGGTGAAGACGCGCGCGCCGCCCCGCTCGCGCGCGACGTGGAGCTCCGCGCCGAGCGCGAACGTGTGCCCGAGATCCAGCCCCGCGTGCGCGTGCAGCCGCAGCCGATGCTCGCGCGCGCTCGCGTGATCGGTCGCGAGCCGGTCCGCGACCACGAAGTAGCGCCGCCGCACGAACGCCACGCCGCGCACGATCGTCGTCTCGCGGTAGGTCTGCCGCGCCTCGACCCACGCGAGCGCGTCGCCGTCGGTCGCGTGCTCGAGGAACGCGTCCGCGTCGCCCCAGTCGTTGAGCAGCCCCTTGTCCGGCGCGCCCTCGCCGTCGATCAGGATGACGTTGTGCGAAGGTGCGTGCGCGGTGCGCGCGTTGTCGAGCCCGAGCGGCTTGTAGTAGCCGGTGTCCATCAGGAGGTAGTCGCCGTACGCGGCGAGCGTGAACGACGTGCCGTCGACGTGATCGTGCAGCGTGCGGCGCGCCGCGCCGTGCTCGGCGACGAGCAGCAGCCAGCGCGCGTCCGTGTCCCAGCCCGAGCGCAGGACCGCGTTGCCCCCCGCCTCGAAGAAGCGGTTGCGGTAGGGCGGCTCGCTCGGCGCGCGCGCGTCGTCGAGCATCAGGAGGTAGAGCGGGACGATCGGCGCGTCCATCTTGCGCGGGTCGCGCTCGTTCTGCGCCCAGTCCCAGAGGAAGTGCGGCGGCGCGCCGTGCGCCGTGAGGAGCGCCGCGTGCCCGGGCGTCGTGAGGCGCGCGTCTGCGAGCGGCGGCCGCTGCCCGCTCGGGAGCCGGATCGCGATCGACCAGTCGAACGCGGACTGGAAGAGCGGGCGCGCGAGCATGCCCGGGAACGTGAACGCCTCGCCCGGCACGCAGCCGTGGCCCTGCCACGGATCGACGCGCTGGCGGTTCACGCAGTCGCGCCGGTGCTCGTGACGCTCGAGGCCGAGCCGCTCGTAGGTGTGGAGGAACGCGACCGCCGCCTCCGCCGCGAAGCCGAAGTACGCGGGCCCCTCGCTCACCGCGCCGTCGGGCTGGAGGTACTGCCCGTTCTCGCCGAGGAGGTAGTCGAGCTCGCTCAGCGCCCAGTCGAGCCACGCGTCGGACGACGGGTGCGCAGGGAACGCGAGCGCGACGTAGCCGATCGCGGCCGCGGTGCGGATCGGGTGGTTGTTCTGCGAGAAGCCGAGCGCGATCTGACGCGTCGCGCGATCGAGCACGTAGCGCGCGTAGAACGCCTCGTTGATGGACGTGAGCACCTCGCCGGCCGCGCGCGCCTCGTCGGCGGAGAGCGTGCCCGTGGCCTGCAGGAGATCCCACGCGTTGACGTGGCACATCAAGGGCGCCGGCATGCGGATGTTGAGGTCCCACGTGTCGTCGGTGTCGACGTCGGGCTCGAGCGCGAGGAGGATCTCCCGCGCGCGCGCCGCCGCGTCCGCGTCGTCCTCGAGCCACGCGAGCACCGCGTTGGCCTGCGCCACGCAGCCGTTGTGGCCGTACACGCGGTGATCCCAGCGCTCCTCGCGCGCCCGGAGCGGGAGCGCGGCGCGCTCGCGCAGCGCGGCGAGCACGCCGGCGTACGGCTCACGCGCCACGCGCGCGCGGATCGCGTCGCGATCCTCGGGCCGGAAGAGGAGCGACGGATGCGTGATCGGGGCCCGCGGCGCGCGCGCGACGCCGCCCGCGTCGACGGAGGGCGTCCCCGCGTCGGGCGCGCTCGCGCCGTCACAAGCGAAGAGCAGCGCGAGGGCGGTCGCGGTCGCCGTCGCGCCCCGCACCCCACGACGCCCGCGGTCCCCGCGCCTCACGCCCGCAAGGACTCCGCGCCGGCGAGGAGCAGCCGCGCCGCGTCGTGCACGTGCTCGAGCACCCCCGCCGGCGTGTAGAGGCTCGCGGACCAGCCGACCATGCTCGCGAACCAGATGTGACGCAGCAGGAACGCGACGGTGCGCTCGTCGGCGGTGTAGCTCTCGACGTCGACGTCGTCGGGCGGCCCGCCGCGCAGGGCCGCGACGACCATCCGCGTCGTCTCGCCGTCGTGCTCGAGCACCGCGCCGGAGATGTCCGGGTGGTTGGTGCTGATCGCGCCGAGCACCGTGCGCGCGAACGCGGGGCGGCGCGTGAGCGCGCGCGTGAGCCGCGCGAAGAGGTCGTCGACGCGCTCGAGCGGCGTCGCGCCGCGCGCGGGCGTCCGGTCGAACTGCCGCCTGAGCCGGGTCGTCTGGTACTGCACCGCCGCGGCGATGATCTCCTCCTTGCTCGAGAACGACTTGTAGAGCGTCCCGAGCGCGACCCCCGCCTGCTCCGCGACCTCGCGTAGGCCGACCTCGCCGAAGTCGCGCCCCTGCGCGAGCTTGACCGCGACCTCCACGATGCGCGAGCGCCGGCTCTTGTCGTTGGTGGTCATCGGACGACCTTACCGCCGCGCGCGCCCCGCGGCTACTCACCGAGCGAGGGGCCGCAGCGCCGCAGGCGGTGCGCGTCGGCCGTGGCGAGCACCGCCTCGGCGACGTTGCGGTACGCGTCGGTGTCGCAGATGGATCCGACCACCGTCGTCGAGCCGCGCAGCGAGAGGTCGGAGGCCACGCCGAGCAGCCGCCGCGGCGGGCGCGCGTCGATGCGGCCGGTGCACGACGGCACGAGGCGCGTCGGATCGCGCGGGTCCTGCCGCTCGACGAGCCGCGCGTCGCCGAGGATCGCGCGGTAGTCCGGGTCGATCCCGTGCGCGACGAGCAGATCGTCCGGCACGCCGGCGACGAGCGCGAAGATCAGGTCGTCCGCGCCGCGCAGCTGCAGGAGCCCGCTCACGAACCGCGACAGCGGGTGGAGCGCGTCGGGGTTCGCGTGGCAGCGCAGCGCGGCCGAGCCGTCGCTCGCGCCGCCCTCGAAGAGCCAGGAGTCGCGGACCGAGCAGTCGTCGCCGGCGGTGAGGTAGAGCACCACGAGGAGCGAGCCCTCTCGCAGGAAGCCGCGGTTCACGCCGTCGCCGTGCCCGAGCGTCTCGCCCTCGAAGCGGAGCGACGACGCGGCCGGCGTGATCGCCTTGAGCGTCGCCTCGAGCGGCTGCTGGAAGCCGCACGCGCTCGTGCCGGTGCGCACGAGGCAGGCCCAGTCGTGGGCGAACCCGTCCACGCGGCTGTCGGTGTCCTCGGGCGTGAACCAGAGGTAGGGCAGGCCCTCGAGGGCGAGCTCGTCGCACCCGAGCGCCGCGCCCGAGCGCGTCCGCAGCCGGCCGTCGTCGCCCGCGCCCGCGTCGCAGCCCAGGACGGCGTGCCCCGCGACCCCGAGGTCGGAGGTGATCACCCCGACGTGCGCCCGCGTCACCGGCTCGCCGTCCGCGATCCCGTCGCCGTCCACGTCACCGGTCTTGAGGACGTGCACCATCTGCGGGATCTGCGCGGCGAGCGCGGCCTGCTCGGCCGCGGTCAGCGTCGGGTCCATCACGATGAGGAAGTCGACCTCGCCGCACTCGCCGCACGCCGTCCGGCGCTGCGCGTTGCCGTCGTCGCAGTCGCCCCCGCGCGTGACCCAGCGGCCGCCGCCGCCCGCGCACGGCGGATCGTCGGGCTCCGCGCAGCCCACGTAGGCGCCGGCGAGCTCGTGGCCCGCGCCGTCGAGATCGCAGTCGGGGTACCACGCCTCGGTCGCGATCCCCTCGTCGACGCGGCCGTCGCAGTCGTCGTCGTCGCCGTTGCAGCGCTCGGGGGCGCCGGGGAAGACCTCGGGGTCGGTGTCGTCGCAGTCGAGCCGCTCCGGGCGCGCGCCGACCGGGGCGCACTCGGGCGCGAGCCAGCCGTCGAGATCGAAGTCGTCGTCCACGCAGACGTCGGGGACGGACGGCTCGAAGAGGACCGAGCACCCGAGCGAGAGCGCCGCGGCGAGCGCGGCCACGACGACGCGGCTCATCGGCCCCCCCGCGAGACGGCGGCGCGGCTCGGCCGAGCGTCGAAGTCGCTCGTCGTCGCGAGCAAGATCAGCGTGACGATCGCCGCCACGCCGGCGCCGATCCAGATCGCGTCCGCGGCGACGTTCAGCGCGCGGCTCTCGTCGGCGAGGCCGCCCGAAGGTTGCAACATTCGTTGACGATCCGCGAAGCGCGCGCTCGCGTCGGCCGCGAACCCGGTCGTGACGCCCGCCGCGATGCCGAGCGCGAGGGTGATCCCGGTGAGCACCCAGGTCGGGTCCGCGACGCCGATCGGCCGGTCGGGCTCGAGGTAGACGGTCACCCACGCGTGGTCGTCGTCCTCGATCGCGAGGCGCCCCGAGTACGTGCGCATCCCCTCGGCCCGCACCTCGAGCGTGTGCTCGCCCGCGGGGATCGCCGCGAGCACCTGCGGCGTGAAGCCGCGGTCGCGCCCGTCGAGCGAGACCAGCGCGCCGGCGACGTTCGCGGTGACCGTCGCGTCGCCCGTCGGGCCGACGAGCTGCGCGGAGAGCTCCGAGGTCTGCTCGGCGCGCACGACGACCGGCTCGCTCCAGCGCTCGACCCCGGCGCGCGCCTCGGCGCGGTAGGTGCCCGGCGCGATCGCGCGATCGAGCGGCGCGTCGCCCTCGACGACCACGTTGCCGTCCGGGTCGAGCACGCGGACGCGCGCGGCGGTCGGCGCGCTCACCCGAAGGCGCCCGAGGATCTGCTCCGGCGCGAGGGCCACGCGCGACTCGCTGCCGAGCCCGAGCTCGACGGACGTCTCGGCGGCGCGGTAGCCGTCCTTCTCGACCCAGATGCGGTGGGGGCCCGCGGCGAGCGCGAGCACGCGCGGCGTCACGCCGTACTGCCCGAGCTCGCGCCGGTCGACGAAGATCGCCGCGCCGTGCGGCTCGCTCTCGACGGTGACGAGCGCGACGCGCGGCCGCAGCGCCGCGAGCGCCTCGCGCGCCTGCTCGCGGCGCGCGGGGTCCTGATCGTCGGAGGCGAGGTACTCGGCGAAGTACATGTACGCGTCGCCGTGGCGCTGGAGCTGCTGCAAGCAGAGCGCGATGTTGAAGACGATGTTCGGGTTCGGCGCGAGGCGCTGCTCGACCATGAACGCGCGCGCCGCCTCCTCGTAGCGGCGCGCGGCGAAGGCGCGCCGCGCGATGTCGTCGTGGAAGCGCGCCTCGGCCGCGGCGTCGGCGCGCGCGAGCGAGGGCGCGAGGAGCGCCGTGAGGGCGAGGAGCGCGAGCGCGCGGGTCGTGTTCATCGGGGGGCCAGGGTCGGCACCTCGCCGCCACCACCGCGGCGGGCGCGCGAGGTCCTGGGCAAGGATACATGCACCTCGGGGGAGCCGTCCGCGCTCAGCGCGACGACGCGGCTCTGGTGCCCCTCGGCGCGCAGCTCGAGCTCGACCCGCCCATCGGGCGCCGCCGCGACGTCGACCACGAACGGCGTCGCGCCCACGCGCGCGCCGTCCCGGTACACCGCCGCGCCCTCGGGATCGCTGTACACCGTCCGCTCGATCACCACCGGCGCGGGCTCGGGCTCGGGCTCGGGCTCGGGCTCGGGCTCCGGCTCCGGCTCCGGCGGCGGCCCGGGCACCACCCCGACGCGCGGCTCGTCCGGCGGCACCGGCTCCACGACGGACGGCGCCGGCGGCATCACCAGGTAGACCACCGCCGCGCCGAGCGCGAGCACCCCGACCAGGGCGAGCCCCGCGCGCAGCGGGAGCGCCGGGCGCTTGCGCGGCGACGAGATCGCCGCGGCCACCGTCGGATCGGTCCCGACGTCGCCCGACGAGCGCGCGCCGAGCGGCCCGGTGCTGGTCGCGCTCGCGAGCGGCGCCTGCGGCAGCTCGGTCTCACGGAACGGCGGGAAGAGCGCGTCGAACCCGGCGGGCAGCGTGGTCCCCGCCTCCGCGGCCGCGGCCATCAGCGCGCCGCCGAGCTCCTCCATCTTGCGGTAGCGCGCGTCGAGCTCGCGCTCGAGCGCCCGGTGGATCACGCGCGCGAGCGCCGGGTGCACCGAGGGCGCGCGCTCGAGCAGGGGCAGCGGCGGGAAGGCGCAGATCTGCATGAGCAGCGCGGGCATCGACTCCGCCTCGAAGGGCCGCTGGCCCGAGAGGCACTCGTAGAGGAGCACGCCCATCGACCAGACGTCGCTCTCGCCGCCGATCCCCTTGTCGCCGCGCGCCTGCTCCGGGGACATGTAGTGCGGTGTCCCGAGCACCCCGCCGGTGCGCGTCTGCACGTCGGAGTCGGTCGCGACGAGCTTCGCCACGCCGAAGTCGAGCACCTTCGGCGTCGCCCGCCCGCGCAGATCGCGGTGGATGAAGATGTTGTCGGGCTTCAGGTCGCGGTGGACGATGCCGCGGTCGTGCGCCGCCGCGAGCGCGTCCATCACCGGCAGCACGATCTCGAGCAGCTCGCCGGCGGGCAGCGGGCCGCGCCGCTCGAGCAGCTGCGCGAGCGACTCGCCCTCGAGCAGCTCGAGCACCAGGTACGCGGTGCCGTCCTCGGTCCCCATGTCGAGCACGTCGACCACGTTCGGGTGATCGAGCGAGGCGGCCGCCTTGGCCTCCTGGAAGAAGCGCCGGAGCAGCTCGGCGTCCGTCACGAGCCCCGGCTGCAGGAGCTTCACCGCCACCGCGCGCCCGGTGAGCTCGTGCTGCCCGCGCATCACCACGCCCATGCCGCCGGCGCCGAGGATCGACTCGACGCGGTACTTGCCGGCGATCGCCGTGCCGATGCGCTCCTCGGGCGTCAGGATGGGCACGCGCGGGACTCTAGCAGGCCGCGCCGGGGCACGCGCCCGACGCGCTCATCCGGCGCGGCGCTTCTTGCGCGCCGGCGCCACCTGCTGGTCGAACACCGCCACGGGCGCGCGCGCGAACAGCTCGTCGAGCCGGCCCACGCGGTCCCCGAGGATCGCCGCCATCACCTCGCTCGTGTCGCACGAGACGCGCTGCGCGAGCAGCGTCAGGTCGAGCGCGATCTGGCTCGTCGTGATCTCGGCGATCGCGTCGGTCTCGCTGATCACCGCGTTGTCGGCGTCGTCCCCTTCCGTCGCGCCGATCAGCGTGCGCTGGTCGTCGACGACGAGCACGAGGCGGTGCTTCCAGAACGCCTCGAGATCCTTCTCGTCGTGCCCGTAGCTGAAGTGGCGCCCGGCGATGCCCTCGGGGATCGCGGCGTGGCTGAACACGTAGGTCGGCACCTTGCGCCGCGCCGCCTCGGCGAGCGGCTCCGCGAGGTGCGAGAGCTCGCGCGGCCACGCGCTCAGCACGATCTGTGTCGTCGCCCCCTCGATCAGCGCCTTGGCCTCCTCGAGCACGCGGTCGTAGCCGCGCACGCTGAACGCGTCGGGGACGGGCGGATCGGTGTCGAGGCTCTGCACCGCCTTCTCGAAGCGGGAGAGCGAGGCCGCGAACCGATCGCGCAAGAGCGACAGGAGCGTCTCGGCCGGCGCGGCGACGAAGCGCTCCGGGTGGCCGGCGATCGAGCGCGCGGCGCCCGCCGCGACCAGCCGCCGCAGCGCGCCGTAGACCGCGGAGCGCGGGATCTGCGCCTTCTGCCCCACCTCGTAGCCCGTCGACGGCCCACTCTGGAGCAGCGCGGTGTACGCGCGGCTCTCGTTCAAGCTGAACCCGTGATCGGTCAGCGCCTGGATCAGATCCGCCTCGCCCATATGGCCGCCACGCATAGCACGGCGCGGGGCTCGCGTCTCAAGGATGAGGTACGGCGCCGCCCGGTCGCGGGCCTGCTTGCGCGGCGTGGCGTTTGGGAGGACGGTCGGCCACCGACCGCATGCTGGAGCTGCTGACCAACCCCGAGGCCTGGATCGCGCTCGCCACCCTGACGATGCTCGAGATCGTCCTTGGCATCGACAACCTGGTCTTCATCGCGATCCTCACCGACCGGCTCCCGCACGCGGAGCGCCCGCTCGCGTACCGCCTCGGGCTCGCTGGCGCGCTCGTCACGCGGATCCTTTTGCTCCTCAGCCTGAGCTGGGTGATGCGGCTCACCGATCCGCTCTTCACCGTGCTCGGCGAGGAGATCTCCGGGCGCGATCTCATCGTCCTGGTCGGCGGCCTCTTCCTGATCGGCAAGAGCGCCCACGAGATCTACGAGAAGGTCGAGGTCGAGGACGAGGACGAGCGCGACCGCGGGGCGCGCGGCGGCGCCAAGATGCTGAGCATCATCCTGCAGATCGCGGTGATGGACATCATCTTCTCGCTCGACTCCGTGATCACCGCGGTCGGCATGGCCGAGCACGTCGAGGTCATGGTCGCCGCGATCATCGTCGCGGTGCTCGTGATGCTCGTGTTCGCGCAGACGATCGGCGAGTTCGTGAACCGGCACCCGTCGATGAAGATCCTCGCGCTGAGCTTCATGCTCCTGATCGGCGTGCTGCTCGTCGCGGAGGGCTTCGATCGCCACATCCCGAAGGGCTACATCTACGCCGCGATGGGCTTCGCGGTCTTCATCGAGCTGCTCAACATGCGGCTGCGCAAGCGGAACAAGAAGCCCGCGCCCGAGCCCGAGCCCGAGCCGGCCCCACCCGCCGCGCCGTGACGCACGCGGCGGTGCGGCGACCGATGCGCGCGTCACCGCCTCGATGCGCGCGATGGCGCACGACTACGCGGGCCGCGCTCTGGCCCGGCGCGCCCACGCGAGGCGCTCGGCGAGGTACGCGCGGTGGAGGGCTCGTGCCCTGTGCCCGAGATAGGCGAAGCCGGCCGCCCACGCGAGGGACAGGACCGACGCGATGGCGAGGGCCGAGCCCAGGACGCTCAGCGCGAGCGCGCGGTCGGTCACTCGGTACGGCGCGAGCGCGGCGGCTCGCTGGCGCGGCGCCAGGGCGTCGAGGTGGCCCTCGATGCGCGTGCAGTAGCGCCAGCCCCACGGAGCCGTCCACATGGGTCCATGACAATCGGCGCAGATCGCGGGGCACCAGAGCTCGTCGTGCGCTCCCCGCCCGAGCCCGGCCGCGAGCGTCAGCGACAGGCTCGCGGTGAGCCCACAGAACATCAACGCGAGACGGCGACCGAGGTACCCGGCTCGATCCCGCAGCCACGGGCGAGCGAACTTCGCGCGCTCCTCCTCGAGCCGCGCGATCTCTTCGCGTGGCAGCGGGCAGTCGGCGCGCGCGGCCGCGAGCGCCGGGGAGACCCTCGCCGCGAACGCGACGCGCGCCGCGGTCGCCTGGTGGGCGATGACACCCACGGCCAAGGCGGTGAGCACCGACGCGACGACGCCCGCGCCGACGGCCAGCCCCTCCTGCCCCACGCGCAGTAGCCCCGCGATCACCGGCGGGACGACGAGGGCGTCCACCGCGAGGGCGTGGAGCAGGATGATCGGGACGGAGAGCGCGTGGCTCATCGCCGCGACGGCCTGCTCCTCCAGGTGATCCAGACGAGCCCGCAGGTGACCCAGACGAGCCCGCGAACGGCGCCGGTCGAGCTCTCTTCGGGCCGACGCGGCCACCGCCATGGGCGCGAACGCGGCGACCGCCTCACCGACCGCCGCTGGCGACAGCTTCTCGAGCATCGCGATCGCCTCGTCGAGACGCCCGACGAGCTCCAGCCCGCTCACCCGCAGCAGGTCGTGCGCGGCGGCGTACGAGGGCGTGCACGGTACGTCGCCTCTTCGCTCCGCGAGCTCCGCGAGCACGACCTCGCCTCGGCCCTCGGCGACGGCGAGCGTCGCGATCGCGGCGCGCACGGCGCTGTCCATCAGGAGGTCGGCCGGCCGCGGCTCGACGAGCTCGAGCCAGGCCCGGGCCGCGTCGAGCTCTCCGACTCGCGCGGCGCCCAGCGCGAGCTCGCACGCGAGCACGTGGCGATGGCGCGGATCGCTCGACAGCTCGAGCGCGGTCTCGAGCAGCGCCCGTCGTCGCTCGTGGTCGAGGTGCGGCAGGAGCAACCGCGTCAGGTGGAACAGCCGCTCGCTCGACGGGAAATCTCCGCGCGTCTCGACCGCGCGGCGCGCCTCACCCCACTCGGGCACGAGCCCGGCCGCCTTCTCTCGCGCGAGGCGCCCCTGGTGGTCGAGGAGCGCGGCGATCGAGGCCGGCAGCGGCTCGTCACGCTCGGCCTGCTCGCGCAGCCGCGCGAGCCGCTCCGACTCGCTCATGACCGGACGCGCGCGTGCGCGCGCTCGATCCGCCGCCTCGTCGCGCGGGACGAGCCGATGTGGCGTCCCACAATACCCGCAGTCGACCCTTCCTCCCGCGGGATCGGTGACGAACGGCGCGCCGCACTTCGTGCATGCGAGCACTCGCAGCGCGTGGCTGTAGATCGTCGTCATGGCGCGAGGATCAGGACGGTGACCTGGCTTGGCAAGACCCGAGCGCCAGGGCAGTTCGTGCTGTTCTGGAGCGACATGCTCGTCATGCGCGACGCGGGCATGCCGCCGATGAGGCAAGTGAACGCGCCGGTCAGGTGGCGTGAGGGCCCCATCACCATCCCGGACGCCACGCCCATGTTGACGCCGGCGTTGTCGCCGTTCGTGAGCGGGACGCTCGTCCCGAGGTTGTGCGCCGGTGCGCACGAGATGAGCACGGTGTAGGCCGCAGGGACGCCCATCGGGCCGTTGGCGAGGTTCGGATAGGGGATGGGGACGGGGATCCCCGCGGCGGCGGGCGTGAGGCAGACATCCGGCAGCCCCGTGTCCATGCCCCCGAGCTGTGTGTTCGCGAACATCGCCTCACCCCAAGTGGATCTGGTCGGCGTTGAGCTTGACGAGCTTCTTGGCCGTGACGACCGCCAGATCGGCGTGCGCGCGCAGCGTACTGCGAAGCGACAACGTCAGCGATCCGGCCTTCACGTGCTCGCTCTCGCGGATCGTGCGGTAGGAGCGGCCCAGCGTCTCCTTGACGCTCTCGACGACCACCTCCGAGAACGACGCCGCTTGACGGATCCGAGTGGCCTCGAGGGCGAGGTGATCGGCCAGGAGATGGAGCTGCTCGGCGACCCAGCTCGCCTCCTTGGCCGCGAAGACCATCGTGCGACCGGTCGCGCGCAACGCGCCACCCGTGGACAGGGCGAGCTCCTCGTCGGCCGCGACGGTGACGCGCCCGTTGCGGGCGCGCACCGACAGGTTCCCGTCGACCTCGATCTCGCACCCCTCGGCGTCGCGCGCGAGCACGGCGAGCACGAAGGACTGGCCCTCGACCCGCGCGACGAGCACCGTGTCGCCCGCGCGCGGCGCGAGCAAGCAGCTCGCCGCACGCCGCGCCAAGCTCCCCCGACCGTCGTGGGAGACCACGATCCCGTCGTCGACGACCGTGCTCACGATGCCCCAATGGACATCACCTCGCACGCTGAGGGACGCGACGTCCAGCGTCGCAGGCTCGATTCGATGTTCCCTTGCCATGAAACTACCTCCTAGCTAGTCGCTCGAACTTCCGATCCACCCAGTCCTACCCGATCCGATCCGCCTCCCCGACCGCCGCGTCGACTCGACTCCATCGCCGACATCGCCGCCCGCGCGGCGGTATGCGCTCGACGTCGCATGCCTCATCGACTCCACGTCCGCTCGGTTGCGTCCGTGGTCGCTCATACGGCCGGACGCCACTGCTCCGCCTCCCTGAGATCGGGATCGTCGCCCAGGGCCGCACCTCGAGACGTGAAGACTGCGCCTCGGTCGTCGACCGCGTGCAGCCTCGTTCGCGTCAGTGTGGCGTGGGAGAAGTCCGCCGCGACCAACCGCGCCCCGGAGAAGTCCGCGTAGGTGAGGTCGGTGCCGATGAAGCGTGCTCCCGTCACGTCTGCGCCGATGAAGATCGCCTGGTCGGCGCGCGCCCCGGAGAAGTCGGCCCCGGCGGCCCTCGCTCCCGCGAAGAGCGCCTGCGTGAGCAACCCCTCGGCGAGCACGGCGTCGTCGAGCGCCGCCTCCACGAACAGCGCGTTGGGCGCGACCACCCGCCGCAGCGAGGCGCCGACCAGGTGGCTCCCGCGGAACCCGCAGTTCTGGAGGTGCGCCTCGTCGAAGCGGGCGCCTCCGAGGTCGCACTCGAGGAACTGGCACCGAGGAAGGGCCGCGCCGCCGAAGTCGCGCGCGCCGAACGCGCACTTCACGAAGACGATCTTGTCCGCGGTCACCGCCGAGAACGACGCGCGGCTCAGATCGCCCTGCACGAACACCGTCTCGAGCAGGGTCGCGCGGCCGAAGTCGGCCGAGACCTCCGAGCAGTCCGCGAAGTTCGCCTTGGTCAGATCGCACGCCCGGAGGTCGAGCTCACGGAGCGCACACTGGGCGAAGGTCGCGTGTCGCAGGTCCGAGCGCGGCGCGCTCAGCCGAGCGAGACGGCACTCGACGAGGCTCGCGTGGACCGCCTGGACGCCTTCGGCGGCCACGCTTTCGAAGACGCACTTGGACCAGGTGCCGTGGTCGAGCCGCGCCGCGACGAGCTGCGCCCCCGAGAAGTCGCAGCCCTCGAAGATGCTCTCCGACAGGTCCGCGCCGCTGAGATCCGCCCGGCGGAAGTCCACGCGCTCGAAGACCCCACCGGCGAGCATGGCGCCCCGGAGATCGGCGCCGCCGAGCGCCGACTTCCGCACCGGCTCGCCGCGGCGGAGCTGCTCCTCGAGCGACCTCTTGTCCGCTTGGGTCACGTGGTCTCCTTTCGCATCGGGTGTCGCCGCACGCGGGTCACGAGGGCGCCCTCGAGCGACGTGCCGCCGTCGGCGCGCACGAGCCCGAGATTGGCCGCGAAGAGGTTCGTCCCGCGCAGATCCGTCCCGCGCAGATCGGCGCCCTCGAGGATCGCGTTCATCAGGTTCGCTCCCGCCATCGAGGCCGAGCGCAGATCACACTCGGTCGCCAGCGCCCCCACCAGGCGCGCCCGGTAGAAGCTGGACCCCGCGAAGTCGCCCTGCGCGAGGTCGGAGCCGCTGAGATCCGCCTCGTCGAACGCGCAGTCCGAGAACGTGTTACCGCGCAGCGTGCTCCGAGGCATCTTCGCGCGCCGGAAGTCGCCTCGCTCGAACCGGCAACCCAGGGCGAACCGGGCGTTCTCGGCCATCGCCTCGTAGAGCTCGGTGCGTACGCCCGTGCACGTCACGAAGACGACCTGGCCGAGACGGCAGCGCGTGAAGCGCGTTCCGTCGAGCGTCACCTCGATGAGGTTGCACGAGTCGAGCTTGCAGCCGGTGAACACCACCCCCGAGAGCGACGTCTTCAGGAACGTGAGCTCGCTGAGATCGCACGCGTCGAAGCTGCTGCCCTCGAACAGGGCTTCGCGCAGGTCTGCCCCCCGGAGGTCGGACGCGCTGACGCGGCTCTCGCGGAGGTCTGCGTGCGTGAGGATGGCCTCACCGAGATCGCAGTCCTCGATGCGTAACCGGAAGAGCCGCGCCCGCCCGAGGTTCGCCTGTCGCAGCGAGGTCGCTCGAAGCACTGCCTCTCCGAGGTGCGCCTTCGCGAGCACCGCGCCATCGAGCCGCGCGCCGCTCAAGTTGGTCCCTTGGAGGTTCGCACCCTCCAACCAAGCGCCGGTCAAGTCCATGCCCGAGAGGTCGAGCCCGGCCAGCTCGGCGCCCGTGAGGTCCGTCTCGGCCAGGGACCGTCGCTCGCGGATCGCGATCTCCACGAACGCGCGTACGACCTCCGCGCGGTCTAGCTCGAGCTCGGGCATCCCCTCCGAGAAGTGGGCGCTCATCCGATACGCCTGTCGTCCCATCCGCTCACGCTCCGCGAGCTCGCGGTGGTGGTCCGGGTCGGCGAGCTGGCGCTCGAACACCTCGAGCGGACGGCCGGCGGCCCGCGCCGACTCGCAGATCTCCGTGAGCATGGCGAGCTGGGTCGCAGCGAGGATCGGCGGCGGGCCGCTCGGCGGGCGGTCGAGGAAGCTCGGATCGAAGCCGGCGCGCTCGAGCTCCGCGACAGCCTCCGCGCGCATCTCGGCGAGCCGCGCCTCCGCCGCCGCCTTCTGCTTGGCGGCCTCCGCCTCCACCGCGCGAATCTGCTCGGCGAGCGAGCCCTCGGGCAGCTTCGGCGGGGCGTGCGGCGGGAAGAGCTCCTCGCCGCCCTCGAACCCGGCCTCGCGGAACTGCCGCAGTGCTTCTCGACGGCGAAGCTCCGCGCCCGCGCGCAGGTTCTCCCCGAGCACACCGCGCCGCTCGGGGATCGTGAGGTCCTCGGCGCGCGCCTCGAAACCGGGGAACGCGAGCCCTTCCGGCATCAGCGGCCGATCGTCGAGCATCTCGGCGGCGCCGAGCTCCTTGTCGAGCCGCCGCTCGAGCGCCGCGGCGAAGTGCGCGAGATCTCGGGGCGCCTCTGCGCGATCGAGCGCCAGGAGCAGCCCGGCGACGTCGCTCGCCAGGAGGCTCTGGACCTTCTGTGCGCCGTGGAACACCAGCACGAACATGTCCTCGTCGGGCACGAGCCACACGGTCCGCAGCGCGAGGGGCACCTCGACGAGCTCGGGGCTCGCCTCGTCGCCGTAGGTGAAGCAGCGCGCCGCGACGGGAGGGATCGTCACCTCGACACGCGCGGACCCCTCGACGAGGTTGTGCAGCACGAAGCGCTGCCCTGGTCGGAAGGGCTCCTCGAAGCGCTGGTCCAGCGGCGCGACGTTGTGGACCCGCCAGTCGATGTCCCTCGCGAACCCCGGGAAGTCCTGCTCGAACCACGCGCGATCGTAGGTCCCGAGCCCGCGCGTCCGCTGAGGCCAGTCGATGCCGAAGGGGCCGAGGCCCGCGGGAGGCGGCCGCTCGCTCGGGGAGGAGACCATCCGGCCTGGGACCTCGACGTTCGGCAACGCGACGCCGTCGGGCTCACGAGTCGTGAAGCCCCGCCCGAGCGGGTTGCCCGCGTAGCCGTCGCCACCGAACGCGTGGTCCCACCCGAGCGGCATCTTCGTGAACGGCCGTGGCTCGGTCGGGACTCCCCGGTGCCAGTGGCGGTCGCCCACCACGTTGAGCACCTTGCGGTGCTCCCCGAGCTCGACGGCGACGGGGAGGTGCGTCACCGGGTGCGCCGAGTGCGCGTGGCCGACGAGGAGGTACTCCGACGCGCTCTTGGGGATGCCCTGGTCGAGCACCGTCCCCCCGGCGGCGCGAGCGAAGCGGGGCCACAGATCCTGCACCGAGAGCGGTGCACCAGAAAAGCTCCACGCCGACAGGACCGAGATGCCCAGGCGACTCTCGCCACCCGCAGCGAAGGGGCGCAGGATCGGGCTCATCCACGAAGGTGTCGTCAGGCGCATTCGTCAGCCCTCGAAGGTGATTGCGGCTCGGCGGATCGTGACGGTGCTGGTGCCGTTGATCCCGATCGTTCGCTGCTCGACCGACGTCATGTCCTTGCGCAAGGCCAGCCCTGAGTCGTCCAATTTCACGATGTGTTGGCTGACGTTGAACCCCGTGAAGGATACGGCGAACATGTATGCGCTGAACTTCATGAATCCTGCGCTCGTGGCGTCGGTCAACATCTCGGTCAACGTCTGAGCAACGGTGGAGTGAGCGGTGGGCGTCAAGTTGTTGATGCCGGCCGGTGCGATCTGGTCGATGCTCGTGCTGCTCCTCAGCTCGATGCTGAGCCCCGAGACCTCGACGCCCTGCCCGCCGTTGATGGCCACGTTCCCGGCCGCAGACATCGTGATGCCGGATGTCGCGTCGACGACCATCCCCCCCGTGATGCTGTGCGTCACGCCACCCGTCGTCGTAAGCCTCCACCCCCCGTCCCGGATCGTCTGCTCGACGCCGCCCGTCACCGTCAGCGTCGAGCCGCTGTCGATGGTCCAGCTCTGGGCGCCGACGACGTGCCCGGTGCGGCTCCCGCCGACGTCGACCGTGACGTTCTGCCGGACGTTGGTGGTGGCGTTGCCCCGCACGCGCAGATCGTCCTCGCCCCCCACGGTCGTCTCGCGGTCGACGTGGATGACGTTGACCTCCGAGTTCTCGATGGTCTTCTCCCGATCGCCACGCACCGTGAGGAACTGGTTCCCTCCGACGATCTCACGGTCGGTCCCGTCGACCTGGTTCCGGTGGTTGTTCTGGACGTGGGTGAGGTGGTCGTGCTGCACGAGCTCTCGAAGGTTGCGCTCGGCGCGGAGGTACACCTCCTCCTGGCCCGCCGCGTCCTCGAACGAGAGCTCGTTGTGGCCACCACCCCCGCCGACGGTCTCCGTGCGGATCACGCTCCGCGTCGCCTCGCTCGGCAGCGACAGCGGCGGGAGGTTTCGCGCGTTGTACACCGCGCCCGTCACGAGCGGCCGGTCGGGATCGCCGTCGAGGAAGGTGACGATCACCTCGCTATCGACGCGAGGGATGAACAGGAACGCATGCAGACCGCTCGAGTCGTGCCCCGCCCACGTCTGCCCGAGGCGGATCCACGCGCTCGCCCGCGCGGGATCGACGGCCTCCCGGTCCCAATGGAATCGTACCTTCACGCGGCCGTACTCGTCCGTGTACGGCTCCCCCGGGTTGGGACCGGAGACGATCGCCGTCTGGACCCCCGCGATCGAGGGCTTGGGGGTCCTGCGGTCGGGGACGTAGGTGCTGTCGAGGGGGATGCACTCGAACCTGTTGTAGTGCTCCTCACCGTGGGCCTCCGGGCCGCGACCTCCCGGCGCGAGGGTTCCGTCGCTCGCGTGGCGCACCTCGACGACGACGTAGTGACCGTCCATGCCGGGCACCGGGTGCCCGGCGAGCTCGAACTTGATGCCGGGACGAACGCCGATGAGCATCGACGTACCGACGAAGCGTTGGCGGTCCCGCACGAGGAGCTCGGAGCGGAGCTGCGCCTGGTAGTCCACGTCGGATGCCCCATACCGGGCACCCGGCGAGAACTCGTACATGGTCACGCTTC
This sequence comes from Sandaracinaceae bacterium, assembly GCA_019637095.1. GTDB lineage: Bacteria > Myxococcota_A > Polyangia > Polyangiales > Sandaracinaceae > JACKEC01. The sequence continues at coordinate 3,416 of JAHBWG010000111.1, read as the reverse complement.
GCGCGTGACCGTGGTCGTATACCGACCGCGTGAAGCCCCGCTCGTCTTCGCCGTCCCGACTGGCCTCGATACGGTACTCGTCCGCCGTCCAGTCGACGTCCCGCACGGTGATGGCGGTCGCGCCGAGGCGGTGCGCGACCTCGAAGCGTACCACCGGCTCCCGCCCATCGATGACCTGCGCGCCCTCGGCGTAAGGCACGGCGTTGCCGTCCATCGTGGTCAGGGCGTCGAGCTGTCGGTTTCCGTCGAACAGCACCATGCGCTCGTGCCCCTCACCGTCGAAGTCGAAGTAGTACCCGACGCCCTCTTCCTCGAGCAGACGTGAGACGAACTCGAAGTGCGACTCCCGGTACTGAACGCACATCTCTCGGGGTACGTAGAAGCTCAACAGTCCGCTGGCGTCCAGCTCTCGACGGTACGGTCCGAAGGCGAGGCCGAGGACCTCTTCGACGACCTGTATCGCGTTCTTGTCCTGGAAGATGCGGCTGTCGCGCCCGTGCCCGAGCAGGGTGAGCGCGGGCACGACGCGCAGCTCGAGCTCGGTGTGGTGCTCCCGCCCACCGCGCTCCGCGACGCGATCGACGATCCCGCAGACGCGCCGGTTGTGCTCACCCCCTCGGTCGAGCAAGACGCTGGCGTTCCTGCCCACGATGGTGGTCACGTCGAGGTCTCGGTTGTCGCAGCGCACCTGGAGGATCATCTCGTACGGGCGGCTCAGCGCCTCGGTCAGCGCGAACGAGCGCACCTCCAACGCGTCCTCGCAGCTCTCGATCGTCAGCTGGTAACGTACGTGACGCTGCGTACCGATGGCCGCGCCGATCTCGCGCGCGAGCGTGCTCGCCAGGCTCGCCGCCGCCTGCACGGTGCGCGCGACGCGCGACGCATCCTGGAGCCGTGCGTCGCCGGTCGCGCTGCCGAGCGCGCCGAGCGCCCCGCCAGCCACCCCGGCCACGCCGGCGGCGCCGCCCAGGGTCCCTGCCGCCGTCCCCGCGCCGTCCCCACGCCGAGCGGCGTCCGCGCCGCGGCTCGCTTGCTGGACCGCGCGCGCCGCCTGCGCGGCGGCGCCCGCCGCCTCGCCCGCCGCGGTGAAGCCCCGCTGGACGTCCTGCTGCGCCTCTCCGCCCGCGGCCGATCCCACGAGTCCGCCGATCGAGGTCCCGAGCGCCTTCGACGCGTCCTCGACGCCGCCTGCGATGCTCGCCGCGCGATCCGCGTCGGATCGGGACCCGCTTCCGCTCTCGTCGCTCATCGATTCCTCCTCGCGCTGTCGAGCGGCGCGTCGCAGCCACCTGGCCGCGCTCACCCCGCGTTCATCCGGCTCTTGCGCCCGTGCCCACCGTCATCGGTGCGAAGGGCGAGCGGTTTCCGTGGTCGAGCACTTTTCTCACCGGCGCCCTCCCGTCGGCCGGGCGCGCTCGAGAGCCGCGCGCTCGTCGGCGACGAGATCGCGCGCCATCGCCCAGACGGCATGCACCGCGGCCGCAGCGCCCGCGAGTCGCGCCGCCACGACGGGCGAGGGGGCGCCCCGGTGCGCCTCCTCGATGCTGCGCGCGGCCTCCGGGCAGGCGCGCGCCTCGTCGAGTTCGTCGAGCGCCTGATTGCAGACGCGGTCGACACCGCGCCCCAGCCGCTCGAGCAGCGCGCGCAGCCGAGGGTCGATGCTGCCCCGCGGCACCACCCGGCTCCAGGCGCCTGCGTGCGCCGCGGGCTCGACCCCGTCGACGACCAGCCGCAGCGCCGCGCGGCCTCGCTCGCGCACCCGCCGCTGCGCGGCCTGTTCGCGGCGCCACGGGGCCAGCGCCACGAGCTGCACCCGCCGCCGCAGCCGCTCCCGGTGCGCCCAGCCCGGGTAGACGTAGTCGTCCGCATAGGCGGCCGAGGCGATCTCGCGTTCGGTCGGCAGTCGCGTGCAGACGTAGACGATCGCCGCGCCCGGTAGCTCGCGACGGGCTCGCCGCAGGACCGCCTCCCGCGCCGGCTCGCTCGCGATGGACTCGCCGTCGACGACCAGCACGTCCCACGCGTCGGTCAGCGACGCGAACGGATCGGCGACGTCGAGCGCATACGTCACGGGCTCGCCCTCGACGCGAAGCCACGGGGCGAGCTGCAGCCGCCGCGCCTCGTGCGCGAGCAGCAGCACGCGCGCGACGGTGGGGGCACCCGTCACCTGCGGCCCTCCTCGTCCGCGCGCGCGATCCACTCGACGAGCTGCGTGTGCCCATCGAGCGGCTCGACTTGCCGCAGCGTGGCGAAGACGTCCTCGGCGCTCGAGGTGCGGGCCGCGACCGGCTGAAGCAGCCCTTCGATCGCCGCGGCGAGCTCGCGGGGCGCGTGCGGGGCCGCGTCCGCCGCCGATCGGCGCTCGTTCGCGAGCGTGCGCTCGAAGATCCACTCCCCCATGGGCTTGTCGCGCGGCCGGCCTTCACCGTAAGGGTGGGTGCCGATCAGCGCACGCCAGAGCACCACGCCGAGCGAGAAGAGGTCTGCGCGCGTACCGACCTTGTCATCGGTGAGCTGCTCGGGTGCGAGGTAGATCGGCTTGCCCTTGGCTTCGGTGATCGTCTCGGCGCCGGTGCGCGCGAGCGCCTTGGCCAGGCCGAAGTCCGAGAGCTTCACGCCGCCGTCGTCGCGGCTGAGCAGCACGTTGTGCGGCGTGACGTCGCGGTGGATGAGGGGCCCGCGGCCCGTATCGGCGTCGGAGTGATGCAGGAACGACAGCGCGCGACAGAGCTCCACCCCGACGTAGACGACGAGGCTCGGCCGCATCGTCCCGTTCGAGAGCAGATCCTCGAGGCTGGGCCCGTCGATGTACTCCATGACGAAGAAGTGCCCGCCGTCGTGCCCGAGGTCCGTGACCTCGACGAGGTTCCGGTGACGCAGCGTCCGGGCCAACGTCATCTCCTGCTCGAAGCGTGGGCCGAACAGGGGGTTGTCGTCGTAGTTCGGGTGGATGCGCTTGAGGCAGACGAGCCGGGTCGCCGGCTCGTCGCGGTGGTGGGCGGCGAACAGCTCGGTCTGTGGCCCGCCGCCGGGTAGACGGCGCAGGATGAAGTACGAGCCGATCGCGCGCGGCGCATCCAGCGTCACGTTCGCCCCCACGGGAGGCCGCTCGGGAGCGCGGGTGCGCCGCAGCTCGCCGAAGGCATGTCCGTCATCGCGAACCATGGGCCCATCGCCACACCCCTCCCTCGACCTCCCCTGCCGGAGGTCGTTCGTCGCCCCATCTGTCGCGCGCCATCCCCCACTTCCGGCGTGACAGCATGTGACCGTTTGCGTATACTCGATAAACCATGACGCGCAAGCCCCCTTCGTACGATTATCGCGTGGAGACCCCGCTCACCCAGGACCAGATCCGACGCCTCGCCGCCCGGCTCACCCAGCAGGTGGGAGCGCGCGTCGCCGAGCTGCGCGAGATG
>JAHBWG010000110.1 GCA_019637095.1 Sandaracinaceae bacterium | reverse complement strand
TGAAGACTCAGCCGCCGCGGATGCCGTACTTCTTCGCGAGCTCGCGCAGGTGGTAGCGCGTGAGGCCGGCGGCCTTCGCGCTGCGCGTCACGTTCTCACCGAACTTCTCGAACAGCTTGGTGATGTAGGCCGCCTCGAACTCGTCGAGCACGCGCTGCTTGGCGTCCTTGAACGGCAGGCCGTCGTCGACGAACTGCTGCGCGGAGCCGCCGCCGATCACCGTCGGCGCGGACTTGTAGGCGCCGGGCATGAGGTCCGCCGCCGTGAGCACCGGCTCGTCCGAGAGCGAGCCGCCGCGCTCGACGGTGTTCTTCAGCTCGCGGATGTTGCCCGGCCACGGGTAGGACTGGAGCTTGCGCATCGCGTCGGGCGCGACGCTGAGCGTCTCTTCGCCGTCGGGGAAGCGGCGCCGCGTGATGTCGCGCAGGAAGTGCTCGACGAGCACCGGGATGTCCTCGGGCCGCTCGCGCAGCGACGGCAGCTCGATCGTGACGACGCCGAGCCGGTAGTAGAGGTCCTCGCGGAAGGTGCCCTCGTTCACCATCTGCCGCAGGTCGCGGTTGGTCGCCGCGACGACGCGCACGTTCACCGGGAGCTGCCGCTCGCCGCCGACGCGCTTGATCTCGCGGTTCTCGAGCACGCGCAGGAGCTTGGGCTGGAGCGTGAGGTCGAGCTCGCCGATCTCGTCGAGGAAGATCGTGCCGCCGTCCGCCGCCTCGAACGAGCCGCGGCGCCGCTCGACCGCGCCGGTGAACGCGCCGCGCTCGTGGCCGAAGAGCGTGCTCTCGATGAGGTCCTTCGGGATCGCCGAGCAGTCCTGCACGACGAGCGGCTGCTCCGCGCGGCGGCTCGCCGAGTGGAGCGCGCGCGCGATGAGCTCCTTGCCCGTGCCCGTCTCGCCGCGCACGAGCACCGTCAGCTCGGTCGGCGCGATCTTCGCCAGCGTCGCGAAGATCTCCCGCATGCGGACCGAGCGGCCGATGATCCCGTGGAAGCTCTCCTCGGTGGAGAGCGGGATCTCCACCGAGCCCTGCTCCGGCTCGAACTTGAGGTGCGTCTTGCCGACGCGGATCACCGTGCCCGGCTTGATCCAAACCTCCTTGACCTGGAGGTCGCCGATGAAGGTCCCGTTCGTGGAGTCGAGGTCGCGCAGCACGAACCCGCGTTCGGTGGCCGAGATCTCGAAGTGCGTCCCGCTGACCGCCTTGTCGGCGAGCGGCAGATCGCAGATCACGCTGCGGCCGACGGTGACGCGCTCGCGCTCGATGACGAGCTCGCGGTCCTGATCGGGGCCCTCGACGACGAGGAGCTTGGCGCGGCGGAGCTTGCGCTTGGTGGCGCGCTCGTCGACGAAGATGGTCGTGAGCCCCGGGCCGGCGTCGGCGTGGAAGTCGTCGGTCACGCGATGTCCTCCCGCAAGGCGCGGATCGCCTGCGCGTAGTCCGCCTCGCCGAAGATCGCGCTGCCGGCGACGAGCACGTCGGCGCCCGCCTCGACGACCTTGCTCGCGGTCCCGGGGCGGATCCCGCCGTCGACCTCGAGGCGGATGTTCTTGCGGCTCGCCTCGATCATCCAGTGGATCGCCTCGATCTTCGGCACGACCTTCTCGATGAAGTCCTGCCCGCCGAAGCCGGGGTTCACGGTCATGACGAGCACGAGGTCGAGGTGCTCGAAGACGTACCGGATCACGTCCTCCGGGGTGTGCGGGTTGAGGCTGACGCCCGCCATCTTGCCCAGCGAGCGGATGTGCTGGAGCGTGCGGTGCAAGTGCGTGCAGGCCTCGGCGTGCACGGTGATCACGTCGGCGCCGGCCTCGGCGAAGGCGTCGACGTAGCGCTCGGGCTCGACGATCATCAGGTGGACGTCGAGCGGGCGCTCGGTGACCTTGCGCAGCGCCTTCACGACCGGTGGGCCGATCGTGAGGTTCGGGACGAAGCGCCCGTCCATGACGTCGACGTGGATCCAGTCGGCGCCCGCGGCCTCGACGGCGCGGACCTCCTCGCCGAGCCGCGCGAAGTCGGCCGACAAGATGGAGGGGGCGATGCGCACCGGGCGTTCGGACCGCTTCACACGCGCCAGTCAACCCGGCGGACCCGTGAGTGTCAACACGCGCGGGGGGCCCGCTGAGACTGTTCTTGCTGCGCGGGTCCGCGATTCCTACAATCCGGCCCCGAGCGCGGGCGTCCCCCGTCCCGCGCTCGTCCCCAGATGGCCGTCGAACAGCGATACAGAGTGATCGACCGCCTCGAGGCGGGCGGGATGGCCGAGGTGTTCCGGGGCGAGGCGCTCAGCGTCCAGGGCTTCAAGAAGCAGGTCGCGATCAAGCGCGTCCTGCCGCACCTCGCGCAGAACAAGAGCTTCATCTCGATGTTCCTCGACGAGGCGCGGCTCGGCGCGCGGCTGAGCCACGCGAACATCGTGACGGTGTTCGACATCGGCGCGGCCGACAACACCTACTTCATCGTCATGGAGTTCGTGGATGGCTGCAACCTCAAGGCCATCATCGAGCACTACCGGCAGATGGGCCGGCGCATGGGCGTCAAGGAGACCATCTACATCGGGATGGAGACGTGCCGCGGGCTCAGCTACGCGCACGAGCTCACCGACGACGACGGCGAAGAGATCGGGCTCGTGCACCGCGACATCTCGCCGCCGAACATCCTCCTGAGCAAGCGCGGCGAGATCAAGGTCACGGACTTCGGGCTCGCGAAGGCGACGACGCAGCTCGAGAAGACCGACCCCGGCGTGGTGAAGGGCAAGTTCAGCTACCTCGCGCCGGAGGCCGCGAAGGGCGAGGCGGTCGACGCGCGCGCGGACATCTTCGCGCTCGGCATCGTGCTCTGGGAGATGCTCGCGGGGCGGCGCCTCTTCCTCGGCGAGACGGACTACCAGACCGTCAAGCTCGTGCAGCAGGCCGACGTGCCGAGCCTCTCGCGGCTGAACCCGGAGGTCGACGCGGAGCTCGAGGCCGTCCTGATGAAGGCGCTCACCTCCGACCCGCACCAGCGCTACGAGTCCGCCCGCGAGTTCGGCGACTCGCTCGCCGGCTACCTGTTCGGCAAGCAGCTCAAGGTCACCTCGTACGACATCGCGAACATCGTCAAGCAGGTCGTCCAGCGCAAGGGCACCGCGAAGAAGGGCGTGCAGGAGGCGTCGATCATCGACCGCCTCATCCAGGAGGAGCTGCTGCGCTTCACCTCGCTCGACGACATGGGCTCGGAGCCGCTGAACGTCGGCGGCGCGCCGCTGAGCCCGGACGACGTCGCGGGGGCGCAGCCGCTCGACGCGGCGCTCTTCGAGAACCCGGCGGATTGGTTCGCCAACGACGCTGACGTGATGGGCGCGATCCCGGACGCGAGCGATCCGGTCACGAGCTCGAGCGAGCCCGGGTGGCGAGAGAGCGGGCTCGAGAACGGCGCGGACCTCGCGAGCCTGCTCGAGGACTCGAGCGAGCTCGCGGTGCCGGCGGCGGAGCCCCGCCGCGACCCGACGCCGGTGCCGCGCCGCGACCCGACGCCGATGACGCGCGCCTCGACGCCGGCGCCCGTCGCGCCCGTCTCGCGCCCGTCGATGCCGGCGATCGAGGCGGAGGCTCCGGCGAAGTCGGGCGGCGGCGCGATGATGTGGGTCGTGCTCGGCGTGGCGATCCTGCTGCTCGCGGGCGGCGCCGCCGCGTACTTCGGCGGCCTGATCCCGCTGTGAGCGCGCCCATCGCGCGCGATGCTCGAGCGATGGCGCGCGGCGCGCGGGCTCGCAACTTCGCTTGCGTCGTGTGGATCGTCGCCTCGGGCGGCTGCGACGCGCCGCTCGGCGGCGCGGACGGCGCGGTCGGATCCGACGCGGCGACGCGCGACGCGGCGGCGGCCGGCGACGGCGGCGCGCTCGATGCGGGCGCGCTCGATGCGGGCGCGCCGACGGCGGCGCGCGCGATGGCGGCGCGGACGACGCGAGCGCGGATGACGCCGGCGTACTGACGCCGGCGCACCCGACGCGGGGCCGCCGGAGCCCGCGTGCGGCGCCGTCGCGTGCGCGCCGGTCGACGGCGCGACGACGACGCGCGGCGTGGTGCGGCCGCTCGACGCGTGCGCGTTCGGCTTGCGCCTCGAGCGCCCGCTCGCCGAGGGCGAGGCCATCGCGGACGCTTTGCTCGCGCGCCTCTCCGCCGAAGGCGGCGGCCGGCGCGTCACGCTCGACGAGGTGCGCGCCGACCTGAACCGCGAGGGCCGCGCCGGGCTCACCGCGCAGACGGCGACGCGCCTCGCCGGCCGAGGCGCGGTCGGCTTCCGCTGGGACGCGGGCGACGACGCGGTGGACTACTGGTACCCGCAGGGCATCACGGGGAGCGCCGACGCGGGCGACGGAACGCGCGGGTGGCTGCTCGTGAGCTGGTACCACCGCACCGACGAGCGGCCGACCCGCGGCGTGCGGCTGAGCCTCGTCGACGCCTCGGACCCCGCGCGCCCGCGCTACCGGCACCTCTTGCTCGTCGACCCGGTCGAGCGGGCGGCGGGCCCCGACCTCGGGCCCGCGGAGTACGACTCGGGCGGCGCGCTCCACGCCGGCGGGATCGCGTGGATCGGGACACGCCTCTACGTCGCGGACACGTCGCAAGGCTTGCGCGTCTACGACCTCTCGCGCATCGCGCGCGTGAGCCACGCGGACGACACCGCGCGCATCGGCATCGGCGGCGGGCGCAGCGACGCGCACGGCTACCGCTACGTCGTGCCGCGCATCGGCCGATGGCGGCGGGCGCCCGGGACGTGCGCGGCGCGCTTCTCGTTCGTCGCGCGCGGCGAGCTCGACGGCGCGCCCGTGCTCGTCACCGGCGACTACCGCGCGGACGAGCTCGGCGGCCGCCTCGCGGCGTGGCCCCTCGCGGGCAGCGACCTCGCGGTCGACGCGACCGGCGTCGCGTGGGCGGCGCGCGCGGCGGTGCCCGGGCAGACGCGCATCCAAGGCGGGCTCTACGCGGGCGGCGCGTGGTACCTCTCGTGCTCGAGCCAGGAGGGCTCGAACGGCCTGCTCTACCGCGCGAGCGAGGCGGGCACGACGAGCGCGCCGTGGGTCTACGGCGCGGAGGACCTCTACCGCGACGCCGACGACCGCCTCTGGACCGCGGCCGAGCACCCGAACCGGCGCGACGTCGTCTCGGTCCCGCGCCCCTGATCGCCTGTGCCACCCCTGTGAGCCGGTTTCACGCCCTCGGGCCCTCGCCGCGGAGGGCCCGCGAAATTCGGCGTGCGCGCGCTTCTTGCGGTGAGATCTCGGCATGCGTACCTCCCCGACCCGCTTCGCTTCGCTCGCGCTCGTCGCCGCGGCGCTCGCCGGCTGCCACGGCGCCCGGCTCGCCGACGACATCGACCTCGAGCTCGACTTCAACCCGCTGCGCGGACCGTCCGACCGGCTGCACTCACCGTACGTCGCCGGCGCGCGCTTCACCGTCTACACGATCGGGGTCGACCGCGAGGACCGCGAGGGCTGGACGGTCGCCTCCTCCGACGAGTCGATCCTCTCGGTGCTCGAGGAGCGCACCGGCGGCGAGGCGCGCGTGCGCGCGAGCGCGCCGGGCACCGTGTCGCTGATCTTGCGCGACGAGCGCGGCGACGAGGTGCACCGTGCGCGCGTCGAGGTGCTCCAGCCGGATCGCCTCGAGCTCGTCGCGCACGGCCCGCTCCTGGTCCGCCGGCCCGAGCTGCAGCCGCCGAGCACCGACGAGCTCCAGGTGCTCGCGGGCGGCTCGGCGACGTTCCTCGTCGAGTGGTACGCGGACGGCGACCAGCTCTTCGGCAACGAGGCGCTGAGCGCGACGAGCGACGACGGCGTGCGCGCCGAGCCGCGGCAGAGCTACCTCTTCGAGAACCGCGAGTGGGTGACGTTGCACGCCGAGACGCCCGGCCGCCACGAAGTGCGCCTCTTCGCGAACGACGTGCTCACGCGCACGATCACCGTCGTGGTGGTCGAGGAGAGCGCGATCGATCGCGTCGAGCTCCACGGCGAAGACGAGCGCGGCGCGCGAGACGGCGACCCGCTCGTCGTGTACGCGCAGGCCTACGCCGCCGACGGCACGCCGATCTACGGGGTCGAGTACGCGTGGGACCTCGACGGCCGCGCGCAGGAGGGGCTCGGCGATCTCTTCCGCTACAACTTCGACTCGACCCGGCGCCGCATGCTCGGCGCGCACCACGACGACCTCGACGCGTTCGCGGAGATCCAGGCGCGCGAGGGCTTCGTCGACTCGACCAACCGCATCGGCTGCAGCGCGGCGCCCGGCGCCCGCGGGCCGCTCGGCGCCTCGCTCGCCGTCCTCGCCGCCGCGGCGCTCGCGCTCACGAGGCGCCGGCGCGCGCGCGCGACGCCGCGCCAACGAGCTCACTCGCAGCGGTCGGCGACGCGGCGGACCTCGGGCGCGTCGTAGCCGCGCGGGGCGGCGGTGAGGTAGCGGCGCGCGAGCGCGCACGCCTCGTCGCCGAGCGGGAGCCGCTTCGCGAGGCGACCGAGCGCCTCGGGGGGCGGCGCGCGACCCGCGACGGCGCGGCGGAGGTGATCGAGGGGGCTCTGGTTGCGCTCGAGCGCGACCGACGCGAGCAAGAGGTGCGCGCTCGCGAGCTGGGCGTCGGCGGCGATGGCCGCCTCGGCGTACGCGGCGGCCTCGGTCAGCTCGCTGCGCTCGAACGCCAGCCACCCGCGGGCGAGCTCGATCCGCGGCCGCAGCGCGTCCGCGCGGCCGCGCGCCTCCGCCGCCGCGCTCGCGCGCACGAGCAGCGCCTCGGCCGGCGCGAAGCTCCCCGCCGCGATGGAGAGCAGCGCCTGCCCGACGAGCGCGGTCGTCTCGTTCGGGTCGAGCGCGAGCGCGGCGTCGAACTCGCGCCGCGCACGGCTGTCCTGCTCCGCCTGCGCGTAGAGCTCACCGAGCGAGGCGTGGAGCGCGGCGTCGCGGTGCTGGCGCGCGAGCGCCCCGACGCGCTCGGCCCCGGCCTGGCCGGCGCCGCGCACCACCTCGATCCGCGCGCGCAGCCGCGCCGCCTCGAGCGCCGCCGCGCCGCCCGCGCCCGCCGCCTCGAGGCGGCTCGCCGCCGCGTCGTAGTCACCGGCGTCGAACGCGAGGGCCGCGAGCCCGACGAGCGCCCGCGCGTCGAACCGATCGATCGCGAGCGCCGCCTCGTACGCGCGGCTCGCCTCGTCACGGTCGCCGACGAGCTGCGCCGCGCGCCCGCGATCGACGAGCACGAGCGCGTCGCGCGGGAGCGCCTCCGCCGCGGCGCGCAGCTCCGGGAGCGCGTCCGCGGCGCGCCCGCGCGCGAGCAACGTCGAGCCGCGCAGCGCGCTCAGCGCCGGCGCGTTCGGGCGGCGGCGCCACGCCGCGTCGACCACGCGCTCCGCGTCGTCGAGCCGGCCTCGCTCGAGGTACGCGCGCGCGAGCAGCGTGACGAGCTCGAGATCCGACTCGGCCGCCGGCTGGCGAGGCTCGAGCAACGCGATCACCTGCTGCGTGTTGCCCGCGGCGCGCTCGATCGCGGCGAGCCGCACCGCGGCCGCGCGCGCCTCGGGGCCGCGGTCGACCTCCATCACGCGCTGGTACAGCGCGCGCGCCGCGTCGGCCTGCCCGCGCTCTTCGTAGATGCGAGCCCGCAAGAAATCTTGTCGGTTCCCCGCGCCCGCGCGGCCGAGCGCGCTCTCGGCGCGTCCGTGATCACCGTTGGCGAGCGCCACCTCCGCGGTCAGCAGCGCGGCGCCCTGCGCGTCGACGGGCGCGGCGGGGAGCCGCGCGAGCTGTTGATCGGCCTCCGCGGGCGCGCCGGCGCGCAGGAGCACGCGGGTGAGCTGCAGCACGAACGCCTCGTCGCCCGGCGGCGGGCGCTCCATCGCCGCGTGCGCCTCCTCGAGCGCGCGCGACGGGTCGCCCTCGGCGGCGCGGATCAGGTGCGCCCACGCGCGCTCCGGCGGCGTCGCGCGCTCGCGCAGCACCTCGACCACGGCGGTCGCGTCGGCGACCGCCTGCGCCGGGTCGCTCCCCGCGTGCGCGAAGATCCGCGCGCGCGTGATGCGGATCGCGGGCTTCTGGTCCGCGTCCGGCGTGCCCTCGAGCAGCGTCAGCGCCCACTGCATCCGCCCCGCCCGATAGCCGGTCCACGCGTGCAGGGCGATGTGGCGCGCGGAGCTCGGGTGGTGCTGGACGGCCGTCGCGGCGGCGTTCATCGCGTGGGTCCACTCGCCCACCGTCGCGTGCAAGAACGCTTGCGCACGGAAGGCCTCCGCGATCTGATCGGGCCGCACGGGGAGCCGATCGAGCGAGCGCCGCGCGCGCTCGACGTCGCCGGCCGCGAGCGCGGTCAGCGCGACCGCGATGCGGCCGTCCGCCTCGGCCTCGGGCTCCGTCAGCGCGCCGACGATCTGCTGCACCTCGGCGGCGCGATCGTCACCGTGCTCGTAGACCAGCGTCGCGATCAGCCGCGCGCGCAGCGCCGCGAGCTCCTGCTCGTCGCGCCCGGCGAGGCGCGCGATCGCGGCCTCGATCGCCTGGCGCGAGCCGTCCTCGCACGCGGCGGCCGCGCCGGCGCGGAGCTCCTCCTTCTCACTGCGCGCCCGCCACGCGGACACCCCGAGCGCGACGACCACGCCGAGCACGACGAGCCCGACCGCGCCGGTGACCGCAGGCAGCACCCACGCGCGCGTCCGGCCGCGCGCCTTCGGCGGGCGCACGCGCGTCTGACCCGACGGCGGGACCGGCGGGGTCGCGTCCGGCCCGGGGAGACGGCCCCGCGGCGGGGACCGCGGGAGCATCTCGTCGGGCTCCACGAACGGCGTCGGCCGGTACTCGGGCACCGGGAGCTCGTCGTAGGTCGGCGGATCGCGCGCGAGCTCCAGCGAAGGGAGGTCGTCGTCGTTCAGCCCGCCGGTGAACGCGAGGGTCGGCGCGTCGTCCTCCGAGACGGGCTCCGGCGGCTGCGCGAACCGGAACGGCTCGATCGACGCGGTCACGCGCGGCAGGGCGGCCCTCGGCGCGACGAGGCGCGGCGGCGGCGAGGCGAGCTCGTCGTCGTCGAGGTCGTCGAGCGAGAGCTCGTCGGTCGCCGGCTCGAGCAGCTCGCGCATCGCCGACGGGCGCGCGGCGTGGGTCCCCTCGAACGGGGCGGAGCGCACGGGCGGCCCGCCGAACGGCGAAGGCACCGAGGGACCGGGCGGCGCCCCGAAGGGCGCGGGCGGCGGCGGACGCGACGGCGGCGCGGCGGGCGCGAGCGGGGCCGGCTTGGGGACGTTCAGCCTGGGCCGCGGCGGCGGCGCGCCCGGGCGCGGGCGGCGGGGCGCTGCAAAGAGAGCGGCGCGCTGCGCGGGGGCGGCGCGCTGCGCGGAGGGCGGCGCGCTCGGCGGCACGCCGGGGACGGGTCCGATCTCGCGCGTCGCGCGCGGATCCGCGCCCCGTACGGGAGGCGGAGGGAGCGGCGCGGCCACCGGCGGGGCGGACCACGGCTCCGCCCCACCCGACCGGACCCGCGCGCGCGGCGCGGCGGGGCTCGTCTTGGGGCGCGCCGCCATCGCCTCCTCGATGAAGCTCGGGTCGAGCTGCACCGACGGCTCGACCGGCTCGAGCGCGGGGTGGTGCGAGCCCGACGGGACGGGCGTGTGCTCTTCCTCCCACGCGGGAGAGTCGGTCTCGACCGTGGGCTCGGCCTCCTCGGCGAACCACCGCTCGATCGTCGTCGAGACCGGCGCGCTCTCGTCGGCCGCCTCGGCGATGAGCTCCGCCGCCACGTCGTCGGACGGATCGAGCTGCAGCGCGCGGCGCAGCGACGCGACCGCCTCCGCGGGCCTTCCGTCGCGCAGGTACGCCTCGCCGAGCAGCCGGTGGACGGCGGCGCGATCGGGCGCCTTGCGCGCGAGCGCCATCATCTCGACGCGCACCTCGTCGTAGCGCTCGAGCGCGAGCAACGCCTCGCCGAGCAGGAGGCGGATCTCCACCTGTCCCGGGCTCGACAGGAGCGCACGCCGGCACGCGCGGACGGCCTCCTGGTACCGACGCTCCGAGATGAGCAGCTTCGCTCGCTCGGTCTGCTCCTCGATCGCGGCTCCCATCTCCTTTCCGCCGGCTGCCTCCGAAGGGTAGTGGGTTAAGCGCGCAGTCGGAAAGATCCCTTTCGCGTCGCGGACGAGCGGCGGCGGCGCGGGATGGCGCGGGGGATCGCGAACGCGGCTCCGCGCGACGCGGGGATCCCGCTATCCTCGGCGCGGGGTCTCGGGACGGAGGGGACATGAGCCGGAGGTCGGACGATCGAGCGTGGACGCGGGTGGAGCTGCCGGGCACCGACCCCGGAACATCGGACGGCTCGTGCACCATCCCGCTGGGCCCGCGCGGAGGAGGCGCGCGTTGGATCGCCGCGTTCGGGATCGCCACCGCGCGGCTCGCGCGCGCGGAGACGGTGCGCCTCGCCGTGGGAGGCCGCGGCGGCGCCGCCCTCCTCGACGTCGGCGCGGCGCCCGAGGCGCGCTCGGCCGAGCTCGTCGAGACCCTCGCGCGCGCGCTCCGCGCGGAGCCCTTCGGCCCGCTCACCCTCGACGACGGGCCCGGCGCGCGCCTCGGGGTGCGCCGCGACGACGCGCCGCTCGAGGGCGCGGACGTCGTCCTCGACCTCTGCGGCGAGGCGGCGGCGCTCGACGTGGCGGGCGCCGCGATGTCTCCGGCGAGCGCGGCGCGGCTCGCGGACGCGGTCGCCCTCGCCTACGAGGCGCTCGGCGATCCGAGCGCGCGCCCCGCGACCGCTCCGCTCGTCCGGGCGCCGGCGCGGGACGCGCTCCTCGCGTGGGCCGAGGGCCCGCGACCGCCGGTGGAGGAGGGCGCGGCCCACCTCGCCTTCGCCGCGCGCGCCGCGGCGTCGCCTTCGCAAGTTTCGTTGACACAGGGCGAGCGCTCGCTCACCTACGGGGAGCTCCGCGCGAGCGCGCTCGCGATCGCCGCGCGGCTGCGCCGCGAGGGGGTCGTGCCCGGGGATCGCGTCGGCGTGTGCATGGCGCGGAGCCCGGAGATGGTGGCGAGCCTGCTCGGTGTGTGGATGGCGGGCGCCGCATACGTCCCGATCGACCCGTCACACCCGCTCGCACGCCGCGGCTACATCCTGAGCGACGCGGGCGCCGCGCTCCTGCTCACCGACGCGGGCGCGGATCTCGCCGCCCTCTTCGCGGGGCCGACGATCGCGGTGCCCGACATCCTCGGGTCGGCGCCCGACGACCTCGACGGGCTCCCGCGCTCGGGCCCGCTCGCCTACGTCATGTACACCTCCGGCTCGACGGGGCAGCCCAAGGGCGTGCGCATCCCCCACACGGCGGTGCGCAACTTCGTCGACGCGATGGTCGCGCAGTTCGCGCTGGGCCCCGCCGACACGACGCTCGCGGTCACGACGATCTCGTTCGACATCTCCGTCCTCGAGCTCTTCGCGACGCTGCATGCGGGCGCTCGGATCGTGCTCGCGCGCGAGGACGAGGTCACCGACGGGACGGCGCTCGCACGCCTGCTGGTCGAGGCGGGCCCGATCACCCTGCTGCAGGCGACGCCCACGACGTGGCGGCTGCTCCTGGGCGCGGGCTGGGAGGGCACGCCCGGCCTGCGCGCGCTCTGCGGTGGCGAGCCGTTCCCGCGCGAGCTCGCCCGCGCGCTCCGCGGGCGCGTCGACGAGGTCTGGAACATGTACGGCCCGACGGAGACGACGGTGTGGTCGACCGCTCACCGGATCTCCGCCGAAGACCTCGAGCGCCCGGGCGGGATCTCGATCGGGCGCCCGATCGCCCACACGCAGGTCTACGTGCTCGATCCGTCGCGCGAGCTCGTCCCGGTGCGCGCGCGCGGCGAGCTCTACCTCGGCGGGCGCGGCCTCGCGCTCGGCTACCACGAGCGCGACGCGCTGACCGAGGCGGCGTTCGTCGCGAGCCCGTTCGCGCCGGGCGAGCGCCTCTATCGCACCGGAGACCTGGTCGCCTGGCAGGAGGACGGTACCCTCGAGTGCCTCGGACGCGTCGACCATCAAGTCAAGTTGCGGGGCTACCGCATCGAGCTCGGCGAGATCGAGGCCGCGCTCGAGCGGCATCCGTCGGTGCGCCAGTGCGCGACGCGGGTCGAGCCCACGCCCGGCGGCGCCGACGCGCTCGTCGCGTACCTGACGGCGCGCGGTGCGCTCTCGCACCGCGCGCTGCGCGCGCACCTCGCCGACGCGCTCCCCGCGTACATGATCCCGAGCCGCTACCGGGTGGTCGAGGCCCTGCCGCTGAGCCCGAGCGGCAAGATCGATCGCAAGGCGCTCACCGGCGTGCCCGCCACGGCCCTCGAGGACGACGAGGAGCTCACCGCGCCGCGGACGCCGACCGAGACGTGGGTGGCCGAGCGGTGGAGCGAGCTGCTCGGACTGCCGCGCGTCGGCGCCACGACCGACTTCTTCGCGAGCGGCGGCGACTCGCTCAGCGCGATGCGCTTCGCGCACCTCGCGCAGGTCGCGCACGGCGCGGTCGTGCCGCTCTCGACGCTGTTCCGCACGCGGACCGTGGAGGCGGTCGCGCGCGTGATCGACGAGGGGACGCGGCCCGGGGGTGCGGCGCGCATCCCGCGCACGGACGCGCCGCGGTTCTCGACGGCGCAGCGCGCCCTGCTCTTGCACCAGGAGCTGGTGCCGGAGAGCGTCGCCTACAACCTCGCGTACGAGATCGGGCTCGAGGGAGCGCTCGAGGTCGGCGCGCTCGAGCGAGCGCTCGCCGACCTGCTCGAGCGGCACGAGGTGCTGCGCACCGGCGTCGACGCGAGCGGCGAGGCGCCCCGCGTGTTCGGGGTGGACTCCGTCCGGCTCGGCCCGGTCGAGGATCTCGGCGCGCTGCCGATCGCGGAGCGCCTCGACGCCGCGCGGCGGCGCGCGGTGGCGCTCGCGCGTGCTCCGTTCCACCTCCGTGACGAGCCGCCGGTGCGGGTCGCGCTCCTGCGCGTGGGCGCGCGACGACACCGCCTCGTGCTCGTCGCGCACCACGTCGCGTTCGACGGGCCGTCCGTCGGGCTCGCGCTCGCCGAGCTCGCCGCGCTCTACCGGCACCACGCGCTCGGCGCGCCCGCGCCGGCGCCGCTCCCGTGCGGCTACGCCGACGCCGTCGCGTTCCAGGAGCACGCGGCGGCGGCGCGTCAGGAGGCGCTCCTGGCCGCGTGGGAGGAGCGCCTCGCGGGCGCGCCGCTGCTCGAGCTGCCGACCGATCGGCCGCGCACCGGCGGCCGCCTCGCGCACGGAGGGAGCGTCTCGATCACGCTCGACCCCGACGCGACCGCGGCGGTGCGCCGCCTCGCCGAGCGGCTCTCGACGACGACGTTCATGACGCTGCTCACCGCGTTCGAGGTGCTGCTCGCGCGCTACGGAGGGCAAGACGACTTGATCGTCTCGACGCCGTTCTCGCTGCGCAGCCACCCCGACGCGCAGGGGCTACTCGGCTACTTCGTCCACACGCTGCCGACGCGGGTGCGGCTCGACGAGACCACGAGCTTCACCGCGCTCGCGCGCGACGTACAGGCCGCCGTCCTCGACGCCTTCGAGGGTCGCGACGCCCCGCTCGAGGCGGTGTCCGCGCGCGCCCTCGGGGGCGACGGCGCCGCGACGCTCCGGGCCGCGTTCGCGCTCGGCGCCGACGCCTCGGGGGCGTGGGACGTGCCCGGCTTGCGCGCCGAGGTCCACGAGATCCCGACCGGCGCTGCGCGGGCCGAGCTCGGCCTCATGCTCTCCGAGGGCCGCGACATCATCCACGGGCACCTCGAGTACGACGCGGACGTCTACGACGCCGCCCGCATCGAGGCCGCGGCGCGGCACTTCGCGACGCTCCTGCGCTCGGCGGCGCGCGACCCCGACGCGAGCGTGTGGCGCCTCTCGATGCTCACCGACGAGGAGCTCGACGCGCTCGACCGATGGAACGCGACCGAGATGGTCGTCGACGACGCGCCGACCGCGCACGCGATCTTCGAGGCGCACGCGCGCGCACGCCCCGACGCGATCGCGCTGCGCTTCGAGGGGATGGAGAAGACCTACGCCGAGCTCGACGCGTCCGCCGCGCGGCTCGCCGGCCGCCTCGCCGCGCGCGGCGTGGGTCCGGGCACGCTCGTCGGCCTCGCGCTCGATCGCGGCTTCGGGCTCGTCGAAGGCATCCTCGGCGTGTGGAAGGCGGGCGGGGCCTACGTGCCACTCGATCCGGCGTACCCCGCCGCGCGGCTGCGGCTCGTGATCGAGGACAGCCGCCTGTCGCGCGTGGTGGTCGACGGCGGGATGCCGGCGGCGCTCGACGGCGTCGAGGGGCTCTCGGTCGTCGACGTGCGCGAGCCGGACCCGAGCGCGGCGCCGCTCGCGAGCCCGGCGATCGACGCAGACACGCTCGCCTACGTGATCTACACGTCGGGCTCGACCGGGCGGCCCAAGGGCGTCGAGCTCACACACCGCGGCCTCGTGAACCTCGTCGCGTCGCAGCGTGCGCTGCTCGATCTCGCGCCGCGCGATCGCGTCCTGCAATTCGCGTCGCCGAACTTCGACGCGTCGGTGTGGGAGGTGGTCATGGCGCTCATGGCCGCGGGCGGCGCGCTCGTGCTCGCGCCGCGCGAGGTGCTCACGGACACCGGCGCGCTCGCGCGCCTGATGAACGACGAGGGCGTGACCGTGGCGACCCTGCCGCCCGTCGTGCTCTCCGCGATGGACCCGAGCACCTGTCGCGTCGAGCGCATCGTGTCCGCCGGGGAGGCGTGCACGCTCGAGCTCGTGCGCCGCTGGGCGCCCGGCCGCACGTTCATCAACGCGTACGGCCCCACCGAGACGACGGTGTGCGCGACGCTGCAGGCCGTCTCGCCAGAGCGGCAGCGGCCGCCGGCGATCGGGCGGCCGCTCCCGAACCTGCGCACCTACGTCCTGGGCCGCGGCGACGTCCCGGTCCCCCTCGGCGTGCCCGGCGAGCTCTGCGTCGGCAGCGACGTCGCGCTCGCGCGCGGCTATCTCGGCCAGCCCGACCTGACACGGGAGAAGTTCGTGCCCGATCCGCTGCGCCCGGGCGGCCGCATGTACCGCACGGGGGACCTCGCCGCCTGGCTCGACGACGGCACGCTCGACTACCTCGGCCGGCGCGATCGGCAGATCAAGCTGCGCGGGCACCGCATCGAGCTCGACGAGATCGAGCACGCGCTCGCGTCCCAGCCCGGCGTCGTGCGCAGCGCGATCGTGGTGATCCGCCAGCCGGGCGCGGTGGACCTGCTCGTGGGCTTCGTCGAGCCGGGACCCGATGGCTTCGACGAGGACGGAGCGCTCGCCTCGCTGCGCGGGCAGCTGCCCGCGGTGATGGTCCCCGCGCGCCTGCTCGTGCGCGAGGCGCTCCCGATCACGCCGAACGGGAAGATCGATCGCAAGGCGCTCGAGGCGTCGCGACCCGAGGAGCTCGGCGCCGACGCGCCGGCGGAGGCCTTCGACGATCCGCTCGAGGCGCAGCTCGCGGAGCTGTTCGCGAGCGCGCTCGGCGCAGGCGGGCTGCGCGCCGAGGACTCCTTCTTCGATCGCGGAGGGCACTCGCTCATGGCGACCCACCTCGCGGTGCGGATCCACGAGGCGACGGGGGTCCGCGTGCCGATCGCGCGCTTCTTCGAGCAGCCGACGATCCGCGCGACGGCCGCGTGGATCCGCGCGGCGCGCGAGGGCGAGGCGCTCGCGCGCGAGGAGGCGGTCGACCTCGCGGCCGAGGCGCGGCTCGACGAGGCGATCCGCCCGAGCGGCGCGCCGCGGCCGCCCGAGGCGTGGGAGACGGTGCTGCTCACGGGCGCGACGGGGTTCCTCGGCGCGTACCTGCTCGCGGCGTTGCTCGAGCGGCCATCGCTCCGGGTCGTGTGCCTCGTGCGCGCGGCGCGCGACGACGAGGCGCGCGCGCGCGTGCTCGAGAACCTCGCCCGGTACGGCCTCGCGCGCCCGGGTCACGAGGAGCGCGTCGAGGTGGTGCGGGGCGACCTCGGCGCACCGCGGCTCGGCCTCGACGAGGCGCGCTGCGCGCGGCTCGCCGAGCGCGTCGACGCCATCCTCCACAACGGGGCGTACGTGAACCACGTCCGCTCGTACGCGACGCTCGCGCCCGCCAACGTGCGCGGGACGGAGGCGGTCCTGCGCCTCGCGTGCACCGGACGACCCAAGCGCGTGCTGTACGTCTCGACCGTCGACGCGGTACCGCCCGCCGGCCTCTCCGAGGGCGTGGCGCGCGAGACGCGCGCCGACGACTGGCACGGGCTGCCGACCGGCTACGCGCAGAGCAAGTGGGTGGCCGAGGGCCTCGTGCTCGCCGCCGCGGCGCGCGGCCTCTCGGCTGCGATCGTGAGGCCCGCGGCGATCTGCGGGAGCGCGACGGGCGGCGAGTGGAACGTCGGCGACTTCTTCACGCGCTTGCTCGACACCTGCGTCCAGCTCGGCGTGGTGCCGGACTGGGGCATGCGCATCCAGGTCACGCCGGTGGACGAGGTCGCGGGCTGGGTCGGGGACCTGCTGCGCGCGCCCGCCCGGGAGGGCGGCGCCCTCTATCACGTGACGCAGGCGGACACGATCGGCAGCGCGGACCTCGCCGCCGCGATGCGCGAGGCCGGCCATCACGTCGCGCTCGTGCCGTACGCGAGCTGGCGCGCCGAGGTGCTCGCGAGCGCGCGGCGCGGCGAGGACCACCCCCTCGTGCCGATGCTCGGGCTCTTCGAGGAGGAAGGCGACTGGGACGCGGCGGTCACCTACGCGAACGAGCGCGCGCTCGCCGACGCGCCGCGCGCGGGCTTCGCCGAGCCGCGCGCGACGCTGAGCGCGTTCCTCTCGCGCCACCGGGGCGGCGCCGGCGCGCTGGGCCTCTCGCCCGCGGTGCTCCCGTACTTCGAGGCGCTCGTCGCCGAGCCGCTGCGCGAGCCCGCCGTCCTGCGGCAGGCGCTCGTCGACTGGGTCCGCCCGGTCACGGAGGCGGCCGCGACCTACCCGCGGCTGAACGTCTCGCTCGCGTGGCGGCTCCAGCACAGCGCGCTCGGCCTCGTCGAGGTGCTCGAGCGAGGCCAGGCCGACGAGCGGAGCGCGCGCTGGATCCAGGCGGCCATCGAGTACCTCGTGCGCGACGACGACGCCGCGCACGACTTCGAGGACCCCGACGGGCTCCTCGACGACCTCGAGGTCGTCAACCACGTAGCCGGCGCCCTCGGGCGGGCCGACCTCCTCGTCCACGCCTGAGCGGCGCCCCGGCCCGGAGTTACGACGTAACCCGCGCAGTTACGCCGCGAGGGTATGACCGTCATCCTCGAGACCACCGCCGCCTGCCGCCGCACGCCCCTCGTGCTCTTCCTCCTCGAGGAGCTGGCCACGCCCTTCGAGGTCGTCGTCCGCGACGAGGGATACTTCACGACCCACCACCACGCCCTCGGGCCGCTCGTGCGCGACGGCGACGACGTGGTGATCGAGCTCGACGCCGTGCTCCGGTTCCTCGCGCGGCGCTTCGGCGCGGGCACGCTGATGCCCGCCGACCCGACCGGTTGCGCCGCGGTCGACCGCTTCATGGAAGTGCAGTCGAGCTTGCGGGGCGCCGCCGTGCGCCTGGTGCGCGAGGGCTCCGCCTCGACCGACGCGCTCGCGCTCGTGCGGCGGAGCCTCGAGGCGCTCGAGGCCGCGCTCGCCGGCCGCGACTACCTCCTCGGCGAGCTCACCGTCGCCGACATCCCCGCGGTCATGCTCGCGCAGCTCGCCCGCGTCGGCGTGGACCTGTCGGCGACGCCCCGCGTCGAGGCGTGGGCCGCGCGGGTCGCGGCGCGCCCGGCGTGGGCGCGCGTCGCGGCGCGGCTCCGCCTCCCGGCCGCCGAGGCCGGGCCCTCGAGCCTCGAGCGCGCGTGCCGCGAGTGGACCGAGCGCCTCGGCGCAGCCCACGTCATCCGCGCACCCGAGGCGCTCGCGCACGCCGGCCGCACCACGCTGCCGGCGGCCGCTCGGCCGGTGGCGATCCTGCGACCCACCGCGCGCGCCGAGGTCGCGGAGATCGTGCGCATCGCCGCGCGCCACCGCGTCCCGCTCCACCCGATCAGCGCCGGCTGCAACTGGGGCTGGGGCGACGCGTGCCCCGCGGGCGAGGGCCAGGTCGTGCTCGACCTCGGCGGGCTCACGAGCATCGAGATCGACGAGGACCTCGGCGTCGCGGTCATCGAGCCGGGCGTGACCCAGGGCGCGCTCGCGCGACACCTCGAGGCGACGGGCTCGGCGTGGCGCCTCGACTGCGCCGGCTCGGGGCCGCGCGCGAGCCTGGTCGGCAACGCGCTCGAGCGCGGGCTCACGTTCGGCACCTACGGCGAGCGCTTCGAGGCGGTCAGCGGGCTCGAGGTCGTGCTCGCGGACGGCTCCGTCGTGCGGACCGGCGCGGGCGCGTACGGCGCGTCGCGCGCCGGGCGCGCGCGCCGCGGCGCCGTCGGACCGTCGCTCGACGGGCTGTTCAGTCAGTCCTCGCTCGGCGTGGTGACGGAGCTCGGCCTCTGGCTCACGCCTCGCCCCGCGCACGAGGAGATGGTCTGGCTCACGTGCGAGGACGAGGCGCTGCCCGCCCTCATCGACGCGCTGCGGCCGCTCCGGCTGCGGGGCGTGCTGCCGACCAACGTCCATCTCTTCCAGCTCCCGCCGCGGAGCCCCGGGGGGTCCCCGACGTGGGCCGGCAACGGCGCGATCTGCGGGAGCGCCGCGGCGGTGGCCGCGCACGTCGCGGAGGTCGAGGCCGCGGTCGCGGCCCTCGCGCGCTTCACGCTGTCGAGCCGGACGCCGCCGGGGCCAGCCCTGTGCGACGCGCTCCTCTTGCCGGACATGCCGGGGCTCGAGCTCTTGATCGACACGAGCGACCGGCTCGTGCGCGGCGAGGCCCTCGAGATGCCGCCCGCGGCGCTCCTCGCCGCGCTCGGCGGCCCGGAGGTCCAGCGACCGACGACGCCACCTACGAGCAGCGATCCGCGCGACGCCGGATACGGGCTCGTCTTCAGCTGGCAAGCCGTCCCCGCGGTCGGCGACGACGTGCGCCGGCTCGTCGCGCTCGCGCGCGAGCGGCTCGCGGCGCATGGCTGCCCTCCCCTGATGGCGGTCCAGTTCTCGACGGGGCGCGCCGCGACGCTCGTGACGCGCATCGTCTACGATCGCAAGGTCGAGGGGCGGTGCGCCGCCGCGCTCGCCTGTCAACGTGCGTTGCATGACGACGCGCTCGCGGAGGGGTTCCCGCCGGCGCGGATGAACCTGGTGGGCCACGACGCGCTCGCGACGCGCGGCGCCGCGTACTGGGCGCTCGTCGAGCGCCTGCGGCACGCGCTCGACCCGGACGGGATCCTCTCGCCCGGCCGCCACACGCCCGGCGGTGCGCGATGAGCCCGCCGCTCCGCCGCGCGCTGCGCGGGCTCGGCGTCGGCGCGCTGGCCACCGTGGCGATGGACCTGACCGCCTTCGTCGGGCGCAGCCTCGGCGTGCTCGCGGGCGCGTCCCCCGACTGGGTCGCGCGGTGGTTCGGCCTCGTGCTGCGCGGCGCGCCGATCACCGACGACATCCGCCTCGCGCCGGACGTGGGCATCGGGCTGCCCGCGCTCCTCGCGGTCCACTACGCGATCGGCGCCGCGCTCGGGCTGCTCTACGTGACCCTCGCGCGAGGCCGCGAGCACTGGGCGAGCGCGCTCGCGTTCGCCCTGGGCACCAACGTCCTGCCCTGGCTCGTCATGTTCCCGGCCATGGGCTTCGGGCTCGCGGGGCTCGCCGGCCCCGAGGACGCCCTCCTGTTCCGCACGAGCCTCGTGAACCACCTCGGATGGGGCGTCGGCCTCGTGCTCGCGCTGCAGATCCGCGCACGAGCCACTCCGACGCCCGCCGCGGTGCCCTGAAGCGCTCAGCCGACGAGCATCTTGAACGCGACGCTGCCGCAGCACAGGAGCGCCACCAAGAGCAGGATGGCCCCGCCGATGACGTAGAACATGATGCTGCTCTTCACCTTGTTCATGGCCTGATCGGCGAGGCCGCCGGTGTCGACGCCGCCCTGGCCGACCCCGACCTTGAAGCCGCCGACGTGCACGTTGACGCGGCTCGGGATCGCGGAGGCGACCTGGTCGGCCGCGGCGTGCTGCAGGCTCGACCCGAGGGCCTGCATCGGGGTCGGAGCGGCGGCGATCGCCGCCGCGGCCGGTGCGGTCGCCGACGTCGGGACGACGCACTGCATGCTCAACGACGCGAGCTGGACGCCGCTCGGGGCGAGCTGCGCGCTCGCGTCGGCCAAGATCTGCGGGACGAAGTGCGGCAGGCTGAGCGCGAGCGAGGGCAAGGCGACTTGTCCGGCGGCGAGGCTCGCGCCCAGGACGCGCTGCGCCGCGCTCTGGAGCGCGCTCGCCGCGTAGGCCTCGGCGCTGCGGTCGCCGGGCGCGCCGCCCTGCCGGTCGACGGATCCCGAGCACCGCACCTCGACGGGCTGTCCCTGGTGGTCCGGCAAGCTCACGCTGAACGAGTACTGTTGCTGCATCTGGGCCTCTCTCCGGGTCGTCCCGGGCGTCTTCTTCCGGAGGCTCCAATCAAGCGGCGTGCCCGCGCGGTCGCGGCCCCGGAGCGCGTGGGCGTCGAGCAACCGCTGCGCGGGCCGAGCAAACCTTGCCGCCCAGGTTGGCGCGCCGAGCGGAGGCGGCGCGCGGGCGCGAGAGCGAGCGCACGAGACCGGGCGCGGGGTCTGGCGCGGTGGCTCGCGGTTCCTACGTGGCGCGCGCGCGGTGCGCGCGGGGAGCCATCTTCATGAAGCTGAGCAGCGTCGTCGTCGGAGCCGAGTCCCTCACCATCCAATGCGCCGAGATCTGGCTCGAGCGCGGGCACATCATCGCCGCCCTCGTCACGCGAGCGCCCGACGTCGAGGCGTTCGGCGTCTCGCGCGGGCTCCGCGTCGAGCGGCCCGGCCCCGAGCTCGCGGCGCGCCTCGCCGACGTCGAGGTGGACTACGTGTTCTCGGCGGCCAACCTCTGGGTGCTCCCCGACGCGGTGCTCGCCCGCGCCCGGCGCGGCGCGGTGAACTTCCACGACGGGCCGCTCCCGCGCTACGCGGGCCTCTACGCGACGAGCTGGGCGCTCTTTCACGGCGAGCGCGCGCACGGGGTGCGCTGGCACCTCATGGAGGGCGGCATCGACGAGGGCGACGTGCTCGCGGCCCGCGACTTCGAGCTCGCCCTGGACGAGACGGCGTTCACGCTGAACGCGAAGTGCTACGCGGCGGGGATCGAGAGCTTCGCCGAGCTGGTCGAGCGGCTCGAGGCCGGCACCGCCGCGCGCGAGCGCCAGGACCTCTCGGCGCGTTCGTACTTCGCGCGCGCGGATCGGCCCGCCGCGCTCGCGACGATCGACTGGTCCGAGGACGCCGAGACGATCGCGCGGCGCGTCCGCGCGCTCGACTTCGGGACCTACCCGAACCCGCTGGCGATCGCGAAGGCGCGCGCGGGCGACGAGGTCGTGCTCGTGCGCGCGGTCGAGCTCGAGGCCGACGGCGCGCAGGCGGAGCCCGGCACCGTCCTCTCGGTCTGCTCGATCCGGGGGCCGCTCGTCGCGACGGGGACGACGCCGCTGCGCCTCACCGCCCTCGCCGACGCGGACGGAAGGCCGCTCGCGCCCGATCACCTCGCGAGCGGCGCGCGGCTCGCGGGCTGGCCGGACGAGCTCGCCGCGCGCGCGAGCGCGCTCCACCGCGAGGTGTGCACGCGCGAGCGCGCGTGGGCGCGGCGGCTGCGCGCGGCGCCGCTCGACGTCGCGTGGGCCTCCCCGGCGGGTGAGCCGGCGCGGTACGCCTCGGTCCCGCTCGCGTGGCCGAGCGCGCTCGACGCGGCGCGCCAGCTCCCCGCGCTGCTCGTCGCGCTCGCGCGCCTCGGCGGCGCCGCGAGCGCCCGCATCGCGTTCGCGGAGCCCTCGCTCGCGGCGCGCGTCGCGGGGCTCGAGGCGCTCTTCGCCGACGCCGTCCCGGTCGCGCTCGAGCTCGACGGCGAGCCCACCGTCGGCGAGGCCGAGGCGGTGCTCGCGCGCGCCCTCGCGGCGGCGCGCGCCGACGGAACCTACGCGCGCGACCTCCTCGCGCGGACGCCGGGCCTGCGCGCGACGCCGCCGGCGCTCGCGGTGCGCCTCGTGGGGTCGCTCGACGAGCCGCCGCGCGCCGTCGGCGCCCTCGCGACGATCGACGTGGCGGCGAGCGGCGCGCGGGTGTGGGTCGACGCCGCGCGCCTCGACCCCCACGCCTTCGCGACGCGCCTCGGCGCGCTGCTGGCCGCGATCGCGAGCGCCCCCGAGGCGAGCGCGCGCTCGCTCGCGCTCGTCGGCCCGGACGAGCAGCGCCGCCTCGCGTACGAGCTGAACGCCACCGAGGTGGACTACGACCGCACCGCCTGCGTGCACCGGCTCTTCGAGGCGCAGGCCGCGCGCACGCCGGACGCGGTCGCGCTCGTGTTCGAGGGCGCCTCGCTCGACTACCGCACGCTCGAGCGCCGCGCGAACCGCGTCGCGCGCCGCCTCGCGGCCGAGGGCGTGGGCCCCGGCACGATCGTCGGCCTCTTGGTGGAGCGCTCGCTCGAGCTCGTCGTCGGCGCGCTCGGGATCATGAAGGCCGGCGGCGCCTACCTGCCGCTCGACCCGAGCTACCCCGCCGAGCGCGTCGCGCTGATGATCGCGGACAGCCGCGCGCCGGTCGTCGTGACGCAGCGCGCGCTCGCCCCGATCGCCGAGGGGCACGGCGCGCGCGCGCTGCTCGTCGACGACGACCCGAGCGTCGACGACGCGCGGTTCGACGGCGGCGCGCGCGCCGAGGATCTCGCGTACGTGATCTACACCTCGGGCTCGACCGGCCGCCCCAAGGGCGTGATGGTCGAGCACCGCAACGTCGCGGCCTTCTTCACCGGTATGGACGCGGTCGTCGCGCACGAGCCGCCCGGCGTGTGGCTCGCGGTGACGAGCCTGTCGTTCGACATCTCGGTGCTCGAGCTCTTCTGGACGCTGGCGCGCGGCTTCCGCGTCGTGCTCCATCGCGACCGGCGCGCGGAGCTCGGCGCGAGCCCCGCGATCCGCGCGAAGCCGATGGATTTCGGCCTCTGCTACTGGGGCAACGACGACCGACCCGGGCGCGGCAAGTACCGCCTCCTGCTCGAGGGCGCGAGGTTCGCCGATCGGAACGGCTTCCACGCGGTGTGGACACCGGAGCGCCACTTCCACGCGTTCGGCGGCCCGTACGCGAACCCCGCGGTCAGCGGCGCGGCGGTCGCCGCGGTGACCGAGCGGCTGCACATCCGCGCGGCGAGCTGCGTGTTGCCGCTGCACCACCCCGCGCGCGTGGCGGAGGAGTGGGCGATGATCGACAACCTCTCCGACGGCCGCGTCGGCCTGGGCATCGCGGCCGGCTGGCAGCCCGACGACTTCATCCTGCGCCCCGAGAACGCGCCGCCCAAGAGCAAGGGCGCGATGTTCCGCGACATCGAGGTGCTGCGCCGGCTCTGGCGCGGCGAGGAGGTCGAGTTCCCGCGCGCCGACGGCACGATGCACGCGGTCGTGACGCAGCCGCGCCCCGTGCAGCCCGAGGTGCCGATCTGGCTGACGATCGCGCTCAACCCCGAGAGCTACCAGCAGGCCGCCGACATCGACGCGCACGTGCTCACGCACCTGCTCGGTCAGTCCATCGACGAGCTCACCCAGAAGATCCGCCTCTACCGCGACCGCCTCCGAGAGCGCGGCAAGGACCCGGCGAGCGGCAAGGTCACGCTGATGCTCCACACGTTCGTCGCGCCCGACCGCGAGCGCGCGAGAGAGATCACGCGCGAGCCGCTCCAGCGCTACCTCGCGAGCGCGGCGTCGCTGATCAAGCAGTACGTGTGGATGTTCCCCGCGCTCAAGCGGCCGCACGGCGCCGACGCGCCTGAGAACATCGACCTCGCGACGCTCGACGACGAGGAGATGGACGCGATCCTCGACTTCGCGTTCACGCGCTACTTCGAGGACAGCGGTCTGCTCGGCTCGATCGACGACTGCGTGCGGCGCGTCGAGCAGCTCAAGGCGATCGGCGTCGACGAGATCGCGTGCCTCGTCGACTACGGCGTCGACGCGGACGTGATGCTCGAGAGCCTGCCGCACCTCGCCGAGGTCGTGAGGCGCACGAGCCGGCCCGCGCCGCTCGAGGATCACTCGTTCGCGACGCAGGTGGTGCGCGAGGGCGTGACGCACCTGCAGTGCACGCCGTCGATGGCGCGCATGCTCGTGTCCGAGCCCGAGGCGCGCGAGGCGCTCGGTCGGATCGCGCACCTCCACGTCGGCGGCGAGGCGCTGCCGCTCGCGCTCGCGCGCGAGCTGCGCCGCGCGACGGCGGCGAGCCTGACGAACATGTACGGCCCGACGGAGACGACCGTGTGGTCGGCGACCGACCGGGTCGAGCCCGACGAGGGCGTCGTGACGATCGGCCGCCCGATCGCGAACACGCGCCTCTACGTGCTCGACGATCGCGGCCAGCTCGCGCCCCCGGGCGCGGTGGGTGAGCTCTACATCGGCGGGGACGCGGTCGTGCGCGGCTACCTCCACCGCGACGAGCTCACGCGCGAGCGGTTCGTCGAGGATCCGTTCGTGCCCGGCGCGCGGATGTACCGCACGGGCGACGAGGCGCGGGTGCGCGCCGACGGGCGCGTCGAGCTGCTCGGCCGCGTCGATCACCAGGTGAAGGTGCGCGGCTACCGCGTCGAGCTCGGAGAGATCGAGGCGCGCATCGCCGAGCTCCCCGCCGTGCGCGAGGTGGTCGTGGTGGCGCGCGAGCGCGAGGCCGGCGAGCGCGAGCTCGTCGCCTACCTCACCGGCGCGGCGCCGGACGTGGCCGCGCTCCGCGAGCACCTGCGCGCGACGCTCCCGAGCTACATGGTGCCGAGCCTGTTCGTCGTGCTCGAGCGCCTCCCGCTCACGCCGAACGGCAAGATCGATCGCAACGCGCTGCCCGCGCCGGAGGCCGCCGCGAGCGGCGGCGCGCCGCGCGACGCGTTCGTCGCGCCCGAGAGCGACC
>JAHBWG010000011.1 GCA_019637095.1 Sandaracinaceae bacterium | reverse complement strand
CGTAGAGGAGCCGGCCGACGATCAGCGGCGCCGTGCCGGCGTGGTCGGGGTCGAGCGGCAGCTCGACGGCGCGCGGTCGGCCCGCGTGGTCGTAGTGGGCCTGGCGGACGTACGTGTGGGCGCTGTCGTAGGTGAGTTGACGTCACTCGAAGGCGGGGCCCGTCGCGCGTCTTCGCATCGGCGCTCGGGCCGCTCGCCAATCGAGTGTCAGCGCGCGGCTCCGAACGGGCGCCCTTCGTCGAGCGCGAGATCCTCGACGCGCTCGGGCGGCAGCGCGCCCGCGAGCCAGCGCGCGTTCTCGGGTGCGTAGGTCGCCGCGTAGAGGGAGCGGCGCGACGCGGGCGCGGGACCTCCGCGCAAGATCCCGGCGACGCGCTCCTCGGCGCCGA
The DNA here is from genome assembly GCA_019637095.1 of Sandaracinaceae bacterium. Lineage (GTDB taxonomy): Bacteria > Myxococcota_A > Polyangia > Polyangiales > Sandaracinaceae > JACKEC01. The sequence continues at coordinate 150,703 of JAHBWG010000011.1, read as the reverse complement.
GACGGACCAACAGCGGCCCGCCCGAGTCGCCGATCACCGTGGCGAACCCGCCTGCGCTCGCGGGCTCGGTGAGGAGCAGCCCGTGCGCCGCCACCACCACGCGGTTCACGCCGGTCCGGCGGGCGAGCGGGCCGACGAGCGCGGGCCGGCGGTCCCAGCCGACGAGGCGCACCGCGCGGCCGCGCCAGAAGTCGGGGGAGAGACCGGGATCGGCGAGGAGCACGTCGAGCGGGGTGACGCCCACGGCCTCGGCCAGCGTCAACAGCGCGAGGTCGTGCGCGGCGACCGCGGCGCCCGGACCCGCTCCGCATGGACGCGGCTCGCCGTACGCGCGCGGATGGACGGCGCACGCGACGACCGGGATCTCGCGCGCGCCGCTCCCCAGCGCGAGCGGCGCGCCCTCCTCGACGCAGTGCGCCGCGGTCAGCGCGTGCGCGGGCGCGACGACGACGGCGCTGCACTCGCTCGACAACGGCAACACGGCGTGATCCGCGCGGTGATCGGGCGGCGGAGCCCAGCGCGGCGGCGGGCTCGCGCAGGCTTGGCCCGCGAGGCCGAGCGCGAGGACGGCCAAGGTGCGCGTCGCCGACACGCGGGCTTGGACGCGCGAGCCGCGAGCGCCTTGGCCGAGCGAAGGAACGGGATCCACGCTCCCCGAAGGATACCCAGCGCTCGGCGGGATCGCCGCGCTCCTCTCGCCGCCGCGCGCGAAGACGATTCGTCGACGCGGAGCGCGTCTCCCTGCCGTCTTGGCGAGAGGCGGGCGCCCGGCGAAGGACGGCGGCGCGCGTCTCGCTTGGAACGAGGGCTGCAGCAGCTCGCGGTGTGAGCCGCGCCGCCCTCGTGGAAGGAGTGTCGATCTTCGCCGCGGTCGCCGCGGCGACCGTCGTGATCCCGTTCGTCGCGCTCGTCACGAGCAGGTGGTTGCTGCCCTGTCACTGGCTCCCGTACTCCATGTCCGGGTGCTGCGGCTCGCACCTGGAGACGGCGCGAACGCGCGCGGCCGCGCTGCGCAGCGCGGCGACCCTGGCGCAAGCACAGGACCCCGGCGGCGGGTGCCCGACCCTCAAGTCGTTGGCCCTCGACGGCTCCTTGCAGGACCAGGACTGGCACAAAGGCCAACGGCTGCCGGCGCGGATCGAGTGTCGTCGTGGGACCATCGTCATCCACGGGCCAGGGCTCGCGCCGAAGAGCGCGGACCTCGCCAGCCCTTCGGGTCGGCGGCCGACGGCACGTCGCAGCGAGGAGCCGCCTTGACGCGGTGACCGACGTAGGTCACCTTGCGCGCCACGGTCTCGCCATGGGCTTCGATCTCCGGACAACGTGCTTCACCGCCGATGCGCTCGCAGCTGAGCTCGCGTCGGAGCGGTGCACGTCCGTCCGGAGGTAGCGCGCGAACCGTCCATCGCACGTCCCCTCCGGCGGCGCCGGAGGGTCGGTCGCGTCTCTACGCTCGCTCTCCGGCGCCTGCCCGAAGCGCTCCTTCGGGCCGCGAGGGTCGCGGCCGCGAACGGAAGAACGGAGAGTCCTCGAGTCATGAGCATCCACAAGCCGCACGTCTCGGTCGGCACCATCGGTCACGTCGACCACGGCAAGACCACGCTGACCGCCGCCCTCACGGCGGTCGGCGCCCACCTGTATGGCGGGAAGGCGCGCCGCTTCGAGCAGATCGACAACGCCCCCGAGGAGCGCGCGCGCGGGATCACCATCCAGGCCGCGCACGTGCGCTACGAGAGCGCGGCGCGGGTCTACGCGCACGTCGACTGCCCGGGGCACGCCGACTACGTCAAGAACATGATCGCCGGTGCGTCCCAGATGGACGGCGCGATCCTGCTGCTCGACGGCAGCGTGGGCCCGCAGGCGCAGACGCGTGAGCACGTGCTGCTCGCGCGCCAGGTCGGCGTGCCGCACGTGGTCGTGTTCGTGAACAAGACGGACATCGCGGACCCCGAGCTGCTCGAGCTCGTCGAGCTCGAGGCGGCCGAGCTGCTCGAGGCCCACGGCTACCCGGACGCGTGCTTCGTGCGCGGCTCCGCGCGCCTCGCCCTCGAGGCGTGTGAGGCCGGGCGCTTCGACGCGCCCGAGACGCGTTGCGTGCGAGCGCTGCTCGACGCGCTCGACGCGCACGTCCCGGTGCCGGTGCGCGACCTCGACGGGCCGTTCCTCCTGCCGATCGAGGGCGTGTGCACGATCTCCGGGCTCGGCACGGTCGTCACGGGCCGCGTCGAGCGCGGCCGGCTCGCGCTCGGCGCGTCGGTCGAGCTCGTCGGCGGCCCGGCGGACCCGACGATCCGCGTGGTCAAGGGCATCCAGTCGTTCCACGCGGACGTCCCCGAGGCGCTCGCCGGCATGAACGTCGGCGTGCTCCTGCGGGGCGTCGGCCGCGACGAGATCGCGCGCGGCCAGGTCGCCGTCGCGCCGGGCTCGCTCGGCGCGCACGACACGGGCGAGGCGGAGATCGTCTTGCTCACCAAGGCCGAGGGCGGGCGGCACACCGCGTTCGGCCCGGGCTACGCGCCTCAGGTCTTCTTCGGCGTGTGCGGCGTGACGGCCACCCTCGACTTCGACGGCGGTGCGCTCGCGCCGGGTGACCGCGCGACCGTGCGGTTCCGGCTCGCCCGCGCCGTCGCGGTCGAGCCCGGCATGCGCTTCGCCATGCGCGAAGGCGGCCGCACGGTCGGCGCGGGCGTCGTCCGCGCCGTCGCCTGACACCATCCGCTGAAGCTCGAGGCGGCGCCCTCGTCCGGGGGGCGCCGCCTCACCTCTCTCGCGATCGACGGCCCACGCCGCCGCTACGGGGACGTGGAGTGGCTCGAGCGCACGCTGTGAGGCCATCGTCGATCCTCCGCTGCCCCTGCAGCCCTTCGCGGTGAGATCTGTGGAGCGGACACGGCGCTGCGCTCGGCGAGGACGATCGCCCATTCACCTGCAGAGCGCAGCGCACCCAGCGAGGCAGGTGGCGTCGCCCGCGCACCCATCGAGGCACTGCTGGCATGCGTCGCTGCCACCGGCGTCGGGCGCGCTCGTCATGCCGCCGTCGGTCGCGCCGCCGAGACCCGCGTCGGGCCGCGGAGAGGCGCCGTCGCCGCACTCGGCCTCGCACGCCCACGTCACCCCGATCGGGTTGCCGAAGAACTCGCAGTGCGACTCGCAGCTCGTGCGCTGGATGCAGGAGCGGCACGCCGGATCGGTGTAGCCGGTGCAGCTCCCGAGCGAGCTCCCACAACCACCGAGGCACTCGCGCAAGCGATCGCACGCCGGGTCCTCACCGCTGCCGTTGGTGCAACCGACGGTGAGCAGCGCGAGCGCGCTCGCGAGGACACAGACTGCACGCTTCATCGTATCGATCATCGACTCACTCCTCTTCGTCACGGGCTCGGCGACGACGTGCCGCCGGGCACACCCGACATTCATTCACTGGCACCTCTCACGCGCCGCATGATCGCGGCTCGGATCGCGCCGACTCGGCGCTTCGCTCGTGTCCGATCGGCTCGATCGCAGCGCGCATCGACACGCGTCACTCGCCCTCACCCCGGGAGCTCAGAAGTGGTAGGCGGCGCCCGCGAGCGCGTCGTAGCGCACCGCGGCTCCGTTCTCGTGCACCAGCACGTCGATCACGAGCGGCCGGAAGAACACGCCGAGCTGCTCGTCGAGCAAGAGGAGGCGGAGCTCGAGCGCGCCCTGGAGGTCGAAGAACGCCTCCGTCCCGCTGGCTCTGCCGAACGCGGTGTTGACCGCGACGTGCGCGAGCGCGACGCCGACCGCGACGCTCGGCGCGAGCATCACGCCGACGTCGCCGCGCACGAGGGAGATGTCCCACCCGAAGCGCGGCGCGGCCTGGAACGTGAAAAGGTCGTTGCCGAACGACTGCCCCAGCAGCAGCGCGACGAACGGTCCGTCCGTCGTTCCGAGGAAGTGCCACCCGATCTCCTCGACGATCTTGAACTGGGTCGGGTAGCGGTCGAGCTCGAGGGCGGCGCCGGCGCCGCCGCCGACGAAGAACGGGCGCTCGGTCGCCTGGGCCGACGCGGGCCCGGCCGAGAGGGAAGCGAGCAGGAGACAGAGCGCGAACGTGCGGGTCATCGACACCTCCGCCGCGGCTCTTTGGCAGCGCCCGTGCCACGCGACGCACGCAGCCGAGGGCGCGTCGAGGCGAGCGGCGTCGCGCCGATCCGGCTCGAGCGGGCGCACGTTGCGCCGATCCGGCTCGACCGCGCGGCGCGCGGCCACGGCGCCGTCCGCGGTACGAGCGCTGCATGTAGAATCCCGCCGTGCTCACCCGCGCGATGCTCTTGCTCTCGTTCTCCGCCCTCGCGCTCGGCTGCCGCGAGACGCGCACGGTGGCGTGGCGCTTCGAGGTGCCCGCGTCGCTCGGCGCGAGCGCGATCGTGGTCGCCCGCATCCGAGAGGGCGGCTGCAACGACGGGGACATGGTCGTGTACGAGGTGCGCCCGCGCGACGCGAGCCGCTCGACGCTGAGCCCGCCGGAGCTCGACCCGGACGAGGCGTACTGCTTCGACGTGACGGCCGAGGACCCCGCCGCGGGCTGCGCGGCCGTCGCGCGCTCGACCGTCCTCGTCACGCCGGGGACGCGCGAGGCGACGCTCGAGGTGGTCAACGTGCTCGACCCCGCGCATCCCCGCCTCTCGAGCTGCGCCGCGCCGGCGCTCTGCAGCGCGCAGAGCGGGTGCGTGCGGTGCCCGGAGTCCGAGGTCGCGTGCGATGGCCCGCCGCGGTGCTGCCTCTCGGTCCTCGGCTGTGGGCCCGACCTCGTCTCGGCGTGTGATCTGCAATGAGCGCGCTCCGGTTCGACCCTGTTAGCCTTCGCCTCACCATGAGCGAGAAGCGCGCGCCGCTGGACCTCGACGACGAGACCGAGCGCCTCGCGCCCGCGGCCGAGCACGCCGATCACTGGCTCGTGGTGATCGACGACGGGCGCTCGGTCGCGCACCGGCTCCCGCAGGGGCGCCCGCTGATCATCGGCCGGGGCGAGGACGCCGACGTCACCATCGACCATCCGTCGATCTCACGGCGCCACGCGCAGATCCTCGTCGGGCCACCCGTCTGCATCCAAGACCTCGGCAGCGCCAACGGCGTCCGCATCAGCCGCCAGCCACTTCCGCAACACGTCTTGACACCGTTCGAGCCCGGTCAAGCGATCGAGCTCGGGGGCGTCCTCGCCGTCGTGCACCGCCCGTCGATGCTCCACCCGGACGCCGTCACGGCGCCGCCGCGCAGCGCCGAGCCGGAGCGACCGAGCACGCTCCCCGGCGGCCCGATGCTCATCCGCGACCCCGCGATGCGCGAGGTCGTCGAGCTGGTGTCGCGCGTCGCGCCGAGCGAGCTGAGCGTGCTGCTCACCGGCGAGACGGGCGTCGGCAAAGAGGGGATCGCGGAGCTCGTCCACACCGGCTCGCGGCGCGCCGCGGGGCCGTTCGTGCGGGTCAACTGCGCGGCGCTCGCCGAGTCGATCGCGGAGAGCGAGCTCTTCGGCCACGAGCGCGGCGCGTTCACCGGCGCGCAGAGCGCGCGCGCCGGCATCTTCGAGGTGGCCGACGGCGGCACGGTGATGCTCGACGAGGTCGGCGAGCTGTCGCCGGCCATGCAGGCCAAGCTGCTGCGCGTGCTCGAGGCGCGCGAGGTCACCCGCGTCGGCGCGAGCACGCCGCGGCGCGTCGACGTGCGCTTCGTCAGCGCGACGCATCGCGACCTGCGCCGCGAGATCCGCGAGGGGCGCTTCCGCGAGGACCTCTTCTTCCGCCTGAACGGCATCCAGATCGAGGTCCCGCCGCTGCGGGAGCGGCCGCGCGACATCGCGCCGCTCGCTGCGCGCTTCGCGCGGGGCGCGATCGCGGGCGGAGCGCCGCCGCAGCTGAGCGAGCGGACGATCGCCGCGCTCGAGCGCTACCCCTGGCCCGGCAACGCGCGCGAGCTGCGCAACGCGATGGAGCGCGCGGCGGTGCTCGCGGGCGGCGGCCCGATCGAGCCGGGGCACCTGCCGCCCGAGGTCCGCGGCGCCGCGCCCGCGAGCGCACCCTCGCCCCCGGGCGACCCGGACACGGTGCGCGACGAGCTCGAGGCGATCGAGCGGCAGCGCATCGTCGAGGCGCTCGAGCGGACCGGCGGCAACCAGACGAAGGCGGCCGCGCTCATCGGCATGCCGCGGCGGACGTTCGTGAAGCGCCTCGACGCGTACGGGCTCTCGCGCCCGCGCAAGGACCGGCCGCGATGAGGGCGCTGGCCGTCCTCGTCGCGTGGCTCGCGCTCCCGGCGGTCGCGTCCGCGCACCCGCTCGTCGAGCGCGCGACGGCGCTCGTGCTCGACGGCGACTACGAGCGCGCGCGCGAGCTGCTCGACGAGGCGTGGGGGCGCGACGATCTGAGCCGTGACGATCTCGTCGGCCTGCTCGAGGCGCGCGCGCTCCTCGCGCACGGCGCGGGCGACGGCGCGGGGCTCGACCACGCGCTGCGCGCGCTCGCATCCTTCGCGCCGACGCATCGGTTCGGGGCGCGGTTCCCGCCCGATCTCGCCGCGCGGTCGGTCGCGATCGGCCGCACGATGGGCGGCAGCCTGCGCGTCTCGACGAGCACCCTGCCCTCGCCCGCCGGCGTGCGGCTCGAGGCGCGCACGGAGCACGACGCCGCCTCGATCGTGCGGCGCCTCCGGTACCGCGTGTTCGAGCCGGCGCGCGGCGAGTGGCGCGAGGTCACGCCGCCCGTCGACGCGGCGGCCGGACGCGAGCTGCTCGTGTTCGTCGAGGCGATCGGCCCCGGCGGGGCGGTCGTCGCCACGGCGGGCTCGGCGGACGCGCCGCTGCGCGTGCGCGGCGTCGGCGCCGAGGAGGCGGGCGCGCCCGCCGAGCGAGCCGAGCGCGACGGCGGCGTGAGCCCGTGGGTGATCGTCGGGATCGTGGCCGCCGCGCTCGCGGTGATCGGCGTCGTGATCGCGGTCTCGGTCTATGCTGTCGAGAACCCGATCGTCACGTGGCAGCCGACCGTCCCCATGGAGCGATGAGCACCGCGCGCGAGCTGGCACGGCTCCCGGCGCGCGTGGCCGGGCGCTACGAGCCGCTGGCGAAGATCGCTTCGGGCGGGATGGCGACGGTCTACCTCGCGCGCGCGGCGACCGTCGGCGGCTTCGAGAAGCTCGTGGCGCTCAAGTGCGTGCATCCGCGCCTCGCGTCCGACCCGCAGCAGATCGCGATGTTCCTCGACGAGGCGCGGCTCGCGACGCGGATCGATCACCCGAACGTGTGCCAGGTGTTCGACGCCGGCGAGGACGGGGGCACGTACTTCCTCGCGATGGAGTACCTGCACGGGGAGCCGTCGAGCGCGCTGATGCGCGCGTGGGACGCGCGGCCCGAGGCGCGGCCGGCGCACTTCGTCGAGCTCGCGTGCCGCGTGATCGCCGACGCGGCGAGGGGCCTGCACGCGGCGCACGAGCTCCGCGGCGCCGACGGCAGGCCGCTCGAGGTGGTGCACCGCGACATCAGCCCGCAGAACCTCTTCATCACGTTCGCGGGCGCGGTGAAGGTCGTCGACTTCGGCATCGCGAAGGCCACCGGACGGATCCACGAGACGGTGCACGGGACGATCAAGGGCAAGCTGGCCTACATGAGCCCGGAGCAGCTCGAGGCGCGGCCCGTGGACCGGCGCACCGACGTGTGGGCGCTCGGCGTGACGCTCTGGGAGCTGCTGACGTGCCGGCGGCTGTTCAAGCGAGAGGACACGTTCAAGACGTTCCAGGCGGTGCTCGACGACGTGGTCCCGCCGCCCTCGGCGCTCGAGCCTGCGGTGCCCGCAGCGCTCGACGCGATCGTGCTGCGCGCGCTCGCTCGAGATCCGGACGCGCGCCACCCGAGCGCGCGCGCGCTCGCGGACGAGCTCGAGCGCTTCATCACGAGCCGCGGCGCGCCGGTGGGGATGAGCCAGCTCGGCGACCTGATGGGCGCGACGTTCGCCGGCGAGCGCGCGACCAAGGACGCGTGGATCGCGAGCGCCGCGTCCGCGGTCGTGCCGGCGGCGCCGGCCGCGCCAGCCGCGCCGGCCGCGCCGGTGGAGCGGACGGTGGAGCGGACGGTGTCGGAGGTGCGGCCGACGCGCACGACGCGGACCGATCCGATCGAGCTGCCGGTGGCGCGCGGGACGCGGATGATCGCGGGCGCGGTCGCGTTCGCGGTCGTGATGGCCGCGGGGGCGCTCGTCACCTGGCAGTTCGTCGCACCGGACGAAGACGCGGACGGCGCGGCGCGGACGGCGCCGAGCGCAGCGGTGACGCCGAGCGGCCCGCTCACGCGTCCCGGCGAGCCGGTGCCGCCCCCGGAGGAGCCGAGCGCGCACGAGCCGAGCGCGAACGAGCCGGGCGCGCACGAGCCGGGCGCCGCCACAGACCGGCACCGCCGCACGGGCCGAGCGTGTGGGGGCGCCGAGCGGCCCCGGCCCGCGCGAGCGCACCAGCGCACCGCGCCGCCAGGCGATGCGAGGACCGCGCGCGAGAGAGAGCCCGCCGCGCGAGAGCCCGCGCCGCTCCCGTCGATCGCGCCGGCGGTCGCGCCGCGCGAGCCGGCGGGGCCGCCGCGGGTGGTGCGGGTGGTCCACCCGGGCGGCGGCTGGGCCGAGCTGCGCGTCGACGGACGCCCCGCCGGCAACACCCCGACGACCACCGCGCCGCTCGCGACCGGCACACACGTCCTCGAGCTGCGGCCCTACGGCCAGGGCGCGTGGCGCCGCCACCCGATCCGCGTCGCGCCCGGCGACGGCCCGCAGGTAGAGCGCATCCCGCTCCCGGACCCGTGAGCGCGGGGCCTCTTCAGCGACAGCTCTGCCGCCGGTTGGCCGGGATCGACTGGATGCACCCGCCACCCGAGAGCGCGGCGCAGCTCTTGTAGCTCGCGGTCACGCCGCAGGCGGGAGGGGTGCTTCGACTGCACGTTCCGCCGATGCAGACGTACGTGCAGCCGTTGGGGTTCGTGTCGGTCCTGGGCATGAACCCGCCATCGCACCGCGTGCCGCAGCTCCCATCGGACGGAGTGCAGCCGAACCGCCTCGTGTCCACGCCATCACAGTTGTAGTCGTAGGACGAGCCGCCGCCGATCCGCGTGTAGGGCGACTCGAAGTACAGCACCTGGCCCGGGTGGACGTTCCTGTTATTGTCGTGACAGTCGGTGCTCGCCATGTCGACGGGCCGCCGCGCGGTCCAGCCGCCCCCGCATCCCGTAGCCGAGGCCGGAGGCGCGTCGCAGCCGACCCTCGCGCCGTCGGTCGAGGCCGCGTAGCCGTCGGCGTCACAGTCGACGTACCAGGTGGGCGCGGTCTCGTCGGTCATGCCGTTGCAGTTGTTGTCGATCCCGTCGCACAGCTCCGGGGCGCCGACGTACACGCTCGGGTTCGCGTCGTTGCAGTCCGTTCCGCAGGGTCCGAGCGACATCGGCGCGTGGCCGTCGCCATCCTCGTCGATGAGCGGGTTCGAGCACCCCTCGCTCGGCGAGCAGAGGTTCATCGTGCACGGGCTCCCGTCGTCGCAGTCCAACGCGGTCCCCGGGACGCACGTGTGCGCCGCGACGTCGCACGTCTCCTCCCCATTGCACACGTCCTCGTCGTTGCAGTCCGCGTCCGTCTCACACGTGTACGTGCAGTCGGGCTCGCAGCCGTCTCCGGGCACCTCGTTCCCGTCGTCGCACGCCTCTTCGTCCTCGACGACGCCGTTGCCGCAGCCCGCGCCGACGCAGAGGCGGGCGCGACAGACGCCGTCGTCCATGCCTGGGCGGGTGCACGCCGAGCCGTCCGCCGGAGGCGCGCCGGCGACGCACACCGCGGGTGTCCCCGCGCAGGTCTCGGCGCCGTTGCACGCCGCGCCGTCATCGCAGTCGGCGTCGGCGCGACAAGTGAGCGTGCAGCTCCCCGGCTCGCACCCGTCGAACGCGACCCCGTTGCCGTCGTCGCACTCTTCCTCGCGCGCGGCGTCGACGTAGCCGTCCCCGCATCGAGAGAGGCCGCACGCCCCCGCGAGGCAGATGAGCTCCGACCCACACGCCGTCCCATCCGCCGCGCCGGCGCACTCGACGCCCACGGACGCGTCGAGCCCGGCGTCCATCCCGCTCGTTCCGCCGTCTTCGGGGCCTCCCGGTGCGTCGTCGCAGCCGGCGAGCAGAACGAAGAACGAGAGCGTGGCGATCGAGCGAGCGCGCATGGGTCCTCCAGAAGTCAGCGAGAACACCCTACCATCGAAGCACGAGGAGGGCTCACGCGGCGGCCCGCTCGTGCGCAGCGGCAGGCAGCTGGCACCGCCTCGCCCGCGATCTGCGGCGACGCTCGCCGTGCGTGCCGGCCCAGGAGAAGCTAGGCGTCGGACATGCATCGAGAACTTCTCACCCTCGCGCTCGTCGCCGCGCTGTTCGCGGTCGGCTGTGCCCGCTCGGAGCCCTCACCTCCCGCCCCGGCGGACGGCTCGACGCCGGTCTGCAGCGGGACCTACACGCCTGACGTCTCGTTCGACCTGGGCTGCGACATCCTCGCGGGTGGCTACCCGTGCACCTACTGCCTCCAGTCCCGAGGGGAGACGTTCGAAGGCGGACCGCCAGCGGCGGATGTGTATACGGTGTACCCCGGCGTGTGCCTCTGCCCGTGAGGGCCCGCGTCTCTTCGTTCGCTGCGAGCGCCGACCGATCGGGGCGCGCGGCGCGCGAGGCGCTACGATGGCGCCGGAGCGAGCAGCATGTGCGGCGTCGTCGCGATCCTCCGGCTCGGCGAGCGACCTCTGCCCGAGGCGAGCGCGCTCGAGCGGATGGGCGCCGCGCTCGCGCATCGCGGCCCGGACGACTGGGGCGCGTACGCCGACCCGCACGTGTTGCTCGGCGCGACGCGGCTCGCGCTCGTCGGCGTCGAAGGCGGCGCGCAGCCGCACCGCGGCGCGCGCCCCGGCACCGTCGCGGTGGTGAACGGCGAGATCTACGATCACGTGGCGCTGCGCGCCGAGCTCGACCGACCGCTCGACGATCCGTGCGACACCGCGGTCGTCCCGCACCTCTACGACGCGCACGGCGAGGACTTCGTCGCGCGGCTCCACGGCATGTTCGCGATCGCGCTGTGGGACGCCGCCGAGCGACGGCTGCTCCTCGCGCGCGATCGGCTCGGCATCAAGCCGCTCTTCGTCGCGCAGACGCGCGACTTCCTCGTCGTCGCGTCGGAGGCCAAGGCGATCTTCGCGTCGGGCCTCGTGCGCGCGGCGATCGATCGCGACGCGCTCGATGATCTCTTCTCGTTCGGCTACCCGTTCCCGCCGCGCTCGATGTTCGAGGGCGTGCGCGCGCTGCGGCCCGGGCACGTCGCGCTCGCGCAGCCCGGCGCGGCGCTCGCCGAGCGAGCCTACGCCTCGCTCCCGCTCGTCCCGAAGGGCGCGCACCGGCGCGGGAGCGTGGAGACGATCGCGGGGGAGCTCCGCGAGGTGCTGCGCGAGGCCGTGCGCGATCACCTGATGGGGGACGTGGAGCTCGGCGCGATGGTCTCGGGTGGGCTCGACTCCTCGGCGATCGCGGCGCTCGCGCGCGAGGTGCGCGGGCGCCCGCTCGACGCGTTCTCGCTCGCGTTCGCGGGGCCGATGCGCGAGCGCTTCGACGAGTCGCGGCACGCGGCAGAGGTCGCGGCGCGGCTCGGCGCGCGCGCGGAGCTCGTCACGCTGAGCGAGGCGTCGGCGGCGCGGCTGCCGGAGATGATCTGGGCGCTCGAGCTGCCGCTGATCGTGCCCGGCGCGATCGGGGGCCTCGCGCTCGCGGAGGCGGAGCGCGCACGCGGGCGCTTCGCGGTGCTCTCGGGTGATGGCGCCGACGAGCTCCTCGGCGGCTACGACGTGTTCAAGGCGGCGCGCCTGCGGCGCGGGCTCGGCGCGCTCGGGCTCGAGGGCGCGGCCTCCACGCTGATCGGGCTCGCGGCGCGCGCCTCCGGCCAGCCGCGCGGCCTCGGGCGCGCGATCGCGCCGCGCGCGTCGCGCCGCGCGGTCGAGGCGCGCTGGGGCATCGCTCCGCCGTGGCTCGGCGCGTGGCAGCTCCTCGACGTGCGGCGCGAGCGCCTGCTCGCCCCGGACGGCCGCCGCGTGCGGCCGATCCTCGAGCCGCCCGAGGGCTTCGCGGCCGCGCTGCCGCCCGACCACGCCCGGCTCGACCCGCTCGACGCGGAGATCGGGCTCGAGCTGCGCACGCGCCTGCCGGCGTGGATCCTCGTCATCTCGGATCGCTCGTCGATGGCGCACGGGGTCGAGGTGCGCGTGCCGTTCCTCGACGAGCGCGTCGTCGAGCACGCGCTCGCGATCCCCCCCGCGATGAAGATGCAGGGGCTGCGCGAGAAGGCGGTCCTGCGCCGCGCGGTCGCCGATCTGTTGCCGCCCGCGATCACGCGGCGCAAGAAGCAACCGTTCGCGACACCCATCGCGCCGTGGTTCTTCTCGGAGGGCGCGCCGCCGTTCGTCGACGAGGCGCTCTCGGAGCGCGCGGTGCGCGACCTCGGCCTGTTCGATCCACGGGAGGTCGCGGCGCTGCGCGCGGAGCTCGCTGCGGCGCCCCCGACCCACGTCGATCACCTCCGGCGCGAGCTCGTCCTCTCGCTCGTGCTCGGCACGCAGCTCCTCGCCCGCCAGCACACCCGCGGGCTCGACGTGCCGCCCGCGCGCTTCGCGCCGAAGCGGTGAGCCGTCGAGCGGCCGTCGCGCAGCTCAATCGAACGTGGTGACCCGGAAGTCGCCGCTCGCGAGCGTGCCGCCGACGTCGAGGAAGTCGCTGCCGTCGGGCGCGAAGACCGCGATGCGGTAGACGTCGCGCTCGGGGGCCTCGTAGGTGAGCGGGACGACCTCGAGGTCGACGCTCACCGTCGTCTCGATCGTGCAGCCGGGCGAAGTGGAGTCGCTGTTCTGCACGCGCAGGCTCATCGCGACGACGTCGACCGTGTCGCCGGCGACGACCGGCGGCAGCCCGTGCAGCCCGACGCAGTGGCGCAGCTCGTACGCGTCCCCACCGCGGCCGCGGCGGCCGTTGCCGTGGTAGCGGCAGTCGATCGTGTCGCCGGTGTCCTCACGCGTGAAGGAGAGCACCGCCATGCCGTTGCCCGACGCGCCGACGACGACCGGCAGCGACGCCGGAATCGTGACGCGCGCGGCGTCGCCGGCGATCGGCAGCGTGGCGTCGACGAAGCGCGTCGGGCGGTGGAAGCGCGACGCGCGCAGCGTCTCTACCCCCGGCGTCCCCGGGACGAGCGCGCCGTCGCCGCCGTCGCCGCGATCCTGCACGCTCACGCGGTAGGTGTAGCCGCCGACGCCGTCGACCTCGGCGTCGCCCGCGAAGTCCGCGAGCGTCGCGCCGTTGATGCGGCAGAGGATCCAATCGGGCGTCGCGAGGATCACGCCGTGCGTCGGCGAGTCGTGTCGCCACGTCCCGGTCGCGCCGGTGTCGCCGCCGCGTACGAGCCCGCTGCCGACGTCGCCGCCGGGCAACGTGCCGACGCCGTCGACCTGGCAGCGATCGGTGACCGACAGGCTCGCGCCCAGCACGTCCGTGTCGTCACCCGAGACACAGCCCGTGGCGAAGAGCGATGCGGCGAGGAGGAGGCGAAGATGCAACGGGCGCTCCTTTGGGCTGGCGAATCCAGACTGACCAAGGGCATTGTGCAGCATTCGTACACCGGGATCAAGCGCGCTCCACCGAGCTCTGGTAAGTTCTACGGAGGGCCGGCTCGTCGGCCCCCTCCTCCGAGCGATGTCGCGTTACTCCGGCGGCGCCCGACGCATCCTCCTCTCGCTCGCGTGCCTCGCGCTCGCGGGCGCGTGCGCGCCGCGCCCGAGCTACGACCCGGGCGGCCAGTGCGAGCTCAACACCGAGTGCTCGGCGCGCCTCGTGTGCCGCCTCGGGCGCTGCCGCGTGGAGTGTCGCGAGATGCGCGACTGCGCGGTCGGGCTCGAGTGCGTGCGCGATCGCGACGGGCTCGGCGCGTGTCAGCTGCCCGAGGAGACGAGCTGCGCGCTCGCGAGCGAGTGCCCCGACTTCCTGGTGTGCCGCTTCGGTCGCTGCACGAACGCGTGCGAGCGCGACGTCGACTGTCCGCCCGGCGCGCGCTGCCAGCCGGACGACGCGGGCATGCTCGGCTGTCGCGACGTCGCCGACACCGAGTGCCAGCTCAACAGCGACTGCGCGGCGCCCTACATCTGCACGCCGGACCGCCGCTGCCGCGAGCAGTGCCGGACGGATCGCGACTGCCGTGACGGGACGCGCTGCGACACCGCGAGCGCGCCGACGGTGTGCGTGGTGCCAGCGCCGGCGAACGACGCGGGGACGGAGCGGGACGCGGGGACCGCGATGGACGCGGGCGACGACGGGGGTCCCGACGCGAGCACCGACGCGGGCGAGGACGGGGGCACGATGGCGCCGATCGGACCGGGGCCGCCGAGCATGGGCGGCGGCTTCGGGCACACGTGCGCGGCCCGAGCCCCCGACGATCTGCGCTGCTGGGGCCTCAACACCGAAGGACAGATCGGCGACGGGACGACGAGCCCCGCGCCCTCGCCGTTCCGCCACGCGCTGAGCGGCGTGACCATGGCGAGCGGCGGCGCCGCGCACACGTGCGCCGTGAGCGCGAGCGGCCTCGCGTGCTGGGGGGCCAACGAGCAGGGGCAGCTCGGCATCGGAGCGGCGGGGGCCCGGCGCACGTCGCCGGCGAGCGTGGGGGGCCTTCCGTCCGCGCCGACCGACCTCGCGCTCGGCGCCAACCACACGTGCGCGATCGCGAGCGATCGCCTCTTCTGTTGGGGCGATGACCGGTCGGGTCAGCTCGGAGGCGGCGCGGTGTCCGCGACGCCGGTGCCCAGCCCGCGCGAGGTCGCGCTGCCCGCGGCGCCGGTGCAGGTGAGCGCCTTCGGGGGCCACACCTGCGCGCGCGTGCGCGACGGCCGCGTCTACTGCTGGGGCGAGAACGCCGACGGCCAGGTCGGCAGCGGGACGATCGGCGCGGACATCCCGACGCCGACCGAGGTGCCCGAGGCGCGCGGCGCGAGCCACGTGGCCGCCGGCACGACGCACACCTGTGCGATCGTCGGCGCCGACGTGCTCTGCTGGGGCAACAACAACCTGGGCCAGCTCGGCGACGGAACGATGGGCCCCTCGCGCGGGCGCCCGATGCCGACGATGCCGCTCGGCGCGGCGGCGCTCCAGATCGCGCTCGGCAGCACGCACAGCTGCGCGCGCACCGCCGCGCAGGTCTTCTGCTGGGGCGACAACTTCAGCGGCCAGACAGGCAGCCCGACGGGCGGCGCGACCGGCTGGCGCGTGCTGGAGCCCGCCGCGGTGAGCGGGCTCGGCGCGACGGACGAGGTCGTCGGAGGGAGCAACCACTCTTGCGCACGTACGGGCGCGTCGGTCTCGTGCTGGGGCTCGAACACCGACGGCCAGCTCGGCTCGGCGGGCGCCGACACGCACGTCCCGAGGGCGGTGTCGTGGCCATGACGCGCGCGCTCGCGTTCCTCTGCGCGCTCGCTGCGCTCGGCTGCGAGCGGCCGGAGCTGAGCACCGGCGCGCAGTGCTCGCTCAACAGCGACTGCGGCTCGCCGCTCGTCTGCGCGCTCGAGCGCTGCCGCCGGCAGTGCCTCGACTCCCGCGACTGCGGCGCGGGCCTGCGGTGCCTCTTCGTCGGCGCGGCGGGCGGCGCGTGCCAGCTCCCCGAGGAGGCGTCGTGCACGCTCACGAGCGAGTGCACGAGCGGCCTCGTGTGCCGCTTCGCGACCTGCACCACGGAGTGCCGCGAGACGCGCGACTGCGGACCCGGCGCGACGTGCGAGCGCGACCCGGCGTCGAGCGCGAGCGCGTGCATCGAGCCGCTCGCGGAGCTCTGCATCTACCACAGCGACTGCCCCGCCCCGCTCGTGTGCGGACCCGGACAGCGCTGCGTGCTCGAGTGCGTCGAGGACCGCGACTGCACGAGCGAACGCCGCTGCATCGCCAACCTCTGCGAGCTCCTCGACGGCGGCTGACGCGCGATGGCCCGACGCCCCCCGCTCGGCGACGCGCCGACCCGCGACATCGGGCCCTACCGGCTCGCGCACCGCATCGCGGTCGGCTCGGTCGCGGAGGTCTACCGCGCGCTGCTCCCGCAGGCAGCCGGCGGCGATCGCTCCGTCGTGATCAAGCGGATGCTCCCGGAGCTCGCGAGCGACCCGGCGCGCCGCGCGATGTTCGACGCCGAGGTGCGGCTCGCCTCGCGCGTCACGCACCCCAACGTCGTCGCGGTGCTCGACCACGGCCTCGACGACGGCGTGCCGTACATGGTGCTCGAGTACGTGTTCGGCGTGGATCTGCGCCGCCTGCTGCGCTGGCAGCGCGAGGCCGGGCGCGCGACGAGCGTCGCGACGAGCGTGTGGCTCGCGACGCAGCTCCTCGACGGGCTCGACGCGGTCCACGCCCTGCGCGACGAGCGGGGCGACCGCATGCGCGTGGTGCACCGCGACGTGAGCCCGTCCAACGTGTTCCTCTCCGTCCACGGGGACGTGAAGCTCGGCGACCTCGGGATCGCGCGACCGACGCAGCGGCCGGGCGGCGTCGCGTCGCGCGCGAAGGGCAAGCTCGGCTACCTCGCGCCCGAGCAGGTCGAGGGACGCGACGACGATCCGCGCGCCGACGTCTTCTCTGCCGCGACGGTGCTCGCCGAGCTGCTCGCGGGCCGCCCGCTCTTCTCGGGCGCGACCGAGATCGCCGTGCTCCTCGCGATCCGCGACGCAGACCTCGCGGGGCTTCGCGACGTCGTCCCGCGCCTGCCCGAGGGGCTCGGCCGCGCGCTCGTCGGCGCGCTCGCGCGCCGCCCCGAGGATCGCACCGCGAGCGCGGCGGCGCTGCGCGACGCGCTCGCGCCGTTCGTCGCGCAGCCGGTGGCGCTCTGTCGAGCGGAGCTCGGCGCGCTCGTCGTCGGCGCCCTCGACGCGTCGACCGCGGCGGCCGAGGAGAAGGCGCTGCACAAGACGCTCGAGGCGCAGCCCGGCTTCGGCCGCGACCCCGCGACGGACAGCGAGCACCCGCGGTACGCGGTCGATCGCGCGGGCGCGCCCGTCGGCGAGTTCGCGCTCGCCGAGCTCGTGCGCGCCGTCACCACCGGCGAGGTCGAGGCGACGGATCGGCTCCTCGAGCCCGGCGGCCCCCGGCGCGTGCTCGAGACGATCCCCGAGCTCGCCGCGTTCCTCCCGAGCTCGCGCCGCACCCCGGACGCGCGCCGGCGCACCACGCTGCGCGAGACCGCAGAGCGCTGGGATCTCGCGGAGCGCTCGCTCGTCGCCGTGCTCGGCGAGCTCCTGCGCGCCAGAGAGACGGGCCTCCTGCTCTGCGAGGCCGGCGCGATCCAGAAGGAGCTCTACCTCGAGCGCGGGGTCCCCGCGTTCGTGACCTCGAACCAGCCGGGTGACCTCCTCGGGGAGGCGCTCGTCGAGGCCGGCGTGATCGCGCGCCACGAGCTCGCGCTCGCGCTCGCCGCCCTGCCGCACTACGAGGGCCGCCTCGGAGAGGCGCTCGTGGGGATGGGCCTGATCGAGCCGGTCGCGTTGGTGCACCACCTCGACGAGCACGCGCGCGAGCGGCTGCTCTCGACCTTCGAATGGCGCGACGGCACCGCGGCGTTCTACCGCGACCTCGAGCCGCCGCGCCGCGCCCACCGCATCGTGATGGAGCCCTGGGCGATCCTCGCCGAGGGCATGCGGCGACGGCTCGGGCGGGGCGACGCGGGCCCAGTCACGCGCCGTGGGCGCCGGCTCGTCGCCGCGCGGCCGCTCGACGCGCCGCCCGGAGCACTGCAAGCGTTGTTGACGGCCTGCGCCGCGCCGCGCGCGTTCGACGAGCTCGCGCGGGCCAACGGCGAGCCGGACGTCGTGGCGGAGCGGATCGCGCTCTTGTGCGAGCTCGGCGCGCTCGAGTGGCGCGACGAGGCCCCGGAGGCGTAGCGTTGGACGCGATGGAAGATCCGGACGAGCACCAGCCCGGCCAGGTCCTCCTCGGCAAGCTCGAGGTGATCCGCCGCATCGGCGGCGGCGGGATGGGCGTGGTCTACGAGGTGGAGCATCGCCTCACCGGGCACCGGCGGGCGCTCAAGGTGGTGCGCGCGCGCTACTCGGACCGGCCTCGCTTCATGAAGCGCCTGCTCCGCGAGGCGAAGGTCGCGGGGACGCTCGGCACGCCGCACGTCGTCGAGACCTACGACGCCGGGCGCCTCGAGGACGGATCGGCCTACGTCCTGATGGAGCTGCTCGAGGGCTGCTCGCTCTACGAGGAGCTGCAGCTCCGCGGCACGATCGACCCTGCGCGGCTCGCCGGCATCATGGTGCAGGTGGCCGAGGGCATGACCATCGCGCACGCGGCCGGGATCGTGCACCGCGACCTCAAGCCCGAGAACGTCTTCCTGATGCGCGACGAGCTCGGCGAAGATCGCGTGAAGATCCTCGACTTCGGCGTCTCGAAGTTCGAGCTCTCGCCGCGCGCGACGCGCCTGACCGTCGAGGGCACCCTCGTCGGCACGCCGTATTACATGTCGCCGGAGCAAGCGGGCGGGAAGGCCGTCGACGCGCGGACCGACGTCTACGCGATGGGCGTGATGATGTACGAGGCGCTCGTCGGGAAGCTGCCGTTCGAGGCGGGATCCGTCGGCGAGCTCTTCGTGCGCATCGGCGCGGGCGAGTGCGTGCCGCTGGCCGTGCGGCGCCCGGACCTCGATCCGGCGTGGTGGGACCTCGTGCACAAGGCCTTCCATCGCGACCTCGAGCTGCGCTTCCAGAGCGCGGAGGAGCTGCGCCGCGCGCTCTTGCCGCTCGCGTCGCAGGGGATGACCAAGCGCGCCAAGACGATCTCCGACGGGACCGGCGCGCGCGGGACGCGCGGGTACGACGAGAGCGTGCCGCCGCCGCCGCGCGCGCCCACCGAGCTCGTCGATCGACGCAGCGAGACGGTGGCGGCCTCCTCGAGGCCGCCGCCCCCGGATGGCCCCGCCGTCCACGACGAGGAGGCGGAGACGACCGTGCAGTCCGCGCCGCCGCCGGCGCCGCGCGGCGGAGGGCTCGCGTGGGCGTGGGGCGTGGCGGGCGCGAGCGCGCTGGCGATCGCGCTGCTCGTCTGGGCGCTCGCCGGCGGCGAGCGGGGGGCGCGCGCGTACGCCGCCGCCAACCGGCGGCCGGCGCCGCGGCGCCGGCGCCTCGCCGCCGCGCGCCGCCGCCGAGCCCTCGCGAGCCGGAGCGCGCGCTCGCGTCGCCCGCGGCCGACGCGGGCGCGCCCGACGAGGACGCGCCGCGCACCGCCCCTTCCACCACGCGAGGTCGCCGCCGCGGCCCGCCCTCGTCCGGCGGCCTCGACCCGAACCCGTACCGATGAGGTCGCTCGCCGCCATCCTCGCGCTCACGCTGCTCGGCTCGCTCGCCGCGCCGCGCGCGCGCGCACAAGACGCGGCGGCGCGGGCTCGCGCCGCGGAGCACTTCGATCGCGGCATCGCGTTCTACGAAGAGCGCCGCTATGACGCCGCGCTCGCGGAGCTCGCCCGCGCCCACGAGCTCGCGCCCGCGCCCGCCACCCTCTACAACCTGGCGCGCGTCCACGCCGCGCTCGGCCACGCCGTCGAGGCGAGCCGCGCTTACGCGCGCTACCTCGAGGAGGCCGGCGAGCAGATCGACGCGCGCCGCCTGCGCGAGGTCGAGCAGGCGCTCGAGGCGCAGCGGGCCCGCATCGGTCACCTCGTCGTCGTCACCGACGTGCGCGGCGCGACGCTCACGATCGACGGCGTCGACGTCGCGACGACGCCGCTCGACGGGCCGATCGAGCTCAGCGCCGGCGCCCACCTCGTCGAGCTGCGCGCGGCCGGGCGCGAGAGCGTGCGCCGCGCCGTCGCGATCGCGGGGCGCTCGGAGACGCGGCTCGAGGTCGAGCTGCGCGAGGAGGTCGTCCCGCGCGGCTCGCTCCGCATCACGAGCACCCTGCCCGAGACGATCGTGGAGATCGACGGCGACGAGGTCGGGGCCACGCCGCTCGCCGCGACGCTGCCGCTCCGCGCCGGCGCGCACACCGTCACCGCGCGGCGCGCCGGCTACCGCACCGAGACGCGCCGCGTCGAGATCGAGGAGGGCGCGGAGGTCGAGCTCCACTTCGAGCTGCGGCGCGATCCCGCGGCCCCGCCCGAGCACCTCGGCCGCGTGCGCCTGCGCCTGCCCAACGCGCCCTACCTCGTGCGCGTCGACGGCGAGACCGTGCTCGGCCTCGACCTCGAGCTCCCGGTCGGCGCGCACGTCGTCTCGATCGAGGTCACGGATCGGCGGCCTTACGAGGGCACCATCCGCGTCCAGGGTGCCTCGGGGATCGACGTGGCGCCGGCGCTCACCTGGACGCTCGACGCGCGCACCGCGCGTGAGCGCGCGGCCAGCGAGCTCCGCGCGGCCGGCATGGCCCTGACCGTCGCGGGCGGCGTGGTCGGCCTCGGGATGGTCGGCGTGCTCGCGTGGAACGAGACGGAGATCGCGCGGACGGACAGCCGCCTCCTCACCGTGAACGAGGAGCTCGCGCGCTGCCGCGAGATGGGCTGGGGCCCGGCGTGCGACGCCTACGAGGCCGAGGGTCGCACCCTCGAGCGCGATCAAGAGATGCAAAACGTATTGCGCGGGGTGAGCGTCGCGACGATCGTCGTCGGGGTCCTGCTCGGCGGCACCGGCGTCGTGCTCTGGGCGAGCGCGCCGAGCGACGAGGCGATCGACGCCGGCGCCCGCGCCCGCCTGCGCCTCGGCCCCGGCGCCCTCGCCCTCGACGGCGCGTTCTGACCCACGTTCACGTCGCCGACCAACTTCACGTCGCCGACCACGTTCACGTCGCCGACCAACTTCACGTCGCCGACCACGTTCACGTCGCCGACCACGTTCACGTCGCCGACCAACTTCACGTCGCCGACCAACTTCACGTCGCCGACCAACTTCACGTCGCCGACCAACCTTCACGTCGCCGACCCACGTTCACGTCGCCGACCCACGTTCACATCGCCGACCAACTTCACGTCGCCGACCCACGTTCACGTCGCCGACCACGTTCACGTCGCCGACCACGTTCACGTCGCCGACCACGTTCACGTCGCCGGCCACGTTCACGTCACCGATCACGATCACGTCAACGATCACGATCACGTCAACGATCGCGAGGCGGCGCGGCGGGAGGGCGCCGCGTTGACGTGGTCGTTGACGTGGTCGTTGACGTGGTCGTTGACGTGGTCGTGAACGGCGACGTGGACGCAACGCGCACTCTCCTCGCTCCGGGTCTCGTCGCCTCCCGTTCTCACGGGAGACGAGGAGAGAGGGGGAGACGAGGAGGGTTGGAACGTTGGAACGTGCTCCTCGGCCGACTCAGGGCTCGTCGATCGGGTCGGTGTCGGATGCTTCGGGCGCGCCGAATGCTTCGGGCGCGCCAGATGCTTCGGTCTGGCCGGCGTCGATCTCGCCGGCGGGCGCGTCGACGATGGCGTAGAGGAAGCCGTCGTCGCAGCCGACGAGGAGCACGCCGTCGGCGCTGAGCACGGGCGCCGAGTCGACGTCCCCGCCGAGCGGGTGGATCCAGCGCAGCGCGCCGTCGGCGCTGAGCGCGTAGAGGTAGTCGTCGTGTGCACCGAAGTAGATGTTGCCGTCGCGATCGACCAGCGGGCCCGAGGCGACGCCCGTCTCGGGCGACTCGGTGAGGTTGACGGGGAAGAACCAGCGCAGCTCGCCGCTCGCCGCGTCGAGCGAGACGACGCGGGGCCGCGGCCCGTACACCGCGGCGATCACGTCGTCGCGGCGTCCGAGCGCGACCGCCGCGCGCACGTAGCCGTCGACGTGCGCCATCCACCGCCGCGCTCCGTCCCGATCCACCGCGTGCACGTGCGCGTCGTCGGAGCCGAAGAAGACGAGCCCGTCGTCGCCGATCACCGGGCTCGAGCTGATGTCTCCGGCCGCGGCGTACGCCCAGCGCATCCGGCCTTCGGGCGCGATCGCGTAGAGGTGATCGTCGATCGAGCCGAGGTAGAGCGTGCCGTCGGCGTCGATCGCGGGGCTCGACAGCAAGAAGGGGCCGCGCGCTTGGAAGCGCCACGCGAGCTCGCCCGCGCGCGTGATCGCGTAGAGGTGCGGGCCCGCGGAGAAGAACACGCGATCGCCGCGCACGCTCGGGGCGCCGTCCGCGTCGCCGTCGGCGCGCACGCGCCAGCGGGTCTGGCCGCTCGCCGCGTCGAGCGCGAAGAACGCGTCCGCGTCGGAGCCGACGTACACCGTGTCGCCGACGACCGCCGCCGCCGACCACACGCGGTGGTGCGCCCGCGCGGTCCAGCGCGCGGTGCCGTCCGGCGCGACCGCGTGGACGTTGCGGTCGTGCGCGCCCACGTAGATCGTCCCGTCCGGGCCGACGACCGGCTGGGCGGAGATGCGCGCGCCGATCTCGTAGCGCCACGCGCGGTGCGCGCTCGCCGGGCCGCGGAAGCGGCTGCGGCCGGTGTGGCGCGGGCCGCCGCGGTAGTGGCCGATGTCGCCCGGATCCTCCTCGACGGCGAGCCCGAGCCGGCTCGGCCCCTCGACGACGTGCTCGCCCGCGACGAACGTGGGCGCCTCGCCGCCCTCGCGGGTGCGCCCGTCCTCGCGCGCGGGCTCGAGCGTGAAGTAGATCGCCGCGATCGCGCCGAGCGCCGCCACCCACATCCCCGCGATCGCGAGCCGCCGCCGATCCACGCCGCTCGTTAGCACCGCGGGGCGGCGATCGCCGCTCGGGTGGCGCCAACTTCGCCACTTCGCCCTCGTAACTACGCGAGATCACACGAGCGGATCTCCGGCCCCGGCCGTGCAGAGGGGCTCGGCATGGACACCTCGACGTCTTTCGAAGGGCCGCGCGAGCGGCTCGGATCGGTGGGCCCGGCCCGCCTCTCGAACGCGGAGCTGATCGCGCTGCTCCTGGGCACGGGCACGAGCCGCGACCCGGTCGGCGTGCTCGCGAGCCGCGTGCTCGCCGAGGCCGGGGGCCTGCACGGGCTCGCGAAGCTCGGCCCCGGCGCGCTCGAGCAGCTCAGCGGGCTCGGGCCGACGAAGGCGGCGCGCCTCGTCGCCGCGGTCGAGCTCGGGCGGCGGGTGACGGCCCGGCCGCTCGAGCGGCGCGCGCGCATCTCGTCGAGCCGCGACGTCGACGCCGCGTTCCGGCCGCGCCTCGCCGACCTCGACGTGGAGCTGTTCTGCGCGGTCGCCCTCGACGCGAAGAGCCGGCCGATCCGCGAGCTCGAGATCGCGCGCGGCGGCTTGTCCGCCTGTCCGGTGGTGCCGGCGGACGTGTTCCGCGCCCTCGTGCGCGAGGCGGCGGCGAGCGTGATCGTCGTGCACAACCACCCGAGCGGCGAGCCGACGCCGAGCCCCGAAGACGTCGCGCTGACCGACCGGCTCGCGCGCGCGGGGGAGATCCTCGGCATCCGGCTGCTCGACCACGTGGTGATCGGGCGGGAAGGCTACTTCAGCTTCCTCGACGCCGGCCTCCTCGCGCCGCCTTGACACGCCCGCGATCGGGCTTCTTACTTGCGCCCTTCGCTCCCCGGACGGGCCCTCGTCCCCGTGGAGCTCCGATTTCACCCCGTATCGCACGGAGGACTGCTGTGAAGCGCACCTACCAACCCCACCGCACTCGACGCCTCAGGACCCACGGTTTCCGCGCCCGCATGAAGACCGCGGCCGGTCGCTCGGTCCTGTCGCGCCGCCGCGCCAAGGGCCGCAAGCGGTTGGCCGTCACCACCTACAAGAAGTAGCGGAGCCGGCCACGACCGAGCACGGCGAGGCGCTCCCGCGCGATCACCGGCTCCGGCGGCGTGCCGAGTTCCTCGCGGTCCAGCACGACGGAGCGCGCGTCCACACCGCGCACTTCGTCGTCACGATGCGTCGCCGCGCGGACCCGGGTGCCCCGAGTCGGATCGGCGTGACCGTCACGCGGCGCGTCGGCAACGCCGTCCAGCGAAATCGAGTGAAGCGATTGGTGCGAGAGGTGTTTCGGCGTAACCGTCACATGTTCCCCGAGGGGTGCGACGTCGTGGTCATCGCGAAATCGGGCGCGCCTGCGCTCGGTTACGAGGACGTCCGCGCCGAGCTCGCCCGCGCACGCCGCCGCATGACCTCGCTCCTCCCTCCCCTCTCCGCCCCGTGACCCTCGCGTGACCCAGAGCCCGCCCGCGACCTACGCCCTCCGCGCCGGCACCGGCCCGCTCGCGTTCGTGTTGCTCGTGCTCATCCGCGTGTATTGGTGGACGCTCTCGCCGCTGATCGGCAGCGTGTGCCGCTTCCATCCGTCGTGCTCGCGCTACACCGCGACGTGCATCGAGCGCTTCGGCGCGCTCCGCGGAGGCTGGCTGGGCCTCCGGCGGATCGCCCGCTGCCACCCCTTCCACCCCGGCGGGTTCGATCCTCCGCCCGAGCCCGAGTCCGATGGAAGATAACACCCGGCGCATGCTCGCCCTCGCCGTCGTCGCCGTCGGCGTCGCGGTCCTCTACTTCCTCGGCACCGATCTGCTCGGCACCGCGCCGACCGAGGAGGGGAGCACCGAAGCGAGCACCGAGAGCAGCGGAGCGAGCACCGGAGCGAGCCCGCAGGGCGCCGAGCCGGCGAGCGCCCCGCCGGCGCGCTCCGTCGCGGAGCGCGAGGCCGCCCGCGCCGTCGGCACCATCGTGACGGACCAGTTCACCGCCGAGATCGACAACCTCGGCGGCGGCGTCACGTCGTTCCGCATCACCGGCGACCCGCGCTTCACCGACGAGGAGGGCAACCCGCTCGACGTCCTGTCGACGAGCACGCCCGGCCACCCGCGGCGCGGCTACGATCCGCTCGAGCGCTACGAGTCGCTGCGCATGCAGCTCGGCGGGGCGAACGTGCCCGACGACGCGGTGTGGGAGCTCGAGCAGGTCTCCGAGCGCGAGGTGCGGCTGCGCTGGTCGGGCGACGGCCTGCGGATCGTGCGGAGCTTCCTCGCGGGCGAGGGGCGCTACCAGCTCTGGCACACCGTCGAGGTGCGCAACACCGCCGACTACGAGCGCACCGTGCGCCTCGAGCTCGAGGTGTGGCACTGGGTCGAGCGCGAGGACGAGTCGGGCGGGTTCTTCGCGTCGCGCAGCGCCGCGATCTCGAGCGGGGTCTGCGTCCACGGCGAGGAGACGGAGCGCAAGGACCGCGACAAGCTCACCGACGACGGCGAGCACGGCTACGGCAACGGGGACGTCCACGTCGCCGCGGTCGAGAACGTCTACTTCGTGCAGGCGCTCGCGGCGGAGACCGGCTCGCCGGCCGCGCGCTGCGCGCTCTGGGCGCAGAACCGCCCGGCCGGCGATCCCGTCGGGACGCTGTTCCGGACGCGCCTGCTCTACGGCTGGGAGGCGCTCGCGCCCGGCGCCTCGCAGACGTACCGGACGCTCGGCTACTTCGGCCCGAAGGACCCCGACGCGCTCCAGCTCGCGGGCCACCGCCTGCCCGAGATGATCGACCTCGGGTTCTTCGCGCTCATCGCGAGCCAGTTCGCGCGCGTGCTCACGCTCATCCACGAGTACATCCCGAACTGGGGCCTCGCGATCATCCTGCTCACGCTCGTCCTGCGGCTGCTGCTCTTCCCGCTGACGAACCTGAGCTTCTCCTCGATGGCGAAGATGCGTCGCCTCAAGCCGGAGATGGAGCGCATCAACGAGCTCTACAAGGACGACGCCGAGAAGAAGGGCGCGGCCACGATGGAGCTCTACCGCAAGCACAAGATCAACCCGCTCGCGGGGTGCTTGCCTTCGCTCGTGCAGCTCCCGGTGTGGTGGGCGCTCTACACGTCGCTGTCGACGAACATCGAGCTGTACCACATGCCGTTCTACGGCTGGCTGACCGACCTCTCGGCGCCGGACCCGTACTACGTCTTGCCGCTCGCGCTCGGCGTCCTGATGCACCTGCAGCAGCGGCTGAGCCCGACGTCGATGGACCCGACGCAGGCCAAGATGATGCTCTACTTCATGCCCGTGATGATCACGGGCTTCATGCTCTTCCTGCCGAGCGGCCTGTGCCTCTACATGCTGACGAACTCGGCCCTGGGCATCGCGCAGATGCGGCTGAACGAGCATCGGCTGCAGCG
The DNA here is from genome assembly GCA_019637095.1 of Sandaracinaceae bacterium. Lineage (GTDB taxonomy): Bacteria > Myxococcota_A > Polyangia > Polyangiales > Sandaracinaceae > JACKEC01. The sequence goes on along the minus strand of JAHBWG010000011.1, from coordinate 124,583 downwards.
CGAGGTCGAGGCGGCGGGCCCGATCCAGGCGGCGGCCACCGAGGACGAGGAAGAGCTCGAGGAGGGGCCCGACGACGGCTCCGACGGGAACAAGCGCCGCCCGCGGCGCAAGCGGAGGGTACGTCGTGGACGAGCGTGAAGAGAAGCGTGAGGGAGCGCCCCGCGAGGGCGCGCTCCTGGTGGGTGTCGAGGAGCCCCGGGACGACGACGACGAGGACGGCAAGGCCGACTACGCGCAGGAGATCCTCGAAGGGATCCTGTCGCGGATGGATCTCGACGCGCGCGTCGAGGTCCGCTCGGACGACGACGAGAGCATCGTGCTCGACGTGACCGGCCCCGACGCGGGCCGCGCGATCGGCAAGAAGGGGCAGACGCTCGACGCGCTGCAGTTCCTCGTGAACAAGATCGTGAACCGGTTCCCCGAGAGCCGGCGTCACATCGTGGTCGACAGCGGGGACTACCGCGAGCGCTACGAGAAGAGCCTCGTGAGCATGGCGCGACGCGAGGCGAAGCGGGCCGTGGAGCAGGGCCGCACGATCACGCTCTCGCCGATGCCGGCGCGCGATCGGCGGCTCGTGCACCTCTCGCTCGCGAAGTTCCCCGGCGTGACGACCAAGAGCAACGGCGAGGGCCTCGGCCGCCGCATCCAGATCATCCCGTCCGCGGGCAGCCGCGGCGGCGGGGGCGGTCGCGGCGGCGGCGGCGGAGACCGGCGGCGCGATCGGGACCGCGGGGGCCGCGACGCAGACCGCGGCGGGCGCGACGCCGACCGCGATCGCCCGAGCCGCGACGACGACCGCGATCGCGGCCCACGCGACGACGACGATCGCGATCGTCGCCGCTGAGTTGGCTCGCATTGCGTGCCCGCCGCCGCGACGGGCGGGTCGCCACGGATCGCGGCGTCCTCGGCGTCGTCGCGTCTTGGCGCGAGCTCCTCTCCTTCGCGCGCCTCGCGGCGTGGCGCGTGGCGTCAGAGCGCGTAGAGCGCGAGCGCGCGGGGTGCGCCGGAGTAGGGCGTGCGGTAGTGGCGCTCCGCGAGCCGCTCTCCGTCGGGCAGCGGATCGCCCGCGACCATCGCGATCGCGCGCGGCGCGAGCGCGCGCGCGCGCCGGAGCCACTCCTCGGGCGCGAACGTCGCGCGGCTGAGCGCGAGATCGAACGGCGCGCCCTCGATCGGCGCGTCCTCGAGCCGCCCCTCGATCACGCGGCAGCGCCCGACCAGATCGAGCGAGCCGACGGCGGTGCGCAGGAACGCGACGCGGCGCCGCCGGGGCTCGAGCAGCGTCGCGGACAGATCGGGCCGGGCGAGCAAGAGCGGGATCGTCGGCGCGCCGACCCCCGCGCCGACGTCGATCAGGCGCGTCCCTGGCGGCACGAGCGCCGGGTCGTCGAGCACGACCGCGTCGGCGAACAGGATCTCGGCCCGCGCGCGCGCGGTCCGCGCCCCGGTCAGATCGATGCGCGCGCCCCAGGTCGCGACGAGCGCGTCGTAGCGCCCCCAGCCGGGCTCGAGCGGGTCGAGGCGCGCCCGGATGCACGAGGTCTTGCCCTCGGAGGGGTTGGCTGTAGACTCCCGGGGCTCTCGCTCGTCCATGCGTGCTTCCCTCGTCGCCGCGGCTGCGCTCGCAGCCATGGTAGTGCCTGCGCTGGCTCCGGCCAGCGCGCGGGCGGACGACTGCATGTGCCTGCCGCCGCAGATGGTGCTCGCGCCGCGGGAGCCGCGCTTCCTCGAGAGCGTCGAGGTCGGTCCGTTCTTCTCCTCGGACGGCTCGACGCTCACGAGCGAGGAGCTCGCGGTGGAGGAGGAGCCCGCGCCCGACGCGCCGATCCTCGTCCGCCGCGAAGGCGGCGAGGTGCCGTGGTGCGTGAGCGCCGACGACCCGCGGTGCTGGCCCCGCGACTCCGCTCCCTACGACGGCCCTCACGCGCGCGACGCCACCAGCGCCGCCGCCGAGGCCTCGACGCGCCTGGCGCTCACGGCGCCGGACGCGCGCGCGGAGCGCCCGCGCCTCACGCTCGGCGCACCGCGCGCCGGCGTGCGCGGGCGAGTGGATCGGCCGCCGGGCCGCTGAGGCGCCCGCTCGGGGCGCCCCACCCACGACCCACCAACGACAACGAACGAGTGAACGACGAACGTGTGCTCGCGCGGCGTGTGTCTGCGCGCGAGCGCCTGGAAAGGTTTGAACGAACATGAGCAAGGGATCTGCGATCATCTCGATCTTGATCGCCTTCGTCGCGGGCTTGGCGATCGGGAACCTGATCGGCCACAGCGGTAGCGGCGACGGCGAGTCTCGGCTGGCGACGATCAACGTCGACGACAGCCCGCGGCGCGGCGGCGAAGAGCCGAGCGCCGGCGCCGCCGCCGACGCCCCCGCCGCCGAGGGCGAGGTCGTGCGGCTGCGCGCCGAAGTGCCGGAGAACGCGCCCCAGCGCGGCCCCGACGACGCCCTCGTGACCATCGTCATGTGGTCCGACTACGAGTGCCCCTTCTGCCAGCGCGTCGAGCCGACGCTCACGCGGCTGATGAACGAGCACGGCAACAACCTCCGCATCGTGTGGCGGGACAACCCGCTGCCCTTCCACCAGAACGCGGGCCCCGCCGCGCAGGCCGCGCTCGAGGCCTACGCGCAGGGCGGCAACGAGAAGTTCTGGGCGATGCACGGGGTCCTCTTCGAGAACCGCGCCGCGCTCACGCGCCCCGACCTCGAGCGCTACGCGCAGCAGCTCAACCTCGACATGAACCGCTTCCGGCGCGCGCTCGACACGAACGCGCACCAGGCGTCCATCACCCGCGACCAGGCGGCCGCCAACCAGCTCGGCGCGCGCGGCACGCCGGCGTTCTTCATCAACGGCGTGAACCTCAGCGGCGCGCAGCCGTACGAGAACTTCGACCGCATCGTGCGCCAGGAGCTCGCGAACGCGCAGCGCATGGTGCGCGCCGGCACGCCGCGCAACCAGGTGTACGCCGCGCTCATGCGCACCGCGCGCACCTCGCCGCCGCCCGAGCCGTCGCAGCCCGAGGCGGATCGCCCGGCGCCCCCGCAGCCGGACCCGGCCGCGATCTACCGCGTGCCGGTCGGCAACTCGCCCGCCAAGGGCCCGGCGAACGCGCTCGTGACGATCGTCGAGTTCAGCGAGTTCCAGTGCCCCTTCTGCGCGCGCGTCGGCCCGACGATCCAGCAGATCCGTGAGCGCTGGGGCAACGACGTGCGGGTCGTGTTCAAGCACAACCCGCTGCCCTTCCACCCGAACGCGATGCCCGCGGCGGAGGCCTCGATGGAGGTGCAGCGTCAGCTCGGCGACGAGGCGTTCTGGGCCTACCACGACACCCTCTTCGAGAATCAGCAGAACCTCACGCGCGAGAACCTCGAGCAGTGGGCGCAGGCGCTGCCGCGCATCAACATGGCGCAGTTCCGCCGCGCGCTCGACGAGCACACGCACCAGGCCGCCATCGAGGCCGACCAGGCGCTCGCGCGCCAGCTCGGCGCGAGCGGCACGCCGTCCTTCTTCATCAACGGGCGCAACCTCCGCGGCGCGCAGCCGTTCCCGGCGTTCGAGGCCGTGATCAACGAGGAGCTCGCGCGTGCGCGGCGCCTCATCGAGAGCGGCACCCCGCGCGCCCAGATCTACGACGCGCTCATCCGCGACGGGCACACCTCGCCGCAGATGCTCCCCGGCGCCGCCGCGCCGGCGCGCCCGGCCGAGCCGGCCGAGCCGCCGCCCGACCAGGTCTACGAGATCGCCGTGCCGCGCAACGCGCCGACCCGCGGGCCGGCCAACGCGCGCGTCACGATCCAGATCTTCAGCGACTTCGAGTGCCCCTTCTGCTCGCGCATCGGGCCGACGCTCGACCAGGTCGTCGAGCGCTACGGCAACCAGGTGCGGATCGTGTGGCGCGACTACCCGCTGCCCTTCCACCAGAACGCCGGGCCCGCGGCCGAGGCCGCGCGCGAGGTGTTCGCGCAGGGCGGCTCGACGAAGTTCTGGCAGTACCACGACCTCCTCTTCCAGAACCAGCGCGAGCTCTCGCGCGAGAACCTCGAGCGCTTCGCGCAGCAGGTCGGCGGGATCGACATGAACCGCTTCCGCGCCGCGCTCGACAACCGCACCCACCAGGCCGCCGTCCAGGCGGACATGGACGCGGTGCAGAACGCCGGTGCCCGCATCGGCACGCCGAGCTGCTTCATCAACGGCCGGCTCGTCCAGGGCGCGCAGCCCTTCCCCGCCTTCGAGGCGGCGATCAACCGCGCGCTCGGCCAGTGATCCGCGTGACCGCGTGAGCGCCTCCCTCGAGGAGGCGTGACCCCCCACGAGGCCGCTCCCCACCCCGGGGGGCGGCCTCGTCCGTTTCAGCGCCGGCTCGTTCACCTCGGCCTCGTGGCATCGGGGCACGTGGCGCTGCACGGAGCCCGGCTCGGCGCGTGCTAACCTTCCGTCGTGGACAGCCTCGGTGGTGAGGCGCTCGACCGTCGCGTCGACGCGATCCTCGGGTATCTGGGAGAATATTTCGTGGGCAAGTCGCCCCTGCACCTCGCTGCCGAAGCGATCGCCCGCCATCTCGACGATGCGGGCATCGACTACGCGATCGCGGGCGCGCTGAGCCTCGGCGTCCACGGATTCGTGCGCGCGACCGAGGACGTGGACGTCCTGATCACACGGGAAGGGCTCGCGCAGTTCAAAGAGCAGTGGCTCGGCCGCGGCTACCTCAACCTGCGTGCGGGCGGCAAGGCGGTGAGAGACGCCGTGCACGGCGTCAAGATCGATTTCTTGATCACCGGCGACTACCCCGGAGACGGAAAGCCAAAACCCGTCGTGATGCCCGAGCCGAAGAGCGTGTCGATCGCTGGCGACAAGTACCGTGTGCTCGGCCTCCCGGCGCTGATCGAGCTCAAGCTCGCCTCCGGCATGACTGCGCCCCACAGGATGCAGGACCTCACCGATGTGATGCGGCTGATCGGTGTGGCGGAGATCCCGCGAGACTTCGCGTTGCAGCTGGATCCCTACGTCCGCGACAAGTTCATCGAGCTGTGGGAGATCGCGCAGCACCGCGATGAAGATTGACCCCTGAAGTCATGGCGAAGACCGATGTCCTTCGCGACCGAGTCCGAGCCTGCACCGCTTTGCTTCGCGCGCGGGCCATGGCATCAACCGGCGTGGCTCGATGGCTCGCGCTCGCCCTCCTGCTCGCGTCGTGCGGCGGCGCGGCCCCCGTCGCCGCCACGCTCGACGAGCCCCCGGCCGTCGACGGGCCGTGGGCGGAGCGGCCCGATCTCGCGCGCGTGCACGTGCCGCTCGACGACTCGCCCGGCCGCGGCGCGGCGGAGCCGCTCGTCACGCTCGTCGTGTTCACCGACTTCGAGTGCCCGTACTGCCAGCAGATGGCGGAGGTCTTCGACGAGCTGCTCGCGGCGCACCCAGACGCGCTGCGCGTCCACCACCGCCACCTCCCGCTGCCGATGCACGAGCGCGCGATGGACGCGGCGATGGCCGTCGAGGAGGCGCGCGCGCAGCGCGGCGTCGACGGCTTCTGGGCGATGCACGACGCGATCCTCGAGAGCCCCGACGCGCTCCACGACCGCGGCCTGTCGCGCCTCGCCGCGGGCCTCGGCCTCGACGCGGGCGCCGTGCGCGACGCGATCCGCTTCCAGCGCCATGCCGCGCGCGTCGAGGACGACCTCGGCGTCGCCGACCGCGCGGGCGTGCGCGGCACCCCGACGTACTTCCTGAACGGCCGCATGATCCTCGGGGCGCTCTCGCTCGCCGAGCTCGGCGCGGTCTTCGAAGAGGAGGCCTCGCTCGCGCGGCAGGCGATGGCGCGCGGCGTCCCGCGCCGGCTGCTCTACGCGGCCGCGATGCGCGAGTCGCTCGAGCGCGCGCCGAGCCGCGAGGCGCTCGAGCGCGAGCGCGCGCGGATCCGGCTCGATCGCCGTGTGCTCTACGCGGTGCCGATCGACGGGCGGCCGCAGCGCGGCGCGGCCGACGCCCCGGTCACCATCGTGATGTTCAGCGACTTCGAGTGCCCGTGGTGCGGGAGCGTGGTACCCACGCTCGAGGCGCTCGACGCGCGCTACCCGGACCAGCTCCGCTACGTCTTCCGCCACAACCCGCTGCCCGGCCACGCGCGCGCGCGCCCGGCCGCGCGGGCGGCGATGGAGGCGTACGCGCAGCAGGGCGACGAGGGCTTCTGGCGCATGCACGACGTGCTCGTCGAGAACCGCCGCGCGCTCGGGCGCCACGACCTCGCGGTCTACGCGGAGGAGCTCGGCCTCGACCTCGCGCGCTTCGAGGCGGCCGTCGCCGGGACGGAGCACGACGCCGCCATCGACGCGGACATCGCGCTCGCGAGGCGGCTCGGCGCGCGCTCGACGCCGACGTTCTACGTGAGCGGCCGCGTGATCGAGGGCGCGGTCGACGAGGACGTGTTCGCGGTCGCGATCGACGACGCGCTCGAGCGCGCGGCGGCCGCGCGCGAGGCCGGCGCGAGCGCCCCCGACCTCTACGAGGTGCTCCTGCGCGAGGCCGCGACCGAGGCGGTGTACCGGCGAGATCCTTGAACAATCCGCGCGGGTGCCCCGACGTTGACACGTTTTGGAGCGCGACCTATGGTGCTGCGCCTTCAACCCAGGGGTGTTCATGGCCAGGGCTACCGCGACGGCGCGCAACACGACGAAGGCTCCGATGGTGGAGGAGCTCCACTTCAAGAGCGACAGCGCGTTCTTGTGCCTGCTCTTGAACCGCCGCATCGGCTTCATCCGCGTGATCGACTTCCGCTCCGGCGCGTTGCCCGCGAAGCGGCTGTTCATCCAGTCCGTCGCCAAGCGCGAGGGCGTCGAGAAGGTGATCACGCTCGTCGAGAAGGACGAGGTCTCGTCGTGGACGCGGGTCGGCTTCGTGCGCGAGGGCACGATCCCCGGTTTCTACAAGCGGAGCGACGGCCACCTGTGCGGCTGCCTGATCAACGAGCGCACGGCGTCGCTCGAGCTGAGCGCGGAGGCCGTGCGCCTCGCCGAGCGCACGGTCGCGCACGGCAAGAAGAACGCGCGCGAGGTGCCCGAGGATCTCTCGTCGGTCACGATCACCGAGATCGAGGCCGCCGCCGCGCACAAGGCGCGCGACGAGGTGTGGCGCAAGGACAAGGGCCTGAACTCGTTCGACGACTTCGGCCGCGAGGCGTCGCGCATCTTCGTCGAGGCGACGTCCAAGCGCGGCCGGCCCAACTACCTGAGCGCGGAGTACCAGGACTGCTTCGGGCACTCGCTCATCGAGGTGCTCCGCCCGCCGGAGGACGACCTCGACGTGCTCGCGGTCACCGCCGGCATGCGCGTGCTCTGCCAGCAGCTCGAGGACCGCGGGATCGTCAGCGCGTTCGGCTTCGCGCCGAGCGACGACATCGGCGTCGCGACCGCCTACACCGCGACCGGCTTCCGCAAGACGGGCCTGCTCGCCGGCGGGATCTACTCGAGCGGCGCGCGCAAGGACGCGATCCTCTGGACGCGCAAGCTCGTCAACCCGACCGACGAAGAGATGTGAGCCGCACGCGGCCCGGAATAACCCCGGGCCCGCGCGCCTTGTCCGGCAAACCCGATCGGCGGTAGGCTCGCGCGCGCTGCGCACCCCCATCGTCGCGCGGCGGATCGAGGAGGCGAATGCGGACGAGAGAGGACATCGAGGCCTACCTGACGCGGTCGGGCCATCCCCACAAGATGGTCGCCGACGACACGTGGCTCGTGACCGACCCGTCGGACGCGCGCGACCACATCGTCGTGGGCATCACCGAGGAGCTGGTGATCTTCCGGCTCAAGGTCCTCGAGCTCGAGAAGGTCCCGGCGTCCCGCCGCGAGGCGCTCTATCAGACGCTCCTGCGCTTCAACGCGGAGGACATGATCCACGGCGCCTACGGCATCGTGAACGGCGACCTCGTGATGATCGCGACGCTGCGCCTCGAGAACCTCGACTTCAGCGAATTCTCCGGGACCCTGGACGACTTCTCGATCGCGCTCAGCAAGCACCACCCCCAGCTCCGCGACCTGATCGCGGAAGGCGCCTGAGGAGGGACGTCATGGGCTTCTTCGGCCGCCTCGCGACGCTCATCAAGAGCAACCTGAACGACCTGATCAGCAAGTCGGAAGACCCCGAGAAGATGCTGAATCAGGTCATCATCGACATGAACCAGCAGCTGGTCGAGGCGAAGAAGCAGGTCGCCGTGGCCATCGCCGACGAGAAGCGCCTCCAGAAGCAGTTCGCGAACGAGAAGAGCGTCTCGGAGGACTGGCACAAGAAGGCCATGCTCGCGGTGCGCGCGGGCGATGACGAGCTCGCCAAGGAGGCGCTGACCCGCAAGAAGGAGCACGAGCAGCTCGCGACCTCGTTCGAGGAGCAGTGGCGCAAGCAGCAGGTCGCGGTCAACCAGCTGAAGACCGCGCTGCGCGCGCTCAACAACAAGATCGAAGAGGCCAAGCGCAAGAAGAACGTGCTCATCGCGCGCCAGCGCCGCGCGGAGGCGATGAAGTCGATCCAGGAGACCATGAGCGGTCTCTCCGACAACTCGGCCTTCGAGACCTTCGAGCGCATGTCCGAGAAGATCGATCAGATCGAGGCCGAGGCCGAGGCCGGCGCGGAGCTGAGCGAGGAGTTCACGGGCGACGTGCTGCGGCACAAGTTCTCGAAGCTCCAGGCGACGGCCGGCGCCGACGCGGACCTCGAGGCGCTCAAGCGCGAGATGGGCCTCGTCGCGGAGGAGGCCCCCGCCGTCGCGGCGCGCGTCGAGGCGGCCGCCGAGGAGATGGACATGGACGCCGAGGAGATGGCCGAGCTCGAGGCCGCCCTCGAGGAGCTCAAGCGCCGCGAGGAGATGTCCAAGGGGTGAGGCGCGGCCGGCGGGCCGCGCACTTGACCGGCCCGAGCGGGCGCCCCATCTTGCGGGCCATGCCGACGTACGAGTACGGGTGCAGTGCTTGCGGACACCAGTGGGAGAAGGAGCAGCGCATCTCCGAGAACCCGGTCCGCAAGTGCCCGAGCTGCGGGAAAGCCAAGGCGCAGCGGCTCATCAGCGGCGGGAACTTCATCCTCAAGGGCGACGGCTGGTACGCGGACCTCTACCACAAGCCCGCGGCCAAGAAGTCGACCGGCGAGGGGAAGTCCGAGGCCGGTGAGAGCAAGAGCGCCGAGGCCAAGAGCGAGGCGAAGGCCGATGCTCCGCCCAAGCCCGACAAGCCGGCGAAGGCCGACAAGGCCAAGGGCAAGGCCGCCTGAGCTCGCGCCGGCGTCACGCCGGCGACAGGTAGCTCAGCTGGATCGTGCGCAGCCCGCCGTCGCCGAAGTCGACGGCGGCGCGGGGCGGGCTCGTGCGATCGAGGCGGACGATCCGTCCGAGGCCGAGCTTGCCGTGGCGCACCTTCATGCCGACGTAGGCGCCGCCGCCCTCGTCGGTGCCCTCGGACCGATCGACGTACGAGTCCCCCGGGGCCGCCCGCGGGCGCCGCGCCGGCGGCTCGATCCACGCCGCCGGGCTCGGGCGCGTCGCCGCGCGCGTCGGCGCGATGCCCGCGAAGGACACGTCCTGGGCGGGGAGCTCGAGCAAGAACCGCGACGGCGTCATGTACCGCACGTCGCGCCCGAAGAAGCGACGCACCCGCGCCCACGTGAGGAGCAGGCGCTCCTCGGCGCGCGTGAGCGCCACGTACGCGAGCCGCCGCTCCTCCTCGAGCGCCTCGACGTCGAGCGGCTCCTGCGTGCGGCGGAACGGGAACGTGTCCTCCTCGAGCCCCGCGACGATCACCACCGGGAACTCGAGCCCCTTGGCGGCGTGCACGGTCATCAGCGTGAGCTTCTCACCCTCCTCGCCCTCGGCTTGATCGCCGGCGTCGAGGGTCACCCGCTCGAGGAACCCGGCGAGGTCGAGCTCCGCGTCGTCCTCTTGCGCGAGCTGCATCGCGCCGAGCAGCTCGAGCAGGTTCTGCTTGCGCGCGTCCGCGTCGGGCGAGTCCTGCTCGTTCAGCCACCCCTCGTAGCCGCTGTCCGCGTAGGCCGCGTAGCCGAGCGCGGCGAGCGGCGCGCCCTCGGCCTTCTGGCGGCGCAGCGCCTCGATCAGCCCCACGAACGGCGCGAGCTTCTTCGCCGCCGCTCCGCCCTCGGCGACCGTCGCGGCGATGGCCTCGTAGACCCCGCCCCCCCGGCTCGCCGCGAGGTCGAGCAACACCTCGATGGAGCGCTTGCCGATCCCGCGCGCGGGCACGTTCAGGATGCGCAGCAGGCTCACGTCGTCGGCGGGGTTCGCCACGACGCGCAGGTACGCGAGCAGGTCCTTGATCTCGGCGCGGTCGTAGAAGCGCATGCCCCCGACGATCCGGTACGGCACGTTCGCGGCGCGGAGCGCCTCCTCGACCCCACGCGACTGCGCGTGGATCCGATAGAAGATCGCGATCTCGTCGAGCCCGCGGCCGGCGCCGCGCAGCTCCTCGACCGCGTGCACGATGAGCTGCGCCTCGCGCCGGTCGTCCTCGCAGCCGAGCACGGTGAGCTTCGGACCCTCGGGGTTGTCGGTCCAGAGCTCCTTGGGCTCGCGGTCGCTCGCGCGCGTGATCACCGCGTTGGCGGCGCGCAGGATCCGCTGCGTCGAGCGGTAGTTCTGTTCGAGCTTGATCGTCGCGGCCTCGGAGAACTCGTCGCGGAAGGCGAGGAGGTTGCGGCGATCGGCGCCGCGCCAGCGGTAGATCGACTGGTCGTCGTCGCCGACCACCGTGAGCTGGCGGTGCGACGCGCCGAGCGCGCGCACGAGCCGGTACTGCGCCTGGTTCGTGTCCTGGAACTCGTCGACGAGCAGGTGCCGGAAGCGCTGGCTCAGCTCGGCGCGCAGCCCCGCGTCCGTCTCGAGCGCGACGACCATGCGGTAGATCAAGTCGCCGAAGTCGAGCGCGTTGGCCGCGCGCATCTTCTCCTCGTAGCGGGTGTAGATCGAGCGCAGCGGCTCCTCGACCGCGCTGCCGAGCTCCATCGCGTCGGGCGCCTGCACCTCCTGCTTGGCGCGCGCGATCCGGCCGGCGACGTACTTCGGATCCCAGCGGCGCTCGTCGAGCGCGAGGTCCGCGACCACCCGCTTGATCATCGCGCGCGTGTCGCCGTCGTCGTAGATCGAGAAGTCCCGCGCGATCCCGATCTCCTTCGCGTAGCGGCGCAAGAGGCGCGCGCAGGTGGCGTGGAAGGTCCCGACCCAGAGGTCGCGCGCGCCCGGCCCGACGAGGCGCTCGAGGCGCTCGCGCATCTCCGCGGCCGCCTTGTTGGTGAAGGTCACCGCCAGCACGTTCCAAGGCGCGACCCCGCGCTCGGCGACGAGGTGCGCGACGCGGTGGGTGATCACCCGGGTCTTGCCGCTCCCCGCCCCCGCGAACACCACGAGCGGGCCCCCGTCGTAGAGCACCGCGCGCCGCTGCGGCGGGTTCAGGCCGGCGAGGCCTCGATCCACTGATTCGATGTTCACGGCGCCCGTGAGGCTAGCAGACCCGGCGCGGAGCGGTGCATGCTACAAATCGCGCGATGAAGCCGGCCGCCGAGGAGCACGCCGACGCCGCCGACGAGGCGGGCGCGGGCGTGAATGAAGCCTCGGAGGGCCCGTCCAACGACGCAGACGGAACGCTCGACGACCGGGAGCTCGTCGAGCGCGTCCAGGAGGGAGACCAAGCCGCGTTCCGAATGCTGTTCGACCGCTACCACCGGCGGGCTCACGCGGTCGCGTACGGGGTGGTGAAGAACCACCACGACGCGGCGGACGTCGTGCAGGACGGCTTCGTCAAGGTGCACCGCCACATCGGGCAGTTCCAGGGCTCGAGCAGCTTCTACACGTGGCTCTACCGGATCATCATGAACCTCGCGATCGACCACGTGCGCCGCCGCAAGAACGCCAAGGGCGTCGAGTACGACGACCGCGTCGGTCGCGAGGCCGACGAGATCGCGGGCGACGGCGCGTTGCTCCCGCGGATGCTCGATGCCAATCCTTCCAAGACCGTGATCCGCCGCGAGCTGCTCGAGAGGATCCAGGCGGCGCTCGACGAGCTGCCGGAGTATCACCGCGCCGTGATCGTGCTGCGCGAGATCGAGGGGCTCTCCTACGAGGAGATGTCGGAGGTGCTCGAGGTGCCCAAGGGCACGATCATGAGCCGCCTGTTCCATGCACGAAAGAAGATGCAAGCCTCGTTGAGCGACTACATGCAAGGAGACCTCGACATCGAGGAGTGAGCCATGACCGAGCCCAACCGCGACGACACGCTGCAGCGCCACTTCGATGGGGACCTCGCCCCGGAGGAGGCCGAGGCGTTTCGCGCGGAGCTCGAGGCGGACGCGGACCTGCGCGCGCGGCTCGAGGGGCTCGAGCGGCTCCGCACGCTGCTGCGCGCCGCCCTCGCGCCCGAGCACGTCGAGGCGCCCGACGGCGACGCCGCGTTCGCCGCGATCGAGCGCGCGCTGTCCGAGCCGCCGGCCGCGATCGAGCCCGCGGCGGAGGCCGAGCGGCCGCGGCCCGCGCTGCGCGCGATCGCCGGCGGCGCGCCCAAGGCCTCGCCCCCGACCTCCCGCATGGGCCTCTGGGTCAGCGTCGCCACGGTCGGGCTCGCGGCGGCCGCCGCGGTCGCCTTCTTCGTCCTGCGCGCCCCCGACGCGCCGGCGCGCCCCGACCCGATCGCGACGGCGAGCCCACCGCCCGGCTCCGAGATCGAGCAGATCGACTTCGGGCACTCCACGGGCGCGATCTTCCAGGTCGAGGACCAGGGCGCGCAGTACGCCGTCGTCTGGATCAGCGACGAGAAGCCGGAGGACCCCCACGCGCCTTCCCTCGACCGCGACGAAGGGCGGGATCGGATCCAGTGACCCGCGCGCTTCGAACGTGGCTCCCAGCCGGGTTGCTCGGCTTGCTCGGCGTCCTCGCGGTGCCGGCGCTCGCGCAGCCGCCGGCGAGCGCGCAGCCCGCGGCCAGCGCCGACGGCGAGGTGCTCATCGTGCTCGCCTCGCGCGAGGCGGGCCCCGTGGATCCGCGCCTCGTGAACGTGCCCGCGCTGCGCCGCTCGCCGTTCGACGCGTTCCAGTCGATGGCGCTCCTGTCCTCGCCCCGCGTGCGGCTGCGCGTCGGCGTGGAGGAGATCGTCCCGCTGCCCAACGGGCGCAGCATGCGGCTCGTGCTGCGCGAGGTCACGGCGGAGGGACGCTACCGGCTGCAGGTCTCGATCAACCGCCCGGGCCAGCGCGACTACCTGCCCGAGCTCGACGTGGTCGCGTCGCCGGGCGACCCGGTCTTCATCGCGGGACAATCGTATCAGAACGGGACCCTCGTGATCGGCATCCGGCTCGGCACACGGCGCCCCTGAAACGCTTGTGATGGAGCACGCCCAGGGATACCTTGGGGCCCGGCGGGGAACGTGAGCCAACAGCGCTTCATCCGATGCAGCCACTGCGGGCTGCCCCACGAGGCGGAGTCGACGCACTGCCCGGTCACCGGCAAGCGGCTGGAGAAGGCCAAGCCTCGCGTGCGCCCCAAGCCGCCGCCGTCCGAGGAGGACTACTCCTGGGAGCACAGCCTGCATCCGTGGTCGCACGACGAAGGCGGCGCCGCGCTCGATCCCGCGCAGCTCGACGCGTTCATCGGGCAGGTCGTCGAGGACAAGTACCGCATCGAGGCGCTCATCGGCCGCGGCGGGATGGGCGCGGTGTTCCGCGCGGTGAACGAGCGCATCCGCAAGCCCGTCGCGCTCAAGATCCTCTACCGCGGCTGGGATCGCGGCTCGGAGTCCGAGCGCCGCTTCCTGCGCGAGGCGCGCGTCGCGAGCTCGCTCGGGCACCCGAACATCGTCGAGGTGTTCGACCTCGGCCACCTCGACGACGGCAAGCCCTTCCAGGTGATGGAGCTGCTCGAGGGTCAGAGCCTCGCGCAGCGCATCCAGAGCGAGGGCGCGCTCTCCGAGGAGGAGGCGCTCGAGATCGCCGAGCAGATCCTCTCGGCGCTCGAGGCGGCGCACGAGCGCGGCGTGATCCACCGCGACCTCAAGCCCGAGAACGTCTTCCTCGTCGAGCGCCGCGGCGTGACGGTCGCCAAGCTCCTCGACTTCGGCGTCAGCAAGATGGTCGAGGACCAGACGCTCTCGATCACGGTGACCGGCGTCGTCGTCGGCACGCCGTACTACCTCTCGCCCGAGCAGGCGCGCGGCGAGCGCGACATCGATCACCGCGTCGATCTCTGGGCGATGGGCGTCTTGCTGTACGAGTGCCTCACCGGCGTGCTCCCGTTCAACGCGGACAACTACGAGCAGCTCCTGCGCAAGATCCTGACGTCACGCCCGCTCGCGCCGAGCCGCTTCCAGCCGCGCATCAACCCCTCCGTCGAGGCGACGGTGATGCGCGCGCTGAGCGCGGATCGCGACGAGCGCCCGCGCTCCGCCGCGGCGATGCTGGACATGATCCGGCGCGCGAAGGACGACCTGCGCCGCAGCAAGCGCCCGCCGCGGCCGCTCGGCGCGCCGGTCGACTTCGGCGAGACGCTGCCGGATCCGCTGCTCGACCTGCGCACGCCGACCGTCACCATCGAGGACTTCGACTACTCGACGGTCCACGAGGACGCGACCGAGGTGAGCGACAGCTTCGTCGGGGACGACATCCGCGTCTTGATCCACGGCGGCGCGACCAAGGCGGAGGACTCGTAGGGCACGTGCGCCGCGATCTCCCCGAGGTCGTCGCGCTCGACGCCGCGCTCCCGCTGCCCTGGCCCGCCGCCGACGTGGTCCGGGCGCTCGCGCCGGTGGTCACCGACGCGCGGCTCGCGCGGATGCGCGAGGTCGTCGCGGCGCGCACGCGGTCGCTGATCCCGGTGCTCGAGGATCTCGCGGACCCCCACAACGGCGCCGCGGTGATGCGCTCCGCCGACGCGTTCGGCTGCCACGAGGTCCACGTGATCGAGCAGCGCCATCCGTTCGCGGTCTCGACGCGCGTGACGCGCGGGACCCACCGCTGGCTCGATCTCCACAAGCACGAGAGCACGGAACGTTGTCTCTCGCACCTCGCGGCGCGCGGCTACGCGGTGTACGTCGCGGCGATGGACGGGGCGGTCGGCCCCGAGGCGATCGCGGAGGTGCCGCGCGCGGCGATCGTGTTCGGCAACGAGCACCGCGGCGTCTCCCCCGCGGTGCGCGCGGCCGCCGCGGGCACCTACGCCATCCCGATGGTCGGCTTCGTCGAGAGCCTCAACGTGTCGGTCGCGAGCGCGATCACGCTCTACGTCGCCTCGCGCGGCCGCCACGGCGATCTCGACCCCGACGAGCGCGAGGAGATCCTCGCGCGCTACCTGATCGCGCAGGTCACCGACGCCGATCGCGTGCTCGAGCGGGCGCTCGGCGAGCGCGGCCCGTAGACTCGTGCCGTGATGCAGGTCGGCGAGGTGGTCGAGCTCACGCTCGACGGGCTCTCCGCGCGCGGCGACGGGACCGGACCGCTCGACGGACGCGAGGTGCACGTCGCGGGGGCGTTCCCGACCGAGCGCGTGCGCGCGCGGGTCGAGGCGATCTCGCGCCAGCACGCGCGCGCGTTCGCGTCGCTCGAAGCGGTGCTCACCGCGCACGCGGCGCGGCGCGAGCCGCCCTGCCCCCGGCACGCGGTCCGCGGCGGCGCCTGCACCGGCTGCCCGCTGATGGCGGTCGAGCTCGACGCGCAGCGCGCGATGAAGCGCGAGCGGGCGCGCGCGCTCGGGCTGCCCGTCGAGGGCGCGCTCGCGGGCGCCGGCGCGCTCGGCTACCGGTGGTCGAGCAAGCGCGTCGCGGGCGGCCGCGCGGGCGCGCTCACGCTCGGGAGCTACGTGCGCGGCACGCACGAGGTCGCGGACATGCGCGGCTGCCTCGTCGATCACCCGCGCATCACCGAGGTCGCCGACGCCATCGCGGACGCGGCGAGCGCGCTCGGCGTGCCGCCGTACCGCGAAGGGCGCGGCGATCTGCGCTACGTCTGGCTCAAGACCGACGGCGCGCGCGTGCTCGCCACGCTCGTCACCGCGAAGGAAGAGAGCGAGGCGCCGGCGATCGCGCGGCGCCTCGAGAGCGTCGCCGCGTTCGCGTGGAGCGTGCAGCCGTCGTCGGGCAACGCGATCCGCGGCGACGCGCCGCGCGCGCTCGCGGGCGAGCCGTGGCTCGACGTGGCGATCGGCGGGCGCGCGAGCCGCGTCGGGCCGCTCGGGTTCCTGCAGCCGAGCCCGGCCGTCGCCGCGATGGCGTACGACGCGCTCCTCGGGGACGCGCGCGGCGCGCCCTACGCCGGGCGCCTCGCGTTCGATCTCTACGCCGGCGCGGGCGTCACCACCGCGCGGCTGCGCGAGCGCTTCGCCGAGGTCGTCCCTTGCGAGGCCTTCCCGGAGAGCGCGGCCGCCCTCGGGGTCGCGCCCGAGGACGCCGCGACCTTCGTCGCGCGCCAGCTCGGCCGCGAGGTGGACCTCGTCGTCGCGAACCCGCCGCGCGCCGGCCTCGGCGCGGACGTCGTCGCGGGGCTCGCCCGGCTCGCCCCCGCGCACCTGGCGATCATGAGCTGCGAGCCCGCCTCGCTCGCGCGCGATCTCGACGCCCTCACGGCCACCTTCGTCCTCGAGCGCGTCCAGGCCTTCGACACGCTGCCCCAGACGCCGCACCTCGAGCTCGTCGCGCACCTCTCTCGCAGAGATCCGCACGCGCGGCTTGCTGCGCGGCGATCCGACGAGTAGCAATCGCCCCGACGTGAGCGCGAAGCTGAACCCCGCGCAGCAGGCCGCCGTGGAGCACGGCGAGGGCCCGCTCCTCGTGCTCGCCGGCGCCGGCTCGGGCAAGACCCGCGTGATCACCCAGCGCATCGCGCGGCTGTGCGAGCGGGGCGTGCGCCCCGAGTCGATCCTCGCGGTGAGCTTCACCAACAAGGCCGCCGCCGAGATGGCCGAGCGCATGATCCCGCTCGTCGGGCGCTCGCGCGCCGAGAAGCTCTGGCTGAGCACGTTCCACAGCTTCGGCGTCCGCTTCCTGCGGGAGGAGTCCAAGGCGCTGGGCTACCCCGGCCGCTTCGTGATCTTCGACCAGGGCGACGCGCTCGGGCTCGTCCGCGAGATCGTCAAGCGCGAGGGGATCGCGGACCGCAAGCTGGACCTCTACTCGGTGCACGCGCGGATCTCGCTGTGGAAGAACAAGGGCGTCGGGCCCGAGGACGTGCATCCGACCGACTTCGAGTACGACGCGGTCGCGCGCGACGTCTACCCGCACTACCAGGCCGCGCTGCGCAGCATGTGCGCGGTGGACTTCGACGATCTGGTCGGCGCGCCCGTCGCGGTCCTGCACGCCCGCGAGGACGTGCGCGAGCGCTGGCGCGAGCGCTTCCGTTACCTGCTCGTCGACGAGTTCCAGGACACGAACGCGATCCAGCTCGAGCTCGTGCGGCTGCTCGCCAACGCGCGCGGCAACGTCACCGTCGTCGGCGACGACGACCAGTCGATCTACGGGTGGCGCGGCGCGGAGGTCGGCAACATCCTCGATTTCGAAGCGCACTTCGCCGGCGCGGCGATCGTCAAGCTCGAGACGAACTACCGTTCGCACTCGCCGATCCTCGACGTGGCCAACGAGGCGATCGCGCGCTCGCGCCGCAAGCGCCACGAGAAGGTGCTGCGCGCGGCGATGGGCGCCGGGCCCAAGGTGCGCCTCTGCGCCGTCGACGACGCGGAGACGGAGGCGCGCCTCGTCGCGCACGAGATCCGCGGGCTGCGCGGCGAAGGCCAGCGCGCAGGCTCGATCGCGGTGCTCTACCGCTCGAACCTGCAGGCGCGGCCGATCGAGGAGGAGCTGCGCGCGAACCAGATCCCGTACCGCTTGTTCGGGGGGACGAAGCTGTTCGACAAGAAGGAGATCAAGGACGCGGTCGCGTACCTGCGCGTCGTGGTGCACCCCGAGGACGAGCTGTCGCTGCGGCGCATCGTGAACTACCCGGCGCGGCAGATCGGGGACACGACGATCACGCGCCTCACCCGCTACGCGCTCGCGCACCAGATCACGTTCGCCGACGCGCTCGGGCGCATCGACACCATCGACGACGTGCCCGACGCGGCGCGGGTGGGCGCGCGGCGGCTGCTCGGCGCGATCGCCGAGGCGCGGCGCGGCTTCGCGACGGGCGCGCTCGAGGCGACCGCGCGCAAGCTCTTCGACGACGTCGGCCTCGCGCGGCTCCTCACCGAGGAGGCGGGCCCGAGCGCGCAGCGCCGGTGGGGGAACATCGAGTACGTGCTGCGCTCGCTCGCGCGCTTCGCGGAGTCGGGCAAGCAGCGCTCGATCGACGAGTTCCTCGTGCGGCTCACCCTCGACGTGGACTCCGAGGCGGAGAAGACGGGCGAGCGGGTGACGCTCTCGAGCCTGCACGCGAGCAAGGGCCTCGAGTTCGACGTGGTGTTCTTCATCGGGCTCGTCGAGGGCACGCTGCCTCACGCGCGCACGCTCGACCCGAAGGTGACCGAGGCGGCGCCGACCGACGTGGAGGAGGAGCGCCGCTTGTTCTACGTCGGCGTCACGCGCGCGCGGCGGGTGCTCTACCTCTGCCGGCCGCGCAAGCGCGTGATGCGCGGGCGCGCGACGCCGCTCGTCCCCTCGCGCTTCCTCGAGGGCCTGCCCGAGCACGCGATCGAGCACTACGACGCGAAGCTCGACGCGCCGGTCGCGCACGAGGAGGCCGCCGCCTTCGGCAAGGCCCTGCTCGATCAGCTCCGCGGCGGTTGAGTCTCGGTCGAGCCGTTCAGCGCGGCGCGAGGGCGACCTCGAAGCGCAGCACGTACGGGCGCGGGGCCGGCGCGTAGCGCTCGCGGCGCAGCGGCGCGAGGAGGCAGCCGTGGAGGTCGGGCCGCTCGAGCGTGTCCGCGAGGAGCTCCGGGCTCGCGACGTGCCCGCTCGAGCCGATCGCGAGCGCGAAACGGACGACGCCAGCGGGCGCGGGCGGCGCCGCCGCCGCGTGGCAGGCCGCGAGCTCGTCCGCGGCGTAGCGCAGCGTGCGCTCGTTCTCCTCGGCGACGCTCGCCGAGAGCGGCGCGCCCCCCGCGTCCGGCGCGCTCTCGATCGCGCGCGGCGTCGCGGTGCTCGGGCTACCGCGCGCCGGAGTGCGGTCGCCGAACGGCGGGAACACGAGCGTGACGCGCAGGCGCGCCTCGCGCGGGAGCGCGGGCAGCAGCGCCGCGTCGAGCAGCGCCTCGGCGCAGGGCACGACGCGCGCCGCCGCCTCACCCGTCGCCTCGCTCGCGACGCGGCGCGCGCGCCCGTCGCGCCCGATCGCGAACGTCGTCACGACGCGCCCGCCGCTCGTCGCCGCCTCGCCGAGCGCGAACTGGCAGCGCGACGAGCTCGGCCCGTAGAGCGCGTGCTGCACCACGCCGAGGTCGACGGCGAGCCCGTCGAGCCGCTCGACCGACGCGAGCCACGGCGCGGCGAGCCGATGGTGCGGCGGCGGCGGCCGGTGCGCCGGCATCGCGTTCACTCCGAGGGGCGGATCGAGCCCCACCCGGCGGCGGCAGGCGGCGACCGCGCCCGCGACCCGACCGACCGCGCGCTCTTCGGCCTCGACGCGCGCCGCCGGCGCCCGGGTCGCCCTCGCGCCGCGCGCGCGGCGGATCGCCGCCGCGAGCGGCGCGACCTCCCGCGCGCAGCGCGCGAGCGTCGGCTCGTCGGCGACGTAGAACGCGGCGTCGTCGCTCGGCGAGGCGCGCGCCACCGCGCTCACCGCGAGGGCGAGCGCGATCAGCGCGGGGGCAGCTGCCTGTCGCACGCTCCGAGCGTCGGCCTCGCGCAGCGCGCCGTCAACCGCCACCGGGCGAGGCGCATGCGCCGCTCAGGTGCAGCGCCCCGAGACGCACTGCCGCGAGACGCAGTCGTCGTTGCTCGTGCAGCCCACGTTCACGGCGCAGTCGCGGCCGGAGCCGCCGCTCATGCCCTCGATGGTCCAGGGCACGCCGGCGCTGCGGGTGACCGGCACGTTCCCGCGCCGGCCCTGGCCACCGGTGTTGATCAGCGAGACGGTCGCGGTGGCCGCGTCGATGCCGGCGCCGACCCCGAACCCCATCGCGCGCTGCGCCTCGATGGCCTGCTGCAGCGCGTACGCGATCCACTCGGGGCCGTTCGAGCCGGCGATGTTCACCCGGACGTTGCCCGCCGCGACGGACCCGTCCTTGTCGATCTCGAACGTGCGCGAGGAGACGCCGTCGCCGATCGTGATCGTCCAACCGTCCGCCGTCCCGCCGAGGTCGGTGGTCACGACGATGCGGCCGGTGGCCGCGGCGAGGGGCTGCGCCATCGCGCAGTCCGCCGAGCACAGGCCGCAGGCGAGCGTGTTCCGGTCGTCGCAGGTCTCGCGCGTCGTGTCGCGCACCCCGTCGCCGCACACGTTGCCCGTGAGGCTCAGCGACGCGCCGCAGTCGGCGCGGCAACCCGTGCAGGTCGCGGTCCCGTACGGGCACGCGGTCTCCGTGACCGTGTTGCCGTCGTCGCAGACCTCGTTGGCCGGATCACGCGCGCCGTCACCGCACACGTTGCCCATCAGCGACAGCGACGCCTGGCAGTCGGCGCGGCAGCGCGTGCAGTTGGCGGTCCCGTACGGGCACGCGGTCTCCGTGATGGTGTTGCCGTCGTCGCAGACCTCGTTGGCCGGATCACGCGCGCCGTCACCGCACACGTTGCCGGTGAGGCTCAGCGAGGCCTGGCAGTCGGCGCGACAGCGCGTGCAGCTCGCCATCCCATACGGGCAGGCGGTCTCGGTCACCCGGTTCCCGTCGTCGCACACCTCGTTGGCGGCGTCGCGCGATCCGTCGCCGCAGACGTTGCCGGTCAGCGAGAGCGACGCGCGGCAGTCGGCGCGGCAGCGCGTGCAGCTCGCCGTCCCGTACGGGCAGGCGGTCTCCGTCACCCGGTTCCCGTCATCGCATACCTCGGCGCCGACCACCCGCGAGTCGCCGCAGATCTCGGTGCAGCTCGAGCGAGGCGCGCCGGCGCACGCCCACCCGAGCTCGACGGTGCAGCCGGTGCCGCAGCCGTCGCCGGCGACGAGGTTCCCGTCGTCGCACGCCTCGTCGCCCGACGACACGACGCCGTCCCCGCAGACGTTGCCGCTGAGCGTGAGCCGCTCGCGACAGTCGGCCCGGCAACCCTCGCAGCTCGCCGTCCCATAAGCGCAAGACGTCTCGGTCGCCGTGTTGCCGTCGTCGCACGCCTCGGCGCCGACGACGCGGCCGTCTCCGCAGATCTCGGCGCACGCGGTCGGCGAGCCGCCGTCGCAGGTCCAGCCCCGCTCCACGGCGCAGGTCGCCGAGCAGCCGTCCCCGTCGACCTCGCCGGCGTCGTCGCACGCCTCGAGCCCGTCGACACGGATGCCGTCGCCGCACGTCGTCCGGCACGCGCTCGGCGCGCCCTCGCACCTCCAGCCTCGCTCCACCCGGCACGCGGCCGAGCACCCGTCACCGTCGTCGTTCTCGTCGTCGTCGCACTCCTCGCCGGGATCGATCACGCCGTCGCCGCAGGTCGGCGTGCACGCGCTCGGCTCACCAGCGCAGGCCCAGCCGAGCTCGACCTGGCCGCACTCGGCGTCGCATCCGTCTCCGGCGAGCGCGTTCGCGTCGTCGCAGACCTCGACGTCGGCGCAGATCACGCCGTCGCCACAGACCGCGCCGGCGCCGGGGGCCGAGCAATCCTCGTTGCAGTCCCCGCAGGCGGTGGTGAAGCCGTCGTCGCACGCCTCGGCGCCGACGACGAGGCCGTCGCCGCAGATCGGCGCGCAGCCCCCCGGTCCGACCCCGTCGCAGCGGAACCCACGCTCACGCTCGCAGCTCGCCGAGCAGCCGTCGCCGGAGAGGACGTTGCCGTCGTCGCACTGCTCGCCCGGATCGGGGATCCCGTTGCCGCAAGGGGCCGGCTCGATCGGGCCGGCGTCGGGAGGCCCGCCGTCGCGGGCGTCGGGGCGGGCGGCGTCGAGGTCGGCGCCGCCGCCTTCGAGGCCTCCGTCGGGAGGCGGCGGGTGCTCCGTGCCGCCACATCCGGCGGCGAGGGCGGAGGCCAGCGAAGCGATGAGAGCCCAGGAGCGCGTGTAGCCGTGTCGCATGCCAGCCTCATCGTAGCGGGCGCGGGCGAGTTTCCAACGTCAGCCCCGATTCGTCCGGCGTGACCGCGCGACGAGCGCGAGCCCGAGCAGGAGGAGCGCGGGGAGGCGCGGCGCGGGGGAAGGCACGGCGCGGCAGGCGCAGCCGCCGCGGTCCTCGGGGGCCGCGCCCGCGTCGGACGCGACCGAGCCCGCGTCGGGCGCGACCGAGCCGGCGTCGCTCGGCGCGCCGGCGTCGGGTGGCGCGACGCCCGCGTCGATCGGAGGAGGCGGCGGCGCAGGGTAGAGGTAGCAGATGCCGGCGATGTCGTCGGCGGTCAACGTCCGTTGCTCTTCTCCCGTGTACACCGGGGCCATCGTCGGCGTCTCGTCGAACGGCGCGCACGCGGGCGCGCCGTCGAAGGCCGAGCGCTCGCAGGTGTGCAGGAGGCCGAGGAAGTGCCCCGCCTCGTGGACGACGAGCCCCTGCACGTCGACCGGATCCGCGTCGGGCTCGCCGCCGTCGATCACCCAGCGGTAGCCCTCCCCGTTGAGCTCCATGTCGCTCTCGGAGATCGTCCACCGATCGCCGACCCCCGCGAGCTGGTTGGTCGTCACCCCGATCGTGAACGAGCCGAAGCCCCGCGCGGACCAGCCGCTCTCGACCCACTCGAGGACGTTCTGTCCGTCGCCGTAGCGCACGGGCGTCGTCGTGCGGCCGCGGTGCTCGACGCGCAGCGCGCTGCACGCGGGCTCGACCCACGTCTCGAACGCGGCGCGCGTCGCGGCGAGGAGCGCGTCCTCGGGGACCTCGCTCGACGGGCGCGCGATCGCGTACGGGACGGGCAGCGGCTCGTACGCGATGCGGCCGGTGATCCCGGCGCGCTGGTTCGCGAGCGAGTCCTCGGAGGTGCGGTAGGCGCGCGCGGGCGACGCGAGCGACAGGACGAGGAGCGCGCTGAGCGCGAGCCGGCTCATCGGGCGCCCCGCACGCGCGCGCGCAGCGCGTCGAGCGACATCGGCGCCGGCGCGGTGGCCGCCTCGAGCCCGTCCGGGCCGCGCGTCACGAGGGCCGCCTCGTCGGCGGCCGAGCGCGCGAGCCCGCCCTCGACGCGCCACTTGCCCTGGCTCATCCCGGTCGGGAACCACGCGCCGCCCGCGTCGCTCAGGAACACCACCACGCGCTCGCCGGGCTCGAACGTCGCCTGCCCATGGACGCGCATCGCCCGCTCGCCGACGCGGCCGCCGTGCACCCACAGCACCGCGCGCGGCGCCGAGGGACCGCGCCACGTCTCGTCGACCTCGAGCTCCACGCGCGTGAAGATCCCGCCCTCGCCGCGCGGCCCGCCCTCGCGCGCCCGCGCCGCCGCGACGCGGCCGTAGACCACGCGCTCGCTCGCGCGCGTGAGCTCCTCCACGCTCGCGCGCACCATCACCGTCGCGGACGCCACGCCCGCCAGCCCGAGCACCAGCGCCCCCGACAGGAGCGCAGACGACCACCGCATGGCGCCGAGCCTACGCCAGCCCGCCCGGCGCGCACGCGAAGAGCGCAGAGATCGGGCGCGTCGGTCATGATGCGGGCCATGCGGCTCGCCACCCTGCTCGGACCCGACCTCGAGGACGCGCTCAAGACCGATCCCGACGCGCTCCACGACGCGCTCGAGGAGTTCCACCCCGAGGACGTCGCCGAGATCGTCGAGGAGCTCGACCTCGAGCTCACGGTCGAGCTGTTCAACAAGCTCCCCGACGAGTTCGCCGCCGACGTGCTCACGTGTCTGACGAGCGAACGGCAGACGGAGATCCTCGAGCGGCTCTCGCGCCGCTCCGCCGCCGACATCCTCTCGGAGATGGACCCCGACGACCTCGTCGACGTGGTCCAGGAGCTGCGCGAGGAGGACGCCAAGCTCGCCGACGACCTGCTCGCCCACATCGAGGAGGCCGCCCCCGAGGTCGCCGAGGACGTCCGCGAGCTGAGCGCGTACCCCGAGGACGTCGCCGGCGGTCTCATGACCACCGACTACGTCGCGCTCACGCCCGAGACGAAGGTGTGGCGCGCCATCGAGGAGGTCCGCCGCCTCGCGCTCGACGTCGGCGTCGAGACGATCAACTACGTCTACGTCGTCTTCAAGGGGAAGCTCGTCGGCGTCGTGTCGATGCGCGACCTGATCCTGAGCGAGTCGAGCCAGGAGCTCGGCGACGTGATGACGGAGAACGTCGTGACCGTGCGCGTGACGGACGATCAGGAGCTCGTGGCGCGCACGATCGCGAAGTACGACTTCACGGCGCTCCCGGTCCTCGATGAGCAAGGAAACTTGCGCGGCCTCGTCACCGTCGACGACGTCGTCGACGTCGTGATCGAGGAGGCCACCGAGGACGCGCACAAGATGGGCGCGGTCCAGGCGCTCGAGGAGGGCTACTTCGAGACGAACCTCGCGCAGATGTTCCGCTCGCGCGTGCTGTGGCTGAGCCTGCTCTTCGTCGGCGGCTTCCTCACCGCGACGGTGATGGAGCGCTTCAGCGACCAGCTCGCGCGCGCGATGACGCTCGCGGTGTTCGTGCCGCTGATCATCTCGTCGGGCGGCAACAGCGGCTCGCAGTCCGCCTCGCTGATCATCCGGGCGCTCGCCGTCGGCGACGTGGTGCCGAGCGACTGGCTCCGCGTCTTCGGCCGCGAGGTGCTCGTGAGCCTCGCGCTCGGGCTCGTGCTCGGCGTGCTCGGCTTCGGCCGCGCGTTCTTCGCGGGCGGCCCCGACGACGACCCCGTCCTGCTCGGCGTCGCGGTCTCGCTCTCGACGGTCGGCGTCGTCATGACCGGGAGCCTGCTCGGCTCGCTCTTGCCGCTGGGCATCCAGCGCGTCGGCCTCGACCCCGCCGTGTCCTCGACGCCGTTCATCGCCTCGCTCGTCGACGTCGTCGGGCTGCTCATCTACCTCACGATCGCGGGCGCCGTGCTCGGCGTGTGACCGCCTCCGGTGCTACACGTCAGCCGCGATGCAGACGCGCAGCCTCGGACGCACCGGCCTCCGGATCGGAGAGATCACCCTCGGCACGTGGGGCCTCGGCGCCCAGAGCTACGGGCCGGTGCGCCCCGAGCGCTTCGACGAGACGGTGCGCGAGGCGCTCGCGCGCGGCGTGGACGCGTTCGACTGCGCGCCGGTCTGGGGCGACGCCGAGGCGCGCGTGGGGCGCCTCTTGCGCGAGGCCAAGTCGGACGCGCTCGTGATCACGCGCGGCGGCGCGCGCCTCGTCGACGGCAAGCTCCAGCAGTCGTTCGACGCGGACGCCCTGGTGCGCGACTGCGAGGCCTCGCTCGAGCGGCTCGGGCGCGACGCGATCGACGTCTACCTCTTGCACGATCCCGGCGACGTGACGATCCGCGCTGGGGACTGGCGCGAGGGCGTCGAGCGGCTCGAGCGCGACGGGAAGATCCGCGCGTTCGGGGTGAGCGTCGGCGACGCGGAGGAGGCGCGGCTCGCGGTCGACGCGGGCGCGCAGGTGGTGTGCCTGCCGTACAACCTCTTGATGCCGCAGACGCTCGAGGACGTGGCCGGCCGCGTGCGCGATCAAGGCGTCGGCGTGCTCGCGCGCTCGCCTCTGATGTACGGGCTGCTCGCGGGCCGCTGGACCGAGGCGCGGCGCTTCGCCGAGGACGACCACCGCGACCGTCGTTGGAACCGCACCTCGTTTCAGGAGCGCATCCGCCAGGTCGGCGAGCTCGAGGCGCTCGTCGGCCCCGAGCACCCGGACCTCGCGACGGCCGCGCTGCGCTTCGGGCTCTCGCACACCGCCGTCTCGTCGGTGCTCGTCGGCGCGCGCAACCCCTACCAGATCGGCGCCGCCGTCGACGCCGCGAGCGGGCCGCCTTACCTGTCCGACGCCGACGTGATCCTGCTCGCGAAGCTCCGCGAGGCCGCGGCGATCTGAGCCTACTCGGCCTCGTCCTCGGCGCCGCCCTCGTCCTCGTCCTCGTCGGGCTCGTCGAGCAGACCGTTCTCGGTGGCCACGTCGCGCACCACGTCGATCACGCGCGTGAACGTGTCGTGGTTATTGCACGCGAGGAGGCCGCGCCGGTTCTTCAGGTCGGCGCCGCCGTAGACGAACGCGTCGCCCGCGAGGTCGGTGAAGACGCCGCCGGCCGCGCGTAGGATCGCCTCGGGCGCGCAGCTGTCCCACGCGCTCGAGTGCTCGGAGAGGTGCACGTAGAGGTCCGCCTCGCGCTCGGCGATGAGGCCGACCTTGAGGCCGACCGAGCCGCTCGCCGTCTCGTGCTCGATGCCGAGCCGCTTGACGAGCGCGTCGGTCGAGGCCGAGCGGTGGGAGCGGGACACGACGAGGCGCAGCTCGCGTGGATCGGAGACCCGGGTGACGCCGAGCGAGAACGTGCGGTCGCCGACGTCGACGAACGCGCTGTCGCCGACGACGCCGCGATAGAGCCGGTTCCCGACCGGTCGATACACGACGCCGAGGCGCGCGTGCCCGTCGACGGCGAGCCCGATCATCACCGAGAACTCGCCGTTCTTGCTGACGAACTCCTTGGTCCCGTCGAGCGGATCGACGTACCAGCAGCGACCCCGGCGCATCGAGTCGGACTTGTCCTCGGTCTCCTCGGCGACGAGGCCGTCTTGCGGGAACGACTCGCGCAGGCGCCGCACCAGCAGCTCGTTCGCGCGGCGGTCCGCCTCGGTGACGGGATCCGCCTCGCCCTTGAAGTCGACGTCGAAGTCCGTGGCGTAGATCTCCATCAAGATCTGCCCGGCCTCGCGTGCGAGCTTCACGGCCTCGACGAGCTCTCGGTCCAGCATCTGCCGGAGAGACCCTAACCCGGAGCCGGCGGGGGGCGCCACATCCGCGGACGCGCGCGACGCCTGAACGGACGCGCACCCGCTGTCGATCCGTTTCTGAGCGCGTACGGGGCCGACAGTGTACGACAGCGCCATCGAGGCCAGGCCATCGCGCAGCGATGGCCGTTGGCCGAGGGGGCCCCATCGCCCCGCGATGGGGTCGAACGCGGCTCCGCCGCGTTCGTCTCGGGCGGGGGGCCCCATGCGGCTTTGCCGCATGGGGGGAGGGGTTGGAACAACCCCTCCGAAGACATCGAGGCCAGGCCATCGCGCAGCGATGGCCGTTGGCCGAGGGGGCCCCATCGTTGGAACAACCCCTCCAGAGACTCAGAACTGGATCGTCAGGCCGAGGCCGAGGCCGACGAGGCCCACGTCGTAGCGGGCACCCGAGGAGGGCGCCGCCGCCTCGTCGCACGCCGCGTCGGGGAAGCGGTCACGGTATGCGCGCCATCGGCCGCGCGTGCCGCGCGGTCGCAAGAGGAGCCGGCCGTGCCCGAGCACGATGCCGCCGAAGATCGTCGTGTACGCGGCCCCGAGCCGATCGAACCCGAGCAACAGCGTGCTCGACGCGGCGGTCGTGTAGAGCGCGGTGCCCGTCGCGGGCAGCCAGGAGTCGACGAACGCGATCGCGTTGGCCTCGCGACGCAGCGCGTCCTCGGCGACGCGGAGCTTCGCGAGGCGCTGCTCGGGCGAGTCGTCGGGCATCGCGTCGAGGGTGCCGCCGACGCCGATCATCGGCGGGGTCGCCGTGATCATCGTGAGCACGGCGAGCGTCGAGGAGATCGCGTTGACGGTCATGTCGACGCGCTGGCCGTCGTTCTGCTCACCGGAGGCGGCGAGCATGATCGAGCCCGCCGCCATCGCGCCGTGCAGGAACAGGAAGGTCGTGTACCAGCGCCGCGCCGGCGCCTCTTCGGCGCGCACGTAGGCGCGCACGAGGGCGAGCCGGCCGCG
Source organism: Sandaracinaceae bacterium (assembly GCA_019637095.1). Classification (GTDB taxonomy): domain Bacteria; phylum Myxococcota_A; class Polyangia; order Polyangiales; family Sandaracinaceae; genus JACKEC01. The sequence continues at coordinate 96,714 of JAHBWG010000011.1, read as the reverse complement.
CACCTCCACATCGGAGGGCGTCTCGCGACAGAGCGGCCGCTCGTCCGCGCGCGCCCGCGCCGGGCCCAGGGCCAGCGCGGCGATCAGCACGACGACGAGGCGCGGCACGCGCACGACCCTATCACGTATGCGATGCTCGGCGGGTGCGACCTCGGTGGGCCCTCGCGCTCGCGCTCCTCGCGCTCGCCGCGTGCACGGAGCGCGGCGCCGCGGCGCAGGAGCGCGTGCGCGTCCGCGCCACGCACGCGGACGGCGTCCCGCTCCACCCCGAGGAGCGCGCCAGCGCGGTCAGCGGCCGGCTGCCCGACGGCGCCGAGGTCGTCGTGCTCGCCTGGGGCGCGGAGCGCCGCTGGCTCGAGGTGCGCGCGTCCGACGGCGCGCGCGGCTGGATCTCGGCGCGCTACGTCGCGCGCGAGGCGCCCACCGACGCGGCGCCTTGGGCCTCGCGCGAGGCGTGCCTCGCGGCGCCGCCGCCCGCGCGCGCGGCGGGCACCGCGCGGATCGCGAGCTGGAACCTGCGCTGGTTCCCCGACGGATCGAGCCAAGGGCCGAGCGATCGGCCGACCGACGTCGAGTGGATGGCCTGCGCGATCGGATCGCTCGGCGCCGACGCCGTAGGGGTGCAAGAGGTGTTGCTCCACGAGCGCGGCGCGGCCGCCGTCGAGCAGCTCACCCGCCACCTCTCGGCGCGCACCGGCGGGCGCTGGCGCGGCGCCTTCGACGAGTGCCCGCGCGACGGGCGCCAGCACGTGGGCTGGCTGTGGGACGAGACGCGCGTGACCCTCACCGCGCCCGAGCAGCTCGACGACGTGAACCCGCTCGGCGGCTGCGCCGGGCGCCTGCGGCCCGGGCTCGCGGCGACGCTTCGGTACGGAGGCCGAGAGGTCCGCGCGCTCGTGGTGCACCTCGACAGCGGCACGCACGCGCGCGACCGCGCCAACCGCGACCGAAGCGTCGCGCGGATCGTCGCGCACGCGCGGCGCTGGCCGCGCGGCCTCGTGCTCGGGGACTTCAACCCGATGGGCGGCGGCCCGAGCGGCGGCGAGGAGGAGCGCGCCTCGCTCGACGCGCAGCTCGCCGCGATCCGCTGGCGGCGTCCCGCCGGAGAGGTCGGCTGCACCGAGATCCATCGCGGGCGCGGCGTCGCGCTCGATCACGCGTTCGTCGCGCCGGCGCTCGGCGCCGCGCGCGTCGAGGTCGCCGGCGTCTGCGCGCGCACGTGCCAGCTCGCGCGCGGCGAGGCGCCTCCCGCGCTCGGGGCGCTGAGCGATCACTGCCCGCTCGTGGTCGAGCTCCCGCTGCGTTGACGTGCGCGCGCGCGTCCCTGGCGCGGTACGCTCCGCCCCATGGAGCTGCGCAAAGGACCCGGCGACGCGCGCACCGCGCTGTTCGGCGGCGAGGGTACCGTCACCGTCTACAACCTCCTCACGCGGGCGGCCCCGCCGTTCTCCGCGGTGCTCGCGTGCGAGCTCGAGCCGGGCGGCAGCGTCGGCCGCCACGTCCAGCAGCGCGACCCCGAGCTCGTGCTCGGCCTCGAGGGCGACGGAGAGGCCACCGTCGACGACACGCCGTGGCCGCTCGGGCCAGGCGACCTCGTGTACCTCGCGCACGGCCAGGTCCTGTCGATCGCGAACCGCTCGCGCGAGGCGCCGCTGCGTTACCTGATCATCAAGGCGCTGGCCACCACGCCCCGTGGAAGCTGAGCGGCACGTGGTGATCGAGGTGCGCGGTCGCGATCGGTCCGTCGCTCACGTGCGCCGCGTCGAGCACCGCCCAGTACGTCGCGTGCGCGCCGGGATCGTAGACCTGCGTGATCAGCCAGCCGTCGCGCTCGCCGTCGCCGCCGGGCCGCGGCGCGAACACCGCCTCCGACGGCTTGTGCCCGTCGGCGAACGTGAACGCGTCGAGCTCGCCCGTGTCGGGCTCGACGCGCGCGACGGTGTCGGGCGGCCCGTACCGGCCGACCTCGCGGCTCGAGTGCTCGGTCCAGTAGAGCACGCCGTGGCGGCGGCCGTCGGCGCGCGGCGCCACGCGCGGGAACTCGCCCGTGCGCGGCCGCAGCGGCGTGAACGCGACCGACTCGCGCTTCGGATCGACGATCGCGCGCGCGAGGTAGCCGTCGGTGTCGGCGTCGACGGAGCCGCTGACGATACGGGAGAGCCACTCGTTGCTCGAGGGGAAGTCGCGGTAGCGCACCACGTCGAGCGCGATCGTCCCGTCGCCGACCTCGAACGCGTTGCCCACGTGCCAGGTCCAGAACGGATCGACGAAGAAGCGCCTCGGCGAGCCGGGCGCGTCGAGCGGCACCACGATCACCTCCGTCCCGCGCCCGGCGAGCCACTCGAGGCTCTGATCGAACGCGCGCAGGCCGAACATCATCGGCAAGAGGCGCAGCGAGAGCGGCGCGACGAAGATCACGAGGTGCCGCTCGGTCGCCGCGAAGTCGTGGATCATCGTGTCGAGCGCGAGCGGGACGCGGCCGAGGCGCCCCGCGGTGCCGTCGGGGCGGAGCGCGAAGAGGTCGATCGCGCGCGGGTGCCCGATGCGCGTGCCGATGTTGAAGGCGTAGCCGGTCTGGGCGACGAAGTGCGGGTGCGCGCTGAACGCGCCCTCGACCACGCCGTCGAGATCCGTCTCGCCGAGCGAGGCGAGGTCCGCGGGGTCGACCTCGAAGGGCCGCCCGATCTCGCAGAGCGCCAAGAGGCGCCCCGCCCACGCGAGCACGCTCGTGTTCGCGGGGTTCTTGCTGGTGCCGCGCGCGACGCGGAACGAGCGCACCGGGTTCCAGAGCCCGGGCGCCTTGGTGCCGTACGCGCCGAAGTAGGGCTTCTCGCGCGCCCGCTCCTCGGCGAGCCCCGCCGTCTCGAGCACCCGCACCGCGCCCGACGCCGCGCCGTCCGCGAAGCGCACCGCGCTGACCGCGCCGTCGCCGTCGAACCAGTGCGCGTAGCGCTGCCCGAGCAGCGTGATCAGCCCCGGCCCGTTGCGGTAGAGCGTCCCGCGCAGCGCGGGGGGCAACGTCCCTTGCACGCGCAGCGGCTCGAACCCGTGCTCGCGCGGCACGTTCTCGAACGCCGCCGCCCACCGCCGCTCCGACTCGCGAACCTCGCCCATGGCAGAGATCCCTACCACGCGCGCGCAGAGCTCGTGCGGCGGAGCGCGATCGAGGCCAGCCCATCGCGCAGCGAGGCCCGTCGGTCGAGGGGGCACGCCGCCGACCCCGCGATCGAGGCCAGGCCATCGCGCAGCGAGGCCCGTCGGCCGAGGGGGCACGCCGCCGACCCCGCGATCGAGGCCAGGCCATCGCGCAGCGATGCCCGTCGGCGAGCGCCGACCCCGCGATCGAGGCCAGGCCATCGCGCAGCGAGGCCCGTCGGCCGAGGGCGCACGCCGCCGACCCCGCGATCGAGGCCATGCCATCGCGCAGCGATGCCCGTCGGCCGAGGGGGCACGCCGCCGACCCCGCGATCGAGACCAGCCCGTCGCGCAGCGACGGGCGTCGGTCGAGGGGCCCATTCTCCGCTCCCGCGAGGCGTCATCAGGGCCCGCCGCTCGCTCCGCAAATGGTTCACGGCTTGTTGTTGGGGAGGGGCTGGAACAGCCCCTCCGAAGATCAGTTCGTCTCTTCGAACTCGGCGTCGATCACGTCGTCGTCGCCGCCGCTGCGGGCGCCGCCGCTCGGGGCCGCGCCGCCCGGCGCCGCGTCGGGCGGAGGCTGCGCGCCGTAGGCGGCCTGCGCGATCTCGCCCATGGCGGCCTCGAGGGCGCCCATGCGCGTCTTGATCGCGTCGTAGTCCTCCTTCTCGATCGCCTCGCGCAGCGACGCGACCTTGCCCTCGACGTCGGCGACCTTGTCGGCCGGGAGCTTGTCCTTGGCCTCGACGAGCGCCTTCTCGACGCCGTAGCAGAGCTGGTCCGCCCGGTTGCGCAGCTCGACCTGCTCGCGCCGGCGGCTGTCCTCCGCCTCGTGCGCCTTGCCCTCGTCGACCATCCGCTGGATGTCCTTGTCGTCGAGCCCGCTGTTCGCGGTGATCGTGATGCGCTGCTCCTTGCCCGTCGCCTCGTCGCGCGCGTTCACGTTCACGATGCCGTTGGCGTCGATGTCGAACGTGACCTTGATCTTCGGGACGCCGCGCGGCGCCGGCATGATCCCCTCGAGGTGGAAGCGGCCGAGCGTGCGGTTGTCGCGAGCCTGCGCGCGCTCACCCTGCAGCACGTGGATCTCCACCTTGGTCTGGCTGTCCTCCGCGGTGCTGAACGTCTCGGAGGTGCTGTAGGGGATCGACGTGTTGCGCGGGATGAGCGTCGTCATCACGCCGCCGAGCGTCTCGACGCCGAGGCTGAGCGGCGTCACGTCGACGAGCAGGATGTCCGTCACCTCGCCCGACAGGACGCCGCCCTGCACGGCCGCGCCGACCGCGACGACCTCGTCCGGGTTCACGCCCTTGTGCGGCTCCTTGCCGAAGAACTTCTGGACCTTCTCCTGCACGAGCGGGATGCGGGTCGAGCCGCCGACGAGCACGACCTCGTCGATGTCGCCAGGGCTCTTCTTCGCGTCCGCGAGCGCGCGCTTGCTCGCCTCGAGCGTGCGCTCGACGAGATCGCTGATCATCGACTCGAGCTTCGCGCGGCTGAGCTTGACGTTGAGGTGCTTGGGGCCCGACGCGTCGGCGGTGAGGAACGGCAGGTTCACCGTCGTCTCGAGCTTGCTCGACAGCTCGATCTTCGCCTTCTCCGCGCCGTCCTTCAGGCGCTGGAGCACCATCTTGTCGCCGCTGACGTCGATGCCGGTGTCCTTCTTGAACTCTGCGATCAGGAAGTCGATGATCCGGTCGTCGACGTCGTCGCCGCCGAGGTGCGTGTCGCCGTTGGTGCTGACCACCTGAACGACGTTGTCGCCGACCTCGAGGATCGAGATGTCGAAGGTGCCGCCGCCGAAGTCGAACACCGCGATGAGCTCGTCGCTCTTGCGGTCGAGCCCGTAGGCGAGCGCCGCGGCGGTCGGCTCGTTGATGATGCGGCGGACCTCGAGGCCCGCGATCTTGCCGGCGTCCTTGGTCGCCTGGCGCTGCGAGTCGTTGAAGTACGCGGGCACCGTGATGACCGCCTCCGTCACCGGCTCGCCGAGGTAGTTCTCCGCGGCGCGCTTGAGCTTGCGCAGGACGTGGGCGCTCACCTCGGGCGGCGCCGTCTCCTTGCCGGCGATCTGGAAGCCGACGTCGCCGTTCGCGCGACGCACGACCTTGTACGGGACGCGGCTCTCCTCGCCGGCGAGCTCCTCGTAGCGGCGGCCGATGAAGCGCTTGGCGCTGAACACGGTGCCCTCGGGGTTCGTGATCGCCTGGCGCTTCGCGATCTGCCCGACGAGGACCTCGTCGTCACCCCACGCCACCACGGACGGCGTCAGCCGGTCACCCTCTTCGTTGACGATGACCTTGGCTTCCTTGCCTTCCATGACCGCGACGACGGAGTTGGTGGTGCCGAGGTCGATTCCGATGATCTTGCCCATGACTACTCGCTTCTCTGCTTTTCTTGGGGGTATGCCCTCGAGCGGCGCCGAACCTAACCACCTCGTCTCAGGGGTCAAGCGCGCCTCGTGCGGCACAACTTGGCAATGAGTGGCACCAAGTCAACCGCGAGATTCGACGGGATCCCTCATGACGCGGGGCTCGTTGTCAAGCGCCTCGCGCGGGGGTAGACGCCAGCGGCGGTGACCGACGTACGCGAGGACGAGACGCGCTCCGCGGGGCGCGGCCTGCTCTGGGTCACCGGCGGCAAGGTCTTCTTCATCGCGACGGCCTACGTGGTCGCGTTCGCGTTGCCGCGCGTGTTCGGCTCCGAGGAGGTCTTCGGCGTCTTCTCGGTCGCGTTCGGCGCGGCCTCCATGCTCAACGCGGTGCTCATCGTCTCGACGCTGCAGACCGTGAGCAAGCTCGTCAGCGAGGACGAGGCTCGCGCGCCCGCGATCCTGCGCCGCGCGCTCGGGCTGCAGCTCGCGATCGGCGCGAGCCTCGCCAGCGCGCTCGCGCTCGCGGCGCCGTGGCTGGCGACGCACGTGTTCCGCAGCGAGGCCTTCGTCCCGCTGGTCCGCGTCGCCGCCGTGGTGATCTTCGCGTACGCGCTCTACGCCGCGCTCATCGGCTACCTGAACGGCAGGAAGCAGTTCGAGCGGCAGGCCCAGCTCGACATGACGTTCTCGGTGCTGCGCACGATCGGGCTGGTCGGCGGCGCGGCGCTCGGGCTCGGCGCCGTCGGCGCGATGGGGGGCTTCGCGGTCGCGGCGACGGCGATCCTGCTCCTCGCGCTCTCGCTCGTCGGCCCGGGCGCGAGCACCGGGCCCGGCGTCGGTTGGAAGAGCCTGCTCGGCTTCCTCGCGCCGATCTGGCTCTACCAGGCCGCCCTGCAGGGGATGATGCAGATCGACTTGCAGGTCCTGCACTACGTCGCGGCGGGGCTCGCCGCCGACGCGGGCGAGGCCGACCCGACGTCCGTCTCCGACGCGCTGAGCGGCGTGTACCGCGCGGTGCAGACGTTCGCGTTCGTGCCCTACCAGCTCATCCTGTCGGTGACCTTCGTGGTGTTCCCGTTCGTGTCGCGCGCGACGACGCTCGGGGACGCGGAGGCGGCGCGCCGCTACATCGCGGGCGCGATGCGCTTCTCGCTCCTCGTGCTGTTCGCGATCGCGACGCCGATCGCGGGCGCCGCCGAGGGCGTGCTGCGCTTCGTCTACCCCGCCGGCTACCAGGTGGGCGCCGGCGCCCTCGAGATCCTCGTCTTCGGGCAGGTCGCCTTCGCGCTGTTCGTCATCGGGGCGACGATCGTGGCGGGCGCCGGGCGGCCGGGCGCCGCCGCGGCGGTCGCGACGATCGGGCTCACGGTGGTGGTCGGCGCGACGTGGGCGCTGCTCGCGACGCTCGGGCTCGAGCGCGCGCTCGTCGCGACCGCGCTCGGGACGAGCGCCGGGACCCTCGTCGCGCTCGTCGCGACCGCGGCGATGGTGTGGCGCGCGCACGGGACGTTCCTGCCGCTCGCGAGCGTGGCGCGCGCGCTCGCCGCGGGGGCGGTGGCGTTCGCGGTCGCGCGCGCGATCCCGACCGGCCACGCGCTCGGCGCGCTCGGCGCGCTCGTGCTCGGGCTGCTCGCGTACGCGGGGGTGCTCGTCGCGCTACGCGAGCTGGGCGCGGACGAGCTCGCCGCGCTGCGCCGGGTGCTCCGCCGCGGTCGTTGAGCGCCGGGGCCCGTGCTAGAGCGAGGCCCATCGCCATGACCTCGACTCGCGCGCTCGCGCTCCTCTCCCTCCTCGCGCTCTCGTCCGCCGGTTGCGACGGCGAGAGCCCCACCGACGGCGGCGTCGCGCGCGACGCGGGTGAAGACCGCGACGGCGGTGGGACCCTCGACGCAGGCAGCGACGCCGGGCCGCCGTCCATGGACGCGGGCGAGCGCGACGCGGGCGAGCGCGACGCGGGCGAGGACGACGCGGGCGAGGACGACGCGGGCGCCGACGCCGCGTCGTCGGACGCGGGGCTCGCCGGGACCACGTTCCCGCCGCGTGACTTCCGCTGCGCGGCCGGCGCGACGCCGCCGTGCGCGACGAGCGTGCCGCTGCTCGACGACGCCGCGCGCACCGTCGAGCTGACGCGCGACATGACGCCGGCCACCTACACGTTCGTGATCAGCGCGTGGGCCGCGCCGGCGCCGTCGTTCGCGGGCGCGGCCGCCGGCTTCGACCTCGACGGGCTCGACTCGGGCGGCGGCGCGGCGGCCGGCGCCACGTGCGAGGAGCTCGCGGCCGACTACACGAGCCTGCGCGACCCGGGCCACGTCGGCGTCGACAACGCGCTCCTCGGGCTCGTCGGGCTCATCGAGAGCTTGATGGATCCGGCGAGCTGCCCGGGCGGCGTGACCGCCGGGTGCCTCGACGCGACGTACGCGGCGAGCATCGCGCGCGGCGAGCTCCTCCTGCTCGTCGAGGTCTCGGGCGTCGACAGCCTCACGTACGACGAGGCGGTCGACGTCGCGCTCTACCTCGGCGCGGTCCCCGGCGGCGGCGCGCCCGCGCTCGGCGGCGACGGGCGCCTCGCGCCCGGGCAGCGCTTCGACACCGTCGCCACGTTGGCCGCCGCCGCGCCGGGGGACGTGTTCGACGGACGGCTGCGCGTCCGCTTTCCCGGGACGGTCTCCCTCCCGTCGGTCGGCATGCTGCTCGTGCCGCTCGTCCTCGACGGGCTCGAGCTGCGCGCGAACCTCACGACCGCCGGCCTCGCGCTCGGCGTCGCGGGCGCGACGACCGAGGTCGAGGCGATCGTCACGCAGGCGGAGGCGCTCATGCCGGGCATCGGCGCGACGGTGCGCTCGGTGCTGCACACCGTGTCGGACGTCGCGCCGATGGCGGCCGACCCGCAGGTCTGCGATCGCCTCTCGAGCGGCTACTTCTGGGACGCCGTGCCGGCGTCGCGCTCGTAGTCGCCGCGGGCCCCGCCCGTCTTGCGCTCGAGGCGTACGTGCTCGATGCTCATCGCGCGATCGATCGCCTTGAGCATGTCGTAGATGGTGAGCGCGGCGACGCTCGCCGCGACGAGCGCCTCCATCTCGACGCCGGTGCGATCCGTCGCGCGCGCGATCGTCTCGATCGCCACCGCGCTCTGTTCGATCTCGAAGCGCACCTCGACGGAGCTGAGCGCGACGTGGTGGCAGAGCGGGATGAGCTCGGGCGTGCGCTTGGCCGCGCCGATGCCCGCGATGCGCGCCGCCGCGAGCACGTCGCCCTTCTTCGCCGCGCCCTCGGCGAGCACGGCGACCGTCTCGGGCCTCATGCGCACGCGCGCCGACGCGACGGCCTCGCGCGCGCTCGGCGTCTTGTGCGCGACGTCGACCATCCGCGCGCGGCCCTGCGCGTCGAGGTGCGTGAGCTCGTCGGCCATCGCGGCTGAGCGTACTACGGCGGCGTCGATCCGGGCTCGTCGGCCGCCGACACCAGGCTGCTCGCCCCGGTCATGCGCGCCATCAGCTCCACCCGGCTGTGCACGCCGAGCTTGCCGAACACGCGCTTGAGGTACGTGTTGATGGTCGCGACGGTCAGCCCCGTGCTCGACGCCATCTCGCGCGTCGTCGCGCCCGAGAGCAGCCGGGCGACCACGTCGCGCTCGCGCGGCGTGAGCGTCGTGTCGGCGAGCATGGCCTGGATCTCCTCCGCCGTGCGCACCCCCGTGCGGCCCTCGAGCCTGCGCGCGCTGCGCAGCCCGCGCGCGAAGAGGCGCGCGCCGCGCTCGGCGAGGTGCGGGCCGTCCGGGACGAGCGCCCCGTGCAGCTCGAGCTCGCCGAAGTGGTCCCCGTCGACGGCGAGCGCGAGCCGCAAGGCAGGCTCGCCGTCCGGCGCGGGCTCGCTCTGATAGAAGTCGTCGCGCAGCCGCAGCCGGTACGCGCGCGTCCCCGCGAGCTCCGCCACCCTCTCGGCGCCGCGACGCGGATAGCTCCACGCAGGGTCCAGGTCGAGCAGGTGCTCGACGATCTCCCACTCTCGATGTGTCAACAAGGGCCCCCCTCCGACACGCTCATCACGGTCCCCCAACCGACACCGTGACGTGATCGTGATTTTCCACCCTGGCCGCGTCCCACGTCAAGGGTGCCGTCGGCGTTGCCAGGCCCTACGGATCTGGGCTAGACGCACCCCATGACCCGCAACGTCATCATCATCGGCTCTGGCCCCGCGGGGCTCACCGCGGCCATCTACGCGGCGCGCGCGAACCTGAAGCCGCTCTGCATCGAGGGCCACATGATGGACGGGATGATCCCGGGCGGTCAGCTCATGATCACGACGGAAGTCGAGAACTACCCGGGCTTCCCCGAGGGGATCACCGGCCCCGAGCTGATGAAGCACTTTCGCGATCAGGCGCTGCGCTTCGGCACGGAGATCATCACCGCCGACGTCGATCGGGTGGACCTCTCCGCGCGCCCGTACAAGTGCTACGTCGGCGAGGACGTCTACGAGGCCAACGCGGTGATCGTCGCGACGGGCGCGTCCGCGCGCTGGCTCGGCCTCGAGAGCGAGAAGCTGCTCCAGAACCGCGGCGTGAGCGCGTGCGCGACCTGCGACGGGTACTTCTTCCGCGAGCAGGACGTCTGCGTCGTCGGCGGCGGGGACACCGCGATGGAGGAGGCGCTCTACCTCGCAGGCCTCTGCCGCAGCGTCACGGTGATCCACCGCCGCAAGGAGCTGCGCGCCTCGAAGATCATGCAGGAGCGCGCGCTCAAGCACCCCAAGATCTCGTTCCTCTGGGACTCGGTCGTCGAGGAGGTGCTCGACGTCGCGAAGGGCGAGGTCACCGGCGTGCGGGTCAAGAACATCGAGACCGGCGAGGTCTCCGTGAAGGAGTGCACCGGCCTGTTCATCGCGATCGGGCACATCCCGAGCACGAAGGTGTTCCGCGACTGGCTCGACACGGACGAGCTCGGCTACCTCGTGACCAAGCCCGACTCGACGGCGACGAAGATCGATGGCGTGTTCGCGTGCGGCGACGTGCAGGACCACGTGTTCCGCCAAGCGGTGACCGCCGCGGGCACCGGCTGCATGGCCGCGATCGAGGCGGAGCGCTGGCTCGCGGCGAACGGGCTGCTGTGATTCTGGAGGGTTGTTCCAACCCCTCCCCCCATCGCGGCGATGGGGCCCCCTCGACCTACGCCCGTCGCTGCGCGACGGGCTGGTCTCGAACGCGCACCGGGCCGCGATCCCTCCCTGCGGGGGGATCGCGCCTCCTCGACCGATGCCACAGGGCTGCTCTCGAACGCGCGCGGGGTCGGCGGCCGGTTCCTGGCGCTGCCGGCGCGCGCCCGATACCATCGGCCGCACGCATGGCCGAGTCCGTAGGCGACGTGCTCGCGAGCATCCAGCTCTTCCAGGAGATCCACCCGGCGGGGATCGAGCGGCTGGCGGCGGTGTGCTCGGAGGAGTCCTACCGCGTCGGGGACGTGATCTTCCGCGAGGGCGAGGTGGGCGACAAGCTCTACCTGATCCTCGAGGGCAAGGTGCGGATCTCGCGCGAGGTCTCGGGGATGGGCGAGGAGGCGCTCGCGGTGCTCGGGCCGGGCGCCGCGTTCGGCGAGATGTCGCTCATCGACGACTTCCCCCGCAGCGCCGACGCGCGGGTGCACGAGCGCTGCCGGCTCCTCGTGCTCACGAAGAGCGCGCTGGAAGATCTGCTCTTTCTGGACAAGGATCTCGCGTACGAGATCCTGTGGAACTTCGTGAAGATCCTGAGCGCGCGGCTGCGCGAGACCAACGACAAGATGACGTTCTTGTCGGTCACCGGGAAGTTCTGAGCGCCCGGGCGCGTAGGAGCGCGCGGTGAACGCTCCGCTCGACACGAGCCACGAAGGCGCGAGCTGCGGAGCGCACGGCGTCGCGGCGACGTTCGTGTGCACGCGCTGCGGCGACTTCGGCTGCGCCGCCTGCCTGTTCTCCGCCGTGAGGGGCCGCGAGGTCTGCGCGACGTGCGCGCAGAAGGGCCTCGGCGAGCCGATCCCGTGGGAGCGCCGGGCCGAGGTCGGGAACGTGCGCGCGTTCTGGCAGACCGTGAAGCTCGCGATGGGCTCGCCGAGCCGGTTCTTCCGCACGCCGACCACACAGGACAGCGTGATCGGCGCCGTCGTGCACGGCGTCTTGACGGTCACGATCGGCCTGTTCCTGTCGTACGTCGTCGCGGGCGCGCTCGTGCTGCTCAGCGGCGGCGCGATCGCCGCGATCGGCGACGACACGCTCGCGCCGGTCGGCGCGGTGCTCGGCGTGTACGGCTGCGCGATGCTCGGCCTCAGCCCGCTGCTCGCGCTGATGGCCGGCCCGGCGAACGCGCTCTTCGGCCAGGTGATCGCCGCCGCCTGCGCGCACGGTGTGCTCGCGATCGCAAAGAAGTCGCGCGGCTCCTTCGAGGACACGCTGCGCGTCTGCTCGTACTCCAACGCGCCCTACCTCTTCACGTTCATCCCGCTGCTCGGCAGCTTCACGTGGTTCTGGGTCGTGGGCCTCGAGGTGATCGGGCTGCGCGAGGTGCACCGCTGCGGGACGGACTGGGCCGCCGCCGCGGCGATCGGCTACCGCGTCGTCTTCTTCCTGACCATCGTCGGCGGCTACGCGCTGCTCGTGCTGGGCATGGTCGCGACGCTCCCCCCGGCGCCCGCGCCCTGACGCGCGCCCGATCGTTTTCGAAGCACCGATTTTCTTCGGCGGAAACAGAGACGAAACGAGGGCCGTTCAAGCTCTCGATCATGCTGCGAAGAGCCTTGATGGTTCCCGAGGGGGTCGCGCACTACGTCGTGGGCAGCGCGTACCTGGTCGTCCACCTGTTCACGCACGAGCGGCGCGCCCGCGCCCTCTTGCCCGACCCGAGCGTCTGACGCGCGATCAGCGCGCGCGCAGGCGCGCGAGCTCGAGCCGGCCGACGAGCTCGGCGGGGCGCGTCGGGCGGGGCGCGTCGATCAGCCCGACGCCGTGCGCGAGCGCGCCCACGATCGAGGCCGCGTCCTGGCCGGCCGCGCGCAGCTCCGCGATCGAGATCGCGCCGTGCCGCTTCGCGAGCCGCTCCCCGTCGGGCCCGAGCACGAGCGGCACGTGCGCGAACGCGAGCACCGGCCAGCCGAGCGCCTCGTAGAGCGCGATCTGGCGCGGCGTCGACGCGACGAGGTCGGCGCCGCGGAGCACCTCGGTGATGCGCATGTCGTGGTCGTCGACGACGCACGCGAGCTGGTAGGCGAACGCGCCGTCGCGCCGGTGGAGCACGAAGTCACCGCGACCCACGCCCTCGACGCGGCCGAGCACCGCGTCGTCGAAGGCCGGCGGCGGATCGGGCATGCGGAAGCGCGTCGCCGCCTCGCGCTCCGGGTGCGTCGGGCCCGCGCGGCAGGTGCCGGGATACACCGGCTCCGCGCCGTGCGGCGCCGAGGCGAGCTCCTGGATCTCCTTGCGCGAGCAGGTGCACGGGTAGGTGAACGGCGCGAGCCGCGCGAGGACCTCGGCGTAGCGGTCGAGCTTCTCCGACTGCGTGTACGGCCCGCACGGACCGCCGACGTCCGGCCCCTCGTCCCAGTCGAGGCCGAGCCACGCGAGGTCCTCGAGGATCGCTTGCGCCGCGCCGGGGCGCGCGCGGGGCGCGTCGAGATCCTCCATCCGCAGCACGAACGCGCCGCCCTCCCCGCGCGCGCGCAGCCAGCCCAGGAGCGCGGTGCGCGCGGTGCCGAGGTGGATCGGCCCGGTCGGCGACGGCGCGAAGCGACCCCGGTAGCCCATGGCTCCGTCTCGTAGCACTTGCGGTCGATCGTGGGGCGCGCGATGGTCGCGACGCGATGCGCGGTCAGGTGGAGATCTGCGGCTGCTTCCCGACGGGCCGCCACTACCCGGGGATCGCCGATCGCCTCGCGAAGACGCAGGTCGGCCTGCCGGTGCCCGGGCTCGCGGTCGGCTTCGAGCCGGATCGCATCTGGGCCGAGAGCGCGCTCGCGATCATCGACTTCGAGACGACGGGCCTCGACCCCGCGACCGACCGCGTGCTCGAGATGGGCATCGTCTGCTTCGACGACGGCGTGCTCAGCGCGAGCCACAACTGGCTCATCCATCCGACGATCCCGGTCCCGGCCGAGGCCTCCTCGGTGCACGGCATCACCGACGAGATGCTCGCCGATCAGCCGCGCTTCGACGCGGTCTGGCCAGAGATCCGCGCGGTGCTCGAGGGGCGGCTGCCCGTCGCGTACAACGCCGGCTTCGACAAGCGGTTCCTGCTCGCGGAGCTCGAGCGCCTCGGCGAGCCGACGTGGGGCGAGGAGCTGCCCCCCGCGATGCAGGCGGAGGTGGAGTGGGTCGACCCGCTCGTCTGGGTGCGCGAGCTGTTCCCCGATCGCAGCGCGAAGCTCGGCGAGATCTGCGCGCACCTCGGCGTCCCGCTCGAGGAGGCGCACCGCGCCGCCAACGACGCCGAGGCGGCCGGCCGCGTGCTGTTCGCGATGTCCGAGCGCATGCCCGCGACCTACGGCGAGCTCATCCGCGTGCAGGTGCGCTACGCCGCGCAGCAGGACGTGGACTTCGCGATCTGGCGCGGCCGCCGCTTCTGAGCACGCTCAAAGCGGGCAGACGATCCCGCCGCCGCGGGGCGGGACCACGATCTCGAGCAGCGTCTCGCGCAGGCGCGTCACGCGGTCACCGCGCAGGATCACGGTGAGGTAGAAGCGCTGCGCGACGTCGGTCTGCATGATGCTGTCGTTGCGCAGAAGGACACGGAAGTTGACGCGCGTGCCGGGCCGCACCGCCTCGAACCGATCCGGGTGGCGGATCGCGCCGTCGCGCGGCACCGCGCTCACCGCCTCGACGCGCTCGACGAAGCTCGTCGCGTCGACCTCGTCGAACGGCCAGTCCTCGACGAGCACGTCGACGTCGATCGGCACCTCGTCGACGAGCGTGCGCACCGCCTCGATGACCGAGTCGCCGAGGAGCGCGCCGTCGCGCCGGATGTCGAACACGATCGGCGTCCCGTCCGGGCGCACCGCGCCGGTGTCGCGCGCGAGCGCCTCGAGGTGGTCGCGGCCGGTGTCGCCGAAGTCGCCCGAGTTGAGGCCGAGCACGCGCGCGCCGATGCGGCGGAGCGCGTTGACCGCCTGCTCGTAGGTGTGCGGCTGGGGGCCGCGGAAGTGGATCGGGTCGTAGGGGTTCGCGCCGCCGGGCCCGTTGTGGCTCGACGCGTCGGTGAACGCGAGGATGATCGGGGCGCCGGTCGAGCGCCAGCACGGGTAGCCGACGGTGCCCGCAGGACAGCGCGCGGCCGGCACCCAGCTTCCGAGGCCCTCGCCGGTGGCCGAGAGGTAGAGCGCCTCGATCATCGACTCGGGCGTGTCGCCGCCCGACTGCAGCGAGAGCCGGTTCACCGCGTTGACGACCGAGTCGATGTTCGAGGTCGACTCGAGCACGAGCCGGAAGACCTCGTCGCCGTCCGAGCCGTAGCCGGCCGCGGGGAGGGGAAAGTCCGCGAAGCGACCGATGCTGAAGCGCACGTCGGCGATCTGCTCCGCGAGCCCCGGGATGAGGCGCGACGTCAGCCCGCTCCGGATCTGCTCGATCTCGTCGCCCATCGACCCGGTCACGTCGATGAGGAAGTAGACGTCCGCGCTCAGGATCTGCGCGACGAAGCTGATCGGCAGCTCGCGCGGCGGATCGTTGAACGGGAGCTCGATGCACTCCTCGGGCGTCGGGCCGCCGTCGACGCCGGCGTCGAGGCCCGCGTCGAACCCGGCATCGAACCCGCCGTCCCAGTCGGGCTCGGGGACGCGGAGATCGTTCTTGGCGCCGCACGCCCCGAGGGTCAGAGCGACGGTCACGCTGAGGATGGCGCGGTGCACGTCGGAGCCCGTCGCAGAAATCATGCCGAGAGCATGACGCAACCCAGGTCGGGGAGCACCCGGACAGAAGTGGCGCAGGCTGCGCCACAGGTGTGCACGAGCTAGAGCAGGGCCGTGCGCCGCTGGATCGAGCTGTCCGTCGACCGCCTCTTCCCCGGGATGGGCTGGCGGCCGCTCTACCTCGGCGCGGCCGCGACGTGGCTGATGGTGCTCTACTACCACCACGGCTCGACCTCGGCGGCGCCCGAGTGGTTCGTCCGGCGGAGCCAGGCGCTCGTCGGCGTCGAGCTCGTCGCGCTGCACCAGCACTTCTGGGCGCACGCGAGCGCCGTCGTCCTCTTGATGCTCGCCCCGCTCGGGCTCGCCTGGCTCGGCGAGGGCTGGAGCCCGCGCGACCTGGGCTTTCGCGTGAAGGGCGCGCTGCCGGAGATCGCCGTCGTGCTCGGCCTGTGGGCCGCGATGATCCCGCTCGTCTGGCTGGTGCACGATCTGCCCGCGTTCCGCGCGGTGTACCCGCGCCTCGCCGCGGCCGAGACGTCGGCCGAGCTGTTCTTGCTGTTCGAGGGCGCCTACCTCGTGAAGTGGATCGCGTGGGAGTTCTTCTTCCGCGGCTTCATGCTCTTCGCCTTCCAGCGCGACTTCATGCAACGTTCCGTGCTGGTCTCCACCATCCCGTTCACGCTGATGCACTACGGCAAGCCCGAGCTGGAGATGGCCTCGGCGATGATCGCGGGGCTCGTGCTGTGCTTCATCGCGCTGCGCTCGCGGAGCATCTGGCCGGGCGTGCTCCTGCACTGGCTCGTCGCGAGCACCATGGACTTCTTCGCCTCGAGCTGGTGGCGATGAGCGCCGACCGCGTCCTGGTCGTCGGGCTCGACTGCGCGGCGCCCGCGCTCGTCTTCGATCGGCTGGCGCGCGCGCTGCCGAACCTGAGCGCGCTGCGGCGGCGCGGCGCGTGGGGGCGGCTGCGCAGCGTCGCGCCGCCGATCACGGTGCCCGCGTGGGCGTGCATGGTCAGCGGCAGAGACCCCGGCGAGCTCGGCCGCTACGGGTTCCGCGAGCGCGCGCACGGGGCCTACGAGCTGGCGCTCGGCGCGGGCACGACCGAGGCGCCGCGCGTGTGGGACCTCGCGTCCGCCCACGGCAAGACGTCGTGCGTGCTCTACGTCCCGATGACCTCCCCGCCGCCGCGCGTGCGCGGCGTGTCCGTCGGCGACTTCCTCGGGGTCGCCCCGCCCTACACGCACCCGCCCGAGCTCGCCGCGCGGCTCGAGGCGCGCTTCGGGCCGCACGCGCCCGACGTGTCGGAGTTCCGCACCGACGCGCTCGACCGGCTCCTCGACGAGCTCTACGAGACGACGCGGCGCCGCTTCGCGATCGGCCGCGCGCTCTTCCGCGAGGAGCGCCCCGATCTCACGATGATGGTCGAGATGGGCACCGACCGGCTGCACCACGCGATGTGGCGACACCTCGACCCGAGCCACCCGGACCACGATCCGCACGACCCGCGCGTGCGCGACGCGCGCGACTACTACGCGTTCGTCGACGCGGAGCTCGGCGCGTGGCTCGACGAGGCGGGCGAAGACACCACGGTGCTCGTCGTCTCCGACCACGGCGCTCGGCCGATGCGCGGCGCCGTCGCGATCAACGAGTGGCTGCGGCGCGAGGGCTGGCTCGTCCTGTCACACGCGCCGCCGCAGCCGTCCGCGCTGACCCCCGCGATGGTCGACTGGACGCGCACGCGCGCGTGGAGCGCGGGGGGCTACTACGCGCGCGTGTTCCTCAACCTGCGAGGGCGCGAGCCCGAGGGGATCGTGACCGACCGCGAGGCCGCGCTCGCCGAGCTCGCCCTCGCGCTCGAGGCCGATCCCGCGCTGCGCGCGCGCGCGCACCGGCCGGAGGCGCTCTACCGGCAGGCGAACGGCGCGCCCCCCGACCTGCTCGTGTTCTTCGGCGAGCTCGACTACCGCAGCTCCGGCCTGGTGGGCGGCGACGTGCTCGCGGCCGACGACGGCCGGGGACCGGACGGCTGCAACCACGACTGGGACGGGATCGTCGTCGCGGCGGGCCCCGCGATCGCCTCGCGCGGCGAGCTCGCGCCGCGCTCGATCCACGACGTCGGCCCGACGATCCTCGGCGCGCTCGGGCTCGCGACCCCGCCCGACTGGCTCGGGAGCGCGATCCCGTGAGCGCGCGCCACCTCGTGATCGGGCTCGACGGCGCCGACGTCGACGTGATCGACGGGCTCGGCGAGGCCGCGCTGCCGGCGCTCGTCGCGCTGCGGCGCCGCGGGGCGTGGGCGCGGCTCGAGAGCGTGACGCCGCCGGCGACGCTCCCGAACTGGACGACGTTCCTGACCGGGGTCGATCCCGGACGCCACGGCGTGTTCGACTTCACGCTGCGCGAGGGCTACCGCGTCGCCTTCACCGCCGGCACCGTGCGCGCGGCGCCGACGATCGCGGCGCGGCTCGACGCGATGGGGCGCCGCTGCGCGTGCGTCGGCTTCCCCGGCACGTGGCCGCCCGAGCGCCTCGCGCACGGCGTGTTCGTGAGCGGCTGGGACTCGCCCGTCGCGTTCGAGGCCGACCGCTCGTTCGTGCACCCGCCCTCGCTCCACGCGGAGCTGCGCGCGCGCTTCGGGCCGCTGCGCTTCGACGACGTCGACGAGCTCGCCGCCGAGCGAGAAGGCTGGCACCTGCGCCTGCCGGGGCGGCTCGCCGAGCGCATCGCGCACAAGACGGAAGTCGCGCGCTGGCTCCTCGATCGCGACGCCTGGGATCTGTTCGCGTTCTACTTCGGCGAGAGCGACACCGCGGCGCACCACCTCTGGGCGTTCCACGATCCGGCCTCGCCGCGCCATCGGCCCGGCGCGCCCGACGCGCTTCGGACCGTCTACCGCGCGCTCGATCGCGCGGTGGCCGAGCTCGTCGCCGCCGCGGGCGAGGGCACCGAGCTCACGATCGTGAGCGACCACGGCTCGGGCGGCGCGGGCACGACGGTCCTCTACCTCAACCGGCTGCTCGAGCGCCTGGGCTTCGCGGCGCTCGCCGACCGGGGCGGCCGCGCGCTCGCCGTCGTGAAGGACCGCGCGCTCGGCGCGCTGCCGCCGCGCGCGCGTCAGGCCGCGTTCACGCTCGCGGGCCGCGCGCTGCCCGGGCTCGTCGAGTCGCGCGCGCGCTTCGGCGGCCTCGACTTCGCGCGCACGCGCGCGTTCAGCGACGAGCTCAACTACTTCCCGGCGATCCACTTCAACGTGCGCGGGCGCGAGCCCGAGGGGATCGTCGCGCCCGCCGACGTGCCCGCGCTCACCGAGGCGCTGCGCGCGGCGCTCGGGGCGGTGCGCGATCCGTTCACCGGCGCGCCGGTGTTCCGGCGCGTGCTCTCGCGCGACGAGCTCTACGACGGACCGCACGTCGCGCGCGCGCCCGATCTGGTGCTCGAGCTGCACCTCGACCGCGGCTACTCGTACAACCTGATGCCGTCCGGCGGCGCGCCCGCCGGCACGGGGCCGTGGCGCCGGCTCGCGCCCGAGGAGCACCTCGGGAAGAAGGGGCGGAGCCTGCCGGGCTCGCACCGCCCGCGCGGCCTGCTCGTCGCCGCCGGCCCAAGGGTGCGGCCGGTCGGCGAGGTGCGCGCGCGCATGGCCGACGCGACGGCGACGCTGCTCGCGCGCATGGGCGTCGCGCCGGCGCCGGAGATGGCGGGGCGCGTCCTGCGCGAGGCCGTCGCGCGCGGCGGCGACGCGCCGCTCGCGAGCGCGCCACAGCCCGCGCTCGCCGAAGGCGCCCCGGCGCAGCTCGAGGCCCGCCTGCGCGCCCTCGGCTACCTGTAGAGCATCGATCCGCGAGCGTCAGGTCCCGCAGGTGCAGTCGACGCAGCCACGCGCAGCGCACGCGCCGCACGTCTCTCGCACGCCCTGCCTCAGCGCGGCGCGAGCCCGGAACGCGCGCACGCCGGCGTTGTTGCTGGTGATCTCGGCCTCTTCTGCGTAGCTCTTCACAGCCACGCCATCGACCTCGATGCGCTGGAGCGCCTCCGCGTACTCGGGCTTGAGCGCCGCGGCCACGGCCGAGACGCAACGACACACCGCGCGATGCGCCTCGGGCACGGCGCCGGTGGTCTCGAGCTCGGCGGCGAAGCGGGCGAGCGCACGGCGGCTCGCCCCGCTCCGGCGCTGCTGGTCGATCGCCGCGTTGCGGAGCATTCGATAGAACCACGCCACGGCGGCGTCCGGGTCGCGCAAGTCGCCCAGCTTGTCGATGCTGCGCAGGAAGGCGTCCTGGAGCACGTCCTCGGCGAGCGCGCGGTCGCCGAGGCGTCGCTGGAGGAACGCGATGAACTCCGGCTCCCGCGCGGTCAAGGCCGCCGCCAGGGCGCTCTTCGTCGGGTCGGGGCGCTGTAGGGGGCTCGTCATTCGGTTGCCTCGAGAAGGTCGGCGGCGACCCGCGTGAGAAGTTGTCGTCCCGAGCGGGTCGCGTGGCAAGCGCGGGCTGGCCGCGCGCTGCTCCGATACCCGCCACGACCTGACGGACGCAGCTCCGTGCCCGGCATTACACGCCGCGCGAACATGGCGTGCGCGGCCGAGTAATCACGCGGGCGCCTGCGCGTCCTTCCTGCTGAGCAGCCGCCATCGCGGAGGCTCGACGAAAGGACGATGTCACCATGAGCGAGAAGAGAGACACGACGATCAGAGTCGAGGGCATGACGTGCGCCTCGTGCGTGCGGCACGTCGGAGCGGCCCTACGCGAGGTCGAGGGCGTCGAGCACGCGGAGGTGCGGCGGCGCGACGGCGTCGCGATCGTGCGGCACGCTGCACAGAGCTCCCTCGACCGGATGATCGAGGCCCTCCGCGAGGCGGGCTACGAAGGAGCGCCGATCCCGCCCGGGCAGACGTGGGTCTACGAGCTCGATCTGCGGCACGCCGGCACCTTCATGTACCACTCGCACTACGACGAGATGACGCAGATCGCGCTCGGCATGGTCGGCATGTTCATCGTCCACCCGCGCCGGCCGCGCGGACCGCGCGTCGACCGGGACTACGTCCTGATGTCGCACGAGTGGCGGCTCGAGGTGGGCGCGCGCCGACCCGATCCGAACGCGATGAGCGACTTCAACGTCCTGACGTTCAACGGCAAGTCCTTCCCGGCGACCGAGCCGCTGATGGCCGGCACCGGCGAGCGGATCCGGATCCGCTTGGGAAACCTCGGCCCCATGGATCACCACCCGATCCACATCCACGGGCTCAACTTCGTCACGACGGCGACCGACGGTGGGTACGTCCCCGAGAGCGCGCAATACCCCGAGACCACGGTGCTCGTGCCCGTCGGCTCGACGCGCGTGATCGAGATGGTGCCGACGGAACCCGGCGACTGGGCGATGCACTGCCACATGACGCACCACGTGATGACCCAGATGGGCCACGGCATCCCGAACATGGTGGGCGCCGACACGCGCAGGCTCGATCGACGCATGGCCCGCGTCGCTCCCGACTACATGTCGATGGGCCAGACCGGCATGGGCGGCATGGGCGAGATGGAGATGCCCACCCCTCCGAACAGCCTCCCGATGCGCGGCGGCCGGGGTCCGTTCTCGTACATCGACATGGGCGGGATGTTCACCGTGCTGAAGGTGCGGGACGATCCCGAGCGCGCCGACCCGCGCGGGTGGTTCTCGCATCCCGCCGGCGGGGTCGCTGCGCCGGCCGACGCGGCGCGCATGCGAGCCGACGGCGTCGAGGCCTGACGCGACCTCGAGCCGTCGCGCCCGCTCATCAATCGTCCATCATCGGCCCGTCTGGTCCCGCGCGCCGTGCTCGCCGATCGTCGGACGGAACATGCCCTCCGCGGACCGCGCCCCCAACGCCCCCGAGCGCACCGGCTCGGCCGTGCACGTCGAGCTCGAGCTCCACGGCGAGGGCGGCGCGCCCGTTTGGGTGGCCGCAGGCCGGATCGTCGAGGGCGTGTCGCAGCCCTACGCGGCGGAGCTCGAGATCCTCGTGGACGAGCCGGGCCCGAGCCCCGCCGCGCTCCTCGACACCCGCGCGAGCCTGCGCCTCACCCGCGCGTGCGACGACGCCGAGCTGATCCGCGTCGTCCACGGGATCGTGTGGCGCGCGGAGGAGGCCGGCCGGGTGCACGACACGCGGCGCGCGCTCCGCGTGTTCCTCGCCCCCGAGCTGTGGCTGCTCTCACGCCGCCAGAGCTCGCGCGTGTTCCACCACCTGACCGCCATCGACATCGTGGAGCGCGTGCTCGACGACGCCGAGCTCTACGAGGGCTCGGCGCGGCAGAAGGCGCTCGACCCCGGCGTGCCGTACCGGCTGCGCGAGTACTGCGTGCAGTACCGCGAGTCCGATCTCGCGTTCGTGGAGCGGCTCCTCGAGGAGGAGGGCATCGCCTACTGGTTCGAGCACGACGAGGACGCGGCGCGCGAGACGCTCGTGCTGCACGACGGCGCGCGAGGCGCGCTCGCCGGCGCCGCCGCGCAGGTGCCGAGCCGCGCAGCGGGCGCCGCGATCCCCTGGGTGTCGTACTCGGAGCAGGCTCAGACGCACGCCGAGGAGACGATCACGCGCTTCGAGCGCTGCGCGGAGCTCCGCTCGAGCGGCGTCGCGCTCCACGATCACGACTTCACCAACGCGGCGCTGCGCGCGGCGCTCACACCGGAGCGCGCGGGCGCGGGGCGCGAGCTCACCGTCTACGAGCACCCCGGCCGCTTCACGTTCACCGAGTACGAGGACGTAGACATCCCGGTGCCCGCGCTGCCGCCGATCATCCACAACGCGATCCCCGCGCCGCGCTACCGCGCGCACGACGGCGCGCGCGTGGCGGCGCTGCGCTTCGAAGAGCTCCGCGGCGGCGACGCCGTCCTGCGCGGCCGCGGCGAGGTCATCGGCCTCGCCCCCGGGCGCACGTTCCGCGTCCTCGATCAGGCGAGCGGCGAGACGCTCGGCCCGTTCGTCGTGCTCCGCGTGGAGCACGACCTCGCGTCGGAGCGCTCCAAGGGAGAGCGCGCGAGCGACGACGCGGGCTCGCGCTACGGGAACACGTTCGAGTGCCTGCCCGTCGGGGCGCCGTACCGGCCGCCGCGCAAGACCCCGCGCCCGATCGTGTCGGGCGCGCAGACCGGGACGGTCGTCGGGGAGCCGGGCGACGAGGTGCGCACCGACTACTACGGGCGCATCAAGGTGGAGATGCACTGGGACCGCGAGCGCGCCTGCGAGTCGCAAGGGCGCGCGGCGGCGGACGTCGCGAGCGACGTGGAGCGCGACCCCGGCGCGCTGATCTGGGTGCGGGTCGCGCAGGCGTGGGCAGGCCCGGGATGGGGGACGGTCTTCATCCCGCGGGTCGGCATGGAGGTCGTGGTCACCTTCCTCGACGGCGATCCGGACCGACCGCTGGTGGTCGGCTGCGTGTACAACAGCACGAACACGCCGCCGTACCTGCTGCCGGGCGAGCACGCCAAGGCGACCATCCGCTCGCACAGCACGCCGAGCCTCGCGAAAGTGGGCGGGCGCGTCGGCTTCAACGAGCTGCGCTTCGACGACACCGCGAACCTCGAGCAGGTGTACCTGCACGCCGAGCGCGACCTCAAAGAGAAGATCCGCAACCACCACGAGACGCGCGTGCTCGGCAGCCAGGACAACGAGGTCCGCGTGCACCAGCACAACCGCGTCGGTGGCTCGCAGCTCGAGAAGATCGGCGGCTCACAGGCGCTCGTCGTGGGCGGCGTGCAGTCGCTGCACGTCGGCGCGCAGCGCTCGGTGACGGTCGAGGGCACCGAGCGCCACCTCAGCGTCGGCGGGCTCCTCGGCGAGGTGCGCGCGTTCGGCACGCACCTCGTACACGGGCTGCACCTGCACGCGGTCGCACCCTCGAGCATGCCGTCGCCCGAGTCGCTCGAGCACGTCGCGAGGGTGAAGCAGCACGTCGCGGCGATCCTCGCGGCGCGCGCGCGCGGCTTCGCGGTCGACCCCTACCTCGGCACGGCGCTCCCGATCCCGCCGGAAGATCCCTACGAGCCGCACGACGAGCACGAGCGCGGCGAGGGCGCGCACGACGAGTGGCCCCGGCACGCCGCCGACTGGTCCGACTACGGCGCGCCGATCGATCCGGCGGCGATGCAGGAGCTGCTCGAGGGCCCCGGCGGCGGCGCGTTCGCGCCGCCCTTCGATCCGAGCGCGCCGCGCGCACGGCGCGCCGAGGAACCGGCGCCGCCGGGCGAGCCGCCCGAGGTCGAGATCGCGCCCTACCTCGAGACCTACCTCGTCGAGGGGCGCCGCCTGAAGGTGATCGCCGATCACGAGGACGTGGTCGTGCACGGCCGCACCAGCGCGATCGCCGTCGACGACGTCGCGAGCGTGGGGCGCACCTTCTCGGTGACCGCCGGCTCGCGCGCCGCGATGCTCGTGCACGGCACGCAGCTCTCGAACGCCCAGGGGCTCACGCTCTCGGACGCGCCGGCGCAGGTCGATCTGTTCCTCGGCGGCGACGGGCTCCGGCTCGACGACGAGCGGCTGCAGCTGCGGCGCCGCGGCAAGACGCTCTTCGCCGACGACGACGTCCTCGAGCTCACCGCGGCGAGCGGGACGCTCGGCGTGCACCTGCTCGACGAGGACGACGGCGCGTGGGGGATGACCATCTCGGACGGTGGAGCCGAGCTCGACCTCACCACCCAGACCGAGTCGTCGATCGCGATGCGGCGCGACGTCACCGTGACCGCGAAGGGCAAGCTCACGCTGTCCGCAGACGACGGCGCGGCGCGGATCGTCATGAGCCCCGGCGGCAAGATCGAGCTCATCGCCTCCGAGATCGTCCTCAAGGGCAACGTGAAGACGGAGTGAGCGCGTGGCGATCCCGACCAACGAGATCCGCCAGCCGGAGCAGGACGCCATCATCGAGGCGATCGGCGCGCCGTACGGTGACCTCGGCGAAGCGATCCAGGATCGGGTCGTGCGGGACCTGCACGCGTGCTGGAGCCACCCCGAGGTCCGCGATGCGTACCTGAACATCCTGGGCGCCGGCCCCGGCTCGCAGGACGTGCCGACCGCCTTCCCCGACCTCCCCGAGGCGGCGCAACGAGACGTGCTCGATACGTTCGCGCTCTTCCCCGGCATGCCGGAGCCGCTGCTGTTCGTGCTCGACCGGCTCGCCGCGCTCGACGACTGCTCGAGCGAGCTGCGCGACGCGATCGTGCGCTTCGTCGCGCGCCCGCTGCGCCTGCGCGAGGCCACGGACGAGCACGTGCGCGAGGACGTCCGCAGCGCGGACGCGATCGAGCAAGGGCCCCGGCTGAGCGCGCTCGCGCACCTGCTCGGCCACCCCACGTTCCGCGAACGCGGCGACGAGGAGCGGCGGGCGCTGGTGCGCGTGATGGACGCGACCGGGCGCGACGGGCTGCCCTACTTGCTGCAGCTCCTCGAGCCCGAGACCGAGCGCTGGGCCAAGGGCAGCGCCTACGGCGCCGGCACCGTCGCGATGTTCACCGAGGACTTCGTCGAGGGCCTCACGCTGCTGGCGATCCTCGAGCGCGCCGCGCAGGCGCCGCTCAACTGGAGCGTCGCGCCCGTGCCCGCCTACATCGAGACGGGGTTGCGAGAGGGCGCGCCGCCGCTCATCGAGCAGACGGGCGGCCGGCGCCGCCGGCGCCGGCTCCTCGTCTTCAACCGCACCCTCAAGAACCTCCGGTCGCGGCCGAACGCGGCGTCCACGGCGCGGATCGTCCGCGCGCAGCTCGCCGAGGGCGTCGACCACGACGCGGTCGAGGGCCAGCGCCGCGGGGTGTTGCTCGACGCGCTCCTCACCGAGATCGCGGACCCGAGCGGGTTCATCGACCAGAACAACCGGGGAACCTGCGCGATCACCGTGCTCGTCCACCGGCTCGCCGAGATCCGGCCGGCCGAGTACGCGCGCATCGCCACCGACCTCTTCCTCGGGGACTACGCCGGGCGCGCCACCGCCGCCCAGGAAACACGGCTGGCAAACGGCGACCGCATCCGCGCCACCGACGACGCGCTCGACCTCGACGTCAGCGCCCGCAGCGCGTCGGAGCGGCTCATGCAGTCGGCGCTGATGCGATACTGGCGCGAGGGGAGCCACCGAGTCGGGCAGCCCGAGAGCTACCGGAACGTGGCGCCCTCGCGCGCGACGCGCGGCACGGCCACAGGTGAGCAGACCGACGCCTACGTGAGCGAGCGCGGCTGGAGATGGAAGCGCGACTATCACCGCACCGTCGAGGCCGTGCTCCACGCGCAGTTCGCATTGGTGAAACACGGCGCCGTCGAACAGCTGCGCGCGCACTTCACACGATCCCCGGGCGTGCCCGTGAGCACCGGCGTCCACTGGGGCACCCGGAGCGCACATCAGATCGACGTGGTCGCGCTCGACGAGTCGAATCACGACGCCCCGGTCGTGCGCTTCTGGAATCCCTGGGGCGCCACCCCGATGCGGCGCTGGGGGAGCATCCTGGTCGACGTCGACGACGGAGTCCAAGCGACGGGGACGGTCTCGCACGACGACGCGCCGCGACGGCGCACCGTCGCCGGGACCCGCGGCATCCAGGAGATGTCGCTCGCCGTGTTCCGCAAGAACCTCATGTTCGTGCTGCTCCCACGCTGACCGCCATGCCGCCCGCGCTCATCCGAGAGACCCCGTTCGCCGTCGGCTACCTCGGCCACCCGCTGCGGCCGCCGCGCACCGCGCTCATCGTGGTCGTCAAGGCGACGATCGCCATCCCGCCCGGCGGCGGGCTCGGCCGCGTCGCGGGCGCGCAGCTCGACTGCCAGGGCGACGTGCACCACGACGACGATCCGTCGCGGAGCGTCCGCCTCAGCTCCGACTTCGCGTACTTCAAGCCGCGCGGCGAGGTGCTGCTCGCGGGCACGTGCCACCCGCCGGGCGACGATCCAGTCCCGGCGAGCATGGTCGGGCTGCGCGTCGGCGCCGTCGAGAAGCGCCTCGCGGTGATCGGCGACCGGCGGTGGGTGCGCGGGCTCACCGGCGCGCGCCCGAGCGAGCCGGTGCCCTTCCGCGCGATGCCGCTCTCGTACGAGCGCAGCTTCGGCGGGCCGGGCCACCCGGACAACCCCGTCGGGCGCGGCCTGGGCGAGCACCTGCTGCCCAACCTCGAGGACCCGAGCGCGCGGATCGTGTCGCCCTCCGACCGGCCCGAGCCGGCCGGCGCGTTCCCGGTCGCGCGGACCGCGCGGCGGCGCCTCGCGCGGGCAGGCACCTACGACGACGCGTGGCGCCGCACGCGTTGGCCTTGGCTGCCCGAGGACTTCGACTACGAGCACGAGAACGCGGCGCCGCCCGACCAACGCATCACGGGCTTCTGGCGCCCCGACGAGCGGATCGAGCTCGTGCACCTCCGCCCCGGCGAGCCGCACGTGATCGTGGAGCTGCCGGGCGTCGAGCCGCGCTGCCTCGTCGAGCACGGCGGCGGCGCGGAGGAGCTGCCGCTGCGGCTCGACACGATCACCGTCGACGCGGACGCAGGGCTGGTGCTGTGCCTGTGGCGCGGCGTGGTCGAGGTGGAGGGCCAAGGCCTCTCGGGCGTGCGCGCGATCGTGGTCGCGAGCGGGCGCGCGGGCTCGCGCGAGGCGCTCGACGCCGCGTGGGCGCGACACCGCGCGACGAGCGCGCGCGTCCACGGTTCGGCGGGCGATCAGGCCGATCGCGCCGCAGAGTCACCGGCGCTCACGCCCGCCGTGCGCGCGCCCGCGACGACGCCTTCGCGCGGCGCGAGCGCCGCCGACGCCGCCGAGCGCGGCCGGGCAGAGGTGATCGCGCGGCGCGCGCGCGGCGAGCCGCTGGCCGGGCTCCTGCTCGCTGGTGCGGACCTCTCGGACCTCGATCTTCGCCACGCCGATCTCACGCGCACCGTCCTGCGAGGCGCGCGGCTCCCGCGCGCGCGGCTCGAGGACGCGCGCCTCGACGGCGCGGACCTCGCGGGGGCGAGCCTGGACGGCGCGAGCCTCGAGCGGGCGAGCCTGCGCGAGGCCGACCTCGCCGGCGTGAGCGCGCGGGGCGCGTGCCTCGATGGCGCGTGCCTCGAGGACGCGGTGCTCGAGCGCGGCGCGCTCGAGGGCGCGAGCTTGCGCGGCGCCGATCTCGTCGGCGCCGACCTCACGGAGGCCGACCTGCGGCGCGCGTGCCTCGACGAGGCGCGCCTCGACGACGCCGAGCTCTCGCGCGCCCGCCTCCTCGACGCGCGGATCGAGGCGGCCTCCCTCGTGCGCGCCAGCTTGGAGCGGGCCGACGCGTCGGGTGCGCGCCTCGCGCGCTCGGACCTGACGGAGCTGCGCGCGCGCGGCGCCCGCTTCGTCGGCGCCTCGCTCGCCGAGGTCCGCGCGACACGCTCGCACTTCGCCGAGGCGATCCTCGATCAGGCGGATCTCTCTCGCGCCGAGCTCACGCGCGCGAACCTCGTGGACGCCTCGCTGCTCGGCGCGGTGCTCGACCGTTGCGTCCTGCGCAGCGCGCGGCTCTCTCGCGCGAAGCTCGTCGCCGCCAAGGCGCGGCGCGCCGACGCGATGGAGGCGTGCCTCGAGGACGCGGATCTCTCGCACGCCGACCTGCGCGGCGCGAGCCTCTTCGGCGCGGAGCTCGCGGGGACCACCCTCGAGGGCGCCGACCTCGAAGGCGCCGACCTCGGGCGCACCAAGCGGACGGAGGTCTGCGCGTGATCGCGAGCGCCGAGGCGCTGCGCGCGGCGCTGACCGCGGGCGGGGGCGTGCTGCGGCGCGCGCACGTCGGAGACGTGGATCTGAGCGACGTGGACCTCGCGGGCGCGCGGCTCGAGCACGTCCGGCTCACCCGCGTGTCGCTGCGCGGCGCGTCGCTGCGCGGCGTGCGCACGATCGGCCTCGCGCTCACCGAGGTCGACCTGCGCGGCGCCGACCTCGCGGGGGCGTCGCTGCCGCGGCTCGTGATGACGCGCTGCGACGCGTCGGGCGCACACCTGAGCGGGATCACCGCGCCGGACGCCCGGCTCGAGGGCGTGCGGCTCGAGGACGCCGCCCTCGACGGCGCCGACCTGCGCCGCGCGATGCTGGCCGGCTCCGACCTGAGCCGCGTGCGGCTCACCGGCGCGAGGCTCGACGAGGCCGTGCTCGTCCAGGTGGAGCTCGAGGACGCCGCGCTCGATGGCGCGCGCTTCGACGGAGCGATCCTGTCCGGGTCGTGGCTCGACGCCTCGTCGCTCGCGGGCACGCGCTTCGATGGCGCGCGCCTGATCGCCGCGAGCCTGCGCGAGGTCGTCGCCCGCGAGCCGGCCTCGTTCGTCGGCGCCGACCTCTCGCGGGCGGATCTGACGCGCGCCTCGCTGCCCCGCGCGAACCTGACGCGCGCCCGCCTCACGCGCGCGCAGCTCGCCGAGGCGGTGCTCGACGGAGCCTGCCTCGAGGGCGCCTCCGCCACGCGCGCCGATCTCGCCGCCGCGAGCCTCCGTGGCGCGCGGTTGGTCCGGGCGAACCTGTCGAGCGCGCACCTCGCGGGCGCAGACCTGACCGAGGCGCGGATCGAGCGGTGCATCTTCACCGGGGCGTCGTTGCGCGGCGCGCGGCTCGAGCGCGCCTGGGCCGAGGAGGTCGCCCTCGGCGGCGCCGATCTGCGGGACCTCTGCGCCGCTGGCGCCGCGCTCGCGCGCGCGGACCTCGTCGGAGCGGCGCTCGACGGCGCGGATCTCAGCCGCGCGCAGCTCGCCGGCGCCAACCTGGCGCGCGCGACCTGCGAGGGCGCGTGCCTGCGCGCGGCCGACCTCCGCGGCGCCCACTTCGACGAGACCGCGCTCGCGGGCGCGGACCTCGAGCGCGCGATCCTGACGGGCGCGACGCTCGCCGGCCTGGACCTCGCCCGGGTGAACGCGCGCGACGCGTCGTTCGTCGACGCGGACCTCGATGGCGCCGACCTCCGGCGCTGCGCCGCGCTGCACGGCGCGACGTTCGAGCGTTGCAGCATGGTGGGCGCGCGCGCCGAGCGCGTGGACTTCACGAGCTCGTCGCTCCGCGACGTGGACCTCTCGCACGCGGCGCTCGAGGGGGCGCGGCTCGACGGGGTCGACGCGCGCGGCGGGGTGTTCCGCGGCGCCGACCTGCGCGGCGCGCGCGGGCACGGGCTCCGCGCGCGCGGCGCGGACCTGAGCGAGGCGGTCCTCGACGGCGCCGAGCTCCCGGGCGCGGACCTCGGCGAGGCGCACCTCGAGGCGACGATGCTGCGCAACGCGTCCCTCGAGGGCATCCGCCTCGAGCGCGCGCGGCTGGTGAGGGCGGACCTGCGCGGCGCGGGGCTCTCGCGCGCGCAGCTCTCGCACGCGGATCTCTCGCACGCGCAGCTCGATCTCGCGGACCTCCGCGACGCGGTGCTGCGCGGCGCGCGGCTGCATCGCACGCGCGACGTCGCGGCGAAGTGGGATCGCGCCGATCGGACGGACGCGACGGGGACGGATGAGGCGCTCGCCGCCGCAGAGGACTTCAGAGCCGGATGAGACGCCGGAGCCCGGATGAGACGTCAGAGCAGGAGGCGAAGATGGGGACGACGCTGACACGAGCGCGGGGAGCGGAGCGGGGCGGCGCACGAGCTCGGCGGGTGCCGGCCGGCGTGCACCGAGGGACGGTGCGCGCGGTCGCCGGAGAGGCGCTCGCGGTGCGGGTCGGGGCGCGCACGCTCGCCGCGCGCGGCGCGCTCCCCGGCTACGCGCCGCGAGAGGGGGACGAGGTCGTCCTCGCGGTCGACGCGCGCGAGGACGCGTACGTGATCGGGGCGCTGGCGCCGCCGCTGGTGGAGATCACGCGCGACGCGCCGGACGAGGCGACGGTGCGCGCGGGACCCGGCTGCGGGCGCCTTCGCGTGCTCGACGAGGCCGGGCGCCTCCTCTTCGAGCACCGCGACGGCGTGAGCGTGGTGAGCGCCCCGAGCGGCGCGCTCACCTTCGCGGCCGACGCGATCAGGCTCCGCGGCCGCGCCGTCGAGGTCGACGCGCAGGAGCTCACGGTGCGCGCGGCGCGGGCGCGCAGCGAGCTCGACGAGGCGGAGCTCGTCGCCGGCACCTGGACGAGCGTCGCACAGAGCGTGCTCCACACGGCCGAGACGCTCGAGGTCCGCGCGCACCAGCTCGTCGAGCGCGCGCGTAACGTCTACCGCGACACCGAGGAGCTCGCGCAGACGCGCGCCGGTCGCGTGCGAGTGCTCGCGGAGTCCACCTTCCACCTCTTCGCGCGCCGCGCCCAGCTCGGCGTGGACGAGGACCTCAAGCTCAAGGGCGACAAGATCCACCTCGGTTGAAGGAGGCAAGCCATGTTTCCAGCGTCCACCCGCGGCGGCGGGACGTGCTTCGCGTTCCCCGACGTGTGCAAGGTGCCGACCTCGTTCGGCTCGGTGCCCGTCCCCTTTCCGAACACCGCGCGGTGCAGCAACGCGACGGCGTCGAGCTGCACCGCTCGCGTGAAGATCAAGAACAAGGCGGTGCTCCACGAGGGCTCTGAGATTCCGTCGACCTCGGGCGACGAGGCCGGCACGCTCAAGGGCGTCGTGTCGGGGACCACGGGTGACAAGGCCGTCTTCAAGAGCTCCGTGTCCAAGGTGCTCGTGGAGGGAAACCAGATCGTCACCCAGCTCTCGCAGACCGCCCACAACGGGAGCAACGCCAACGCCCCGGCGGGCGCGCAGCTCTCACCGAGCCAGACGACCGTCATCGTCCGTCCCTGAGCACCCGCCATGACCATGATCGCCGGCTCGATCGCGCTGCTCGTCGTGGGGATCGCCCTCGCCCTGCTCTCTGTCGTCGTCCCGCGGCTCGCCGAGGGCCGGGCGCGTCGCGCGGCGGACGAGGCGATGCAGCAGGCCACGCGCCGCGCCGCCGCGGTGCTCGGCGAGCACGCCGCGCTCCGGCCCGGGCGCGTGACGCTCCGCGGGACGGTGGAGCTCACGCGCGAGGCCGAGGCGCCGCTCTCGGTGCGCATCGAGCAGAACCTGGACATCTCGAGCGGCGGTAGCCGCTCCCGCCACGACTACGCGTGGCGAGAGGCGCGCCGGACGATCGTGAGCGCGCCGTTCTATCTGCGCCTCTCGGGCGGGCGCGTGCGCGTCGAGCTGCCCCGAGGCCAGGTCGTGACCACGAGCCGGGAGGAGCGGGCCGTCGTGCCGCGAGAGAGCCGGGTGCGCGTCGCGGCGCGCTTCGCCGCCGAGCCGCGCCGGACCAGCGACCGCACCCTGCGCTTCGCGCTCGAGCCGGGCGCCGAGGTGTGGGTCGAAGGAGAGCTGCGGCGCGCGCCCGATCCGGAGGCCGGCGGCTACCGCGAGAACGAGGGCTGGATCCTCGCCGCGTCGAGCGAGCCGATCGAGGTCGCGACCGGAGACCCGGGCTGGGTGTACGAGGTCGGCGCGTGGGCGCGCACCCTGCGGATCGGGCGTGCGTCGATCGGCAACGCGCCGCTGACCTGGCTCGCCGTCGCGGGGGCGCTGCTGCAGATCGGGATGCGCGTCTACGATCGGTTCGACGGCGACCCCGGAACCCTGATCGTGGTGCCGGCCATCGCGACCTCCGTGGCCGCGCTCGCGACGCTCATCCGCCTGGCGAGCCTCGTGCCGGTCGTGCGGCTGCGCTCCGAGCGCGACCCGAACGTCACGATGCCGACGGATCGCGGCTCGGCGCCGAGCGAACAGCACGACATGGTGGACGTCGCGCTCGGGTGAGCGGCGGTCGCGCGCGCGGCGGTTCGCGCGGTAGGCTGCGTGATCGTGACGCGCCTGCACGTGGCCGCGATGCCGTTCCCGACGGTGCAAGGAACGCAAGCCGCCTTGCGCATGATGCTCGACGCGGAGCACGCGGCGGGGCGCGCGCCCGCGCTGCTCTCCTACGCGCACGGGGGGTTCGAGCACGCGCCGCCCTGGCCACACCACCGGACGCGCGACCTCGTACGCGACCGCTCGCTCGAGAGCGGGCCGTCGTGGCGCAAGGTCGCCCAGGACGCGCAGCTCGCGCTCGCCGTGCGCCGCCTCCAGCCGGCGCGGACGATCGCGCACCACGTCGAGGCGGCGGCGGCGGCCCTCGCGGCGCGCGCCCACGAGGTCGTCTTCTTCGCGCACACCGCGCTCGGCGAGGAGCTGCCCGAGTACCTCACGCCGCGGGCGGCGCGGCTCGCGGGGCGCGCGGGCGAGGCCCTCGACGTCGCGCTCGCGCGGCGCGCCTGGCGCGTGGGCGCGGTCTCGCCGTGGCTCGCGGCGCACCTCGCGCGCGCGGCGGCGCGGCCGGTGCGCTACGTGCCGATCCCGTGGGCGGTCCCCGCGCCGCTCGAGGCGGCCGAGCGCAGCAAGGCGCGCGCGCGCTTCGGGCTCGAGCCGAGCGCGCCCGTGCTCGTCTACGCCGGCAACCTCGACGCCTACCAGGGGCTCGAGGTGATGGCCGCCGCGTTCGCCCGGCTCCTCGTGCGCCGGCCCGACGCGTGGCTGCTCGTCGCCACGCAGGCGTCGAGCGAGCCGCTCGAGCGGCTCCTCTGGCCGACGGGCGCGGCCGCGCGCACGCGCTTCGCGCCGCTCGCGGACGAGCCGGACCGGCGCGCCGCGCACGCGGCGGCGGACGTCGCGTGGATCCCACGCAGAGCGCCCGGTGGCTTGCCGGTGAAGCTGCTCGACGCGCTCGCGCGCGGGGTGCCGACGGTCGCCGCGCGCCGCGCGTGCGCGGGGATCGAGGTGCGCGACGCCGCGCAGGTGGTGGCCGACGACGACCCCGAAGCGCTCGCCGCGGCGGCGCTCCTCGCGCTCGAGGGCCGCGACGCGGCCCGCGCCCTCGCGGCGCGCGGGCGCGCCTACGTCGCCGCGCACCACGCGCCCGAGACCTATCTCGCCGCGATGGACGCCCTCGAGCATTGAAGGTCCGCGCGACCTCCACTCGGGGACACGTCGCGACGCTACCGCACGCGCCAGCGCACGCGATATGATGCCCATCATGCGGGTGATGGGAATCGCGGGCGCGCTCGCGCTCGCGCTGAGCGCGTGCGACGCGACGCAGCTCGTCGTGATCGTCGACTCCGATCTCGCGGAGCTCGACGAGGTCGAGGTCGCGGTGTCGATGCCGACCGGGCTCGCGGCGACGCGCCGGTTCGAGGTCGCGAGCACCGGGCTCCCGTTCTCGTTCGGCGTCGCGCCGGGCTCGGGCCAGGCGGGCGAGGTCGAGCTCAGCGCGATGGCGCTCGACGCGAACGGCCACAGCCTCACGGCCTACCACGTACGCACGCGCTTCCTGGAGGGGCGCACGCTCCGGCTCGAGGTCCCGCTCGCGCGCGCCTGCATCCAGGAGCCCGGCTGCGCCGACGACGCCGCGCGCCGGTGTGTCCACGGGGCTTGCTTGGACGAGGAGGTCGACCCCGCGAGCCTCGCCGAGGGCGACGGTCCGCCGGCGCCGCTCTTCGAGGGGCGCGAGCCGCCCGACGCGGGGGCGCCGCCGCCCGACGCCGGGTGCGCACAGGACGCGCCCTGCCTCGACCCGACCAACCCGTGCCGCCTCGGCGTGACGCGCTGCGCGCCCGAGCGGTGCGAGCTCGACACGACGCTCGCGCCGGGTACCTCCTGCGGAGACGGTCGCGTCTGCGACGCGGAGGGCCGATGCGGCGCGTGATCCCGCTCGCGCTCCTCGCGATCGCCTGCAGCGCGGTCGCGCGGGCGCAGGACCCGGGCCCCGAGGACGACGCGCGCGCGCTCGAGGCGCGCGGCCACTTCGAGGAGGGGCGGAGCCTCGCGGCGGCGCGCCGGTTCGGCGAGGCGGCGCAGGCGTTCGAGCGCTCGTTCGCGCTCTCGGAGCGGCCCTCGACGCGCTTCAACCTCGCCGTCTGCCTCTTCGCGCTCGAGCGCTACGTCGCCGCGTCCGACGCGCTCGAGCGCTTCCTCGCGATGGAGGGCGCCGACGACGATCCCGCCAGCGCCGCCGACGCGCGGCGGATGCTCGCGCACGCGCGCGCCCGGCTCGCGCGCCTGATCGTCGAGGTCGAGCCCGCGGACGCCACCGTCACCGTCGATGGCGCGCCGCTCGAGGGCGGCGCGGTGCGCGAGCGCGCGATCGATCCGGGCACGCGCACCGTCCGCGCATCGGCGCCGCACCGCGCGACGGCCGTGCTCGAGCTCACCGTGGCGCCCGGCGGCGAGCTGCGCCGCGCGATCGCGCTCGAGTCGGCGCGCGTGCCCGCGCGGCTGGAGATCACCGTCGAGCCACGACGCGACGCGGTGATCGTCGTCGACGGCCGCGAGGTCGGCACGGGCGAGGTGACGCTGTCGCTCGACGCGGGCGCGCACGAGGTGCGCGTCCTCGCGCCCTCGACGGATCCGATCGTGCGCTCGGTCGAGCTCGCGTGGAACGAGCGGTTGCGCGTCGACGTCGTCCGCCCGGCGGCGCCGGCGCCTCTCTACGAGGATCCGGTGTTCTGGGGCGCGGTCGCCGGCTGCCTCTTCGGCGCCGCGGCGATCGCCGTGATCGCCACGCTGCTCGCCGAGCCGCCCGCGCCGAGCGGCGGCAGCACCGGCGCGGTGCTGCGACCGAGCGGCGCGGGGCTGACCTTCCCGTGAGCGCCGCCGCTCGACGCGACGTCGCGCCCGAGGAGCTCGCGCCGGGGACACGCATCGACGCCCGCTTCGTGATCGAGCGCCTGATCGGTCGCGGCGGGATGGGCGCCGTCTACGCGGCGCGCGACGAGCGGATCGGGCGGCGCGTCGCGCTCAAGGTCTTGCACCTCGAGGGCCGCCGCGCGGGGGAGCGTTTCCGGGTCGAGGCCGCGGCGGCGAGCCGGATCTCGAGCCGCTTCGTCGCGGCGGTCCACGACTACGGCCGCGACGAGGCGCTCGACTGCGCGTTCCTCGTGATGGAGCTGCTCGAGGGAAGCCCGCTCGACGCGATCCTGCACGCCGAGGGGCGCCTGAGCCCGCGCGACGCGGCGGCGATCGGCGCCGACATCGCGGAGGCGCTCGGCGCCGCGCACGCCGCCGGCGTGATCCACCGCGACCTCAAGCCGGGCAACGTGATCGTCCTGGCCGAGGGCGGCGTGAAGGTCATCGACTTCGGCATCGCGCGCATCGTCGCGCCCGACGGGGGCGCCGTCGGCGCGACGCGCCCCGACGTGATGGTGGGCACGCCCGCGTACATCAGCCCGGAGATGGTCGCGGGCGAGCCGCTCGGTCCGGCCGCGGACCTCTACGCGCTCGGCGTCGTGCTCTTCGAGATGGTCGCGGGCCGGCCGCCGTTCTTCGATCCGGTCGCGAGCGCCCTCGCGCTCTCGCACCTGAGCGAGCCGGCGCCGGCGATCGCGGACGTCGCGCCGGAGGTGGAGGTCCCCGCCGAGTACGCGCTGCTCGTGAGCGGCTTGCTCGCGAAGGACCCCGACGAGCGGCCGCGCAGCGCCGCGGAGGTCGCGGCGATCCTGCGCGGGCTCGGCGGCGACACGCGCGCGCTCCGGCTCGGGCGCGCGCTCGCGGCAGCCGATGACGTCGCGACAGCCACGCTCACGCGCGCGAGCGAGCGAGGCACGCGGCGGCGCCGGCACTTGCTCGCGGCGATCGCCGTCGCGTGCGCACTCATCGCGCTGCTCTCGGTCGCGCTCGTGGGGATCGCGCGCGCTCCGACCGAGCCGCGCGCCGAGCCGGCGCGCGCCGCGCCCGCCGAGCCCGCGCTCGCGCCGCCGGATCCCGCGGAGCCCGCGGTGCGCGAGCCCGACGCGCCCGCGCTGGTGGAGATCGCCGTCGCCGTCGTGCCCGAGGGCGCGCAGCTCACGCTCGACGGCGCGCCGGTCACCCCGCCCCTGCGCCTGCCCGCCGACGCGACCGAGCACGAGCTGCTCGCGAGCGCGAGCGGCCACCGCCCCGAGCGGCGCGTCGTGCGCGGCGACCGCGACCGCGCCGTGGTGATCCGGCTGCGGCCGCTCGCGCGGCGACCCGGGCTGCCGGCGAAGCTGCGCGAGTGGTAGCGCGATGGCGACGCTCCGGACGCTCCGGCTCGAGCCGCCGCTGCCCGGCGCGGCGCCGACGGTCGTCGCCTACCCCATCGAGCTGCGGCCGAGCGAGTAGATGGCGTCACGGCGCGAGCGCGCGCTCGACCGCGTCGCACAGGCGCGGCGGCGCGCCGCGCGCGCGCAGCTCGGCGGGCGTCACCCACGCGTGCTCATCGTGCTCGTCGGAGCGGCGCACCTCGCCGGCGACGCGCCGCGCGCGGTAGACCACGACGATCATCGGCGCCTCGCCGCGGCGCGCCGCGTACGCGTCGATCGGCCGCCGATCGAGCGCCACCTCGAGCCCCGACTCCTCGGCGATCTCGCGGCGCGTCGCGTCGAGCGGATCCTCTCCGGGCTCGACGCGCCCGCTCACCGTCTCCCAGAGGCCCGCGCCCGCGTCCCTTTGGGGCGCGCGCCGCAGCGCCAGCACGCGCTCACCGTCCACGATCACCGCCGCCACCGCGACCACCTGCGCCATGAGCGAGCGGATCCACAGCTCGCGCGAGCCGGTCAACCAAACCGCAAATTGGAGATCACGCGCGCCGCGTCTCTACGATTTCCATCGTCCCGAGACGGTGCCCCGACGCCCGCTCCAAGTGGAGGTTTCGTCGCTGATGAGCGTGATCCCGATCCGTCCGTCGTTCGCCTCGAGCCGTACCCGTCCGCCCGCCGAGCGCCCCGCGCGCGAGGTCGTCGCGGCCCTCGGCGAGCTGCTCCTCGGCCCGGACGCCGACGTGCCGCTGCCCGCGGTCGCCGACATCCTCAGCGCCGCGATCGCGCTCGCCGAGGGCGGCCGGCAGAAGTCGATCCTGCCGCTCGCCGTCGCGCCGGCGGAGCTCGTGCTCCTACGGCGCGGCGCCGAGGCGTTCGTGAGCTACTACGTGGCCGACGGCGCGCCCGAGGTGCGCGTCCTCGACCGCGCCCTGCCGCTGCGCGCGCTGCTCGACGGAGTCGCGGACACGGCGACGAAGCTCGCGGCGCACGACTCCGATCCGACCTCGCGCGACCTGGTGCTGCGCCTGAGCGAGCGCGCGCGCGCGGTGGCGATCCGCCCGCTGCGCGAGCCCCCGCCCGCCGTGCTCAAGCGCGGCGGCGCCCTCGAGCGCCCGCCCGTCGAGGTCCCGCTCGCGTTCGGGTTCGAAGCGTCGATCGCGCCGGTCGCCGATCCGCCGCGGCAGAGCGCGATGCACTCGGACGTCCACGCGATGCTGTTCGACGGAAAGCTCTGGGTGTGGGCGCGCGATCGCCGCATCCCGCTCGTGCGCGGGCCGATCATGCTCGCGATCGCGCGCATGGTCGCCGCGGTGCGCGCGCTGATCGACGCGCGCGAGCGCGGCAAGCCGGCGAACGTGCGTCTGCGCGCCGGCTCGTTCACCGTGGGCGTGCGCCTCGCGCGCGGCGGCGATCGCCCGGTGCAGCTCACCCTCGGGGCGCGCGACGCCGCGCCCGTCGCGATCCCCGAGCTGAGCGTGGAGGAGGCGGCGCTGCCGATCCTGCGCCTCGCCTCCGACGTGCTGCACGCGCTCGTGTCCGTCGATCGCTCGCAGTCGCGCAACCTCCGCCTCACGTCGCTGCGCGACGAGGTGCGCTCGCTGCGGCGGCGCGCGCGCACGCGGCCGGCGCCTGCCCGCGCGGTGCTGCACGAGGACCCGGATCGGTTGCGTGTCGCGTGCCGCGCCGCGCTGACCGACGAGAGCCCCGCGGCGCTCGCGCCCGCGCCGCGCGCGCTGCGCTTCGACGCGCGCTGGGAGGTCGAGGTCGAGGGGCTCGACGCGGCCTCGACGTTCCTCTGCGGCGATCGGCTCGTCGTCGCGACGCCGCAGCACACGGTCGCGCTCGACCGCGAGGACGGGAACCTGCTCTGGGGTCACGCGCAGGCGGCGAGCGCCTCGTTCATGACGGGCACCGTGCTCGTGCGCGTCACCGGCGACGGACGCGTGGCGCTCTGCGACGTCGAGGACGGCGAGACGTTCGCGACCGCGCGCGTCGCGCCGCGCACCGGCGGGCCGCCGTGCGGGGTGCTCGCGACGGGCGGCGGCGCGCCGCCGGTGGTGATCCTCGCGGAGGGTCGCGCGGGGCTCGTCGCGGTCGATCTGCGGACGGGCGAGCTGCGCT
Organism: Sandaracinaceae bacterium; assembly: GCA_019637095.1. Taxonomy (GTDB): domain Bacteria; phylum Myxococcota_A; class Polyangia; order Polyangiales; family Sandaracinaceae; genus JACKEC01. The sequence goes on along the minus strand of JAHBWG010000011.1, from coordinate 58,259 downwards.
GGCGCTACGCCGGCGAGGGCTCCGGCACGTTCGGCCTGCGCCGCGCAGGCCGCATCCTCTTGTTCGCGAACGGCGACGGCGCGGTCAGCGCGCTCGACGTCGTGACGGGCGAGCTGCTCTGGCGCCACGCGGTCGACGGAGAGCGCTTCGTGCTGCGCCCGGCGATCGCGGGCGACGTCGTGCTCGCGGCGAGCGGCGAGGTCGGCGGCGAGCACGGCGCGCTCCACGGCGTCGATCTCTTCAGCGGGCAGCCGCTCTGGCGGCGCCGCCTCGACACCGGCCCCGCGAGCGAGCCGATCGCGGCGGGCGACGCGGCCGCGGTCCCGCTCGGCGGTGCGCGCGACGCGGCGCTCGCGGTGTTCGAGCCGCGCGACGGAACGCTGCGCTGGATGACGCGCGATCCGGGCGTCTGCGTCGGCGGCGCCTCGCTGGTCGTCGACCGCCTGCTCATCGTCAACGCGCCGGCGGGTCAGGTAGTCGCGCTCGAGCTCGAGGACGGACGCGTCGCGTGGCAGCGCAACCTCGCGCACCCCGTGGCGGACGACGTGCCGCGCCGGCTCGAGCCCGTGCTCCGCGGCGGCGCGCTGTTCGTCCCGTCCGCGGCGGTCCACGTCCTGCGGCCGCACGACGGCACGTCGATCGGCGAACCGCTTCCGTCGGAGCTCGTGCCCGACTGGACGCGCGTCGACGAGCGCGGCTGGGTGTACGTCGCCGAGGAGAGCGGGCACCTCGCCGCGCTCGCCCCGCGCCCGACCCTCACCCTCGTGCGTTGAGCCGCGGCGCTCTTCGTCCTCAGAAGCGCCCGCTCGCCGCGAGCCCCGCGAGCTCGGGCGCGACGAGCGGCGTCAGCGAGACCGCCGGCGCGTCGCTCGAGGCGCGCCGGTTGATCGCGAGGCCGGCGATCATCACCGCGAGCCCCGCGGCCTGCGCGACGCCGAGCGCGATGAACAGCGCGACGTCCTCGGGGGAGTGCATCTGCTCCGCCATCACGAGCGGGCCCACGACCGGCGCGAGCAACCACGCGCCGCTGTCGGTCACGCCGCCCGCGAGCAGGATCGCGCCCGCCGCCGCGGAGGAACCGTAGGTCGTGAGGAACGCGACGAGGCCGGGCACGAGGATCGGCCAGGTCGGCATGTAGCCGCCGCGCGGGCGCGCGCGCCGCGGCGCGGCGTCCAGCCCGGGGCCGGGCGCGCCATAGCCGGACGGCACCACGAGGCTCGGCGCGGCCGGCGACGCGGCGGGATCGCCGAGCGCGGACCCGAGCTCCTGCGCGCTCGCGGGCGCCGCGATCCCCATCGCGGCGCCGAGCGCGAGCCACCCGAGGGTCCGTCTCACGACGAGGCGTGTAGTCGCGCACCGCGGCGCGCGCCACCCGCCGGCGGCGATGACGGGTCCCCCGCGCGCCCGCGAGCCGGTACATTCGCGCCGTGGACGAGGCGGAGGGATTCGTCGGGCTCATGTCGCTCGTCGCGACGTGGCTGACCGTGCGGCACCTGCTCCTGCCGGCGGTGACGCTCTCGCGCCTCGTGGCCCCGCCGTGGCGTCGCGCCGCCGCCGTCGGGCTGTTCCTCGCCGCGATGGGCATCGTGCTGGGCGGCCTCACCACCGTCTCCGCGTCCGACGTCCGCTCGGACGACTTCTACATCGCCTACTTCGCCTTGATGGGCTGGGCCTGGCTCGGCGGCGTGATCTTCCTGAAGGATCGCCTCGGCCTCTCGATGCGCGACGACGTCCTCGAGCGACGCAACACCGCCGCGCTCGTCGCGTTCGGAGGCGTGCTCGTCGGGCACGCGCTCGCCTTCACCGGCGGCAACATCGGCGAGGGCCCGGGGTGGTGGTGCGTCGTGGCGGCGAGCGGGCTCGCGTCGCTCTCGCTCTTCGGCGTGTGGCTGCTGATGCACGGGATCGCGCGCGTCCCCGATCTCCTGACCGTCGAGCGCGACCTCGGCGCGGGCGTGCGCACGGCGGGCTTGTTCGTCGCGTGCGGCGCGGTGTTCGGGCGCGCCGCGGCCGGCGACTGGCTCTCGCTCGGAGACACGATCGTCTCGTTCGTCGCCGTCGCGTGGCCGGCGCTCGGGATCGTGGCGGTCGCGGGGATCGTGGAGCGCGCGCTCGCGCCGTCACGGTCCATGCCGGGTCGGCTCCCGCTCTCGCTGTTGGCGGCGGGCAGCTACCTCACGGCGGGCGCCGCGATGGTGGCCCGCGTGGGGTGGCTGCCGTGATCGCCGCCGGGCCCGCGCTCGACGCGACCGACGCGGCGGCGCTGCGGCGTCGGGCGATCTTCGAGCTGCACAAGTACGACCCGCAGTGCGGCGACGTGTCGGTGATCGCCCCGTTCGCGCTCACGCTCGACGCGCCGAGCTGGCGCGCGCTCGCCGCGCAAGCCGAGGCGCTCGATCGCGAGATGCGCGCCGCGGAGCGCGCCATCGCGGCCGACTCGCGCGCGCTCGCCGCGCTCGCCCTGCCGCTGCCGATCCGCCCGCTCGCCTCGCCGCGCTTCCCGCTCGCGCCCTCGGCGACGCTCGCGCGCTACGTGCGCTTCGACTTCCACCCGACGCGCGAGGGCTGGCGGATCTCCGAGGCGAACAGCGACGTCCCGAGCGGGTTCGGCGAGGCGGGAGGGCTGGGCCGGCTCTTCGTGGAGCACGGCGCGCGCGGCCGCGTCGCCGCGGATCCGGCGGCGGCGCTCGCGGACGCCATCGCCGCGCGCGCCGGCGCGAGCGGCGAGCCGGTCGCGCTCCTCTACGCGACCGCCTACACCGATGATCGGCAAGTCATGTTGTCGATCCGCGACGCGCTCGCCGCGCGCGGCGTGACGAGCGTGCTCGGCGCGCCGGACGCGCTGCGCTGGTCGGTGCGCGGGGACGCGTCGTTCGGTCCGGAGGGCGCGCGCGTCCCGCTCGCGGGCGTCGTCCGCAACTTCCCCGCCGAGTGGCTCCCGAAGCTCCTACGCGGCGGTTGGTGGCGCTTCTTCCGCGGCGGCCGCACGCCCGCCGCCAACCCGGGGCTCGCGCTGCTCTCGCAGACCAAGCGCTTCCCGATCGCGTGCGCGCGGCTCGGGCTGGACATGCCCGCGTGGGCCGCGGCGCTGCCCGAGACGCGCGATCTGCGCGACCCGCGGGTCGACCTGAGCTCGGGCGAGTGGGTGCTCAAGCCCGCGCTCGGCCGCGTCGGCGAGGACGTCGCCGTCCCCGGGGTGAGCGCGCCGCGCGCGTGGCGCGGCGTCGTGAGGGCGGCCGCGCGGCGGCCCTCGCGCTGGGTCGCGCAGCGCGCGTTCGAGACGCTCGCGATCCCGACGCCGGCGGGCGCGATGCACCCGTGCGTCGGCGTGTTCGTGATCGAGGGCCGCGCGGCGGGGCTCTACGGTCGGCTCTCGCCGACCGGCGTGACCGACGGGGCGGCGCTCGAGGTCGCGGTGCTCGTCGAGGAGGATCGCGAAGCGGCGCGCGCGGCCCGCGGAGGTGAGCATGTCGAGCGGATCTGATCGCCGCAGCGCGGCCGAGCACTACGCGCGGTGGGCGCCGGACGGCGCGCCGTGGTCGCCGTGGGTGAAGCCGCTGATCTTCACCGAGCTGCGGCCGGGCGGGCCGGCGGTCGCGGGCGAGGTGGAGCGCGAGGACGTGGACTGGGCGCCCGACCCGTTCGTCGAGGAGGCGGCGGACGACGCGGGCTACCGCGACGCGCCGGCGCGGCGACGCGTGCCGGCGCCGGATCGGGCGGCGATCGTCGTCGAGCTGCCGCAGCGCGAGAGCGCGATCGTCGGGCTCGCGCTCGTGCGGCGCGGCTACCGCCCCATCCCCCTCTACAACGGGGTCTCGGGGGGACGACACGGCTCGCGCGTCCACGCGATCGCGGAGGTCGTCGGCGAGGGCACCGCGCTGCTCGAGGCGAGCGCGCTCCCGCTCGACGCGCCGCCCGCGTTCCTGCTCGACCGCGGCCGGCTCGACGGATTGCCTCGGCCCGGCGAGCTCGACAACCGCTGGCACGTGTTCGCGCAGGACTTCCCGTCGGCCACCCGGCTGCGCGCGGGCGGGATCTCGCGCGTGGTCGTCCGCACGCCCTCGATCGAGACGTTCCACGACGACCTCGTGCACGTGCTCGTCGAGTGGGACAAGGGCGGCCTGCCGATCTTCGCGTCCGCGCCGGGCGCCGCGCTCACGCGGGCTCAGCCGCCCGAGCCCCCGCGGTTTCGCGCGCTCTGGCGCCGCGCGCAGGTGATCGCGGGCCTGCGGCGGAGCAGCGCCGGCGGCTTCGGCGCGATCGTCCCGATCCCGCAGCAAGGCGGCGGGAGCTGAGTTGGCCGAGCGGCCCACCGCAACCGTCAAGGCTTCTTGCGGACCAGCTCGAACGAGGCCGAGCGGTCGGGGAGCGCCTTGCCGTCGTCCGCGTCGTCCTCGTCCGACCAGAGGCCGCGCAGGGGCTCGCTCGTCTGCACCGAGATCGGCGGCTGGCTGTCGCCGACGAGCTCGACGTCGCTGAGGCTGAGGTCCACCGAGCTCGGGTCGGCCACGGGACCCGACTCCTGGCTCGCGCGCGCCTGGCGGTTCATCCCGAGCCGCTCGCGCGCCGCGCGCACGCTCTTGCCGAGCGGCTCCGCGTCCACCGGCTCGGGGTGCTGGTGCAGGATCCGATCGCCGTCACGAGCGGCCACGGCGTGCGCTCGAGCCCGCGCGGGAACGAGCGCACCGGACTCTTCGACGCCTACCCTCAGGCGCGGAAGGCGGGCCCGCCCTCGCCGCCCTCCGGGCCGAGGTCGACGATCCAGTCGGCGGCGACGATCACGTCGGACTCGTCGGGCACGGTGCGCAACGACGAGCCGCTCGGACCGACGAAAGGCCGCCCATCCGCGTGGAAGAACCGAAAGCCCCCGCTGAAGCTACCGCGCACGAAGAGCGCACCGCGGTGCGCCGCGAGGTGGTGGCTCGTGCACACCGGCACCAGCCGCTCCGGGTCGCGCGTCCCGCACTCGCTCCGCGGCGTCACGTGATGGATGTGCGTGAACGCGGAGTGCGTGCAGCCGGGCAGCGCGTAGGGCCGCCCATGGCGAAGCACTACGGCACGTCGAACGCGTCGAACGCGCGGGCGGGATGTCCTGCGTCGCCGGCCGCGGGCGGCGGCGTGTCGACCGAAGCCGTGCGCACGGCGGTGCAGCGTCGCGAGCCCGCGGTAACCGCACCTACCTAACGCGAGGGCAGAAGTCTTCCAGTGCGATCCCACCGATCATGGCGGCGTGTGCTCGGGCGCAGAGCTCGCTCCACGAACCGTACCGGCGTCCTTGATTCCTGGTCCGTCTCGCAGCTACGGTGGTAGCCGGGTTGGCCGCCTCGGGGGGAACTGCGATGACTCGTCACACACACACACACATACCTCTCTCTCTCTCTCTCTCTCTCGCTCTGAGCCTCCTAGTACCCCCGATCCTAAGTCCGTTCCGGGTTTCCGAGGACGTCGGTGAGCGTCCACGGGAATTGCTCGATGACCATGTCGATGAGGTTGTCGCGCAGGTCGCGGAACGGCGTCCGGTCCCACCGCGAGCCTCGGCTGGCCATGTCGAGCCACCAGAGGTGGACGGTGTCGCGGCGTAGCCGGAAGTGCTTCCAGGGGTTGTCGGCGGGGCCCGACTCGACGATGACCGCGGCGCCGTGCTTGCGGACGCGCAGGTGCGTCAGGCCGCGGTCGTGGAGGCGCTTCTCGACGGCGGAGACGTCCCAGGTTTCGGCGTGCTGTTTGGGCATGGCGCGCTCAGGCGGCGCGCCGATCTTGCCGCTCGGGGACTCTCCACGTCCATCGGAACGGGTGTCGCTCGACACGGTTCCAGTGCCGGACGAAGGCTTCGACCTGCAGGCGCTGGCGCTGCTTCGTCGCGAAGTCGCCGTGCTGGAGCACTCTGCGGTGCAGGATGGAGAACCAGATCTCGACCTGGTTCATCCACGACGCGTGCTTGGGCGTGTACACGAAGTGGAACCGCCCGCCGTGGCGCTCGTTGAAGTCCTGCCACCGCTGCACGGTCTTGCCGTCGCAGTGCGTGTTGAGGTTGTCCCAGACGACGTAGACCTCGCGCCCGCGGTAGCGACGTGCGACCTCGTTCATGAACGACACCGTCGCCTCGGCGGTGCGCTTGGCCACGATGCGCGCCACCACGCGCCCCGTGCGGATGTCGAAGGCCGCGAGCAGGTGCTGCACACCGTGCCGCTTGTACTCGAACTCGAAACGGACCCGGCCGGTCAGCGGGTCGACATGGGTGGGGTGGATGCGCTCGAGCACCTGCATCGGCTTCTCGTCGATGCAGAGGACGACGGCGCCCGGCGGAGGGTTCAGGTACAGCTCGCACACCCGCTTCGCCTTGGCCTCGAAGTCCGGGTCGGGGCTGTGCAACCACTGCCGCAAGCGGTGGGGTCGAAGCTCGGCGTTGCGCAGGATGCGCCCGACCTCGCTGACGCTGAGCCGGTGGCCGGTCACGCGCGCGAGCTCGTCGGCGAGCGACTGCCGAGTCCAGACCTCGCGGAACGGCGTGAAAATCCCCTCCGGACGGTCGCAGGCGAGCTGCACGAGCGTGCACCGGACCCACCTCGGCACGGACGCCGGCCGACCGCACCGCGGTGCGTCATCGAGGGCTGCGAGCGTCGGGCTCGCGCGGAAGCGCGCCTTCCACTTCCGCACGTTCCGGCTCGAGCACCCGAGGCGGCGCGCGATCTCCACGGTCCCATGACCCGACCGCGCCAGCAGCAACGCCCGAGCTCTCTGGACCACCGCGGCCGGCGCACGATGACGCCGCACGAGCTTCTTCAACTCGCGATACATCCGCCGCGACATGCGCAGCGGCTCGGGCGCGGGGCCACGTGCCACGACGATCCGATCGAGCACGCGGCCGAGATATTCACGAAACCCGGATCGAACCTTGGGCCGGGGGTACTAGCGGGCATGGCGGTGTCGTGCGCCGCGCCCATCGATGAACCGGTCGCAGCGGGCGGCGGCAGCGTCACCGAGTCGTGGAGACCCGACGTCGAAAGCTTCGTGGGTACCCTGGAAGCGCGAGAGCCAGGCAGCCCGCCCGTCGTCCGCTTGACGAGCGACGGCCGGCTCCGCGCCATCGCCGGGGCCCGCTTCGCACCGGACGCCCGCGGCCACGAAGCGTGGCTCGCCCGGCACGGCGCGCTCTTGGCCTCCGAGACCCCGCCGCGGAGCTCGAGTTGCGCGATACGCGAGTGCATGCGTCGGGCTCGCGGGTCGTGTTCCGGCAGCGGACCCGTGATCATGGCATCCCCGTCCTGGACCACGGCCTGGGCGTGTTCCTCGACCCCACTGGTGATTTGATCGCGGCGCGGGGGAACCTCGTCCCGGATCCGCCGGAGCCAGAGGGGCCGCTGTTGCCCCGGGACGATGTCGTCGCCGCCGCCGCGGCCCTGCTCGTCGCCCGGGGGCTGGCGGACGCTCCGCCCCTCGTGGACGAGCCGGAACTCGTCGTCGTTGCCAGGCCTGGTGAGCGCCCGCGCGTCGCGTACCGCATCGCGGCCTTCGGCTCGGACGGCCCCGCGGAGGTGATCGTGGATGCGTCGACCGGCGAGCCGATCGACGCCCGCAGTACGGCGATGAGGCACGACGTCCGGGAGACGCGCTGGGCGGACCATGTCGTCCTGACGAGCCCACCCCCGCCCGACTATCAGCTCATCCACGCCAGCGCCCCCTACTTCTTCTCGGGCTCGTGGCCGGGTACGACGCTCCAGACAATGTACGCCACCCACTACACCCGGGTCTACTGCGACACCCGCCACGGTCGCGATGGGTGGGACGACAACCCATCCAGTACTACGCACCGAATGCGCATCGTCGCCGACGTGTGGCCCTCGGGTGGCACGCAGTGGTGGCCCGAGAACGCGTGGCTTGGGCAGATGATGCACTCGGTGATGACGGGCAGCGATCAAGCCTGTACCGACATCATCGGTCACGAGTTCACCCATGGCGTGCAGGAGGTCGACATCGGCTGGGGCTCGGGATACCAGCAGCTGGCGCTCGGCGAGGGCCTGAGTGACATCTTCGGCGAGCTGATCGAGCGACACTCGGTCGGAGGACCGGATTGGGTGATGGGGACCGGAGCCTGTGCGCCCATTCGCAGCCTCGTCGACCCGGAGGGCTGCACGGGCTGCGCGAGCCTCGGGCCGGCGCATCTTTCGAACCTCGGCGGATTTGCGGGGAGCTTTCACGCCGACGGTCAGGTCGTCGGAAAGGCAGGATTCCTCGTAGGCCGCCCATCGAGCGCGGGATCCGTGAGCTTCGCGGGGCTCCCTGTCACGGGAATTGGGAACGACGCCGACACGCTGCTCTACGACATCGAGAACTTCTGGCTTCTGCCGACCGACGACTACTTCGACTTCGCGTGGGTGTGGCGCTACGCTGCGTTCTGGCGATGGGGCGAGTACGACGTCCGGTACCAGCGTGCCCGCGACGCCATCGACGCGGTGGGGATGTGGACGGGGCCCTACACCGAGCCGTTGTTCACCCATAATCAGGTGGCGCTCACGACGCTCGCGATCGGCGGCAGCTCGTACACCGCTGCGGTGTTCCGCACCAACACCGGGACGAACGAGCTGCTTCAGCGACGCCGCCTCGGGACGCTCGGCAGTGGGAACGCCTGGTCGACGCCGACGCATATCCACTGGGCAGGCGGCAACCCAAGCATCGCGACGTCGGGGGGCGTGTCGCACCTCGTGTTCCGTTACGACCTCAACAGCTCGATCGTCCACTACCGCTCCAACACGACCGGCGGGTGGGATCCGGTCAGCGTCGTCCCCTCCTCCAGCGTCGACCCGTGGGACGACGTGAGCGCCGTGTTCTTCGGCGGGCAGCTCTACGTTTTCTATCGCAGCGTAGCGACGTCGGCACTGAGATACGTCCGCTGGAACGGGACCTCATGGACAGCGCCGAGCACCGTCCCGGGCGCGAGCCTCTCCAGCGGCGGCCCGGCCGCTGCGGCGTACGGCGGTCGCATCTACGTCTTCTATCGCGGCGGTACGGGGGCCGCGAACCTGCGCTACGTCTGGTCCTCGACCGGGACGTCCTGGACCGGGCCGGTTGCACCTGACCAAGGGGGTGCGCCATCACTCGCGGGGACTCCCACCGCTCACGTGGCCCAGCAGCGCCTCCACGTCGCGGGGCGCACCAGCACCGGCGCGATCCGGTACTCGTCGCTGTGCTCGACGACGGCGGGATGCACGTATCGACCCGGCCAATGGACGCGGGTCACGGAAGTCGAGGGTGGGCTAGCCGGAACACAGATCACCCTTTACTCCGACTTCCAGTCCGGCGGAATTGGCACGCGCTTGTACGCGTTGCGCACCTACGGAACGGGGACGACATGGGTCTCCAAGCGATCGGAGTAGGCGTGCTCATGCGCCGCGACTCGTGCTCTATGGGTGAGATGGTGCGATGCGGTACGCTCGTTGTCGCTGCCGCCCTCGCCGCATGCTCTCTTGACCCGTCGATCGACGCAGGTAACGGAGCAGAGTCCGGAGCACCCTCTGACGGGGCCTTCGGTGACGGAGCGTTGGTCATAGGGTGCTTGGACGAGGAGTGTGCAGAGGTGATCATCGAAGGACGCTCCCTGTTCAGGACTCGCGATGCGGTGTGGGTTCTGTTTACGGAACCGCTGTTGGGGGGCAGACTGCAGGTCGTGGCGACCGAGCGTGACGACCTCGCTTTGTGCGACCTCGCGGAGCGGTGCGAGCCGCCGCCGGACGGCGCGTCCGTCGGGGTCACGGTATACGACGAGGCGCGGAGCGACGAGCCCCCTCCAGGCTCCTACCCCGTGATCGACTTCGCGGTCTCACCCGAGCTGGGAATGCGGGCGGCCGTCATCCGAGTGTGTGGACCCGATGCACGGTGCGTCCATGCCCAATGGTCGAGCGTTGGCGGGTCGGTCGAGCTGGGGTACGAGGACGGCTTCGCGGTCCTTCGGTTCGATGATGTCGATCTGCGCCCAGGCTTCGAGGGAGGCGGGTCCGGTCGGCTCGTCGGCGGTCTGCGAGCGCCGCTCTGCGTGTCCGATGCCACGTGTCGGCGCGATCCGTGACGCACGCGGCGCTACAGGTTGCCCCCCGCGAGCTGGCGCACACCTCACGGGCATGAACAAGCTCGCGTTCGCGCTGTTCGCGCTGGCGCTCGCGTTGTTGGTCCTGCCGAGCTGCGGCGGGGGGATCGTCTACTCGTCGAGGGTCCCGCGACCGGCTCCCTACGTCCAGATGGTCGACGTGGCGCCGGGACCTGGGTACATGTGGGCAGGGGGCTACTGGCAGTGGACCGGCAACCGCTACGACTGGGTGCCTGATCAGTTGGCCCGTGGTCGCCCCGGGATCGCGGCTGATGCATCGCGGGTCATGCCTCGTGGCTGATCATCAGGGTCGCGGCCTCGGTGCGCGCCGCGATCTGCACCGCGACACGACCGAGCGACCGGTGGCCCCGCTGGAGCGGCAGCCCGAGCACGATCAGATCCTTGGGGCCGGCCATCGTGGCGATCGTCTGGACGACGTGGTCCGAGCAGACCTCGGCCTCGGGCCGGCCGCGCGTCTCCTGGGCGGCGAACGTCATCAAGTCTTCCCGGCGCGGGCGCGCTCGGCCTCGGTCGTCTGGACCGGCATGACGCGGACGAAGCAGTGGACGCGACTCGCCGACGCGCGCGCGAGGCTGCCGCGATCGTCCCGATCCCGCAGCAAGGGCGGCGGGAGCTGAGTTGGCCGAGCGGCCCACCGCAGCCGTCAAGGCTTCTTGCGGACCAGCTCGAACGAGGCCGAGCGGTCGGGGAGCGCCTTGCCGTCGTCCGCGTCGTCCTCGTCCGACCAGAGGCCGCGCAGCGGCTCGCTCGTCTGCACCGAGATCGGCGGCTGGCTGTCGCCGACGAGCTCGACGTCGCTGAGGCTGAGGTCCACCGAGCTCGGGTCGGCCACGGGACCCGACTCCTGGCTCGCGCGCGCCTGGCGGTTCATCCCGAGCCGCTCGCGCGCCGCGCGCACGCTCTTGCCGAGCGGCTCCGCGTCCACCGGCTCGGGGTGCTGGTGCAGGATCGCGGAGAGCGCGCGGGCCATCGCGCGGGCGCTCTCGAAGCGGTTCGCCGGCTCCGGCTCGAGCGCGGTATGGATCGCCATCGCGAGCGGCGCGGGCACGTCGTTGCGCAGCTCCTCGAGCCGCGTGACCTCGCCCTTGCGCACGCTCAGGAGCACCTCGAGGTCGTTCTTGCCGGTGAACAGGCGCTGCTGCGCGAGCGCCTCCCAGAGCACGACGCCGGCGGCGAACAGATCCGAGTGCGGGCTCGCCTTCGCGCCGATGATCAGCTCCGGCGCGCAGTACGCGAGCTTGCCCTTGATGACGTTGGGCCGCGTCATCGACGCGCGGTCCATCGCGCGCGCGAGCCCGAAGTCCGTCACCTTCACGGTGCCGTTCGTGCCGAGCAGGATGTTCGACGGGCTCACGTCGCGGTGGATGATCGGGCTCAGCTCGCCCTCCTCCGTCACGCGCTCGTGCGCGGCGCCGAGCCCGCGGCAGACCTCGATGCCGATCGCCGTCACGAGCGGCCACGGCGTGAGCTCGAGCCCGCGCGGGAACGAGCGCACCCAGTGGTGGAAGTCGAGCCCCTCGATCCACTCCATCACGAGGAAGTAGTCGCCCGCGTCGTCGACGCCGAAGTCGACGATCTGGACGATGTTCGGGTGCGAGAGCCCCGCGCCGACGCGCGCCTCCTCTTCGAAGAGCGAGACGAAGTGGTTGTCCGCGCCCTTGGCCGCGTGGATGCGCTTCACGGCGACGGGGCGCGCGAACTTCCCCGCGCCGATCAGCTTCGCGCGCCAGACGATCGCCATGCCGCCTTCCCCCGCGGGCTCCAGCAGCTCGTATCGCCCGGCGATGATCTTGCCTGGCTTGTCCCGGCTCATTCGACCGCCCCATCGTAGGCGATCGCGGCGCCGATCGCGATGATCTCGTCAGCCCCGGTGGAAGGGCGCGCGCTCGGCGAGGTGCGCGATGTCCGCGCGGACGCTGAACGCCTCGGACGGAAGGAACTCGGCCACCGCGCGGTCGAGCGCCGGCTCGCGGATCCAGTGGGCGGAGTGGACCTCCGCCGGGACGAGGCCGCGCTGGAGCTTGTGGTAGCCCTGCGCGCCCGCCTCGAAGTGGGTGAGGCCGCGCGCGATGGCGTGCTCGATGAGGCGGTAGTAGCAGAGCTCGAAGTGCAGGTGCTCGTGGTGCTCGCGGGCGCCCCAGTAGCGGCCGTAGAGATGGCGGCCCTTCTGGAAGTTGAGCGACGCGGCGACGGGCTCGCCCTGCTCGAACGCCACCACGGCCAGCACGCGGTGCGCGTGGTGCGCGCGCAGCTCGGCGAAGAACGCGGGCCGCAGGTACGGGTAGGAGCCGTGGGCGTGGCAGTTGGCCCGGTAGAAGCGCGCGAGGGCGGTCCACTCCGCGTCGCCGAGCGCGGGGCCCTCGAGCACGCGCACGTCGAGCCCGCTCTGCGCGACGGCGCGGCGCTCCTTCTTCACCTGCTTGCGCTTGGCGGCGCGGAAGCGCGCGAGGTAGTCGTCGAACGTCGCGTAGCCGTCGTCGTCCCAGTGGAACTGCATGGACAGCCGCGGCCGCAGCCCGAGCGCGACCGCGCGGTCCCGCTCCTTCGCGGTGAGGAACAAGAGGTGGATCGACGAGGCGCCGAGCTCGTCCGCGGCGGCGCGCGCGCCCGCGATCAGCGCCTCGGTCACCGCGTCCTCGTCCGTCCCGGGCGCCGTCAGGAAGCGCCGGCCGGTCGCGGGCGTGAACGGCGCCATCGCGACGAGCTTCGGGTAGTACGCGAGGCCCGCCTGCGCGGCGGCGCGCGCCCAGGCGAAGTCGAAGATGTACTCGCCCCAGCTGTGGTCCTTCGCGTAGAGCGGCAGCGCGCCGACGAGCCGGGCGCCGTCCCAGACGGTGACGTGGACGGGCAGCCACCCGGCGTCCTCGCCGACGCTCCCCGACGTCTCGAGGGCGCGCAGGAACGCGTGCTCGACGAACGGGTCGTCGTCCCCGGCGAGCGCGTCCCACGCGCCCGCCTCGATCGCCGCGAGGCTCCCGTGAAGCTCGATCCGCAGATCCATCCGCTGCCGTGCTCTAGAGCCGGGTTGGGCTCGCGGCCACGCGAAACCGCGCGGCCCTCAGCGCACGAACGGGTTCGGCGTCGGCTCGATCGGCGTCGGCAGCCGGCGGCGCGGGGTCGGCGTCGGCCACTCGGCGATGCGGTCGAGCACCATCGAGAGCGGGAGGTAGTCGCGCAGGCGCGCGACCGCGTCGTAGCGCTCGCCGAGCGCGTCCGTCGCGTGCGCGGCCGCGACCGCCGCGTAGGCGCGGTGCGCGTAGAAGCCCGGATCCGCCTCGTCGTCGCACGCGAACGCGAGGCAGCCGGCCGCGCGCGCCGCCGCGACGTCCCGCGGATCCTCGAGGCCCATCGCGACGTCGGTCGCGGCGAAGCCGGCCGCCCACGCGTCGCCGCCCGTCGCGCGCCCTCCGAGCCAGCGCAGCGTCGTCACGAGCGCGCGGTTCACGCGCAGATCGGGCACCCGCCGCGCGGCGACCGCGGCGCTGACGAGCTCCGCGGTCGCGTGGACCAGGCTCGTGCGGCCGACGCCGACGTGGAGCGCGAGGTGGATCAGCCAATCCGCCCGCGGACACGCCCGCCACGCGGTGGGGAGATCGTCGCCGAACGGGAGGAGCCAGGCGGCGACCTCCTCCGGGAGGCGGCGCCGGACTTCGCGGATCGCGCTCGCTCGCTGGCCCATGCGCGTCGCTGCTGCAAAGGTCGTGCGCCGGCGACGTCTCTGCCATGATCCGCGCCGGCCGCTGGACGCGGGGGGCCTGCGACCCCACGAGCGAAGACGCATGCGGGGGCACTCGCCCCCCGAAGGAGGAGACTGGAATGAACGACGCGAAGATGAGCCGGCGCGAGGCCGGTCGTCGCACCCTCGCCGTGCTCGGCGCAGCCTTCGTCGCCCCGGCGGCGCTGCTCGCCTGCGGGGAAGAGGGCGGCGGCGGCGGTGCGCTGACCTGCACCGACACGACGGGGCTCGCCCCGGCCGCCGTCACGACGCGCGAGTCGCAGGCGTACACCGACGCCTCCCCTCACGCCGACCGCAAGTGCAACAACTGTCGGTTCTTCACGGCGGGCGCGGCGAACGCGTGCGGCAGCTGCCAGGTCGTGCAGGGCCCCATCCACCCGGACGGCTTCTGCAACCTCTGGGCGGCGCAGGCCTGAGCGGACCTCAACGCCGCCCGACGATCGGCGCGATGCGCGCGAGCGCGTCCTCGAGATCGGCGGGCGGCACCGAGGTGAAGCACAGCCGGACCCAGCAGCCGTAGTCCGTCCCGGACGCGGCTCCTGGCGTCAGGAGCACGCCCGCCTCGAGGCAGCGCTCGAGCAAGCCCAGCGTGTCTTCGCCGTCGCGCAGCCGCGCGGAGACGTCGAAGAACACGAACGTCCCGCCGCTCGGGCGCGCGATCCCGAGCGCGTCCGCGGTCAGGTGGGCCGCGCGCTCGTAGAGCCGCCGCGCCTCGCGGAGCCACGCCCCCCCCTCGACGAGCGCGCGCGCCGCGCCGAGCTGCATCGGCCGCGGCGCGCAGTAGGTCGAGAACGTCTGGACGCCGCGGATCGCCTCCATCGCCTCGTGCGGCCCGTGCGCCCAGCCCACGCGCGCGCCCGCGAGCCCGTAGCCCTTGGAGACCGAGTGCACCGCGACGCAGCGCGTCTGGTAGTCCGCGCGCGCCCAGACCGGCGTCGGCGGCGCGCCGCCGAAGTAGAGCTCCTCGTAGACCTCGTCGGCGAGGATCCACAGGCCGTGGCGCTCGGCGACCGCGGCGATCGCCGCGACGACGCGGTCCGGCAGGATCACCCCCGTCGGGTTGTGGGGCGTGTTGACGTAGATGGCCGCGGTCCGCTCGGTGACGCGCGCCTCGAGCGCGGCCTCGGCGTCGAAGTCGTCGTCGGCCACGCGATCGAAGAACGGGACCTCCACCGCGCGCGCGCCGCGCTTGTTCACGATGCCGCGGATCAGCGGCCAGAACGGCGCGGGCAACAACACCTCGTCGCCCGGTTCGAGGAGCGCCTCGGCGACGACGGAGAGGCCCGCCGTCGCGCCGCTCGTGACCTGCACCGTCTCGCGGTCGACGAGCTGGTCGCCGCGCCGGCCGAGGTGCGCGCAGATCGCATCGAGCAGCTCGGGTTGCCCCTGCACCGGCGCGTAGTTGTGCAGGCGCGGGTGCGCCTCGGTCCGCTGCGCCTCCGCGCGGGCGACCTCGAGCGGCTCGAGGTAGGTGTCGCCGACGTGCAGCGGGTGGACGCCCGCCCGCCCCTTGGCGCGCGCGGCGAGGCGGCTGAACACGCGATCGCTCAGGCCCGAGGCGCTCTCTGCGGTCTTCGGATAGCGAGGCATCGCGCGAACGTAGCAGTTGAATGAAAGCGCGTCCCCGCGTGTACTGGGCGCCGTGCGATCCTCCATCCTCGGGCTCACGCTCCTGTCGCTCGCCGCGGGCTGCGAGACGACCCACCACGCGCGCGTCAGCCACGGCGCCGGCCTCGACGAGGGCAGCCCGGTGCTGGTCTCGGGCGTGCGCGTCGGCGAGGTCCGCGAGGTGCGCGTCGTCGAGGGCGAGGTCGACGTCGCGTTCGTCATCGGGCGCGACCACGACGTCACGCTGCGCGAGGACTCGTGCGCGCTCGCGATGCCCCGCGAGGGCGGGCCCGGCGCGCTGACGCTGAGCCCCGGGACGGGCGCCCCGCTGACCGAGCCGCGCACGATCCCGCAGTGCGAGCTCCCGTCGAGCGCGATCGGAGACCTCGCGCGCGATCTCGGCGGGACGCTCGGCGAGGTGCTGCGCTCGCTCACCGAGGGCATCCTCGGCGGAGGCGCCAGCCCGCCCGGCTCGGGCCCGCTGCCGCTCCCGCTGCCCGGCCTGCCCGGCCTGCCGAGCCCTCCGTCGCCGCCGAGCGGCCCGAGCGGCCCGAGCGATCCGGGCGACGCGCCCGCCGATCCGCCGCCGCCCCCGGACCTGCCGCCGCCGCCTTCGTTCGATGGCGTGTGCGCGGGGCTCACCATGCGCGTCGACGGAGTCGAGCGGGCGGGCCCCGCGCTCGCGCACCTGCCCCAGGGCGGCCACCGGGTGTGGCTCGAGGTGCGAAACGACACCGAGCGCACGATGCGCGTGGGCTCGATCGCGCAAGCCACCTTCACCGACGCCGAGCGCCGCGCGCTGCGCTCGGTGAACCTCCCGGGCGAGCCGGAGGCGTGGCTGATGCCGTTCGACGTCCCGGCCCGCGGCGTCGCGCGGCGCTCGGTGATCTTCGCGGGACGCGACCGCCCGCGGCTGGACGAGGTCGAGGCGCGGCGCAGCGCGCCCGCCGACGATCCGCTCGCGTGGTGCACGGTGCGCGCGACCGGGCTCGCGCGTTGAGCTCGCCGCGCGCTCCCGACGCTTTACCCGGCGGGCGCAGGTGGGCATCATCGCGCCCATGAAGAACCCCAAGCGGGCTCGTGCCCTCCGCCTCGCGGCCGCGGCTGCGCTCTTGATCGCCACCTGCGCCTGCGGCTCCAGCGGCGGCACCGACGATCCGCCGCCGCCGCCTCCTCCGCCGCCGGTCGCGCCCGTCGCGCCCGCGCCGGAGATCGCCCCGACCGGCGCGCCCACCGGGATGCCCGCGCCCGGCACCACCAGCCTGATCAACCTGAGCTCCGGGTTCCTGCCGGACCCGCACACGGTGAGCGGGAACGCGGGCGGTCCGCTGGCGGCGAGCACGCTCGACCCGAGCTGCCGCGGCAACATCCCCAACGTGCCGCAGCACACGCTGATGCTCGGCAGCGACTTCCGCTCGCTCAGCATCATGGCCCACAGCGAGGGCGACACCACGCTGGTCATCCGGACGCCGGACGGCACCTACCGCTGCGACGACGACAGCGGCGACAACTTCGACCCGAGGCTCACCGGCGCCTGGGCCCCCGGCACCTACCAGATCTGGGTGGGTGTCTTCGCGGGGAGCGGCGCGCCGTACACCCTGGGGCTGACCGAGTTCGCGCACGTGACCAGCTCGTCGCTGCCCCTCTGACGGCTCGCGAAAGGATCGATCGATGACCAGCCCGCCTGCGGTACTCTCCCGGCCCATGACGAACCGAATCCTGCTCGTGTGCGCGCTCGGCGCGTCCCTCCTCGCGTGCGGCTCTCGCCAGGAGCCGCCCCCGCGGCAAGTCGTCGTCGCGCAGCGGGCCGACCACTACTCCGGCCACTGGCGCGGGCTCGCGCGCGTGTCGTCGTCGCTGCCCGGCGCGCCGCAGCAGATGGACGTCACCCTCACGATCACGGCGGACAACGCCGGGCAGTGCGGGACCTTCGAGTACGGCGCGATCGGCTGCTCGGGCGTGTGGCACTGCATGTCCGCGTTCGACTCGCCGTCGATGGAGCTGCAGGAGCACGTGCGCTTCGGCCACGAGCGCTGCCCGAACGGCGCGCAGGTCTCGCTGCGCCAGACGAACGATCCGACCCAGCTCATCTTCAGCTACCGCAACGCCGCCATCGCCGCCGAGGGCACGGTCAGCCGCACCGACGCGCGCCGCTACGGCGTCGGCGCGGAGTAGCGGGCGCGCTCACGTCGCGGAGCGGATCTCGGCGCCCACCGCGGGCTGGGCGCCGAGGCCCTCGACGATCAGGGTGAGCGGGGGCTGGGTCGCGTTCATCGCGCTGCCCCACGCGAGGTCGCGCACCGTACACGACGCTTCCCCGCCGTCGGGGAGCGCGACGGTCAGCGCGTCACCCGGGCCCACGTCGCCGTCGTACGCGTCGAGGACGAGGAGGTCCACGCCCGAGAGGGCGTAGTGCTGCCGCAAGGTCGCGCGGAACATGACGCGGACCAGGCTATCGGAGCGAGGCGCCGGCGCCAAACGAGAAGCGCGGTCACGAAGCGCCGCCTCGCCGCCACGTACGAGGCATGCGGAGCGCCGCCATCGTGTGCCTCTGCCTCGTCGCGGCGCCCGCGGCGGCGCAAGAGCAGATCTTCGGAGAGGCGCACTTCGTCGGCGACGCCGCGCTCGAGGTGGTGACGCGCTTCCGCCCCGCGAGAGGCGCCGTCGAGGTGCGGCTCGGCGAGCAGCGCGTCGCCGTCCACGAGGGCGCGCCTCGGCACGCGTGGGCTGCGGGCGGAGACGCCGGCGTGCTCGTGGTGCTGCTCGGCGTCCCGCTCGAGGCGGTGTTCGTGCCGGTGGAGGCCGGGCGCCTGGGCGCGCCGCGTCGCGCGCCGATCGCGCGCCCCGCGGGGCCGGATCGCGCGCCCGTCGGGGCGGCGGTCGCGCTGACGCCACAGGGCTTCTCGGTCTTCTGGCAGGAGGCGTCGACGACGAGCCCCACCGCGCTCTACGAGACGTACCTCGCCGCGTTCGATCGCCTCGGCGCGCCCGCGGGCGCGCCGGTGAGGGTCCACGCCCAGTGGCCGCTCGCCGCGGTCGCGTGGCAGCCCGATCGCGGCCAGTTCTTCTTCTTGCTCTACTACGGCGGCGGCGACCCGCGCGGCACGCGGCTCTGCGGCGTCCACGTGGATCCCGCGCAGCTCCGCAACGTGGAGCACCCGTTCTGGTCGTCGCGCCCCGGGATGATCGACGAGGCGCGGCTCGTCGTGCGCGATCGGCGCGTCGTCGCGGTCTACCGCGACGACGGACGCCTCTTCGAGCGCGACGTCACCGAAGGCGCCTGGGGCACCGACCCGCCCGAGGCCCGCTCGCACGGCCCCATCGCGCCGAGCGAGGCGTACGGGATGCGCGCGAGCGCGAGCGGCGTGACGATCCGCCGCGCGCGGCTCGCGCCGTGACCGCTCACCCACATCACAGGCCGTCACGCACGGCGCGCAGCACGTCCACGTAGCTCACGATCCCGACGAGCTCGTCCTCCTCGACGACGGGCACGGCGCCGATCCGCTCTTCCACGAGTCGGTCGATGATCTCGGCGACGTCGCTCGAGGGATGGACCGTGACGAGGTGGCTCGACATCGCGGTCTTGACCTTGGCGCGCAGCTTCGACTCGAGGCGGTCGAGCGTCTCCATGTCCACCGCGAGGCGCAGCCCGAGCCCCTGGAGGTCCCGGTCGCTGAGCATGCCGACGAGGCGCTTGCCGCGCACCACCGGCAGGTGTCGGATGTCGTGCTCTTGCATGATCTCCAGGGCGGCAGAGAGCGGCGTGTCCTCGGACACGGTCACCACCTCGGCGGTCATGAGCTCTTCGGCGTCGATGTTCATCGCACCGGACGTACGCACCGCGCTCGGTCAGGCGAGCGCGTAGTAGAAGATCACCGCGCCGAGCGCCGCCGCGAGGCCGCCGCAGGCGGCGGCGACGAGGAGCCACACCCAGACGGGCGCCCCGCCGGTGGCGCGCGCCGCGGGCGGGAGGCGCGGGCTGGTGAGCGGCGTCGGGCCCGCGATCGGCCGCGCGCCGACCGCGGGCTCGGCGAGCGCCTGCGTCGGCTCCACCGCGAGGGGCGCCGCCGACCCTGCGCGCACCGCGCCGAGCGCGAGCGTCGGCTCCACCGCGAGGTCGGCGAGGTCCCCTCCCCACGGCGCGCCGAGCATCGCGTCCGGCCCCGCGTCGAGGGCGTCGTCGAGCGCGAGCGCCGCGAGCGCCGCCCTCATCTCCGCGACGCTCGCGAAGCGCTGCCCCGCCTCGGGGCTCATCGCGCGCGCCACGAGCGCGGCGAGCCCGGGCGGCACGGCGGGCCGCAGCGCGCGGAGCGGCGGCGCCGCGCCCTCCTGTGCCTGCGTGAAGATCTCGATCATGCCGTTGCCGGGGTACGGGAGCTGCCCGGCGAGCGCCTCGTAGAGCATCACGCCGAGCGAGTACACGTCCGCGCGCTGGTCGACCGCGCTCGTGTCCAGGACCTGCTCGGGCGCCATGTAGTAGGGCGTCCCCATCACCGTCCCGACCGCGGTGAGCTTGCCGGCGTTCGGTCCCGGCTCCTTGAGCTTGGAGACACCGAAGTCGAGGACCTTCGGGATCCCCGCGTGGAGCGGGTCGTCCGGGGGCGCGCAGAGGAACACGTTCTCCGGCTTGAGGTCGCGGTGCACCACGCCCACCGCGTGCACCGCCGCGACTCCGTCCATGACCTGCGCGAGGAGGGCGACGATCTCGGCGACGGTGCGGCGCTCGGCCGTGAGCCAGTCCGCGAGGGTGCGGCCCTCGAGCCGCTCCATCGCGAGGTAGAACGTGTCGCCGTGCCGGCCCCCGTCGAGGACGGTGACGACGTTCGGGTGCTCGACCCGCGCGGCGATCTGCGCCTCGCGGAAGAGGCGCTGGACCTGAATCGGCTGCACCGCGACGTGCGGGAACAGGCACTTGAGCGCGACGCGCCGTCCGAGCTCCTCGTGCACCGCCTCGTAGACGACCCCGGTCCCGCCGCGGCCCAGGACGCGCTCGATGCGGTAGCGGCCGACGAGGGCGCCCGGGCCCAACGGCTCGTACCCGTCGAGGTCGGCGGCGGTCACGTCGGAGGCGACGATCTCCGTCGGGCCAACGTCCTCGAAGTCGAGGTCGCCGAACGGGACGGCCTCCCGCGCGAGCGCGTCGCGGAGCGCGGCCGGCATCTCGAGGTCGTCCGTCGTGCGCGCGGCCGACGCCGGCGACGCCGGCTCGAGATCGTCCGCGCTGGATCGTCGGCCGCTCAAGCTTCCCCGCCACAGAGGATACCCCAACCACGCGCGGCCTCACCCGCCGCTCGCGCCCCGCGTCGCCTCCCAGGCGCCGCTCAGCCCGGCTCCTCGCCGATCCGCTGGATCGCGCGCGCGTAGTCGCGCGTGCCCCCGCGCTCCGGCGGCACCTCGGGGAAGCGGCGCACCACCGTCGCGAGCAGCAGGCGATGCATGCCGTCCATGCGGCGCAGCGCGACCGCGAGCGTCTCGCCGCGCTCGCCGGCCCGCCGGCCCGGGGCCGTGCGCGCGACGACGCCGTCCGCGTCGAGCCACGTGCGCGAGCCCGGCACGCGCACCGAGACGCGCACGCGCTCACCGACCCGGGCGCCGCCCAGCGCTCGCGCGCGCAGGCCCGACCACGAGAGGTCGAGCGTCTCGTCCGCGAGGAGGCGGTCGTCGGCGCTGGATCGAACGACGCAATCGGTGTTGACGAGGTAGCGGCGGTGGCCGCGGTGCGAGTCCATCACGCTCGCGATCGTACGGAGCGAGGAGGCGGCGGGTCCACAATCCGCGGGGTGACGGTCGAGCGGCTCGAGGATGAATCGGACCGCGCACCGGCCTCGGCCGCGGGGCGACGGGAGATTCATCGACGGACCTTCACTCCTCGCCGCCGCCCGAGAGCTCGAGGTAGCGCCGGATGTCCTCGAGCGTGCGCGGCGCCGGATCGTCGAACTCGACGCCGAACGCCTTCACCTGGCCCTGCCCGCGCACCCAACGCACGGTCGATGGCTCGCTCACGATCCGGCCGCTCGTCGGCAGCGCGAGGCGCACGAGCACCGAGTGCCCCTCCTCGACCGGGCCCGCGCCGACGATCAGCAGCCCGTGCTCGCCGACGTTCTCGGTGCGGCCGTCGAGGATCGCGTCGCCCTCGAGCCGCACGCGGATCGCCGAGACGTACGCCGCGCGTGGGCCGCGGCGGCGCATCGTCGCCGGCGGGATCGACGGCGGCAGCGGCTCGCGGACCGCGTGGCGGATCGCCGCGATGAACGCCTCCATCGTCGCGGGCCGCCGGTCGGCCTCGTCGAGGCCAGTCTCGACGACCGCGGCGAGCGCGGCGGGCAACGCGCCCTCGCTCGGCGGCCACTCCTCGGGCGGCTCGCCCGAGAGCATCTCCGCGAGGATCGCGGCGAGCGCGTACACGTCCGTCCGTCCGCTCGCCGCGGCGCCCGAGGTGAGCCGCTCGGGCGCGGTGTAGGGCATCGACGCGAGCGGGCCGGTGAGCGAGCCGAGCGGCGTCGGGAACAGACCGAGGTCGAGCAGGACCACGCGCGCGTCGTCGACGAGGATGCTCGCGGGTGACAACGCGGCGTGCGCCATCCCGAGCGAGTGCACGTGCATCAACGCGTCGCCGAGGCTCAGCGCGATGTCGACCGCCTCGACCGGCGGCAGCGCCCCGCGCGCCATCAGCAGCCCGTCGAGAGAGCGCCCGACGAGCGGCGCGCCCACGAGATAGGGGACGCCCTCGCGGGTGTCCGCGACGTCGAGCACGCCGAGCACGCCGCGGTGGTAGGTGCGATCGCGCGCGGCGGCCTCCGCGAGCAGGCGCTCGCGATCCTCGGGCCGCGCGACGACCACGGAGGCGAGCCGATCGAGGAACGCGTGCGTCGCCTCGAACACGGTGGCGTGGTCGGCCCGCGCCACCACCCGGCGCAGCACCCACCGGCGATCCAGCGTCGCGCCGACCTTGAGGTCCCCCGTCATCGCCCGCGCGCTCAGAGTAGCGGGGAGCGGGCCCAATCGGCGAGAAACCGCGCGAGGGCGTCGGTCTTCCTCGCGAGGCTCGGGAGCGAGCAGCGCTCGGCGCGCTGGTGCGCGCCCGCCCCCGCCGGCCCGAGCCCGTCGATCACGGGGACGCCGTGCGCCGCGAGGAGGTTCGCGTCGCTCCCGCCTCCCTGGAGCGGAGCCTCGCCCGTGCCGAGCCCCGACGCCGCCGCGTGCAGCGCGTAGCGCGCCGCGAGCGCGCGGCTCGCCGCGGTGGGCGCCATCGCGGGCCGGTTCACGCCGCCCTCGAGCGTGAGGTGCGCCTGCGCGAGCCGGCCGGTCCGCGGCGCCGCGATGGCGGCGCGCAGGCTCGCCTCGAGCTGCGCGCCGTCCTCGGGCGCGGCGAAGCGCGCGTCGACGCGACAGCGCGCGCGCTCCGGCACCGTGTTCGTCGAGGTCCCCCCCTCGACGAGGCCGACGTTGAACGTGATCCCGCGCGCGTAGTCCGTCGCGGCCTCGACGCGCCCGATCACCTCCGCGAGCGCCGCGATCGCGTTGACACCGTCGGCGTGAGCGAGCCCCGCGTGGCTCGCGCGGCCGCGCGCCTCGATCGTGAACGACGCCGTGCCCTTTCGCGCGGTCACCACCGCGTCGCCCGCGCGGCCGTGCTCGAACACGAGCGCCGCGCTCGTGTGCGGCGCGAGCCGCGCGTAGAGCGGCGCGCTGCTCGGCGAGCCGACCTCCTCGTCGGAGACCACGACGGCGCGCACCGCGAGCGCGCCGAGATCACCGGCGTCGTGCAGGCGCGCGAGCGCGGTGAAGATCATGGCGAGCCCCGACTTCATGTCGAGCACGCCCGGGCCGAACGCGTCGCCGCCCTCCCGCCGGAAGCCGAAGAAGCCGAGCGAGCGCGGGTACACCGTGTCGACGTGGCCGACGAGCGCGAGCGCCGGCGCGTCGCCCCGCGCGGCCTCGCTCGCGTACACCCGGTGGTCGGCGAAGCGGCCCTCGGGATCGGGCACGCGCTCGATGGACAGCCCGATCGCGCCCGCCGCCTCGTCGAGGATCGCCGCGGCCGCCTCGACGTCGTCGCGCTCGTGGCTCCCGCTCGGCGCCTCCACGAGGCGGGCGAGGAGCGGCACCAGCGCCTCTTCGAGGTCCCGGGCCGGGGCCGCCGTCGATCCGTTCTTCGTCTTCATGCGTATCGAAGTCTCCGCCCGAGCATACCCACCCCGACCGCTTGTCCAGATCCTCCACAAGCCTGACACTCCTCTCGGACCCGATGGCGCGAGCCCTCGACGAGATCGCGACGCCCTCCCCGGACCCGCGCATCGGCAGCGTCCTCGACGGGCGCTATCGCATCGTCGCGCGCCTCGGCGAGGGCGGGATGGGCCTGGTCTACGAGGCCACCCACGTCTTCTTGAAGACCCGCGTCGCGATCAAGGTCCTGCGGCCCGACGCCGCGGATCGCGAGTCGATCGAGCGGCTCAAGCGGGAGGCGCAGGCGGCCTCTGCGATCGGCGACCCGCACATCGTCGACGTCCGCGACTTCGGCGAGCTGGCCGACGGGTCGACCTACGTCGTCATGGAGCTCGTCGAGGGCATCGGCCTGTTGACCGAGCTGCGCCGGGAGCCGCTCCGGTGGGAGCGCGCCCGCGACATCGCCCTACAGATCACCGAGGCCCTCGGCGCCGCGCACGAGCGCGGGATCGTGCACCGCGACCTCAAGCCCGAGAACGTCTTGCTCACGACGCGCGACGGCGCGCCGGACTACGTGAAGCTCGTCGACTTCGGGATCGCGCGGGTGCAGGGCGCCACCAAGCTCACCGCCGCGGGCCGCGTCGTGGGCACGCCCGAGTACATGGCGCCCGAGCAGTGCGCGGGGATCGACGTGGATCACCGCGCGGACGTCTACGCGCTCGGGATCGTGCTCTACGAGATGCTCACCGGGAAGCTCCCGTTCCACGACGCCGAGCTGGTCTCGCTCCTGCGCATGCAGATCAAGGAGCCGCCGGTGCCGCCCTCGAAGGTCGCGCCGGAGGCGGACATCCCGCTCGAGCTCGAGGCGATCGTGCTGCGCTGCCTCGCGAAGCGACCGAGCCAGCGGTTCCAGTCGATGGCCGACCTCGGCGAGGCGCTGCGCACGCTGCGCGCGGCCCCCGCCCCCGCGCCCGACGCGAGCGAGCCCGATCCCTTCCGCGGCATCGGCGAGCAGCCCACCGCGCTCGCGCTCGAGGCGGTGCCCGCGCGCGCGACCGCGACGCCGGCGCGGGTGGCGCCGGGTGCGCGCGGCGTCGTGGTCATCGCGGCGTTGGTGCTCACCGCCGGGGCGGCCGGCGCGTACGTCGTGGCGCGCGCCCCCGCGAGCGCGCCGTCGCCGCCGGCGCACCCCGGCGTGACGAGCGAGGCGCAGACGCCTCCGGTGCCCGCGACGCCGGCGCCCGAGCCGCCGCGCTCGCCCGCGGGAGCCCCCGCCGACGCGCCGCGCGCGCCGGCGCGCTCGGCGCAGATCACGCTCGACAGCCACCCGTCCGGCGCGCGCGCGTTCCAGGACGGCGCGCTGATCGGCGAGACGCCCCTCGCGCTGCAGCGCCCGGCCCACGGCGAGCGCGTCGTGATGACGCTCTCGCTGCGCGGCCATCAAGACCAGGAGATCGCGATCGGCGAGCTCAGCGCGGAGCATCTCACCGTCACGCTCGCGCCGCGCCGCGCCGGCCGCGCGAGCCCGAGCGCCGATCCGGGAGCGCCGGCGCCCGAGCCCGGCGCCCAACCGCCCGCGCCCCGCGAGCCGCGCCCGGCGGGGCACCGCCCCGGCTTCATGAACCCTTGGGAGCAGTGATGTGGGCGCGTTGACCGGGTCGGCCGGGCGCCGCTACCTTGGGAGTACATGCGTCCCGTCCTGTCGTCCCGGTGGAGCGCGGCCCTCGCCTTCGGGCTCTGCTTGGGCTGCAGCGCGCTCGTCAACCCCGACGTCGACCGGCTCGGCGGCGACCCCGGCGCCGACTCGGGGGTGACGTTGATGGACGGCGCCACGCCGCGCCCCGACGCGGGCCCGCCACGCGACGGCGGCGGCGCGGCCTGCGTGGAGGGCACGCGCACCTGCGCGGGCGACGTGCTCGTCGTGTGCGCGGGCGGCGCGGAGCGCCGCGAGGACTGCGCCGCCACCGGCGGGATCTGCCGTGAGGGCGGGTGCCGGCCGCGCGCGTGCACGCCGGGCACGCGGACGTGCGCGGACGACGGCGGCTCCGTCCTCGCCTGCAGCGCCGACGGCGGCGAGCTGTCGGTGATCGACTGCGGCGACGGTCGCTGCGACCCGTCGACGCTCGCGTGCGTCGAGGGGGCGTGCCGGGGCCTCGACGAGATCCGCGTCGGCTCGACCGAGACGCTCGACCTCTGCGACGAGAGCGACGACGACACCTACGAGCGCGACTCCGCGCAGTGCCGCGCCACGACGCGCGCGTCCGTCGGCGATCGCGTGTTCGTCCTGCGCCTCGCGATGGACACGCGCGTCGTCATCGAGCTCACCGACGTGGACGAGGACGCGGCCATCGACACGATCGTGTACCTGCGCACCGTCTGCGACGACCCGACGACGCAGATCGGCTGCGCCGATGACGTGCCCTGCATGGCGTCGACCGCGCAGCCACCCTACTGCGTCGATGGCGTGGACGTGCGGCAGTCGCGGCTCGTCGCGACGCTGCGCGCGGGCACCTACTACGTGGTCGTCGACGGCTTCCGCTACTCGCGCAGCGGCGTGAGCTTCGGCTGCGGCGAGGTGCGCCTCGCGGTGCGCGCGGCGCCCGGGAGCACGCCCGGCGGGTGAACCTCCTGCTCCTCGAGCGGAGCGAGCTCTCCCCCTCGGGAGAGGCGCTCCTCGACGACGCGCGGGCGCGCCACCTCCTCGACGTGCTCGGCGTGGTGCCCGGGCAGCTCGTCCGCGTCGGGCTGCTCGACGGGCCCCGAGGCCAGGCCGAGGTCCTGCACGCCGACGAGGACACCGTGCGCCTGCGGTGCGCGTTCGACCCCGCGCCGCCGCCGCGACCGCGGCTCGATCTCGTCCTGGCGCTGCCGCGCCCGAAGGTCCTCAAGCGCCTCTGGGCGCCGCTCGCCGCGCTCGGCGTGCGCCGCGTCGACCTCGTCAACGCGCGCCGCGTCGAGCGCTGCTACTTCGACTCGCACGCCATCCGCCCCGAGATCTGCCGGCCGCTCCTGCTCGAGGGGCTCGCGCAGGCGCGCGACACCTGGCTCCCCGAGGTCCGCGTGCACCGCTTCTTCCGCAAGCTCGTCGAGGACGAGCTCGGAGAGGGGGACGGCGAGAAGCGCCTGCTCGCCGATCCGATCTACCCGCGCTCCGCGATCGGCGCGCTCGCCGCGCTCGCGCCCGAGCGGCGCGTCGTCCTCGCGATCGGGCCCGAGGGCGGCTGGGACCCGTTCGAGCGCGACCTGCTCGAGCGGCACGGCTTCGCGGGGATCGGCCTCGGCGAGCGCACGCTGCGCAGCGACGTCGCGGTGATCGGGCTCGTCGCGATCGTGCACGAGACGTTGCGGGCCGGCTGATCCTTCGCTCGCGCCGCGCGCACCCGTCGTATGCTCCGGGCCCTCATCATGTGTCGCCTCGCCGCGTACTCGGGGCCGCCCCGGTCCCTCCACTCGCTCTGGCTCGCGCCGCCGCACTCGCTCGAGGTGCAGAGCTACGCGCCGCGCGAGATGACGACGGCGCGCCTCAACGCCGACGGCTTCGGGATGGTCTGGTACACGGACGCCGAGCCGGCGCCCGCGCGCTACCGCACCGTGCTCCCGCTGTGGGCCGACGAGAACGTGCGCGCGATGGCGCGGCACCTCGTGACCGGCTGCGCGCTCGCGAACGTCCGCTCGGCGACGGTGGGGATGCCCGTCCAGCTCTCCAACGTCTCGCCGTTCGTCGACGGGCGCTGGGCCTTCACCCACAACGGGTTCGTGCGCGACTTCTCCGCGACGCTCGCGCGGCGCGTGCGCGAGTCGCTCGACGACGCGCGCTACGCGGCGATCGAGGGCAACACCGACTCGGAGCTGATCGGCGCGTTCGTGATGACGCGGCTCGCCGCGCTCACGCCGGGGAGCGATCCGACCGACGCGGTCGGCGGCGCGCTCGAGGCGCTCTCGTCGATGGCCGGCGCGCAGCTCGCGCTCCTCAACGTGGTCGTCACCGACGGCGCGTGGATCGTCGCGATGCGCCACGCGGTCAACGGGGAGGCGCCGACGCTCTACCGCCGCGAGCGCGCGGGCGCGGTCGAGCTGGCCTCGGAGCCGCTCGACGACGACGGCTGGGAGGCCGTCGCCAAGGGCGCGATCGTGACGGTGAGCCCGCACCGACAGCTCTCGTGTCGGACGTTCTGAGCCACCGGGCGATCGCGGACCGGCTCGCGCGCGGCCGCGCGAAGACCCTCGCGTTCGTCGCCGACCTCGACGACGCGGCGCTGTGCGCCTGGCCGTCGGAGGACTTCTCGCCCCTGGGCTGGCACCTCGGCCACGTCGGCTTCACCGAGGCGCACTGGATCCTCGAGCGCTGCGCGGGGCGCGGCGAGCTGTCGGCGCCCTTCTCGCGCGCCTGGGCGCAGGGCGGCTGCCCCAAGCGCGAGCGCACGCAGCAGCCGCCGAAGGCCGAGCTCCTCGCCTACCTCGCGCGCGTGCGCGACGCGGTGCTCGAGGTGCTGCCGACCCTCGCGCTCGACGGGGACGACCCGCTCGTCCGCGGCGGCTTCGTCGGCTGGTTCGTCGAGGCGCACGAGCACCAGCACCGCGAGACGATGGCGATCGTGCGGCAGCTCGCGCTCGAGGCGCAGCGCCCGCCACCGCCGCCGCCGTCGCTGCGCGGCGCCCCGGTCTTCGCGGCGGTCGCCGGCGGGACGCTGACGATGGGCACCGACGCGCCGCTCGCGTACGACAACGAGCGGCCGGCGCACGAGGTCCGCGTCGCGCCGTTCGCGCTCTCGGAGCCGATCACGGCGGGCGCGTGGGACACCTTCCGCGCCGCCGGCGGCTACGAGACGCGCGCGCTCTGGACCGACGAGGGCTGGGCGTGGCGCGAGGCGCTCGGCGTAACGCACCCGCGCGGCTGGACGCGCGACACCGACGGCGCGCTCGCGCGCGTCACGCTCGACGGCCGGCTGCGGCACGTGGCGCCGAGCGATCCGGTCGCCGGCGTCTCGTGCCACGAGGCCGAGGCGCTCGCGCGCTTCTTCGACGCGCGCCTGCCGACCGAGGCCGAGTGGGAGCGCGCGGCAGCGCACGGCGAGCCGCGCGAGCCGGCGTGGGTGTGGACGTCCACGACGTTCGGGCCCTACGACGGCTTCGCGCCCTTCCCGTACCGCGGCTACTCCGAGCCCTACTTCGACGGCCGGCACCGCGTGCTCAAGGGCGGCTCGAGCGCGACCGATCCGTCGGTCGCGCGCCGCACGTTCCGCAACTTCTACCTGCCCGAGACGCGCGCGATCTTCGCGGGCGTCCGCCTCGCCCGCGGGTGATCAGTCGGGCGCGTCGCCCTGCTGGACGTACTTCTTGACGGTCCGGCGGTCGAGGCCGGTGATCCGCGCGACCTCCTCGTAGGTGCCCACCCGCGCGTGCAGGAGCGCGCAGTATCGCGCGACGAGCTCGCGCGCCTCGAGCGCGCCTCCCTCGAGGAGCTCGGCGAGCTGCGTGGCCGCGTCCGTCGTTCGCAGGCTGGCCGGGTCGGGCGCGAACGTCCCCGTCAGGAGCACCCGGCGCACGCACTGCTCGAGCTCGCGCACGTTGCCTGGCCACGCGTAGTCCTTCGGCAGCGTGCGCGTCACGACCTCGACCACGCGCTCGACGACGGGCCCGTCGCGCTGACCCACGATGCGCTCGACGAGGTGCTCGACGAGCACGACGAGCTCCGCCGGATCCTCCGCGAACCGCACGCGGAGCGACGGCATCTCGAGCACGTCGGTGCACAGCCGGTAGTAGAAGTCGTCGCGGAAGCGCCGCTCGCGCCGCGCCTCGTCGAGGTCGCGGTGCGTCGCCGCGATCACGCGCCCTTCGAAGCGCCGCTCCTCGTGGCCGCCGACCGGGCTGAACACGCGGTCCTGCAGGACGCGCAGGAGCTTGATCTGCACCGGGATCGACACCTCGCCGATCTCGTCGAGGAAGATCGCGCCGTGGGTACGGCAGCGCGAGAACACGCCCGCGTGCGAGTCGACGGCGCCGGTGAACGCGCCCTTCTTGTGGCCGAAGAGCTCCGACTCGATCAGCGACTCGGGGAACTGCGAGAGGTTGATCGGCACGAACAGCTCGGTGAACGACGCGGCGAACGTCCCCTTGCCCTCGTCGAACGGGATGTAGCCCGAGCGCCCGATCGCCCGCGCGGCCTGCCCCTTCCCGCTGCCCGTCTCGCCACGGATGATGAGCGAGAAGTCCTCGAGCCGATCCCAGAGCAGCGCCTCGTAGCGCGCGCCGTCGTGCGTGAAGACGTCGTTCCACAGCGCCGCGCGGAGCCGCCGCATCGACGGACTGACGCCGGTGAGCCCGGTGACGATGAAGTAGTAGGCGCGGCGCATCTGCCAGAAGAGCGCGAGCATCCGCAGCGCGCGGTCGCGCGCGATCCCGCGGGCGCGCAGGCGCGCGAGCAGCTCGGCCGCGAACGGCACGGGGACCGGCGCGTCGCCCGCTGCGAGCTGCGCCTCGATGAGCGCGTCGAGCCGATGCGCGAAGCGGTGGAAGCTCTCGAACAGGACGGCGTGCTCCACCAGCACCCAGTCGCGGTGCGCGAACGCGTCCGCGTCGAGCTCGCCGCGCGCGTCGAGCGCGAGCAGGCGCTCCTCCACGCGCGCGACGAGCCGATCGACGAGGTCCGGCGCGGCGCCCTCGGCGTCCGCGATGGCGAGGTCGAGCGCGTCGCGCTCCGGGCTGAACGGGTTGACGTAGGCGGCTCGCGAGACGAGCCGGAAGAACTCGCGATCGCGCTCGTCGAGCTGTCCGGGCATGCGCCGGGGAAGGTAACAGACGCCTTACCCGGCCGGTCCGCTCACGCTCCGGGCTGGACGCCCGGCGGCCGCCTCGGCACTGTCTCGTCCATGAGCCGTACCCGGACCTGGATCTCCCTGCTCGTCTCGCTCGCATCGCTAGGCGCCGTCGGCTGCGACGGCAACACCATGGGTGGCAACGACGCCGGCCCGCCCCCGATGGAAGACGCGGGCCCCGGCGAGGATCTGCTGCGCGCGGACTGCGAGGCGCTCGTGCCGGAGTTCTGCGCGCTCCCCTTCCCGTCCGACTACTGGCTCGCCGACGACCCGAGCACGCCGACCGGCCACCGCGTCGCGCTCGGCCCGACCACGCTCCCGCGCGGGCGCACGCCTCCCCGGCGGCCGATCGATCCGGCGCCGATCAACACGCGCGATGGTTGGTCGGTGAACGGCTCGATCCTCGCCTACTTCCCGCGCGCCGCGCCGACCGGACTGCCGGACCCGGACCACATCGCCGACTCGCTCTCGCCGACGTCGCCGACGGTCCTGTTGAACGCCGCGACCGGCGAGCGCGTGCCGCACTTCGCGGAGCTCGACTTCTCGATGGCGTGCCCGCAGGGCTTCGAGGACTGCGACGGCGACGTCCTCAACGGCTGCGAGGTCGACCTGAACGACCCGACCAACTGCGGCCGCTGCGGCAACGTCTGCACGGGCGAGCTGCTCTGCTCCTCGAACCTCTGCCGCGAGGAGTGCGTCGCCGGCCAGAGCCCGACGGGCCGCGCCTGCATGGACGACAGCCGCCGCGCGTTCTGCGACGACCGCGTCCCGTGCGCGCCGCCCGAGCCGCAGCGCACCTTCATCATCCGCCCCGTCGTCCCGCTCGAGCACGGCACGCGCTACCTCGTCGCGATCCGCGGCGTCGTCGATCGCGACGGCGCGCTCGTCGAGCCGCCCGCGACGTTCCGCGCGCTGCGCGACGGCGCGAGCAGCGACGTGGCCACCCTCGAGGCGCGCCGCGCGCGCTTCGAGGAGCTCTTCACGACGCTCGCGGGCGCGGGCGTCGGGCGCGAGGACCTCCAGCTCGCGTGGGACTTCACGACGGGCAGCCTCGAGACGGACACCGCGTGGCTCGTGTCCGCGCGCGATCAAGCGCTCGCCGCCGTCGGCGAGGACGGGCCCGAGTTCCGGCTCGTGCGCGAGGGCGAGATCCCCGGCGAGCCGCCGATCCGCGACTTCACGATGGAGGAGAACGAGCACATCCGCCGCCGCGTCAACGTCGCGATGACGGTGCCGCTCTTCAACGACAGCCCCGACGCCGGCTCGCGGCTGAACCTCGACGCGAACGGGCTGCCGCGCATCGAGGGCACGGCCGAGTACTACGTCGTCGTCAACATCCCGCGCAGCGCCACGCCCGACACGCCGGCGCAGCCGATCCAGTACGGCCACGGCCTGCTCGGCGACCGCTACCAAGCGAACGCGGGCTGGCTCGCGCGCTTCGGTAACGAGAACGGCTTCATCCCCTTCGGCGTCGACTGGAAGGGCATGGCGGGCGACGACGTCGCGCCGATCACGATCGCGCTCGCGCGCGGCACGCTCGAGGACTTCCGCACCGTGCCGGAGCGGCTCGTGCAGGGCATCACCAACGCCCTGCTCGCGATGCGCCTGATGCTCACGGGCATGGGCACGCACGAGGCCTTCCAGATCGACGGCCGCAGCGTCATCGACACGAGCGAGGGGTTCTACACGGGCGACTCGCAGGGCGGGATCTTCGGCGGCACGTACATGGCGCTGACGACCGACGTGCGGCGCGGGATCCTCGGCGTGCCGGGGCAGCCGTACAACCTGCTCCTGAACCGCAGCGTCGACTTCGACCCATACCTCGCGCTGCTGCGCCAGTCGTTCGACGAGGGGCCGAACATCCAGATCGCGCTCGTCGCGATCCAGCACCTCTGGGATCGCGCGGAGCCCGGCTCGTTCACGCGCCACATCATGAACGACCCGCTGCCCGGCACGCCGACGCACCAGGTGATCCTCCAGCCGGCCCTCGGCGATCATCAGGTGACGACGCTCGGCGCGCACATCATGGCGCGCGCGATCGGCGCCGTCGCGATCCGCCCGTGGACGCAGCCGATCTTCGGGATCGAAGAGGTGGACGGCCCGCACACCGGCAGCGCGATCGTGGAGTTCGACTACGGGCTGCCGCCCGACCCGATCTACAACATCCCGCAGCGCGCCGGCTCCGACCCGCACGGGCGCGTACGCTCGAACCCGCGCGCGCTCGAGCAGACGCTCCACTTCTTCCGGACCGGCGAGATCATCCACACCTGCGACGGTCCCTGCGACCCGGAGTGAGCCGATGGACGAGCTCGACGACGCCACCCGCACCCGCGTCGAGGCGGCCGCGTTCCGCGCGCTGGTCGAGCACCTGCGCGCGCGCACCGACGTACAGAACATCGAGCTGATGGAGCTCGCCGGCTTCTGCCGCAACTGCCTCGCCAAGTGGTACGCGGCGGCGGCGCAGGCGGAGGGCGTCGAGCTCGACAAGATGGCCGCGCGCGAGCTCGTCTACGGCATGCCCTACGACGAGTGGAAGGCGCGCTACCAGAAGGAGTAATCCGCGGGCGTGGCGCGAGGCCGGCGCCGTGCCTAGATGAGGCCCGCGATGCTCGCCGACCCGCTCCTCGCGCTCTTCGTGGTCGCGGCGATCGGCTACCTCGCCGGCAAGGTGCGCGTCGGCCGGATGAGCCTGGGCGTCGCGGCGGTGCTCTTCGCCGGGCTCGTCGTGTCCGCGCTCTCGCCCGAGCTCGAGGTCCCGCCGATCGTCCCGCACCTCGGGCTCGCGCTCTTCATCTACGCCATCGGCCTGTCGGCCGGGCCGGGCTTCTTCAAGCTCTTCCGCGCGCGCGGCCTGCGCGACGGCGGCCTCGCGCTCGCGGCGGTCCTCGTCTCGGCCGCCGTCACCGTCCTGCTCTCGCGCGCGCTCGGTCTCTCGGCCCAGACCGCGGCCGGGCTCTTCTGCGGCGGCCTGACGAACACGCCCGCGCTCGCCGCGGTCGTCGAGCGCCTCCCGGCCGACACGGCCGCCCTGCCCGTCGTCGCGTACTCGGTCGCCTACCCCTTCGGCGTGCTCGGTGTGCTCGCCGCGATCGTGCTCGTGCAACGCGTCTTGCGCCTGGACTACGCGAGCGAGCGGCCGAGCGTGGTCGACCCGATGGTGGTCGGCGAGACGCTCTCGACCGCGACCTTCCGCGTGCGCGACCCGCGCGCGATCGGGGCCGCCCTCGGCGCGCTCGAGCGCGACCACCCCCTGCACGTGCGCTTCGTCCGGCACCGGCGCGGCGACACGCTCACCGTCGCGGACGAGTACACCGTGCTCGCGGACGGCGACCTCCTCACCGCGGTCGGGAGCCCGGAGGGGCTCGAGCGCGCCTGCGCCCTGCTCGGCGAGCGCTGTGACGAGCACCCCGAGCTCGACCGCAGCGTGCTCGACATGCGGCGCGTCTTCGTGAGCAACCCGGACGTCGTCGAGCGCCCGATCCGCGAGCTGCACTTGCACGAGCGCTTCGGCGCCGCGATCACGCGCATCCGGCGCGGCGAGGTGGAGCTCCTCGCGGACGACGACGCGGAGCTCGAGCCCGGCGACCGCGTCCGCGTGGTGGCGCCGCGCGATCGCATGGCCGCGCTCGGGAAGTTCCTCGGCGACTCGTACCACGCGCTCGCGGAGATCGACGCGCTCACCTTCGGGCTCGGCGTAGCGCTCGGGCTGCTGCTCGGCAGCGTGCCGATCCCGCTCCCGTCCGGCGGCAGCTTCGAGCTCGGCGTGGCCGGCGGGCCGCTGATCGCGGGGCTCGTGCTCGGGCGGATCGGCCGCACGGGCCCGCTCGTCTGGGCGCAGCCCTACTCTGCGAACGTGACGCTGCGGCAGTTCGGGCTCTTGCTGTTCCTGGGCGGCGTCGGCCTGCGCTCCGGCGCGCAGTTCGTCCAGACGGTCGCCAGCGCGGAGGGCCTCGCGCTGCTCGGCGCGGGCGCCGCCGTGACCCTCGCGAGCGCGCTCGTCACCCTGCTCGTCGGTCGGCTCCTCCTCCGCGTCCCGTTCGCGGTGCTGACCGGGACCGTCGCCGGCATCCACACGCAGCCCGCCGTGCTCGCCTTCGCCCACGAGCAGGCCAAGAGCGAGCTCCCGCGCCTCGGCTACACCGCGGTGTTCCCGGTCGCGAGCGTGGTCAAGATCGTGGTCGCCCAGGTCGTCCTCGCGCTCTCGTGACGGGAAGAGGCAGACTGCACACCGTGAAGCGACCGATGGCACGGAGGGCCGCGTGGATCGCGCTCGGGGTGCTCGCGCTCGCCGCGGTCGGGGCGTGGGCGCACCGCCGCGCGGTGGGGCCTCGGCTCGACGCCGTGCGCCCGTCGCGAGGGCCGCTCGTGCAGACGCTCGTGACCTCGGGGCGGGTCGTGCAGCGGCGCCAGTCGAGCCTCGGCGCCGTGCTCCAGACGACGGTCGCGGAGGTGCTCGTCGAGGACGGCGCGCGCGTGGAGCGAGGCGGTTTGCTCGCCCGGTTCGCGGACGCGGAGCCGCTCGCCGCTCTCGCCGCAGCCGAGGCGGCGGTCGACGAGGCCGAGGCGCGCCTGCGCGCGGTCCGCACCTCGGGGCGCCGGCTCGCGGCCGAGGCCCTCGACGCCGCGCGGACCGAGGCCGACCTCGCCGAGGCCGACTACGCGCGCCAGCGCGGGCTCTTCGAGCGCGGCGCGGTCAGCGAGACCGCGCTCGAGCGGGCGCGCCAGGCCCGCGACGCGAGCCGGAGCCGGCGCGTCACGGCGTCGCTCCAGCTCGCGCAGGCGGCCCCGACGGGCTCCGACACCGCGGCCGCCGCCGCCGCGCTCGCCGGGGCGCAAGCTCGCTTGCGGCAGGCGCAGGTCGCCCTCGAGCGCACGCACCTGCGGGCGCCGTACGATGGCGTCGTGCTCTCCCGGGACGTCGAGCCCGGCGAGGTCGTCGCGCCGGGACAGGTCCTGTTCGTCCTCGCGGGCGACGGGCCGCTCGAGGTCCGCGTGAGCCCGGACGAGTCGAACCTCGCCCTGCTCGCCCTCGGCCAGCCCGCGGTGGTCTCGCCCGAGGCGTTCGCCGGGCTCCGCATCCCGGCGCGCCTCTCGCGGATCGCCCCCGCCGTCGACCCGCAGCGCGGCACCGTCGACCTGCTCCTCACCCTCGAGCCGACCGAGCTCGAGCTGCGGCCGGACATGACCGTGGCGGTCGAGATCGAGGTCGGTCGCGTCGAGCGCGCGCTGAGCCTGCCCGCGAGCCACGTGCGCGACCTCGGCACGCCGCGCCCGTGGGCGCTCGTGGCGCGCGGGGGCCGCGCCGAGCGCGTCGACGTCACCATCGGCCTCGTGGGCGACACGCTGGTCGAGATCGCGCAGGGCCTCGACGAGGACGCCGACGTGCTCGGCCCCGAGGGCTCCGTCGAGGCCGGCGACCCGGTGCGGGTCGGCGCGCGCCGCAGCGCCGCCGAGCTCGCGGCGGACGAGGGAGCGACGAGCCCGTGAAGCTCTCGCTGCACCTCGCGTGGCGCTTCCTGCGCGATGGCCGCGCGCAGTCGCTCCTGATCCTCGCGGGCGTCGCGATCGGGGTGGCCGCCTTCGTGTTCGTCGCGTCGATCATCTCGAGCCTCCAGCGCGATCTCATCGCGCGGACGTTGGGCGCCCAGGCGCAAGTGACGGTGACACCGCGCGAGGCGTCCTCGCGCGCGCTCCTCGAGGCGCCGGGCGCGCTCGTCGCGCGGCGCGTCGAGCCTCCGGTCCCGCGCCGCCGCTCCTTCGACGGCTGGCCGCGCTACGCGCGCGCGCTCGAGCGCACGCCCGGCGTCTCGGCCGTCTGCCCGCGCGTGAGCGGGCCCGCGCTCGCGGGTCGCGGCGCCTCGGAGGAGGCGGTCGTCGTCGTCGGCGCGGATCCCGCGCGCTTGCGCCGCATCATCGACCTCGCGCCGCGGCTCGTCGGAGGCCGCTACGCGGCGGGCGGCGATCGCGCGCTCGTCGGCGACGGCCTCGCGGAGGCGCTCGGGCTCCGCGTCGGCGCGCCGTTCCGCGTGAGCACGGATCGCGGCGCGGTGACGCTCCGGGTGGTCGGCATCTTCGACACCGGCGCCGCGGCGCTCGACGACGCGTGGGTCGTCACGTCGCTGCGCACCGCGCAGACGATCACCGGCCGCGCGGGCGACGTCACCGAGCTCGACGCGCGCGTCGAGGACCTCTACGCGGCCGAGTCGATCGCGCGGAGCTTCGCAGCGCGCACCGGCCTCGAGGCGACGAGCTGGATGCAGCGCAGCCGCGATCTCCTGATCGCGCTGCGCGCGCAGGACCAGTCGAGCTACATGATCCAGCTCTTCGTGATGCTCGCGGTCGCGATGGGCATCGCCAGCGTCCTGGTGGTGAGCGTCGTGCAGCGCCGCGGACAGATCGGGATCCTGCGCGCGATCGGCACGTCGCGGCGCACGGTGCTCGCGGTGTTCCTGTGGCAAGGCGTCATCCTCGGCGCGGTGGGCGCGGTCCTCGGGATCGCGCTCGGGGTCGCCTTCGCGATCGGCTTGGGGCAGGTCACGCCCTTCCCCATCGAGCCGGAGCCGAGCGGGCTGGCCATCGCGGCGTCCGTCTCGCTCGCGACCGGCCTCGTCGCGGCGCTCTTGCCCGCGCGGCGCGCCGCCACCATGGACCCGGCCGCCGCGATCCGCGGGGACGCGTGAGCGCGCCGCTGCTCGAGGCGGTCGGGCTGACGAAGAGCTTCGGCGAGGGCGAGGCGCGGGTCGACGTGCTGCACGACGTCACGCTGCGGATCGAGCGCTCGGAGCTGATCGCGCTCGTCGGCGCGAGCGGCTCGGGCAAGAGCACGCTGCTCAACCTGCTCGGGCTGCTCGATCGGCCGAGCGCTGGCACGCTGCGCCTCGACGGCCGCGACACGGAGCAGCTCGACGAAGAGGCGCGCACCGAGCTGCGCTCCGAGCGGCTCGGCTTCGTGTTCCAGGCGCACCACCTCGTGCCCGCGCTGACCGTGGTGGAGAACGTGATGATGCCGGCGGCGGTGCGCGCCGGCGGCTTCGACGAGGCGGCCCGCGCCCGCGCGCTCGCGCTGCTCGCGTCGGTCGGGCTCGAAGGACAAGGGGACCGCTGGCCGCGGCAGCTCTCCGGCGGGATGGCGCAGCGCGTCGCCGTCGCGCGCGCGCTGATGAACGCGCCCCCGCTCGTGCTCGCCGACGAGCCCACCGGCAACCTCGACACCCAGAGCTCCGATCAGGTCTTCGCGCTGCTCCTCCGCGAGCAGGCGGAGCGCAGCACCGCGCTCGTCGTCGTCACCCACGACCCGACCCTCGCGAGCCGCTGCGCGCGCGTGGTGCGGCTGGTCGACGGGCGCATCGTCGCGGACGGCCCTCCCGACCAGGTGCTCCTCGACACCCGCGCGCGCCGCGTCTGAGCGCGAGCCGGAGATTCGGACGCATCCGCGATGCGACGCTCCGTCGACCGATCCGACTCGGCGCGCGGGCAGGTGCGGTCCGCGCGCTGCGTCGCGTCCGTCACGATGTCCTCGACGCACATGGCGTTGCGGCTCGCACGAGGCCGGGAAGCGGCGCCGCCGCGTTTGCCGCCCCTTCGCGGCTCGGTGCCTCGGCGCGACCTCCCCCGCTCCGATGACCGTCTCGCGACTGCTCCAAAGTGTTCCATAGCGTCCGAGATGTCGCGTGCCGGACCGAACGCCCAATGGTTTCGGCGCTTTCGGCGGGCTCGGCACGTGGGTTGCCGAGGGCGGGGCACCATGAAGAACTCGATCTCGCTCCTCCTGCTCCTCGCGAGCGCCTGCAACGACCCGAACCCCTCGAGCCCCGAGGACGCCGGGAGCGCGCCGGCCGACGCCGGCGTGATGACCACGGACGCCACGATGCCGGCTCCCGACGCGGGCGAGGTCGGCACCGACGCCGGACTCCCGGACGCGGGCGCGCCGGTCGACGCCGGGCCGGCGACGGCGACCGCGTCGTGCGACGCGCTCCCGGCGACCGTCGCGTCGGGCCGCACCGACGACGTCTACTACAGCGCCGTGCAGGTGTGCGGTACGCCGGGCGCCGCATGCACCGTCCGGGAGGACGCGCTCGCGAGCTGCGCCGAGGGCGTCCACGTGCTCGTGGGCTACGACTTCACCGACGCCGCGCAGGTGCGCGTGCAGAACGACTGGACGATCGCGTCGGCGAGCGCGGGCTCGGTCCTCGACGAGCGCTGGCACCGCTCGATCCCGCTCGACGAGGAAGCGAGCGTCGTGCTTCGCGCCCCCGGCGGGGCGCGCTACACGCTCACGTTCACGGTGGGCTTCGAGGCCGTGCGCATCGTGAGCTTCGCGGAGGCGCCGTGACCTACCGCCAGACGATGACGCTCGTCGGCGCGCTCGCGCTCGCCGGCTGCGCGATGACCCACGGTGAGGTGGACCACGACGCGGGCCGCTCGACGCCGACCGCGGACGGAGGCCCGCGCGCCGACGCCGCCGCGTGTCCGAGCGGGCTCACGCCGCTCGACTCCCTCCCGCAGCACTTCGACGCCCACCACGGCCCGCTCTCCATCGCGACCGACGGCGCGACCTTCTGGATCGCTCACTTCCACGGCAACCCGAGCCCGTGCGACGGACCGTGCCTGGGCCTGCGCGCGCTCGCGGCCAGCGGCCCGATCGGAGAGTTCGGCGCGCTTTACTGGCTGTACGAGGCCGACTTCGAGCCGGCGCTCGAGGTCGTGAGCGGCGTCGGGCGCATGCTCGCCACCGCCGTCGACCGCCGGGCCGCGTGGCAAGCGTGGCCGGTCGGCCCCGAGCCGTGGCGCGCCGACGCGTCCTTCCATCCGCCCGAGGGCGAGACGGTCGTCTCGGTGGCGCCGCGGCGCGACGGAGGCGTCGACCTCCTGCTGCGCGGCGCGCCGCGCGGCGACGTCCCGACCCGCGTCGTCTCGCTCGGGCCGACCGGCGACGTGATCGACGACCGCGCGGGCCCTCGTTTCCCCACCGTCCTCGAGCTCCGGCTCGTGCCCTCGCGCGGCGGCGCGCGGTGGATCGCCGCGGTCGAGGACTGGGACTTCCCGGCGACGGTGCGGATCGATCGCGTCGAGGGGCCCCGGGTCGACTCCTTCCACGGCGCGCGCTGCGGAGAGAACGCGTTCGACGCGCGCGAGCTCGACGACGCGCGCGTCGTCCTCGCGCAGCGGTGCGGGCGAATGGTCTGGATCGAGGCGCGCGGCGACGGTGGGCGCGCCGAGCCCACGACGGTGACGGAGGCCGCCGCGCAGGTCACGCCCGCCGTCGCGGTGCTCGAGCGCGGGCGCGAGGTCGTCGTCGGCTACGCGCTCGAAGGCGCCGACGCGCCGACGCTCGAGCGGCTGCGCCTCGGCGACGACGGCCGCTTCCGCTCGATCGCGCGCGTCACCGCGCCTGCCGATCCGCTGGTGCGCCTGCCGATCGCCGCGCTCGACGTCGAGGCGCTCGACGACGGCACGATCGCGCTCGCGTGGCGCGGGCGCGTTCCGCCCGAGGAGTTCATCGCGTCCGACGGCGCCGTCGCGCGCTTCGCACCCTGCGACTGACGCCACGCGCGCTTCGCGCGCTGCGACGGCCGCTCGCAGCGACCTGCCGCAACACCGACCCCTCCTCACCGGAACATCATCGGCTCGGGGCTCGGCTCGACGATCACGCCCGGCTCGTCGCGATACACGTCGTCGACGGCGACCTCGATGCCCGCCACTGCGAAGTGCCCCTCGAAGACGTCGTCGAACGCCCAGAGGTCGCCGGCCCCTCGCCGAGCGGTGCTGATCCACCGGCGATCCTGCGCGACGGTCACGTACTCCTTCAGCGTCGGGAGCCGGCGGTAGTGGTGGAGCTTCGCCCCGAGGTCGTAGTCCTCCGTCGACGGCGACAGCACCTCCACGACCGCGACCGCGTTCACGATCGCGTTGGGATCCAACGTGGAGGGCTCGAGCTCGCCGCACACCACGAGGAGATCGGGGACCAGGGTGCGTCGCGTCATCTCGACGCGCACGGCGACGCTCTGGAGGGGGACGCACCGGCGACCGATCAGCGCGACGCGGAGGCTCGCATGAAGACTCCCGCAGATGCGCCCGTGGGCCGGGCTCGGGGCGGCGCGGACGACGAGCTCGCCGTCGTGATACTCGACGATCGCGTCGGTCCGCGCCGCGTACGCGAGGTACTCGTCGTAGCTGACCTTGCGCCGCGCCGGCTCAGTCTACCCGCCGCGCGGGCCGGGGCGAGGCGCGCGCCCCGCGATGGACGCCGCGACTTCCGGGACTCGAGGCCTGTCGATCGTCACTGCGGCTCGATGCCGTAGCGCTTGAGCTTGCGGTAGAGCGTGGTCCTCGGGATGCCGAGACGGCGCGCGACCTCGCTCACGTTCCAGCGCGTCTCGGCGAGCGCGGCGAGGATGCTGCGCGCCTGCTCGGCCTGCATCTCCTTGCGCCCGCGGGGGAGCGCGAGCGCGTCCACGAGCCCGAGGTCGCCCGGGCGCAGGAGCTCCCCGTCGCCCATCACGAGCGCGCGGCTCAGCGTGTTGTCGAGCTCGCGCACGTTGCCGGGCCACTCGTGGCGCAAGAGCCAGCGCATCGCGTCCGGGTGGACGCGCGGCACCTCGACGCCGAGCTCCGCGGCGCGCCGCTCGAGCACGTGTCGCACGAGCTCGGGCAGATCGTCGCGCCGCTCGCGCAGCGGCGGCAGGCGCACCTCGACCACGGCGAGGCGGTAGTAGAGATCCTCGCGGAACCGCCCCACGGCGACCTCGTCGCGCAGGCTCCGGTTCGTGGCGGCGACGATGCGCACGTCGATCGCGACCGTCTCGCTCGTGCCGAGCGGCTGCACCTCGCGCTGCTGCAGCACGCGCAGCAGCTTCGCCTGCATCGCGGGCGACATCTCGCCTACCTCGTCGAGGAACACGGTGCCGCCGCGCGCGGCGACGAACACTCCGTCGCGATCGCGATCCGCGCCGGTGAACGCGCCGCGCCTCCACCCGAAGAGCTCTCCCTCGAGCAGCGTGTCGGGCAGGGCGCCGCAGTTCACCGAGCGCATCGGCGCGCCGCGGCGCGGGCCATGCTGATGGATCGCGCGCGCGACGAGCTCCTTGCCCGCGCCGCTCTCGCCCTCGACGACGACGCTGAGCGGCGAGTCGATCACGCGATCGAGCACGGACAACACCGCGCGCATGGCGGCGCCGCGCCCCACGATCTCGGGGTACGCGTAGCGCGCGCCCCCCGACGGAGCGCCCGCGACCTCGGCCTCGAGCTGCTCGATCCGCGCCTCGCGCTCGCGCAAGAGCTCGCGCACGCGGTCGCGCTCCGCTTCGAGCTCGGCGCGGTGCCGCTCGAGCTCGGCGACGAGGCGCGCGTTCGTCAGCGCGATCGCGACCTGATCGGCGCACGCGCTCAGCGTGGTCACGTCGGCTTGCGAGAAGCGGCCGCGCTCGAAGCGGTTGTCGAGGTAGATGGCGCCGAGCACGCCGGAGGGCGCGACGATGGGGACGCACACGATGGACGAGAGCCGCATCGCGTGCACCGACTCGTGATCGCGGAAGCGCGCGTCCGCGCGCGCGTCGGTCGTCAGGACGGGGGCGCGCGTACGCAAGACGCCCTCCGCGACCGAGCGGCTGAACTTCAGGTGCGAACGGCCGACGCGCTCGCGATCGAGGTTGCGCGCCGCCGCGACCTCGAGCTCGCGCGCGTCCTCGTGCGCGAGGAGCACGAAGCCGCGCTCGGCGCCGGTGAGCTCGATCGCCGCGTCGATCGCGTGCTCGAGCACCGCCTCGGTCGAGAGCGTGGAGTTGAGCCGCTTGTTGATCGCGAGCAGGCGCTCGGCGTGCGCGAGGCCCGCGGCGGGCGCCGGCTTCGCGGGCGCGTCGAGCGCGCGGCTCGGCTGCGCGAGGAAGACCTCCCGGTAGCCGTCCGGCAGGGTCAGCGCGATCCGCTCGAAGCGCTCTCTCGCGCGCGCGGTGTGCGCCTCGGCGAGCGCGCTCGCGCCGGCCGCCGCGGCGGCGCGCGCGAGCGCGGCCTCGATCTCGGCCTCGAGGTGCAGCTCCCCCGCGGCCGACGCGCGCTCGCGGGCGCGCTCGAAAGCGCGCGCAGCGCCTTCGCCCGCGCGCTCTGCTTGGGATCGCCGCGCGCCCCTCCGAGCTCGACGCGGCCCGATCGTCGGCGGCGCCCGCGTCGCGCGCCGCGGCAGCCCGCGCGCGCGCGCAGCGCCTCGGCGCGGCGACGGTTCGCCTGCCCCCGCGGCGCGCGCATCGCGTCAGGTGCAGGCAGACCCCCGGCGATCCGCGGCTCGTCGCCTGCGCCTCGAAGACCGCGAGCGCGCGCTCGAAGGTCGCCGTCGCCTCGTCGAGCCGGCCGCGCGCGCGCGCGAGCTCGCCGCGCAGCGACGCCGCCGCGCCGCGCAGCGGCGCGAGGCCCTCCGCCGCCTGTCGCGCCTCGACCTCGGTGAGCGCGTGCTCCGCCCGATCGCTGGCGCCGATCGCCGCGTAGAGGTTCGCGAGGTTGTGCTGCACGGTGAGCTCGGTGCTCGGCCGCACCGCCGCGCGCGCGGCGCGGAGCGCGCGCTCGTAGCCACGCAGCGCGGCGCCCCAGTCGCCGAGCTGCTGGTCCACCGTCGCGAGGTTCAGGGCGGTGGTCGCGAGCACGTCCATCATCGCGTGCCGCTCGGCGAGCGCGAGCGCCTCCACGTAGCGCTCCCGGGCCGCGCCGAGCGCGCCGCGGCGGTAGTCCGCGATCGCCGAGAAGCTCAGCAGCCGCACGCGCGGGCGCGGCGCGCGATCGGCCGAGCGCCGCCAGGCGAGCGCGAGCGACTGCGCGGCCTCCTCGCTCCGGCCGAGGTAGATGCGCGCGACGCCCAGCACCTCGTGCGCGAGCGTGCTCGCCTCGCCCTCCGGGCTCGCGAGCGCGAGACACTCCAGCCCACGGCGCTCGGCCTCGGCGTGATCCCCGAGCTCGATCAGGCTGCGCCCGAGCTGCGCCAGCGCCTCGGCGCGCACGTCGTCGCCCATCTCGCCGGCGAGGGCGCGGCGGAGCGCGGCGACCGACCGGCGCGCGCGACCGGCCCGCAGGAGCGCGGCGCCTCCACGCGCAGGCGCGCCGCGTGCGGGACGGGCGCGCGGGTGAGGCCGCGTCATGAGTCGCGTGAGCGCGCGCGGCGGCTGTCGCCGCCCTCCGCGAGGACGCGCGCGCCGCCACGAGCGTCCGCGCCCGGCGCGCAGCGCGTCGAGCCCGAGCGCGTCGACGGCGGCCACCCACGCCGCCGGCGCCTGCGCGCAGCCCGTCGCAGCGGGCGATCGCGTCGAGCGCGGCCGCCGTCTCGCCGGCCCGCGCGGAGCGCGCGCCGCGCCACGCGCGCTCGCGCGCTCGGGGTCGGCGTCCTCCGCTGCGGCGAGCGCCTTCGCCGCCGCGAGGTGCAGGGCGCACAGCTCGCCCGGATCCGCGAGCGCCTCGAGCCGCGCGGCGTCGCTCGGCCGCGTCAGCCGCCACGCGCCCTCGTCCCGCCGGACGACGCCGAGCCGCTGCCACGCGAAGAGCGGCGCCTCGTCGATCGCCCAGGCCGCGCGGGTCGCGTCGTCGAGCCGCCCGCCGGTGACCGCGAGCGCCGCGGCGGCGCGGCGCGCGTCCGGCGCGTTCGCGTCGAGCGCGAGGCCGGCGCCCGCGGCGTCGAGCCGCGCGAGCTCCGTCTCGCCGAGGGCGCCGGCGGCGATCGCGACGAGCAGGCGCTCGACGTCGGCCGGATACCC
The DNA here is from genome assembly GCA_019637095.1 of Sandaracinaceae bacterium. GTDB lineage: Bacteria > Myxococcota_A > Polyangia > Polyangiales > Sandaracinaceae > JACKEC01. The sequence continues at coordinate 14,102 of JAHBWG010000011.1, read as the reverse complement.
GCCGCTCGCGCGCGCGATGGCCTCGACGCGCGCCGCCGGCACCAAGCCCTCGCACCACCGCGCGAGGCCCGCGTCGGAGATCGGCGCGAGCGCGAGCCGCTCGATCGCGGCGCCGTCGAGCGCGAGCGTGCTCGGGCGCATCGCCGCGACGATCAGCAGCGCGCCCATCGGCGACGCGGTGCGCGCGAGCGCGGCGAGCGCTTCGCGCTCCCTCGCCGGCCAGTCGTGGACGTCGTCCGCGAAGAGCACCGTCGGCGTCGCGCGCCGGGCGATCGCGTCGCGGGCGTCGAGCCGCGCCTCGAGGCCGTCGTCGAGCGCGCGCCCCGCGAGCCGCGCGAGCGCGGCGCAGAACGGCGCCGCGTCGGTGGGCCACGTCTCTCGCACGTCGTGTTGCGCCTGCGCGTCGAGGCTCAGCTCGCGCAAGAGGCGCGTGCGCCCGAGGCCGTCGGCGCCCTCGACGATCAGCACGCGCGGGCCTTCGGCCCCGTCGGCGCAGCGCGCGAGCGCGCGCGCGAACGCCGCGACGTGCGCCTCGCGCTCCACGAGGTGCGGCGCGCGGCCGGAGGCGAGGCTCAGCGGCGGGGCCTCGCGGCCGAGCCGCTCGAGCAGCGCGCGCGCGTCCAGCGGCCGGTCGGCGGGCGCGTGCGCGCTCGCGCTCTCGGCGAGCGCGCCGAGCGCGCCGAGCGCGGGGTCGTCGTCGCGCGCTCGCGCGAGGGCCTCGCGCAGCGTGACGCCGATCGCGTAGAGGTCCGCGCGCGCGCCCGCGCCGGTCGCGTCGAGCAGCTCGGGCGCCATGTAGTGCGGCGTGCCGCTCGGCTGCGTGGGCACCTCGTCGAGCGCCGCGGCGAAGCCGAGATCGATCAGGACGCCGCGCCCCTGTGCGTCCACCACCACGTTCTGTGGCTTCACGTCGCCGTGTCGCACGCCGGCGTCGTGCAAGAACGCGAGGCCCTCGAGCGCGTCGGCGACCACGTCGGCGATCGCGCGCGCGGGGCGACCGGGCGCCCACGCGTCGAGCGTCACGCCCTCGACCAGCGACGTGACGAGGTACGCGAGCCGCGTCGCGCCGAGCCGATGCCGGCCGAAGCCGAGCACCTCGACCACGCGCGGGTGGCGCAGCCCGCGCAGCCGCTCGAGCTCGACCGCGAGCGGCGCGCCCGCGCCGGCCTGCACCTTCACGGCGACGCGCCGGTCGCAGGCGCGGTCGCGCGCCGCCCACGCCTCGCTCGTGGCGCCGCGGCCGAGGAGCCGCTCGAGCTCGAAGCGGTCGCCGATGACGGCTCCCGCCGCCAGCTGTTCCAGAGTGTCCGCCATGCCTCGAAGGTGGAACAACCTAGCACGTGAGGGAGACCCCTCGGTTGTCGCGCAGGTGCGGCACGCGGCATGCTGCGCGCGGTGATGACGGTGAGGCGGTGGTGACGGTGAGACCGTGGTGTGCGCTCCTTGGTTCGCTCGTCCTCGCGCTCGTGGGCGCGGGGTGCGTCGGCACGCCCATCCCGCAGCCTCCGGCGCTCGATCCGCCCGACGCCGACCTCATCCGCCACGAGGACTTCGGCACGTTCGCGCAGCTCGTCGGCGAGGCCGGCGCGGTGGTGCCCGGCGCGACGCTCTGGGCCGTGAACCTCGACGGCACCCTCGATCCCGAGACGACGGTGGCCGAGGCCGACGGGAGCTTCATGCTCTCGTTCTTCGCGATCCCCGGTCACGAGGTGCGCGTGCAGGCGCGCGACGGCGACGATCGCTCGCGCCCGGTCGACCTGCTCGTGCCGCGCGGCGAGGTCGTGCGCGCGACCGAGGGCTGCCTCGCGCTCGAGCCCGCGCTCGAGGTGCGGCTCGCCGCCGCGGTCGCCGTCGGCGCCTCCGAGACGCGCGTCGTGCGCGTCTCGAACCGCTGCGCGGGCGAGGCGGTCTTCGACGTGACGCTGCGCCGGCCGAGCGACGCGTGGCGCGTGGTGACCCCCGGCCCGTTCTCCGTCCCGTCCGGCGGCGCGGCAGACGTCGAGGTCGCCTTCGCGCCGCTGAGCGCGGGGCTCCACGAGGAGATCGTGTTCCTCGCGCTGAGCGCGCCCGCGCTCGACCGGCGCCCGATCACGCTGAGCGGTGAGGGCCGCTGAGGCGCCTCAACGCTCGGCGCGCCCGGCCGCCTCGGCCTCGAGCGCCTCGGCCTCGGCCCAGAGCGCGTCGAGGCTGCCCGCGCCGTGGACCCGCTCGAGGTACGCGCTCATCACGCGGTTGTAGCCCTCCGCGCGGCCGACGATCTCGTCGTTCACGACGCAGCCCGCGATCGCGTCGAGGCTCACCCCGAGGCGCTCCTCGAGGAGCGCCGCGTACAGCCCGCGGGCGGGAGCCGGATAACCGAACGTGAGCAGGCGCGGCGTCCCGCGCGCGATGTCCACGCGCGCCGCGACCGCGCCCATCATCGCGGCGATGTCGTACTCCGGCGTCCGCTCGGCGTGCTTGGTCGTGAGGTGCTTGACCGCGCGCGAGGGCGCGACCCCCTGCGCGCGCTCCGCGAACACCACGGCGGAGGCGGCGCCCGCGCCGGTCGCGATGGCGAGCGTGAACGCGAGCGCGCCGATCGCGCGGTCGTGCCGGACGAGGAGCTGCCCCACCAAGAGCGCGGCGATCGCGCCGCCGATCGCGGGCACGAGCGCCCACACCGGCGCGGCGCCGAGCCCGCCCGCGGCGAGCGCGCCCGCCGACGCCGCCATCAGCCCGAGCGAGGCCCACGTCCGCTGCGTCCGCGCCGCGAGCGCGAAGAGCGCGATGGCGCCCGTCGCCACCGCCGCGACGAGCTCGCCCGCGAGCACCGTGCACGCGACGGTGAGCGTCGCGGCGGCGAACGTGTACGTGAAGAGCGCGCGAAGGACGCGCAACCGTTGAGTGGTCGTCTGCACGCACGGATGGACCACGCGAGCGCGGCGAGGTTCCAGCGAAGGATCATCGGGTCCGCGCGCGTCCGAGTAGCGGCCGAGGCCGCCCGTCGTCGAGGAGCCCCACGTCGAGCGCGAAGCCGGCGACCAGCTCACCGCTCGCTCGCAGCGCGTCGAGCGCCTCGTCGACGAACGCGCTCGGCGGCGGCGGTGAGCGGGCGGGTCATGGCGCCGAGCCCGCCCCGGCGCCGCGGGTCGCGACGTGCTCGCCGAGCGCGCGCAGGAGGCCGCCCCACCACAGGCCGAGGTCACGGCAGAACGCGCTCCCGGTGAGCCCGTGTCGCGCGGGGTGATCGTCGCGAATCGCGCTCCAGCCGCGGTGCCGCACGGTGACGAGCGCGCCGCGCCCCGAGGGGACGAACGCCACCTCGACGAACGTCGTCTCGTGCTCGGCGAAGTTCACGCCGCGCCACTCCATCTCGAAGCGGTGCGGCGGTTCCCACCGCGTGACGCGCCCGACCTCGAACGTGCGCGGACCGCTCGGCAGCTCGACGCTCTCGAAGAGCCGGCCGTCGGGGCCGCCGGTGAGCACGAGCCGCCCCGGGTGCCGACCGCCGATGCGGTACTTCCTGCCGTGCCGCCACCAGAGATCGATCTCCTCGGTGAACACGGCGAAGGCGTCCTCGACGCTCACCGCGACGAACACCGTCGCGCCCGCCGCGTCGCCCGACGCGCTCACCGCTTCCCTCGCGCGCGCGGCGCCCCGCGCGTGCGCTCGGCGTGCTCCTTGAACGCATCGAGCTGGTCCGCCCAGAAGGCCTCGACCTCCTCCACCCACGCGCGCAGCTCGTCGAAGCGCTCGCGGCGCAGCCGGTAGACGCGCACCCGCGCGTCGTCGTCGCGACGTTCCTCCTCGACGAGGCTCGCCTGGCGCAAGATGCGCAGGTGCCGGCTCATCGCCGGCGGACGCAGGCCGAGCGCGCTCGCGAGCTCGCCCGCCGGCCGCGGCTCCCGCCGCAGGAGCTCGATGGCGTGCCGCCGCACGGGGTCGGCGAGCGCCGCGAGCGTGAGGTCGAGCCCGCTCACGCGGCGGGGTGCCCCTTCGTGCGCAGCCGCTCGCAGAACCACCAGTGGTGCCCCCCGAGGTCGCGGCAGGAGTACCCGCGGTCCGCCCAGTGATCGTCGCCGTAGTCCTGCGTGTCGAGGGGCTGCACGATCGTCGCGCCCGCCTCCTTCGCGCGCGCGAGGTGCGCCTCGGCGTCGTCGACGTAGACCATCATGTTCTGCGTGTTGCCGCCGCCGACCTGCGAGGGGCTGCGCGCGTACGGCATCTTCTCGAGCTTGTCCGGCCGCGCCTCGCCCACCATGACGAGGCCCTCGCCGAACGTGAGCTCGGAGTGCTCGATCCGGCCGCCGTCCCCCTCGACGATCAGCTTCACCTCGAACCCGAACGCGCGGACGAGCCAATCGATCGCGGCGCGCGCGTCGTCGTAGTAGAGCGCGGAGGAGATGCGGGGCCACTCGGGCGGCGTCGGCTTCATGGTCACGGTCCTTTCTCGTTCGACAAATAGTTGTCGATTCGGAAAAAGATTATCGAGTACCATAACCAAACGCAAGCCGGCGCTCGGCCTGAACGAACGCGACCCGAGCCGCGGTCACAGGCGATCCCACGGGAGCGCCCGCACGCCGGGCACCAGCGCGGACGCGGTGCTCGCTCGACAGATCAGCAAGCCGCCGCCGGCGCGTTCGCCGGCCAGCGCGCGCCACCGGGTCAGCGTGTCGGCGTGGCCGGGGCGTGGCGTGGCGGTGGCCTTGATCTCGATCGGGTGCAGCCGACCGCCGAGCTCGACCAGGACGTCGATCTCCCAGCCGTCTCGCGTTCGGACGTACCAGAGCGGCGGCGGCTGGCCGCGATGGAGGAAGACCTTGGCGAGCTCGGCGATGACGGCCGTCTCGAAGAGCGCGCCCGTCATCGGGCCGGTCAGCGCCGCGTCCGCGTCCTTGAGGCCGAGCAGGAACGAGACGAGCCCCGTGTCCAGCCAGTAGAGCTTCGGCGCCTTGATGACGCGCTTGCCGAAGTTCTCGTAGTAGGGGCGCAGCAAGAAGACTTGATGGCTGGCCTCCAGCACGTTCAGCCACTGGCGGATCGTGGGGGGCGAGACGCCCGCGTCCCGAGCGAGGTCGGCGAGGTTGAGGATCTGCCCGGTGCGGGCGGCCGCGAGGCGCAAGAAGGCTTGAAAGCTGCCGAGGTCCTTCACGGCGAGGACCGAGCGCACGTCGCGCTCGAGGTAAGTCTGGACGTAGCTCGCGAGCCAGAGGTCGCGGTCGGCGTCCGGCTGAGCCCAGAGCTGCGGATAGCCGCCGCGCAAGATCCAGGAGGCGACGTCGGCCCGGACCGGGGCCCGAGGCTCGGCCGCGACGAGCTCTGCGAAGACCGTCTCCGGCGAGTCGCTCGATCCCGCGCGGCCCTCGATCTCGCTCCGCGAGAGTGGCAAGAGCGTGAGGATCGCGACGCGGCCGGCGAGCGTCTCGCTCGTCCCCTGAAGGAGCGGGAAGCTCTGCGAGCCCGAGAGGAGCCACCTCCCAGGGCGTCGGTCCTCGTCGATCTCGATCTGGAGGTAGGAGAGGAGCTGCGGGGCGTGCTGGATCTCGTCGAAGATCGCCGGCGCCGGGTGGTCCGCGAGAAACCCGACGGGATCCGCGATCGCGCGCTCGCGAACGTGCGGCGCCTCCAGCGAGACGTAGCGATGCGACGCGCCGAACATCGAGCGCAACAGCGTGGTCTTGCCCGACTGGCGAGGTCCGGTGACCAGCACCGCCGGAAGGCCAGCCACCGCGCGTCGGAGCGCGCCCGAGAGCGTTCGCTCGAGGAGCACGCACGCCAGTCTGACTTTCGCGAATCGAAAGTTCAACTTTCGATCTGCTGAAGTGGAGGTCTGTCGGCGGGCCGTCGACGGGTAGCCTCGCCCGCGTGTATACGAGCGCGATGAGGACGGGCGGATGCTGCTGCGGCGCGGTGCGCTTCGAGACCACCGGAGAGCCGACGAAGGTGACCTACTGCCACTGCTCGAAGTGCCGGCGCTGGCACGGCCACGTAGGCGCGTACGCCGCCGTCGAGCGCTCCACGTTCCGGCTCGTGGAGGAGCGCGGGCTCGCGTGGTTCACGCTCAACCCGAAGGTGCGCCGCGGGTTCTGCGCCGAGTGCGGCTCGAGCCTCTTGTGGGACGAGGACGGCGACACGCACATCGCGATCTGTGCCGGCGTGTTCGACGCCCCGAGCGGCCTGACGTCGAAGGCGCACATCTTCGTCGCGAGCAAGGGCGACTACTACGAGCTCCCCGAGGACGGCCTGCTCCGCCTCGACGCGTTCAAGTGACGGGCGCGGCCCACGCGGCGGCGAGCGCGAGCGTGCGCGCGTTCTCGGGGACGCGCGTGAGGAAGCTGTCGCGGTAGCCCGCGTCGTGGATCTTGTCCGCGCGCTCGCGCAGGCGCGCCGCGGCCTCGGCGATCGCGGCGCGCGCCTCGGCGCGCTGCCCGCCGGCGTGGAGCGCCTCCGCGTAGGCGAGCCGCACGAGCGACTCGCCCGCCTCGATGCTCTCGGCGCCCATCGCCTCGCGCGCGGCCGCGAGCGCCTCGGCGGGCTCGCCGCGCCGGAGGTGCACGCTCGCGAGCGTCGCGAACGCGAGCGGGCGCAGCGGCGGCGCGACCTCGCGGAGCTGCTCGACCGCGGCGAGCGCCTCCCGCAGCGCCGCGTCGAGCTCGCCGCCGAGCTCGAGGATCCGCGCGAGGTACACGCGCGAGCCGGCCTCGAGCCGCGCGTGGCCGCCTGCGCGCAGCTCCTCGATCGCGCGGCGCTCCGCCTCCGCGCCCTCGGCGTAGCGGCCGAGCATCGCGAGCACCATGCCGAGGTTGTGGCGCGCGAACGCGGCGACGCGCGTGTTGCCCGTCTCGTCGGCGCGCCGCAGCGCGGCCGACAGCTCGCGCTCGCTCTCCTCGTAGCGGCCGAGCTCGAGGAGCGCGTAGCCCACGTTCGACTGCTGGTTGAGCGTGCGGCGCAGGTCGCCGGCCGCCTCGAACAACATGCGCGACGCGGCGAGCTGCTGCGCGTAGCCCCCGGTGTCGCCGCGGAAGTTCGCCTCGCGCGCGCCGAGCAGCGCGAGCTTCGCGAGCACGGCTGCGTCGCCCGAGCAGCGCGTGGCGACCTGGCGCGCCGCCTCGCTCGCTCGCGCGGCCCCATCCGGGTCGCCGGCGTAGAGGAGGTGGCTCGCCGCGGTGGCGAGCGCGACGGCCGCCGCCGCCGGATCGCGGTCGCGCGGCGCGGCGAGCATGGCGTCGACGAAGCGCGCGGTCTCGTCGTGGCGGCCCATCGCCGACGCGCACGCGACCGCGACCGTCGCCGCCTCGAAGAACGGCGCCCCGCCCCGCGGCAAGAGCGGCACCGCCTCGCGGGCCGCCGCGAGCGCGGGCTCGTACTGGAGCTGCCAGCTCGCCGCCTCGGCCTTCGCGTGGTGCGCGCGCCCGGCGAGCTCGCCCTCCGCGCCGGCCGCGAGCGCGCGGTCCGCGAAGGCGCGCGCCGCGTCGAGGTCCTGGCCCTCGAGCGCCTGCGCCGCCGCGCGCACCCAGTGCCCGCGGGCGCGCTCGGGCTGCTGCGCGCGCTCGAAGTGCTGCGCGACCACCGCCGGATCGCTCTGGCTCGCCGCCTCGAGCCAGCCGGCGGCGAGCAGGTGCGCCGTCGCCCGGTCCGCCTCGGTGAGGCCGAGGTAGGCCGCCTCGCGCACGACGTCTTGACGGAACGCGTGCTCGCGCTCGCCCGCGAACCGCGCCTGCGGCCGCGGCTCGACGAGCTCGGCGCGCGTCAGCGTCTCGAGCCACGCGTCGAGCGCGGGCGTGTCGCCGCCGAGGATCGCGCGCACGCAGCCCGGCCAGAACGTCAGGCCGGTCACGCTCGCGGCGCGCAGGATCCGGCGGGCCGGCGCGTCGAGCGCCTCGAGCCGCGCCTGCGCGACCGCGACGAGCGTGGGCGGCAGCTCGCCGCCGCGCCCCTCGGCCTCCGCGCGCAGGAGCTCCTCGAGGAAGAACGCGTTGCCCTCCGCGCGCTCGACGAGGCGCTCGACGACCGCGGGCGTCGCGCGCTCGCCGAGCACGTGCGCCGCGAGCTCCTCGGCGGCGCGGCGCGGCAGCGGCGCGAGCGCGAGCTGCTCGAGCCCACGCGCGCGCAGCGGCGCGACGAGCCGCTCGTCGACCTCCGGCCGCGCCGTCGCGAGCACCATGAGCGGCCGCTCGCCGAGCCGCGCGAGCGCCGCCTCGAGCAGCGACACGCTCGGCAGGTCACCCCACTGCAGGTCCTCGATCACCACGAGCAGCGGGCGCGACGACGTCTGCGCGTCGAGCAGATCGAGCACCGCGCGCCGGAGCTGATCGCCCATGAGCTGCAGGTCGGCGCGCGCCGCGCGGAGCTGCAGGCTGTCGGCACCCTCGAAGGGCGCGCCGAGCAGCTCGCCGAGGAACTCCGCGACGCGCGCGCGCTCCGCCTCGGCGACGTGCCGGTCGACCCGCGCGCGGATCCGCTCGCGCCGCGCCTCGAGCGGATCGCCCTCGCGCAGCCCGATCGCGGCGGCGAGCGCGCGCGTGATCACGCCGAACGAGCTCCCGGCCGCGACCGGATCGCCCCGACCGATCCAGACCTCGGCCTCCGGGTGCGCCCGCGCGAGCGCCGCGGCGAGCTCGTGGCGCAGGCGCGTCTTGCCGCAGCCGGCCGGACCCAACAGCAACGCGGCTTGCGAGGTGCGCTCCTCGAACGCCGCGTCGAGCACCGCCTCGAGGATGCGCAGCTCCTTCTTGCGCCCGACGCAGGGCGTCGGCTTGCCGAGCAGCGTGCGCACGGGCGCGTCGTCGCCGGCGCGCTCCTCGACGAGCAAGACGCCGTGCGCGGCGCGCTCCGTGACGAACGCGGCGGGCAAGAGGCCGAGCGTCAGCTCGTCGATCACCACCGCGCCGGCCGCGCCGGTCGAGGCGAGCGAGGCCGCGCGGTCGACCGCCTCGCCGGACGGCGTCACCGCCGGGACGCCGTCGGCCCCGCGCCGGGCGCGGCCGGTCGCGAGGGCCACCTTGAAGCGCGGGCCGAGCTTGGCGGACAGCTCGAGCGCGGCGCGCGCCGCCTGCGCGGCGAGGTCGGTCGCGTAGCCGGCGCCGCGCAGCACGACCATCCAGGACCCGTCGACCAGCTGCGCCACGTTCGGGATCGTCGGCGTGCGCGCCGGCTCGCGGATCTCGACCAGCGTGCCGCCCGCCGCCAGATCGGGCATCGCGAGCACGACCGCGATCAGCTCCTGCTCGGCGCCGGTGATCGCCGAGGGCGCGGGCTCGCGCGGCGGCGCCGAGACGCGCCCCGTCGTCGGGCCGAGGCGGAGCTCGTAGAGCGCGTGCGCCACGGCGCCCGCGTCGGGGAAGCGCGCCGCCGGATCGCGGGCGAGCATCTTCGCGACCAGGGCCTCGAGCCCCGCGGGGACCCCGGCGCTCACGTCGGAGAGGCGCGGCGCCTGCTCGACGAGCGCCTTCATCAAGACCGCGATCGGCAGATCCCCCTGGAACGGGGGCCGGCCGGACACGCACTCGAACAACATCGCGCCGAGCGACCACACGTCCGCGGCGGGGCCGACCTCCGAGTGCCCGCTCGCCTGCTCGGGCGCCATGTACGCCGGCGTGCCGAGCACCATGCCGGGCTGTGTCAACGCGGCTTGCGCGAATGCCTGGCGAGCGATCCCGAAGTCGAGCACCTTCACCCGCTTCGGGTCGCGCTCGACGAGGAACAGGTTCTGCGGCTTCAGGTCGCGGTGCACGATCCCGGCGCGGTGCGCGACGCCGACCGCGCCGGCGGCGTGACGGATCAGCGTGACCGCGTCGGCGATCGAGAGGCCCTCGCGGAAGAGGCGCGCGCTCAGGTCCTCGCCGTCGAGCCACTCCATCGCGAGCCACGGCTGGTACTGCTCGGCGCCGTGCGCGACGTACCGGACGATCCCGGGGTGGTCGAGCGAGGCGAGCAGCCGCGCCTCGCGGTCGAAGCGCGCGACGGCGCCGGCGACGTGCAGCGTCATCACCTTGAGGGCGACGGGCTTGCCCGTCGCGCGGTCGAGCGCGCGGAACACGACGCCCATCCCGCCCTGACCGGCGATCGACTCGAGCAGGAAGCGCTCCGCGACGACGTCTCCGGGCCGCACGCGCGCATTATCCCACGGCGGCGAGGAGCCGTGCGCGGCGATCCGCGCCCGACAGCGGAGCGCACGGGGCTCGAAGCCCGTCGAGCGCGCACGCGGCGGACGGCGCCATTCGAGGCCAGGCCATCGCGCAGCGATGGCCGTTGGCCGAGGGGGCCCACCCCTCCGGAGACTCAGAAGGCGCCGGACACCCCGAGCGGGGTGACGCGCAGCGCGACGGGGGCCGCGTCGCCGCTCGTCACCACGACGTCGGCGATCACGAGCGCGGCGGAGGCGGCGGCGAGCACGCCCGCGATCACGTAGGCGGCCGTGGCGCCGTCGGCGAGCGCGCGGGCGTCGTCGAGCTGGCGCGCCTCGGGGCTGCCGCGCGCGATGCGCCCATCGGGGGCGGCCGCGTCGAGCGCGTCGGCGCGCGCCTGCGCGTCGAGCGCGAGCCCGATGCCCGCGCCGAGCGCGATCGCGGCGCCGCCGGCGACGCCGAGCCCCGCGAAGAGCAGCGCGTGATCCGGGGAGGTGCGCGGCGGCGGCGCGATCTCGGCCGAGCCGTCGGTGCGTGGGTCCTCGCGCGGCTCCTCGGGCGGGAGCTCTCGCCCCCCCTCGAGCGCGAGCTCGCGCTCGATCGCGGTCACCCGGTCGAGCGCGTGCGCGCGGAAGCGGCCGCTCTCGTCCTCGGCCGCGCAGGTGCGATAAGCGCGCAGCGCGGAGTCGCGGTGCTCCGCGCCCCAGCCGTCGTACGCGAGCGCGAGGTTGCACATCGTGGTGACGCGCGGGACGAGCCGGTACGAGCCGCGGAAGGCCTCCACCGCTTGCGCGTGCCGGCCCTCGCGCAGGTGCGCGACGCCCTCGCGGAAGAGGACGGTCGAGCCGTCCGGCGGCGCGACCTCGTCTTGCGCGGCCGCGGGCGCGGCGGCGAGCAAGCACGCGATCAGTCCAACGGCGACTCGATGATCCCGCCCGTCCACGCTCCGCCTCCTCGTCGCTCGCCCGCCGGGCTCGGCGCGCGCACGTCGTCCTGCGCGGGCGGCTCGTCGCTCGCCGCCGCGCGCCCGCGCCCGCGACCCGATCGCGGGATCACGCGCGGCGCGGGCTCTGCGACCGCGGCGCGCGCCGCGTCGCCGGCCTCCGCGCCCTGCGCCGCGCTCGGCTCGTCCGGCGCGCTCTCGCCCGTCACGTCCTCGCGGTCCGCACCGCCCTCGCGCTCGCTCGCCGGCGCGATCACCCGCGCCTGCGGCGGCGCCGCGGCGCGCTCGACGGGCACCGCGACCACCTCGGGCGGGTGCGCGAGCTTCCAGCCGAGCGCGCCCACGCCGGCGATCAACAGCGCCGCGCCCGCGAGCACGGCGACCCACGGCCGCGCCATCGGCGGCGGCGTCGGCACCGGATCGGTGCTCGGGCCCGAGCTCGGCTCGACGCGCGCGGCCTCGACCGTGTCGCGGCTCGCGCCCGACTCCCACTGCGCACGCGGCGCGGCGAGCGCCTCCTCGAGCACCTCGATCGCCTCGTCCGCGCTCGCCGCCCGCGCCTCCGGCTCCTTCGCGAGCAGGCGCGCGAACACCGGCTCGAGCGCGGGCGCGGCGCGCGGCGCGAGCGGCAGCTCCTGCGTGAGGATCTGGTGGATCAGCGCGGCGGTCGAGTCCGCGTCGAACGGCGGCCGCCCGTAGAGCATCTCGTAGAGCACGACGCCGAGCGCCCACAGGTCCATCTGCACGCTCGGCGGCGCGCCGTGGAACTGCTCGGGCGCCATGTACGGTACCGAGCCGACGACCGCGCGGCTCTGCGTGATCCGCGACTCGGCGTACTGCTCCGCCGACGCGGCGAGGCCGAAGTCCATCAGGCGCACCTCGACGGGGCCGGCGCCGACCGAGACGTTCCCCGGCTTCACGTCGCGGTGCACGATCCCTGCGGCGTGCACGTCGCGCAGCGCCTCGGCGAGCCCGATCGCGATCTCGAGCGCGCGCCCCGGCTCGAGCGTGCCCTCGTCGCGCAGGAGGTCCGACAGGGTCGTGCCCTCGACGTACTCCATCACGAAGTACGGGCCGAGCACCTCGTCGACACCGAAGTCGGTGACCTGCGCGACGCGCGGCGTGGTGACCCGCGCGAGCGCCTGCGCCTCGCGGCGGAAGCGCGCCTCGAGCGTCTCGTCCCAGCGGTCGGGGCGGATGAGCTTGAGCGCGAAGCGCTTGGGGAGCTCGAGGTGCTCGACGAGCAACACCTGCCCCATGCCGCCCTCGCCCAGCGTCGACACGACGCGATAGCGATCACCGACGACCGAGCCCGCGCCCACGCGCGCGCCGCGCTTGCCGCCACGACGTCGTCTCCCCTCGCTCATCGCCCGACCGGAGGGTGTAGCAGCTTCCAGGGATTGCGCGAGGCCGCCCCGTGGCCGAGCGAGCGCAGGCTCACCAGCGATCGAGCGCGTCCCGGGCCGCGCGCGAGAGCCGCCCGACGGCGAGCCGATCGACGCGCGCGCGCGCGGCGCCGGGCCCGACGAACGAGAGCTCGACCTCGAGCGCCATCGCGGCGCCGCCGTACGCGCCGTGCGCGGCGGCGATCCCGTCGCCGTCGAGCCGGCGCGCCTCCGCGTGCGCGTAGTCGGCGTTCACGTACGAGAACACCTGGTAGCGCGCGGTGGCGCCGCCGGTCGGGATCGCGAGCGGCGCGGCGTCGAGGAGCGTGAGGTCGGGCTCGAACGCGACGAGCTGGAGCTGGCCCGCGGCGGGGCGCATGCGGAGCAACGTCCCGTGCTCACCGCCGCGCAGGCCGAACAAGAACCCGCTGGAGGTCTCCGCGCTCGGGAACGCGAGCTCGACCTCCGCGCACGCGGCGGCGTTGCCGAACGCCCAGCTCTGCGACGAGATGAGCCAGGTGTGCGGGCCGCCGAGCACGAGGTGACCGGCCTCGAGCGCGCCGCTGCCCTCGACGGGGCGCAGGGTGAAGTCGCCCGTGTCGCCGGCGAAGTCGGCCTCGGCGAAGAGCGCGTCGAGCAACGCCTCGCAGCTCGACGCGCACGCGAGCAGCGCGCTCTCGCACGGCGGCGTCGACGCGTCGCGCGGTGCGCCGGCGTCGGGGCCCGCGTCGAGGCCGGGACCGGCGTCGGGCCCGGGGCCGCCGTCGAAGCTCGGGCCGCCGTCGAACCCGCCGCCGCCGTCGACGCCCGCGTCCGCGCCGGGGCCCGCGTCCGCGCCGTCGGGGTCGACGAGCACGAACCGATCGAAGCCCGGCACGCACCCGCTCGCGAGCGCGCACGCGACGATCCATCCGCTCGGCACGAGCCGCACGAGCGCCGTGATGCGGGCTCCGGGGCGCGGCGTCAAGGCTCCTCCCCGCGCGCTCGGAGCGAGCGCGTCATGAAGCAGCTGTTCGGATCGGGGCCGTAGTCACCGAACGGACCGCACTCGACGAACCCCGCGCCCGCGTAGAGCGCGCGCGCCGCTTCGAAGCCCGCGAGCGCGCCCGTCTCGAGGCTCACCCGCGCGTAGCGGCGCGCGCGCGCGAGCGCGAGGAGGTGGTCGAGCATCGCCTTGCCGACCCCGCGGCCGCGCTGCCTCGCGACGGTGTGCATCGACTTGAGCTCCGCGTGGGTCGCGTCGAGCTCGCGCAGCGCGCCGCAGCCCACGAGCTCCTGGCCCTCCCACGCGGTGAAGAACGAGACGTCCGGCGCGCACAGCCCCGCGAGGTCGAGCGCGTGCACGCTCTCGGGGGGCGTCAGCGCGTTCATCAGCGCGAGGTGGTCGCGGAGCAGCGCCACGACGTCCGGGCTCGTCACCTGTCCCGCGCGGATCTCGAGCGGCATCGCGCCAACCTGAACGAGGGAGGCTCGGCGATCAACCTCACCCACCTCTCACGGGGCGGGCTCGTCGAGGAGCGCCTCCATGCGCCCCCGCGCCGCGCCGCCGGGGAACGACGCGAGGTAGCGGCGCGCCGCGGTGAGCGCCTCGTCGCGGCGGCCCGCGCCGTCGAGGAGCGTCGCGCGCATCGCGAGCGCGCGCTCCTCGACGGGAGAGCCGCGCTCCGC
>JAHBWG010000109.1 GCA_019637095.1 Sandaracinaceae bacterium | reverse complement strand
CTGCACCCGATCGGGTGGCCGAGCGCGATCGCGCCGCCGTTCACGTTCACCTTCTGCTCGTCGAGCCCGAGCGCGCGCACGCACGCGAGCGACTGCGCGGCGAACGCCTCGTTGAGCTCGACGAGATCGAGGTCCGCGGCCGTCAGACCGGCGCGCTCGAGCGCGCGGCGGGTCGCGGGCACGGGGCCGATCCCCATGGTGTTCGGGTGCACCCCGGCGACGCCCGTGGCGCGGATGCGGGCGATGGGCGCGAGGCCGTGCGCGCGCGCGAACTCGTCGCTCGTCACGAGCACGGCGGCGGCGCCGTCGTTGAGCGGCGACGAGTTGCCCGCAGTGACGCTGCCTCCGTCGCGGAAGACGGGGCGGAGCTTGGCCAGCACGTCGGGCGTGCTGTCCGCGCGCGGACACTCGTCGCGCGTGAACTGCCCCGGCGGCTCCTTGCGCGACGCGGGCGGCGTGGCGACGGGGACGACCTCGCCCGCGAAGCGTCCCGCTTCCCACGCGGCGAGCGCCTTCTGGTGGCTGCGGTAGGCGAACGCGTCCTGGTCGGCGCGCGAGACCGAGTGCTCCTCGGCGACGTTCTCCGCGGTGGCGCCCATGGAGATCAGAGGGAACCTCGCCTCCATCGCGGGGTTCGGGAAGCGCCAGCCGAGGCTGGTGTCGTAGACGGGAGGAGGCGTGCGCGCGAGCGCCTCCTCGGGCTTGGGCACCGCCCAAGGCGCGCGGCTCATCGACTCGACGCCGCCCGCGACGACGACGTGGTGATCGCCGAGCCGGATCGCGCGCGCCGCCTGGATCACCGCCTCGAGCCCGCTGCCGCAGAGGCGGTTGACGGTGACGCCGGTCACCTCGAACGGCAGGTCCGCGAGGACCGACGCCATCCGCGCGACGTTGCGGTTGTCCTCGCCGGCCTGGTTGGTCGCGCCGAGGATCACCTCCTCGACGGCTCCCCTCGCGGCGGGGTTGCGATCGAGCAGGGCCCGGATCGCGCCGGCGGCGAGATCGTCCGGACGGACGCTGCTCAGTCCGCCACGGTGGCGGCCGATCGGGGTGCGCACCCCATCCACGATCACGGCTTCGGTCATCGAAACTCTCCTCCGTCTCGTCGCTCACGCACCCCGGAACACGGGCTTGCGCTTGTCGTTGAACGCGGCGATGCCCTCGGCCGCGTCGTGGCTCTCGAAGAGGCGCTGCTGGAGCTCGCGCTCGAGCGCGAGGCCCTGCTCGAGGCCGACCTCGAGGCCGGTGGCGACCGCGCGCTTGAGGTGACCGACCGCGAGCGACGCCTTGTTCGGCGGGCAGAACGAGCGGGCGTACTCGTGGGCGCGCGCGAGGAAGCCCTCCGCCGGCCAGACCTCGTCGACGAGGCCGAGCTCGGCGGCGCGCGCGTAGTCCATGAGGGATCCCTCGGCCATGAGGCGGATCGCGCGCGCCTTGCCGACCAGCCGCGCGAGGCGCTGCGTCCCGCCCGTGCCGGGCAGCACGCCGAGCGCCACCTCCGGCAGGCCGACCTTGCCGCTCCCCGCGGCGGCGACGCGCAGGTCGGCGGCGAGCGCGACCTCGAGCCCACCTCCGACGCAGTGCCCCTCGAGCGCCGCGATCACGAGCTTCGCGGTGTGCTCGAGGCGCAGCATCGTCTCGTTGGCGTGGAGGCAGAAGTAGTACTTGAAGCGCGGCGTGACCTCCTGGAGCATCGCGATGTCCGCACCTGCGCAAAAAAACTTGCTTCCCGCGCCGGTGAGCAAGAGGACGTGGACGTCGTCGTCGAAGCGGGCCGCGAGGATCGCCTCGTCCAGGTCCCTCATCATCGCGAGGCTGTACGCGTTCGCCGGCGGGTTCGACAGCTCGAGGGTGGCGACGCCCGCGTCGACGGCGTAGCGCACGAGGCCGTGGGTCATCGTCCGCATGGGTGCGGGGCCTATCGCGGAACGGTCCCGCGCGCCGTGCGAGACCTCAAGCGCGCGCGGCCCCGCCCTTCTCGGGCGGAGCCGCGGCTGCGCGCGTAGGAGCTGCAGCTCAGAGCATGGTGCGGCACTCGCGCACTTGCGGGCCGCGCCCCTGCTCCACGCACTGCCGGTAAGCCTCGCGAGAGCCGTCCCGGTCGCCGAGCTCGCCGCGCGCGGCGCCCAGGACGAGCCAGCCCATCGCGTGGGTGGGATCGGCGGCGACGGCGCGCTGCGCGAGGTCGCGGGCCTCCTCGTTCTGGCGTCGATTGAGCGCGCGGAGCGCCTGGTTCGCGAGCGCGCGCGCCTCGGCCGGGTTGGCGACGCCCTCGGGCGCGGCGGGCGCCGGCTCCGCGGCAGCGACTGGCGCGGCTTCGGTCGGCGCGGCCTCGGTCGGCGCGGCCTCGGTCGGCGCGGCTTCGGTCGGCGCGGCTTCGGTCGGCGCGGCTTCGGCGGTGGGCGCGGCCTCGGTCGGCGCGACCTCGGTCGGCGCCGCCTCGGTGGGACCCGCGGCGGCGGTGGGCTCGACGTCCTCGGCGCGAGGCGCGCCGGTCGTCTCGGGCGGCACGGGCGGCGCGTGGTCGCTCAGCTCGGCCGGGCGCGACGCGCCGCTCAAGGCTTCCGGCTGCGGCATCAGGACGTTCTGGTACCCGAGGTAGCCGCCGATCGCGATCAGCCCGCCGCCGAGGATGGCGAAGGTCGCGTACTTCCAGCGCTTCATCCCGTGCGATGTCGGGATCCCCGCCTTCTCCAGGTCATCCCATGTCTCTTGCTCGAGGACGGGCACCTGGTCGCGGCGGAAGAAGTCCTCCGCCACCGCGCGGTGCTCCCCCGTCGCGGTCACCGCGCGGATCTCCGCGCTGGTGGTCGTGACCTGCTTCTTCCGGCGCTCCGAGTCCGCCTCGTTCGCCTTCGGCGTCGCGTCCGCCTTCGGCGTCGCGTCGGTCGCGCTCGCGACGGCGGCGAGCGGTGGCGCGGCCTCCGGCTCGACCGGCACGCGCGGCGCGTCGAGGACCGTCTGCGCGGCCTCCGGCGGCGCCGCTGCGGGCGGGGTCGACGGAACCGACTTGCGCTGCTGCTGCTCGGCGCGCCGCTGCGCGCGACGCTCCTTCTTCGAGAGCTTCCGGCCTTTGCCACCCTGCGGGGGCGAGCTCTGACGCTCGGCCTCCTCCATCTTCGCCTCCGCCGTCCTCGTTGCTTCCGCGCGAGCGGCTTCCGCCGCCGCCGCTGCCGCTGCTTCCGCCGCCGCCGCTGCCGCTGCTTCCGCCGCCGCTGCTTCCGCCGCCGCTGCTTCCGCCGCCGCCGCTTCCGCCGCCGCTGCTTCCGCCGCCGCTGCTTCGGCCGCGGCTGCCGCTTCCGCCGCTGCCGCTTCCGCCGCGGCTGCTTCCGCCGCGGCTGCTTCCGCCGCGGCTGCTTCCGCCGCGGCTGCTTCCGCCGCGGCTGCCGCTTCTGCTGCCGCCGCTTCCGCCGCCGCTTCTGCCGCCGCGGCTTCCGCGCGAGCCGCTTCGGCGGCGCGCGCGCGCGTGTCACCGTCGTCGCGCACCACCGTGCGCGTCGCATCGCCGCGCGAGGGCTCGCCGTGGTCCGCCGAGTCGACGCTCACGCGATCGTTCACGGCGACCTGCGTCGCCGCCACGGCGCCGCGCGCCTGCGCGGGGAACTGGATCACGTTGTTCGCGGTCGTCACGGCGCCGACCTCCGCGTTCATCTCCTCGGATGTCTCGCGGTCGGCCTGTCCACGGCGCTTGCGCCGCCCTCGTCGCCTGATCGTCATGCGTTCCCCGTCTTCTTCATCGTGATCGTCCGATGGTGTGTCGTCTCGGGCGTCGTCGGCTTCCAAGCTCGAAGAAGAGGTCGCATCCGCCAGCCAGGCTGCCTCGTGGCCCGATGCTTCGGTGTAAGGTGCAGCGCGCGTGCCGACCAGTGGATCGCCTTCACCTTGGTGATCGACGAGGCCCTGGGGTGGGAAAGCCTCGGCACGCTCCGGCACATCCGCGCCCCACGCTGCCGCGATCTCGTTAGGGAACGCACGATCTGCCAAGGCCGGCGGGATGAACGATTGGGTGATCGGGTCCCCACCGAACGCGTCCGGGCTCGGCGCGGTCGCGGGGACGGATCCGACGACCAGGTCCTCGTCGATCTCGCCCGCGGTGCGGCCCGTCGGGAAGATGATCCCCTCGAAGTAGAGCTTCGTGATCGCCGTGAGCGTCTCGAGGTCGTCCTGGCCCGCCGCGTCGACCACCTCGATGAGCGAGCGCCGCCCGTCGATGTGCCGCAGGATCGCGTTGATCTCGTCCGGGATCTCCGCGAGGCGCTCGATGAGCTCTTCCTCGGCGACGTCGAACACGTTGTCGAGCGACGGGATCTGCTCGAGCAGGCGCCCCCACTCGTCGACGCGCCTCATGCCCTCCATCAGGATGGCCTGCGTCGAAGCGCGGATGCGCTGCTCCACGCGGACGGGGCGGAAGTCGATCTCGAACTCGCCCTCGTTCCACAGCAGCAGGCGGTAGATCGCCGGTTCGCCGACGAGCGAGCCGAGCTCCGCGTCGAGGAGCTGCCCGTCGCGGAAGGTGACCGTCCCACGCTGCGCGCCGGCCGTCAGCTCGAGCACGCCGGACTTGCGGCTGATGTCGATCGTCTGGAGCAGGTCGACCAGCCCCATGTCGCCGAGCGAGCCGGTGAAGCGCGTCTTGCTCACCGACGTCCGCCGCGCGAGCCCCTCGCGCTCCTGGCGCTGCAGCGTCAGGTTGATGCGGGTGATGATCTCTTTGATGTAGATCGGCTTCGTGAGGTAGTCCTCGACGCCGAGCTCGAGCCCGCGGACCTTGCTCTCGACGGAGCTGTCGCTCGAGAGGAACATGAAAGGGATCTTGTCGCGCGCCATACGGCGCCGGAGCTCCTCGACCAGCTCGAACCCGTTCATGCCGGGCAGGCGCGTGTCCGAGAGGATGAGATCCGGCGCCGAGAGCTCCACCATCTCGAGCGCCTCGCCCGCGTCACCACACGTCGCCACCGAGTAGCCCGCCTTGCGCAGGCTCACTTCCAGCACTCGCAGACTGCGGGGATCCGCGTCGACGAGCAGGAGACTCTTCTTGGCCACGTGTGTCGATCCCGGGGCGAGGGAGGGCCTCGCGCGCCCGAAGCATGGGTAGGCAGCGCGGAGGGTGTCAAGCCAAGGGCCCGCTCGCTACCGATTGACCCCCGCGCGGCGGCTCGCATATCGTGCCGAGCATGTCGTTCCAGAAGGCACGCCTCTGCTTCGTCGCCGGTCTCGTCTGCGCCCTCTCGGTCGGCTGCGGCTCGAGCGGCGGCGGCGATCTCGAGATCCTGAACATCAACCCGCGCGCAGGCGCGACGTCGGGCGAGCAGCCGATCCGGATCATCGGGAACAACTTCCGGCGCGACATCAGCTACACCGTCTACTTCGGGACGAAGGCGTCGCAGCGCTCGACGCTGCTCGACGACCACACCCTCCTCGTCGCGACGCCGACCGCCAACGGCGCCGGCACCGTCGACGTGATCGTCGCGGCGGACAACGGCCCGGCGTTCCGGATCCGCGATGGGTTCCGCTACGAGGAGATGGGCGGCAACGTGATGGAGAACGTCGGCAGCGCGACGAGCGGCCAAGGCCAAGAGCGCTTCTGAGGCCGGCGAGCGGACGACGCCACCGAGCCAGCGCGGACGCGGCCGACGGCGCCAGCGCAACTCCTCGGGGCGTTCACCGAGGCCAGGCCATCACGATCACCACGGCGATCGCGTTGGGGCCGGTGTCCGGGCGCGTGCCCTGCGCGACGCCGATCCCGAGGAAGCGGACGCCCGCGTCGAGCGTCGGCTCGAGGGCGCCCGCCTCGCGCACGTCGCCGACGACCGCCATCACGCCGCCGATGCGGCGGTAGGCGATCGCGAAGCGGCGCAGGCTCGCGCTCGCGTCGTCGACGGCGTCCTGCTGCGAGAGGTCGGGCTCGTCGAAGAACCGGCGCGCCGCGTCCCCGGCGGCGCGCGCGAGGTTGTCCTCGAGCTCGGCGGGCGGCGCGCCGCGAGCGCTCCGCGCGGCGTTGATCTGCGCGAGGAGCTCGCGCGGGGCCGCGCTCACGTCGACCCGGCCCTGCATGCGCACGAAGACCTGCGTCACGATCAACGCGCTGCGCGTGCCCTCGGGCTGCGCGACGATCCCGATGCCGACGTGCGTGACGTCCGGGTTCACCAGGTTGGCGCGGTGACCCGGGCTCTCGAGCAGGCCGCGGTGGATCTCCTCGGCGGAGTAGCCGCGGCCGATGTTCTCGAGCACGAGGCCGCTCGCGAGGCTCGCCCCGCGCACGCGATCGAGGGCGGAGCCGGTGCGCGGCGAGGTGTGCCCGATGAAGTCGTGCTGGACCATGTCGCGGCTGTGCGCCTCGGCGACGGTCTCGAGCCGGGGGTCGGGCGCGAGGGCAGACAAGCCCGCCGCGCGCCGCGTGGCGTCGATGAGGCCGTAGAGCTCGCGGCGCACGCCGTCGACGTCCCGCGCGCCGCCGTCCGGCCCGCTGAGCGCCACCGACGAGGGCGGCGCCTCGCCCGCGTACACGGGGAAGTTCGCGATGACGGTGTCCCCATGGGGTCCGCGGCCCAGCAGCTCGACGCGATACACGCCAGCGCCCTCGGTCGGGACGCGCACGTCGAGCTCGGGGCCGCTGCCCGCGGGGAGCCGCCGCACCGTGCCGTCGGGGCGCTGCACGACGACCACCGGGTTGCGGTGCTCGCCGAGCAACCGCCCGCGGACCTCGAGGGTCGCGCCCGGCTCGATCTGGCGGGCGATGGGAGCGAGCTCGGCCCAGCGCCAGGAGAGGAGCACGACGGCGACCAGGAGGTTTGCGCGCTCCACCACCGCGGCGCCCCAGCGGTTGTAGGTCTGCCGGTTCATGAACTGGCCCACGCTGCGCTCGACGCCGCCGCGCAAGACGTCGTGCGGCTGCCCGAGGACCATGATGTGCGGGCCCGGCTCCACGAGGCCGAGGTGGCGCGTGAAGAACTCGACGACCTCGTTCTCGGGCGGTTCGCCGCTCGGGCCGAGCCGATCCGCGATCCACGTGGCGAGGCGGGCGAGCCGCGGGTCCGGCTCGAGCGGCATGTCGTGCGCGCTCGCCGCCGCCTCGACGCCCGCGCGCACCTCCGCGGCGCCGAGCGTACCCTCGACCGCGGGGCCCGCCGGGCTCTGCGTCGCGTACGCGGGCGCGGTGGGCTCGGGGGCGTCGACTTGGGCGCGACGCGCGCCCTCGAGCGTTGGGCGCGTGCTCGAGCCACCGCAAGAGGCCGCGAGGAGCACCGCGAGGACCATTGCGCGCCGCATGGGGTGGACTCTACCAGGCGGCGCGGATCACTGAGCCCACGGGTCGACGACGTCGCTCGTGCGCGTCGATCGCACCGGACGGGGCGGCGGCTGGGCGATCGGAGAGGCGATCGGCGCGACCATCGGCTGCGGGAGCGGAGGGCCGCGGCGCCGACCCGCGGCCGCGACGGCCCCGGGCGCCGTCCCGCCCTGTGAGGCGGGCTCGAGCGTGAGGCTGACCGAGTCGCCCGTGCGCGGGCTGAGCTGCACGGTGCTCTCGCGGTGGCCGCGCAGGCGCAGCGTCACGAGCTGCGCGCCGCTCGCAGGCCGCGGCACCTCGACGGGCGTGTTGCCGACCATCACACCGTCGAGCAGCACCTCGGCACCCGGAGGCTCCGAGCGGAGCATGACCATCGCGGGGGGCTCCGGCGCGGGGGCCGCCACCGGGTCCGGCGTCGTCGGAGCCGGCGTCGTCGCTGGCTGGACGTTCGCCGGCTCGACCTGCGGGTCCGGCGCGCGCACGGGCTCCGAGGGCGGCGCCGCGGTGGAGGGCGCGTCACCCGCCTGCGCGCGCGCCTGGCCCTCGTCGTCCGCCGTCAGCACGAAGACCGCCGTGCCGACCCCTCCGCCGACGAGCAACAGCACGAGCACGGCGGCGGCGACGAGCGCGAGCTTGCCGCCCCCACCGCTCGACGAGGCGGCAGCGGGCTGCGCGTAGGACGGGGCCGACGGCTCGAGCGCCTCGGCGAGACCGCCCGGCGGCGC
Organism: Sandaracinaceae bacterium; assembly: GCA_019637095.1. Lineage (GTDB taxonomy): Bacteria > Myxococcota_A > Polyangia > Polyangiales > Sandaracinaceae > JACKEC01. Next base: position 17,863 of record JAHBWG010000109.1, on the reverse strand, counting down.
GACGCCCGGTCGACCGCCCATCGCGACCGATCCGCCCGCCGCGACGGTGTCGAGGTCGACGATGAGCTCGCCCATCGACTGGTACCGATGATCGGAGTTCTTCTCGAGCGAGCGCAGGATGATCGCCTCGAGCGGCCCGAGCGCGGCGCCCTTGATGTCCGTCGGGCGCGGGGGCGCCTCGAACATGTGCTTCGACAGGATGCCCATGAAGGTGTCCGCGTCGAAGGGCACCTTCCCGGTGAACATCTCGTACATGATCACGCCGAGCGCGTAGATGTCGGTCCGCTGGTCGACGCTGTGCCCCGCCGCCTGCTCGGGCGACATGTAGTGGGGCGTGCCGAACACCATGCCCGTCTTCGTGAGCCGGCTCGCGGCGCCGCCGACCTTGGCGACACCGAAGTCGAGGACCTTCACGAACTGCGGATCGCCGCCCTGCTTGATGACGAAGATGTTGTCGGGCTTGAGATCGCGGTGGACGATCCCGCGCGAGTGAGCGGCCTCGAGGGCCGACGCGATCTGCCGGATGATGTGGACGGCGGTGCGGACGGGTACCGAGCCGCCGGTGGAGATCATCTCGGAGAGGGAGGCCCCCTCGAGGTACTCCATCACGAAGTAGACCGAGCCGTCGGTGAGGCGGCCGAAGTCCGAGATGTCGATGATGTTCTGGTGCCCGATGCTGGTGGCGGCCTGCGCCTCCTGCATGAAGCGCTGCACCACCTCGGCGTCCTTGCTGCCGTCGCCGCGCAGGACCTTCAGCGCGAGCTTCTTCTGCAGCACGGTGTGCGTCGCCATGTAGACGACGCCCATCCCGCCCTCCCCGATCTGCTTCTCGATCCGGTAGCGGCCGTCCACGACGAGCCCGAGGAGCGGGTCCCGCGGGGCCTCCTCGCGGGACTGCACCTCATAGGTCGGGCTGCCGTCGTTCGGACAGAACTGAATGGCCTCCTCGAACCGGACTCCGCACTGCGGGCAGATGCGCATCGCGACCGTCCGAGTGTAGAAGTCGCACCGAGCTTGGCGCAAGCATGCGTGTCGCGGATCAGCCGGCGTCGTCTGGCTCGCCGGCGTCGTCCGGCTCGCCGGCGTCGGCTGGCTCGCCCGCGTCGGCTGGCTCGCCCGCGTCGTCCGGCTCGCCCGCGTCGCCGACGTCACCTCCGTCGTCGAGCGCGCCGGCGTCCCTCGGCTCACCGGCGTCGCTCGTGCCCGCGTCGAACCCCGGCCCGGCGTCCGGCCGCATCGCGCGGCACACGCCGCCACTGCACGTCAGGTCGGCACGGCACTCCGAGCTGCGCGTGCACGGCTCGCCCTCGCCCTTCTCTGCCGGCGGCGCGAACCCGCAACCGCTCTCCTGCAGGAACGCCAAGAGGAGCGCCGCGACGCAGGCCAACGCGATGCGAACGGGGGCGCCCACGGAGTGAGGATGGAGCCTCGCCGCGCGCTGTCAAATCGCCGCCGAACCCCCATCGTCCCCGCGATGAGGTCGAACGCGGCCCCGCCGCGTTCGACTTGGGTAGGGGGCCCCGTCACGGCTTTGCCGCGATGGGGCGAGGGGCTGGGCCAGCCCCTCCGAAGACTCAGCCCAGGTTCGTCCCGCAGTTCGCGCAGAACTTCGCGCCCGGCGCGGCGACGGTGTTGCAGGCGGGGCACGGCTTGGGCCCCGGCGGCGCCAGCGAGCCGCCGCACTCGGCGCAGAAGCGACCCGGCGGGACGTTCGCGCCGCACGATCCGCAAGTCACGTTGCCCCCGGCGGCGGCGGGCGGCGCACCCGGCTGCGGCCAGCCCGGCGGCGCAGCGCCCCCGGGCGGCGGATAGCCGGGCGGGGGCTGCCCGTGCGGCGGGTACCCGGGCGGCGGCTGGCCCTGCGGCGGGTAACCCTGCGGCGGATAGCCGGGCGGGTACCCCTGGGGCGGCTGGCCCTGCTGCGGGTGCATCTGCTGGGCGAACATGTTCGCCATCGCGAAGCCCATCCCCATGCCGGCGCCGCCCATCATCGCGCCGCCGCCCTCGCCGCCACCCTGGGCCATGCCCTGACCCGCGCCGAGCATCGCCTCGCCCGCGGCGTACGCCATGTAGTTGCCGTCCCCGAGCTCCTGCTTGGCGGCCTTCTTCACCTCGAGATCCGCGTACCGCGCCTGCGCGTCCTCGAGGCGCTTGCGGTCGTCGTCGTCGAAGTTGATGTTGAAGTCGCCGAGCTCGACGAACTGCACGCCGATCTCCGAGAGATCGTCGCACTTCTGCATGAACATCTGGCCGATCTCGTCGTGGTACGCGGCGAGGTGCTGCACCTCGATGCCCTGCCGGATGATGAACTGCGGGAGCGAGCGCTTCACCGCGTTCTTGAACTTGGTCGTGATCCAGCGCTCGACCTGCTCGTTCGACTGCTGGCCGCCCATCCCGAGGTAGTTCACGAGGAACCGGTCCGGCTCGGTCACGCGCCACGCGTACTCGCCGAAGATGCGGGGGCTCAGCGTGATCTTGAGGGCCGGGTCCTTGATCGGCGGGAGCGCGTCGCCGAACCGCGCGCCGCGGATCGGCCGCATCGTCACGAAGTAGAGGTCGGTGATGAAGATGTTGCCGCCCGTGAACGAGTCCACGAGGTTCGACAGGAACGGGATGTTCCCCGTGCTCAGCGTGTGCCGCTGCCCGGCGCCCGCGGTGCGCAGGACGCCGACGAGCGCGCCGTCTCGGAAGAACACGGCCGCCTCGTCGGCGTCGACCGTGAGCTGCGAGAACATGGGGATGGTCTGCTCGGGGTGCTTGTAGACGATGTGCTGCTTCGCCGCGTCGGGTCGCGCGACCATCATCTCGCGCGTGCCCTGCCTGATGAAGTCCATGATCCCCATGTGATGTCCCTCTCGTGAGTCGGCCCGCCGAGGATAACGATCGTCGCGACGGGTTTCTACCGCGGAAACTCGCGCCACACTTCGTTGTCCTCCTCCACGTGCGCGCCAACACCGCAACCCTCGCGTCTCTTCTCCTCCTCGTCGCCGCGAGCGCCGGCGCGCAGGACGGGGGCATCCCCGACTGGGTCGAGGCGGATCCGTTCTCCGGCCGCGACGACGACCCGCTCGGGGTCGATCGCGGCGATCGGCTGGAGCGCGTAGAGCCCACGCGGCCGGAGGAAGAGGTGGAGCGCCCGATCCCCGTCGTCCGCGGGGAGGTGCTCGCCGCCATCGCCGGCGTCCACGAGACGCAGCACGAGCTCGACGTGACGCTGGACCACGGGCTCGCGATCGTCCGGGTGGAGATGCGCTTCGCGTCGAGCGCGCGGCACCCCGCGGAGGTGCGCTATCGGCTCGCCATCCCACCGGGCGCGGCGCTCGCCGCGCTCGAGGTGGAGAACCGTCACGGGCGGCGCGCGGGCACGCTCGACGCGAGCGAGACCCCGCTCGGGCCGTACGACGACGCGGTGCGCGCGCGCGGGTCGGGCGTCTTGCCCGTCGCCCACGCGGCGATCGTCGAGGACGATCGCGGCCCCGCGATCTGGGTGCGGGCGGCGCCCGTCGCCGCCGCGACGCCAGGCGCCTCGGGCGGCGAGCGCGCGTGGCTCGCCGTGCGCGTCACCTACGTGCTCGACGCGCCGATCCGCGGCGGCCGCGTACGCCTCACGCTCCCGGCCCGCGGGCACGACGCGCGGGTGGCGGCGGCGCAGATCCGCGTGCGCTCCGAGGCGCTCTCGTCGGCGACGGCAGCGGGGATGGACGCCGTCGAGCGCGCCGTGGAGCGCGCGCCTTGGGAGCCGGCCGAGCTCACGGCGCGCGCGCTCGTGGGCGGCGTCCGCACCGAGGCGTGGACCTATCCGTGCGGGACCACGCGGTGCGCGCGCCTGCGCGCGGTGGGGCCGCCGCTCGCTCCGCGGGCGCGCGACGTCATGTTGTTGCTCGACGCATCGCCCTCGACCGCGACGTCGGCGCGCGGGCGGATCGCGCCCGCCGTCGCCGCGCTTCTCACCTCGCTGCCGAGCGCGAGCCGCGTCCGCGTCGCCGCGTTCGGCGCGCGGGCGGAGGCCGTCGTCGAGGCCTCGATGGAGCCGACGGCCATCTCGCTCGTCGACGTCGGCCGCGCGATCGAGCGGCCGCTGGGGAGCGCGACGCGGTTCGAGGCCGCGTGGGCGCTGATCGCGCCGTGGACGCGCGCGATGAGGAGCCCGATCGTCGTGATCGTCGGCGACGGCGGCCTGACGACGACGGGCCTCGAGCGCGACGCGCTGCGCGCGGCGCGACGCGCCGGCGCGGAGGTCGTCGCCTTGAACGTGGCGGATCGGCCGACGACGCCGGCGCTGCGCGACGCGCTCGAGGCGGCGGGCGGCCGCTTCGTCGACGCGGGGCCCGAGGCGGAGCGCGCCGCCGCGGGGCGAGGGATGGACGCGCTCGTCGAGCGCGCGAGCGGGCTGCTCGCGCCGGTCGCGGCGGGGCGCGCGCGCGCACGCGTCGGCGCTCGCACGCTCGAGCTCGCTGGCGCGCTGCGCGCCGGCGAGGAGCTGGTGGAGGGCGAGCTGGCAGCGCAGGCGCGGCCGCGTGGACGAGCCCATGGCGCGCGCGAGGCGCGCCGCGCTCGCGCTCGCGCTCGCGGACCGCCACGGCCGCGCGCGCGGCGACGCGCCGCGGCGGCTCGCGGCGCTCGCCGACGAACCGCCGAGCGCGCCGCGCTCGATGGCGACCCCCTTCCGCCCCGCAGCCCGAGCGCGGTGGTGCCGCGGCGGGCGCGCGGATCGCGCTCGCCGATCCGCGGCGCTGTGATCGGTCGCCGCTGCCCTCGCCGCGCGAGGCCGCGCCCGCCGTGGCCGCGGGCCGACCGCCCGGCCTGCGCGCGGACGACGGCCGATCCAGCCTGCCCGCGCCGTCCCTGCTGCGCATGCTGCGCCAGCGCATCGTCCCCGCGGCGCGCGGCTGCTTCCGCGACGATCGCCGCGGCCGCCCGAGCTACCAGCAGCGCGCCGTCTTCGCGTTCCGCCTCGCCGACCGCGAGGTCGTCGCCTCGCGCGTCGAAGGGACGCTCGACGCCGGCCTGCGGAGCTGCCTCGCCGACGCGATGGACACGCTCGACGTCCCCCCGTTCGACGGCTCGGTCGACGTGCGTTACCCGATCTACACCGCGCCGAGGCTGCCCGAGCCGGTGCTGTCGCTGGGTGCCGACGTCGCCGCCGCAGTCGACGCCGTGGCCGAGGAGGCCGCCGAGCCCGCGGAGTGACTGCGGACTCGAGTCCGCAGCCGACCAGGATCTGAGCGCGCGCACGGGGCGGGAGTCTCCAGCGGGCGCAGCCGCCGCTCCGCACGGGCGTCGAGATGGCTGTCACGTGCGGGTGCGCACGCCTCTTGCTGAGGACGGCTCCGGAGGTCGCCGTGAACCGAAGCATCCGCCTGGCTCTCTTCGCCTCGATCCTCAGCGCCTGCGCCGCGGAAGTCGGCGGGCTCGACGTGCACGGCGGCGACTACGACTACGACGATCCCGACGCGGAGCTCGCGGTCGTCTCCTCCGAGCTCGCGCTCGGCAGCATGGCGCGCAGCTGCTCGACGGCAGGGACCGAGGGCATCAGCCGCCAGCTGGTCGACGAGATGCTCTGCCTCTCGGGCGGCTCGCTCGTGCGGGTCTCGCACCCGAACGTGATCCCGACGCACTCGCGCGTGCACCTCTACCTCAGCCCGCAGGGTCGCGACGCGCTCCTCAGCGTCGCGCGCACGCAGCCCGTGCGGATCAACAGCGCCTTCCGCACGCTCGCGGAGCAATACGTGCTGAGCCGCGGCTGCTCGGTCGCCGCGCAGCCCGGGCGCAGCAACCACGAGACCGGCCGCGCGATCGACGTGCAGAACTACTCGACGGTGGGCCCGGCGCTCCGCCGGGCGGGCTTCTCGTGGCCGATGCCCTCGAGCGACCCCGTGCACTACGACGCGCCCGGCGCCGACCAGCGCCGCTTGAGCGTGCTCGCGTTCCAGCGGCTGTGGAACGCCAACAACCCTGGCGATCGCATCGCGGAGGACGGCGTCGCGGGCAGCGGCACGCTGGCGCGCCTCGCGCGCGCGCCCGCAGAGGGCTTCCGCGTCGGTCGCGTCTGCTCGGGTGGCGGCGCGAGCCCGGCGCCGGCGCCGAGCCCCTCCCCGAGCCCCCCGCCTTCCTCCTCCGGCGCGACGTGCTCGCACAGCTACGGGGGCACGTACGGCCACATGGCGTGCTCGGCGAGCTACCAGTGCTGCAACGGCAGCTGGCGCACGCGCGGCAGCTCCGGCTGCGGCACCTGCACCTGCACCGAGGGCACGGGCGCGACGGGCTGCGGCGTGAGCACGCCGCCGCCGCCGCCGCCGAGCGGCGCGAGCTGCACGCACAGCTACGGCGGCCGCTACGGCCACCTCGCGTGCTCGGCGAGCTACCAGTGCTGCAACGGGAGCTGGCGCGACCGCTCGAGCGGCTGCGGCACCTGCGCCTGCGTGGAGACGAGCGGAACCCGCGGCTGCGGCTGAGTCGTCGGGGGAGCACGTCCCAACGTTCCAACCCTCCCGAACGCGGCGGGCCGCGCTGATCCCGGCCCACGGCAGCGACACGACCGCGGGCGCGGAAGCCGCTACGCTGAGCGCGCGTGGATCGACTCGACACCGCGACGCTCCTGATCGAGCTCGCCGAGAAGATGGGCCTGCTCGCTGCGGCGGCGCTCGTCGCCGTGTTGATCCCGCCGCTGCGCAACCGGCTCCTCGGCGTCGGCCGCCGCCGCGACAAGCTCGCCGCCGTCGCGCTCGGCCTCGGGCTCGCCGCGTGGGGCGCGATGCTCGGCCTCGACGTCGGCGGCGAGCACGTGAACGTGCGCGCGATCGGCGTGCTGATCGCCGCGATCCTCGGCGGCTGGAAGGCCGGCGCGCTGGCCGGGCTCGGCGGCGGCCTCTTCTACGCGACGCTCGTCGACGTCGAGACGGCGCCGTGGGTGCTCGCCGCCTCCATCACCGACGGCGTGCTCGCCGGGATCGTCGCCGAGCGGCGGCCCGAGTGGTTCAGCACGCGCCGCGTGTTCGTCACCGCGCTCGGCATCCAGGCGATCCACCTCGTCGTCGTCGGCGTCGGGCTCTTGGCGGTCGGGCACGCCGCCCGCTACCTCCCCGCGTGGCCCGCGCATCTCGTGAAGCTCGCGGTGAACGCCGCGGGCGTGACGCTCTTCGTGGTCGTCGCGCGCCTCGTGGTCAGCCGCGAGGAGCACGCGGTCGCGCTGGTCGAGGCGCGCGCCGCCGCCGACACCGCCGCGCTCGAGGCGCTGCGCCGCCGCCTCGAGCCACACTTCCTCTTCAACGCGCTCAACGTCGTGCGCGCCACGATCCGCAAGGACCCGGCGCGCGCGAGGGAGCTCGTGAGCGACCTGGCCGACCTCTACCGCTACCTCCTCTCGCACCCCGACGAGGCCGCGCTCGAGGCCGAGGTCGATCACGCGCAGGCGTACCTCGCGATCGAGCGCGCGCGCCTCGGTGACGACCGGCTCGACGTCACCGTCGAGCTGCCCGAGGAGGTCGCGAAGCTGCCCGTGCCGCCGCTCCTGCTCCAGCCGCTCGTCGAGAACGCCGTGAAGCACGGCGTCGCGCGGCGCGACGGGGCCGGCCGCGTGACCTTGCGCGCGCGCCTCGACGTGGAGTCCGGGGCGCTCGTCGTCGAGGTGGAGGACGAGGCGAGCGGCGCCGCGATGCCGCCGTCGGAGCAGGGCGCCGGCATCGCGCTGGACACCCTTCGCCAGCGGCTCTCGCGCCGTTACGGCGAGGGGGCTAGCCTCTCGCTGTCCCCGACCGCGCGCGGGATGCGCGCGACCGTTCGCCTGCCCACGGAGCCGCTGGACCGGAGAGCCGCTTGAGCAAGCCCCTCACCCTGCGCGCGCTCGTCGTCGACGACGAGCCCCTCGCCCGCGACGAGCTCGTGTTCCTGCTCGAGCAGCTCGGCGTCGACGTGGTCGCTCAAGCCAAGGACGCGGCCAGCGCGCTCGCGATCCTCGACGATACCGGGCCCGATCTGGTGTTCGTCGATCTGCGCATGCCCGGCCCGGACGGCATCGCGCTCGCGGAGAGCATCTCGCGTAGGAACGAGCACGCGAGCGTGGTCGTGGTGTCAGCGCACGATGATGGCGGCGCGATCCGCGCCTACGAGGCCGGCGTCGTCGATTACCTGCTCAAGCCGGTGCGGCTCGAGCGGCTCGCCACCGCGGTCGAGCGCGTGCGCGCGCGCCGCCCCGAGGACGTGGCGCCGAGCGACGAGGGGCCGATCACCCGGCTCGCGGTGCGGCGGCGCGGCACGCTCGTCGTGATCCAGATCGAAGACGTCGTGTGGTTCGAGGTGAAGGACGAGCTGGTGTGGGCCGTGACCCCGACCGACCGCTACGCGCTCGACCTCACGCTGCGCACGATCGAGTCGCGCCTGCCGGCCGACACGTTCTTCCGCTCCCACCGCGGCGCGCTCGTCCGGGTCGACAAGATCCGCGGCATCGAGCCCGCCGGCGCGGGCACGTACGATCTGCTCCTCGACCACCCGGACGAGCCGCGCGTCCCGCTCGCGCGCGAGCGCGCGCGGCTGCTCCGCGACCTCATCCCCATCGCGGGCTGAGCCTTCGAGGGCACTGGTCTGAGCCCCATGGTGGGGCGATAGCCCCCATCGGTCGAACGCGCTGAATCATCGACGATGATTCAGCGCGCCCTCCACTTCGTTGCGAACGCTCAATCGCTCGCTAAAGACAGTTGCTCACAGGATGGGTACAATTCCCGCCGGAATTCCAGGGACCGTTGCTCACCCAGAAGTCTGGGGAGCCTGACCCGCAGTCGAAGATCAGAGCGCTGCCATCGACGTCATTCAAGCAGTCCGAACCGCTTCCTCCCTCCATCGTGTTGTAAAGGTATCCGCTCAAGTCAACGAGCGTATCAGCTCCGCTTCGTCCGGCTGGACCGAAGCTCCACCCTACTCCGTAATGAACCATCGAGTCGTTTCCGCTCCCGCCTAGCATGTCTGTAGGGCCCCACCCAGACGCCATGCTGGCGCTCGTAGAGGTACCCGCCGCCTTCTCAAGGGTTACCGATTGAGTCCCATAGGGCAGCGATCGCCAGTCACCCGAACACCCGCCAGCGCTTACGTAGCCGTTGGCACGAACCACCCACATGTACGCGAGGCCGGAGCCATTGAAGTAGTTGACCACGTGGGGACTCTGGCTCAGCGCGGATCCCGTGTTGATAATCTGCCATGAGCCATCCGATCCACCCGAGGTCGAGCACACCATCTGGCGCCATGCGCCGCTGTGATAGAACCTGCCGACGATCGTGTGACGCTCGTATGTGGAGAATATGCCCTGCGCCGATACCGAAGCCGCGGCGGACACGCACAACACGAAGACGATCGCCACCGAAACAGAACTCACCCTCATCAGAGACCTCCAATCGAGTTTCACTTCTGCGCGTTCTCACTTCTGCCCGTGGGACGGGCGATGGCCTCCGCCAACGAATCCGCGAAGACCCTGAAGCAGCAGCCTTCGGGCGGATGCCTAAGGACCCTCCACGGCGCGCGATCGCCTCACGCCGATAGCATTGCGAGACGAGTCGTCGAACCGCCGCCGGATGCCTGGGTCTGTAGCGTTGTCGCGCCACCGGCGCCAGGCAGGCGAGTCGCCAAGGCCCCCGGCCTGCCAGGCGTCTAGTGCCGCCGCTAGGACAGCGTCTTCTTCGGTCCGGTCGAGCACGCAATCGAGTCCGCCCACCGAACCGAACGCCGGTGTTCGAACGACAAGCCATGAAAGGGCGAGACGCGTGTCGTCCGATACCCCATCTCGGCAGAGTTCCCGCGCGATCATTGGGGCCGCGATCTCGGCGGGCACAACTTCGCGAATCACGGAAGAGATCCCGCGCAGATCCCCATGGAACTCGCTGGCAATCTCCTCGGCGGACGCATCGGGTCTCACCGACCGGAGGCGCGCCAACGATTCCTCCAAGTGACGAAGCACAGAACCGAGGGCTCTCTGACCGACCTCTCGGGCCTGAGTCGACTCAGGCTCAGCGTTCCCCTCAGAACCTGCGTCAGAGGGGTGGTCGTTGCGCCGCCCCCTTTCCGCTGCAGAAGATCTCTCAACCCCCGTTCCCTGCGAGAACCTCAACGCCGATCCGCCCGAGGCAGCAAACGCCGGTTGCCCCTCCGACACGCCGGGCGTGTCAACGTCAATCGGGTTCGGGGCATCACCAGACGCGACGCCGAACGTGTAGCCAACCAGTCCGCTCGCAACGACGAGCAGACCTACGATAGGATACGGTGGAACTGGTTGCCTTGGGTGCTGAGCGCTCACCTGAACTGGCCTTCGGCAGGAGACCCTCGTAGAAAGGCTCCTGGTTGAGGGTGCGTGACGCGTCGCCACATGTCAAGAACGCAATTCGATCAGTCGCAGAGATTGGGCTTGCGGCCGCCAGCCAACTGGCTGCGGGCACGCGTACTCCGTAACGGTTAGTCGATGGCGTTAGCCCATAGGGATTAACCCATAGGGATTAACCCATAGGGATTAACCCATAGGGATTAACCCATAGGGGTTAGGCCATAGGTGTTGACCCATAGGGGTCAGCCTAAAGGGTTGAACGAAGCCGCTACGCGGCGGGTGTCTCGCCCGCCAGCCGCTCGTGGGGCAGCGAGGCCCTGCTGATCCGACCCTCGAGGGCCGACTGAGCCGCGCGGAGCTCATCGCGCGCATGGCACCGGTGCGTCTTCACGTCGAAGCATTGCTCGAGCGCGCGGTGGCCAAGGACATCAAGGGCCTGTCCGGCTCCTGCGAGGACATCCTCGAGCACCGCGAGGCGCTGTGGACCTTCGTCGAGCGCGCCGGGGTCGAGCCGACGAACAATCACGCCGAGCGCGAGCCCCGAGCCTTCGTGCTGTGGCGCCGCCGCTCGTTCGGCAGCCAGAGTGAGCGCGGTGATCGGTTCGCTGAGCGGATTGTAGAGCCTCGCACTGGCTCGTGATGCGCTGGCAGGTGGGCCTCGGTGTGCACGCCCGTCGGTTTGCTTGAGACGTGCTCAGAATCGAATCCGGGCGCCCCCGAAGAGTCCGCGCGCAGGGCGGAGTTCGGGCGAGGTCTGCGGCTCGAAAGGGTGAGCCCGCGCGGCTGGTCCTCGCGCGGGCTCGGGGAATCCCGTCTGCGCGACGACGACGAGGCATCAGACCGGGAGATCACACCGGTCCCCTCACGAAACTGTGCGAGAGACCGCCGGTGGAAGAGCGTGGGAGACGACAACTCGTCGGGGCGGTGACCGCCACCGATCGCCACGCGCTCGACCTCACACTGCCACGATCGAGGCGCGCGCCTGCGTCCGCCACTGCGACGCGGTCCTCGGGTCGACAAGGTCCGTGGTACGTGCCCGCGGGCGGGCACGTACGACCTGCTGCTCGACCGCCCGGACCTGCTGCTCGACCGCCCGGACGAGCCGGCCGCGTCCGCGCTCACATCGTGGGCGCTACACGAGCCGCGCGTCCCGCTCGCGCGCGAGCGCGGCTGCTCCGCGACCTCATCCCCATCGCGGGCTGAGCAAGTCGCGGCCAAGAAAAGCGAAGCGGGGCACGGCTCACGCCCCGCCCCGTTTGGAACATCTCGCACCCAGGGGGGCGAGCGAACACGCGTCACGCTACATCGAGCAGGAAGGCCCGTCAGAACGCTGCGGGGTGACGCTGAGGATCGAGATCCCGTCGGGGGTCACGTTGACGTTCTCACACCCGAGCAACTCGGCCTCGCCGCCGTCGGTCAGCGCGCCCCACAACTCGACGCGCACACGACCGCTGGCCGGTACCGGCACGTTGGCGGCCCCATAGAGGCCATTGGTGTTCGTCGAGGTCTCGCTCGCGACAGGCAGGCCGGAGCTCCCAAAGTAGAACTGCCGGGGGCCCCGCGCGCCTCTGTTCGCAAGGACGACCTCGCCGTCATCACCGAACACGCGGATCGTGGCGTTCGCGATCGTGGCGCCGCCGCAGTCGCTGAGCGCGCCGGTGATCGTCGCTGTCCCCTCGTCGGCCTGAAGGCCCAGCAGCGTGAGAATCGTGTCCCGCAGCGACCCGGTCACCGCGTTGAACGTCCCCGCCCCGGCTGCCGCGGGCGCGACCGCGTTGAAGTGGACCGTCTCGATGTAGGAATCCGGAGCGCCCGCGATGGAACCGTTCCCGGCGACAATCCGGTATGCGTACCAAGAGCCAGTGTTGTCCATAACCTCGATGTTACCGGCCGCGTTCGTGGTCAACGCGACGCACGAGCCCGTGCAGTCGGGCGTCACCGCGTTGTCGGGGAAGAAGTGCACTGTGAGCCCCTCGACCGGACTGCGGCTCTGGAAGTGCCGCACCTCACCCGTGAAGGTCACCAAATCGCCGCTATCGGAGGGCGCCGTCCGCATCCCGCGGCACGCGTAGTCGGCCGCCGTGAGTTCGGCGCGGGACGGCCCGGACCCTACGGCGGCCCGCATCATCATCCCGGCGTCGGACCCGCCCGGCCCGGCGTCCGACCCGCCGGGGCCCGCGTCCGTCCCGGTGTTGCCGTCACAGCCCCAGACGCCCGCGAGCGCCAGCACGCATCCCAAGCTCATCCAACGTCGAATCATCTTCCTACGCTCCTCTTCCACAGCCCACCCTGCTACTCTGCGGCGAGTCTACCGTCAAGCCGGCAGCGACAGGGCACGACGGCGTCCCTTGACGCGCCCCTCGCCCCCGCGCATACTCCGCCGGCTTCGGGCCCAGGGGCAGCCGCCCCATCGGCCCAACTCCGCGAGATGATTCGCCAAGCGGCGACCTCGCGGCGACGCAAAACGACGCGAGAGAACGAGACGCAGCATGGCACTGAACGCCGACAGGAAGAGCGAGCTGATCGAGGGATTCCGTACGCACGACGCGGACACCGGCTCGCCCGAGGTGCAGATCGCGCTCCTCACGGAGCGCATCGGGTACCTCACCGAGCACTTCAAGACGCACCAGAAGGACCACCACTCGCGGCGCGGCCTGCTGCAGCTCGTCAGCCGGCGCCGCCGGCTCCTCGACTACCTCCGCCGCAAGGACGTCGAGCGCTACCGGAACATCATCCAGGCGCTCGGAATCCGCAAGTGAGGCGCCCGGCCGTGACGCGGCGTCTCCCGTTCCGGCCCTCCCCGTGATCCCGGCCGTCGCTCGACGCAACGCGTCTTGCGGCGGCCTTCGTGTTTGACAACCCGCGAACCAGAGCGTCCGAGGCGTCGCGTTTCGGACTTCGCTTCGAGCGCCGAGCCACGACTCGACGCTGGAACCGGAGCCCCGAGCCAGCCGCCGACGGACGCACGAGAGGAGATCGAATGATCATCCGAGAGAGCGTCAACATCGGCGACAAGGTCGTCACCCTCGAGACGGGGCGCATCGCCAAGCAGGCGAGCGGATCCGTGCTCGTCACGAGCGGCGAGTCCGTCGTGCTCGTGACCGTGTGTGGAGCGGACGGCCGCCCCGGCACGAACTTCCTCCCCCTCAGCGTCGACTACCAGGAGAAGACCTTCGCGGCGGGCAAGATCCCGGGCGGCTTCTTCAAGCGCGAGGGCCGGCTGCGCAATCACGAGGTCTTGACGAGCCGGCTCATCGACCGGCCGTGCCGCCCGCTCTTCCCCGAGGCGTGGCGCAACGAGATCCAGATCATCGCGACGGTGCTCAGCCACGATCAGGAGAACTCCACCGACGTGCTCTCGCTGCTCGGCGCCTCGGCGGCGCTGCACCTCAGCGAGATCCCGTGGGCGGGGCCGATCGGCGGGCTGCGGGTCGGGCGGGTCGACGGCCGCTGGGTCGCCAACCCGACGATGAGCGAGACCAAGGCGAGCGACTGCGAGCTCATCATCGCGGCCAGCAAGGACGCGATCGTGATGGTCGAGGGCGAGGCGAACGAGCTCTCCGAAGAGGAGCTCATCGAGGCGCTCTGGTTCGGCAAGGAGGCCGTGCAGCCGGCGATCGCGCTCATCGAGCAGCTCCGCGAGGCGGCGGGCAAGCCGAAGATCGCGTTCACCCCGCCGGTGCGCGACGAGCGGATCGACGCGCGCGTGCGCGACGTCGCGCTCGACAAGATCAAGGCGGCCTGCAACGTCGCCGAGAAGGCCGCGCGCTACGGCGCGTTCCGCAAGGCGAAGAAGGAGACCGTCGCGGCGCTCGAGGCGGAGTTCCCCGACCAGCTCGAGGCCGTCAAGGAGGCGTTCGGCGACCTCCAGTTCCACACGATGCGCGAGCAGGTGATGGCGGAGCGGCGCCGCGTCGACGGGCGCGACCTCACGACCGTCCGCCCGATCAACATCGAGGTGGGTCTGCTGCCCCGCGTGCATGGCAGCACGCTGTTCACGCGCGGCGAGACGCAGGCGATCGCGACCGCCACGCTCGGGACGGCGTCCGACGAGCAGAAGCTCGACATGCTGACCGGCACCGAGTGGGTCAACTTCATGCTGCATTACAACTTCCCGCCGTACAGCGTCGGCGAGGTGAAGTTCCTCCGCGGCCCCGGCCGCCGCGAGATCGGGCACGGCAACCTGGCGGAGCGCGCGCTGATGCGCCTCATGCCCAAGAAGGAAGCCTTCCCCTACACCGTCCGCATCGTCTCGGAGATCACCGAGTCGAACGGCTCGAGCTCGATGGCGACCGTCTGCGGCGGCACGCTCGCGATGATGGACGCCGGCGTCCCGATCACCGCGCCGGTGGCCGGCGTCGCGATGGGGCTGATCTCCGACGGCAAGCGGCACGCGGTGCTCACCGACATCCTCGGCGACGAGGACCACCTCGGCGACATGGACTTCAAGGTCTGCGGCACCGCGAAGGGCGTCACCGCGATCCAGATGGACATCAAGATCGCCGGCCTGAGCCGCGAGATCATGGAGCAGGCGCTCGAGCAGGCGAAGAACGCGCGCCTGCACATCCTCGACAAGATGCTCCAGGCGATCCCGGCGCCGCGCGCCGAGCTCAACAAGTGGGCGCCGCGGATCACGAGCATCAAGGTCAAGCCGGACCAGATCCGCGTCATCATCGGGCCCGGGGGCAAGATGATTCGCGCGATCCAGGAGCAGTCCGGGGCGCAGATCGACGTCGAGGACGACGGCACGGTGAACGTGGCGTCGCCCGACAGCGCGGCGGTCGCCAAGGCGCTCGAGCTGATCCGCGGCCTCACCGAGGACGCCGAGATCGGCAAGACCTACCGCGGCGTGGTCAAGCGCGTGGAGCCGTACGGCGCGTTCCTCGAGATCATGCCGAACAAGGACGGGCTCTGTCACATCTCGGACTTCAGCTGGGAGCACGTCGGGCGCACCGAAGACGTGATGAACCTCGGCGACGTGGTCGAGGTGCAGGTCACCGACATCGACGATCAGGGCCGCATCCGGCTGAGCCGCAAGGCGCTCCTGCCCAAGCCCGAGGGCTGGGAGGAGCGCGAGTCGGAGCGCCGCGAGGCGCGCGGCGATCGCGGCGACCGCGGTGACCGCGGCGGCCGCGGCGGCCGCGGCGGCGATCGCGATCGCGATCGCGGGCGCGGGCGCGACCGGGGCGGTCGCGGGGACCGTGACCGTGACCGCGGGCGTGACCGTGACCGCCGCGACGACCGCCCGCGCGACGACCGCCCGCGCGAGGCTCGCCCGCGCGACGATCGCCCGCGTGACGACCGCCCGCGCGAGGACGCGGACGGTGAGGGCGGCCGCCGCCGCCGCCGCCGCCGTCGTCCGGAGGACGGCTCGCGCGACGAGAACAGCGACCAGGGCTAGCCCGTGAGGGAGGGAGCGCGACGCCTCCTTCGCGACGTCCGCCCCGCGCTCCGGCGCGGGGCGGTCGTTCGTTCCGTCCGAGCGATCTGCGCCCGGGGGGCCGCGTAGCGATGCGCCTGCGCGTCGAACGACTGCGAGCGGACGCGCGCCTCCCGGTCTACGCGACCGAGGGCGCGGCGGGGCTCGACCTCGCCGCCGCCCTCGACGCGCCGCTGACCCTCGCGCCCGGAGCGCGCGCCGCGGTCCCCACCGGGCTCGCCATCCAGCTCCCGCCCGGGACCGAGGGCCAGGTGCGGCCTCGGAGCGGCCTCGCCGCGCGGCACGGCGTGACCGTCTTGAACGCGCCCGGCACCATCGACGAAGACTACCGCGGAGAGGTCCGCGTGCTGCTCGTGAACCTCGGCGCCGAGCCCTACGCGATCGAGCCGGGCGAGCGCATCGCGCAGCTCGTCGTCGCGCCCGTGACCCGGGTGCGCTGCGAAGAGGTCGGCGCGCTCGACGCGACCGAACGCGGCGTCGGCGGGTTCGGGAGCACCGGGCGCTCGGAGCTCTGACGTGCGTCCACGTCGTTCGCCGGAGCGCGGGCGCGCGCGCGAGCCCCACCAGGCCGTTCTCGTAGTACGCTGCCCCGCGGGGGCTGCCCGCGAGCAAGACTGATGTCCGCCGACGCCACGCAGGTCACCGGTTCACCGCTCGCGGGCCCCGGCGTGCCCCGCCCGGGGACGGTCCTCGCCGAGCGCTACGAGCTGCTCGAGGTGATCGAGACCGACGGCCCCATCGTGGGCTACCGAGCGCTCGATCAGGAGAACGAGCGACAGGTGCTGGTCCGCGTCCTCGCCGGCCCCGGCGTCCACACCGACGAGTGCGACCGCATCGTCCGACACCTGCGCGGGCTCGTCGGCATCGGTGGGCGCTACCTCTCCACGCTGCTCGACGCGGACCGCGAGGGGCGCGCGCCCTTCACCGTCGAGGCGTGGCCGAGGGGGACGCCGCTGTCGACGATCCTCGACGCGCGCCGTAGCCGCGGAGAGGCGCTCGGCGCGAGAGAGGCGCTGCCCGTCATCGCGCAGCTCGGGGCGGCGCTGCGCGCGCTGCCGGACGGGCTCCATCACGGCGAGGTCCGCGCCGAGCGCGTGTGGCTCGACACGCACGGGCTGCGCCTGACCGGGCCGTTCCTCCTGGCCGCGCTCCCGTCGGACGAGCTCGGCGAGCGCGTGGAGAAGCTCGGCCCTGGTGCGGTCGCGTACGCACCCGAGCTGCGATCCGGTCACAGCGGCCCCGCGAGCGATCTCTGGGGGGTCGGCGCGATCGCGTGGGAGGCGCTCACCGGCCGCTCGCCGGACCCCTCGGGACGCGCGCCAGAAGTGCAAGGGAAGTTGCACGACACCTTGACCGCGCTGCTCGCGGACGCGCCGGAGCGTCGGTCGCCGAGCCTCGACGCGCTGCTGCGCGCGATCGCGGAGCGCGCGGACCTGTCGGTGCCGGTGCTCGATCCCGAGCCGCACCAGCCACCGACCGCGCTCGTCGACGCGATGGACGGCGGAGGCACCGAGCCGGGCAGCGCGCCGGGGCTCGCGACCGCGTCGGACGAGCACGGGCTCGACCCGCGCCTCGTCCGCGCCGCGCTCGGCGTCTCGCTCGACATCGAGGACCGCACGGGCCCGAACGACACCGCGAAGCTCCCCTCGGTGAGCGCGAGCCTCGCCGAGAGCCTGGACCCGCGCCTGGTCCGCGCCGCGCTCGACGTGTCGCTCGAGTCGTCGAGCGACCAGCACGCCCTCCCGAGTGACTCGGGCTCGCACGGGCTCGACCCGCGCCTCGTCCGCGCCGCGCTCGGGGTCGAGATGGACAGCGCGGAGTCGCTCGAGATGGAGCTGCTCGACGACGAAGCGCCCGCGGCGCCCGCGAGCTCGCAGCCCACGCTGCCCAAGCCCACGCTGCCCAAGCCCACGCTGCCCAAGCCCACGCTGCCCAAGCCCACGCTGCCCAAGCCTGCGCGGCCCGAGGCCGCGGGCACCGCGGAGGCCGCACCGCCGAAGCCTCGCGTCGTGGTGCCGAACGTCCGCCCCTTTCCTGCGCCCGGCCCCGGCGCGCTCCGCGCGCACGCGAGCGACGCCGCGGCGGCGTCCTCGCGGCCCGTGCCGTCGTGGCCGCCGGCG
>JAHBWG010000108.1 GCA_019637095.1 Sandaracinaceae bacterium | reverse complement strand
TCGCGTTTGCGTTGACCACGAATTTCGCCTCGGCGGCGTGCGCGGATTAGAACGGGAGCATGTTTCGAGGCAGGGTCCGCGCGATCCACTTCGTCGGGATCGGCGGGATCGGCATGAGCGGGATCGCCGAGGTGCTGCTCGCGAGCGGCTTCTCGGTGAGCGGCTCGGACGCGCGCGCGAGCGAGACCACGGACCGCCTCGCGCAGCTCGGGGCGCGCATCGACGTCGGGCACGCGGCCGAGCACGTCGAGGGCGCGGACGTGGTCGTGTACTCCTCGGCGGTGCCGCCCTCGAACCCGGAGCTCGTGCGGGCCCGGCGCCTCGCGATCCCGACGATCCGCCGCGCGGAGATGCTCGCGGAGCTGATGCGCCTCAAGGACGGCATCGCGATCGCGGGCTCGCACGGGAAGACCACGACGACCTCGCTCGTCGCGACCGTGCTGCGCGAGGCGAACCTCGACCCGACGGTGGTCATCGGCGGCAAGCTCAACGCCCTCGGCACGAGCGCGAAGGCCGGGCGAGGGAACCTCCTCGTCGCGGAGGCCGACGAGTCGGACGGATCGTTCCTCCACCTCACGCCGGTGATCGCGGTCGTCACGAACATCGACGCGGAGCACCTCGACCACTACGGGACGCACGAGCACGTGAAGCAGGCGTTCGCGGAGTTCGCCAATCGGGTGCCGTTCTACGGCCTCGTCGTCGCGTGCCTCGACCACCCGCACGTGCAAGCCATCTTGCCCCTCATCGAGAAGCGGACGGCGACCTACGGCCTGAGCGCTCAGGCCGACTACCGCGCGAAGGACCCCGAGGTGCACGGCCTCGAGACGACCTTCACGCTCGTGCGGCGCGGCGAGGAGCTCGGGCCGGTGACGGTGCGGATGCCCGGCATCCACAACGTGCTCAACACGCTCGCGGTGATCGCGGTCGCCGACGAGCTGTCGGTGCCGCTCGAGACGACGCGGCGCGCGCTCGCCAGCTTCGGCGGCGTAGCGCGCCGCTTCACGATCGTCGGCGAGCACGCCGGCGTGACGATCGTCGACGACTACGGGCACCACCCGGCCGAGGTGCAGGTAACGCTCGAGGCGGCGCAGCGCGCCTACGGGCGGCGCCTGCTCGTCGCGTTCCAGCCGCACCGCTACTCGCGCACGCACCACCTGTTCGAGGAGCTCACGCGCGCGTTCAACCGCGCCGACGTGCTCCTGCTCGCCGACGTGTACGCGGCCGGCGAGGCGCCGATCGAGGGGGCCACGAGCGAGCGGCTCGCCGAGGCGATCCGCATGCACGGGCACCGCGACGTGACCTGGGTCGGTCCGTGCGAGCGGCTCGCCGACGCGATCGCCGCGCGGGCCGAGCCGGGCGACGTGGTGATCACGCTCGGGGCGGGCAACGTGACGCAGGTCGGCCCCGAGCTGCTCGCGCGGCTGCGCGCGGAGCCGCGATGAAGCGAGCCCGCGCGGCGCCGGCGCCGCCGCCCGACCCCAAGCGCAACCGGCGCGTCCGCGTGAAGGCGGAGCCCGTCGCGCCGGCGCCGCCGCGTCGCTCCGCCCGCGAGCGGCTCGCGGCCGTGCGCGCGCGCGCGCTCGGCGCGCTCGCGAAGCTCAAGCGCCCGGCGGAGCTCGCGCTGCGGGCCGTCGTCGTCGTCGCGATCGGTGCGGGCGCGGTCGCCCTCGGGCGCCTCGTCGAGCGGCACGTGCGCACCTCCCCCGCGTTCGAGGTCACCGAGATCGCGCTCGAGGGGCACGTGCGGCTCGCGCGCGAGGCGGTGCTCGAGCAGGCCGGGCTCGCGCTCGGCCAGAACGTGTTCGACGTCTCGCCGGAGGAGGCCGAGGCCGCGCTCGCGGATCACCCGTGGGTCGCCGAGGCGAACGTGACGCGGCGGCTGCCCGGCACCTACGCGATCACGGTGCGCGAGCGCCGGCCCGTCGCGCTGCTCGCGCTCTCGGACGTGTTCCTCGTCGCGGACAACGGCGAGGTCTTCAAGGTCGTGGGTGACGACGACCCGATCGACCTGCCGGTGATCACCGGGATCGACCGCGCGCGCTTCACGCGCGACCGCGTCTACCGCACCTCGATCCTGCTCGAGGCGGTGGCGCTCTTGTCGGACTACCGCGGCGCGGGGCTCGCGCGGCGCGAGACGATCGGGGAGCTGCACGTCGAGCGCGACGACGGGCTGAGCGTCTACATCGGCGAGCCGCCGACCTACGTCCGGCTCGGGCACGGCCCGTTCCGCGACAAGCTCGGGCGCCTGCGGACGGTGCTCGAGGAGCTCGCCGCGCGCGGCGCGCGGGCCGAGTACGTGTACCTCGACAACGCGCGGCGCCCGGATCGCGTGACCGTGCGCGTGCGCGACGTCGCGGAGCCCGCGATCGCCGAGGCCGCGCCGGCGCCCCGCGAGCGCGCCGCCGGCGCCGCTCTACCGTAAGGGGCCGCGTAGGAATGACTCGATCGGATCGGCGTCGCGGCGCCGCGCCGAGGCCGGGCGGACGACGAGGAATACTGCCGGTATTTCGAGGAGCCCTCCCGGCCTCCGCGCGGATGCCCCGGCGCCGAGGCGGATGAGTCATTCCTACGCGGCCCCTAACGCCCGAGGTGTGCGCCCTCGGGTTGACCGCGGGCCCCGGCTGGATGAGCGTCACGCCCGTGAACAGCGGTTCGTTCGTCGAGAGCCTCCGGATCGCGGCGCCGTACATCCACGCGCACCGCGGGGCGACGTTCGTGGTGTTGGTCGGCGGTGAGGCCGTGCGGAGCGAGCGGCTCGCGCCGATCCTGCACGACGTCGCGCTGCTGCACGGCCTGGGGGTGCGCGTCGTGCTCGTCCACGGCACGCGGCCCCAGATCGAGAAGCGGCTGGAGGCGAAGAAGATCCCGGCGCGCTTCGTCGGCGACACCCGCGTCACCGACCGCGCGACGCTCGCGTGCGTGCACGAGGCGGTCGGCGCGGCGCGCGCGCGGATCGAGGCGGCGCTCTCCATGGGCACCTCGAACACGCCGATGGCCAACGCGCGCATCCGCGTGCTCGGGGGCAACTTCATCACCGCGCGCCCGATCGGCGTGCGCGACGGCGTCGACTTCCTCTGGAGCGGCGAGGTGAGGCGCGTGGACACCGCGGGGATCGAGCGCGGCCTCGACGCGGGCGCGATCGTCCTCATCAGCCCGCTCGGCGCGTCGCCGACCGGTGAGTCGTTCAACCTCGCCTCCCACGACGTCGCGGCGGACGTCGCCATCGCGCTCGGCGCGAAGAAGCTGGTCGGGCTGATCGAGGGGCGCGGGATCACCGACGCGCGGCGCCGGCTCGTCACGCAGCTCACGCCGAACGAGGCGGACGCGCTCGTCGCGGGGCCGCCGCGCCAAGGCGCCGACGTCCGCAAGCACGTGATGGCGGCGGCGCGCGCGGTGCGCGGCGGGGTGCCCCGCGCGCACCTCGTGGACCGCCGGCGCGACGGCGCGCTGCTCGAGGAGCTGTTCACGCGCGAGGGCATCGGCACCCTCGTGACGAAGGAGGCGTACGAGGACGTGCGCCCGGCCCGCATGGAGGATCTCGGCCCGCTCGCGACGCTCCTGCACCCGCTCGAGGAGCAGGGGATCCTCGTGCGGCGCAGCCGCGAGCGCCTCGAGATGGAGCTCGACCGCTTCGTGGTCATCGATCGCGACGGGCTCGTGATCGGGTGCGCCGCCCTCGAGCCGTTCCCGGAGTCGGGGATGGGCGAGCTCTACTGCGTCGCGATCCACGAGCGCTACCGCGAGGCGGGCCGCGGCGAGGCGCTGCTCGAGCGGCTCGAGGAGCGGGCGCGCGGCCTCGGGCTCTCGCGCATGTTCGTGCTCACCACGCGCAGCGCGCACTTCTTCCAGGAGCGCGGGTTCGTGCCCGCGTCGGTGCGGCAGCTCCCGCCCGCGCGCCGCGCGAGCTACGACCGCTCGCGCCGCTCGCGCGTGCTCACCAAGACCTTGACCTGACCCGCGCGCTCAGCGTGTAGGTGAAGCGCAGCTCCACCGCGCCGCGCGGGGCGGTGCGCACCGCGATCGCGCGGACCGCCTCCTCGACGCAGCCGCGCGCCGCCGCCGGCAGGCCCTGTGCGCGCTCCACGTGCACGCTCGGCCGTCCGCTCCGCTCGAACACGATCCGCCCGCTGACCGAGCGCGCGCGGGAGCGGAGCGGATCCTCGCGCAGGTCCAGCCCGGCGAGGCACGCGTCGATCCGGCCCTGGTGCGCGCCGAGCTCGCGGCGCACCTCGGCGAGGACCGCCTCTGCGTCGGCGGTGGGCGCGTCGGTGCGGACCCGGCGCAGCGCGGTGAGCCGCGCGGTGTGGACCGGGTGCGCCGGGGCGGGCACCACGACGACGTCGGCGGCGGCCGGCGCGGCGGCGCACAGGGCGATGGACAGCGCGAGGAGTCGGTTCACGTGGGCCTCCGACCGCGGGGGCGCGGGTGTCCTTGGGGACAACGAGCGAGCGCACCGGTTCCCGGGGCGCGCTATCTTGCGCCCTCGATGCGGACGCACCTCGGCGCGGTCGGGCTCGGGCTCGCGGTGGCCGCGCTCGGGCTGTCCGTCCGCGCGCAGGAGGCGGGGGCCGCGCCGTTCTCCACGGCCGAGCGGCGCGCCCTCGTCGGCGGCGAGCTCGTCCGGCGCCCGGTGACGCGCGTCGAGGGCCCGTTCCGCTTCCTCGGCGGCACGAGCTACATGCGCGTGCGCGCGCCGCGCGATCGTGTGTTCGCCGAGCTGCTCGACACGACCGCGTACCCGCGGCTCATCCCCGGGGTGGCCGAGGCGCGCCTCGTCGAGGACGCCGGGGATCGTCGCGTCGTGTACCTGCGCCACCAGGTCTCGTTCGTCAGCGCGGCCTATCACGCGGTGGCCCGCGTGGATCGGCCCGCGCGCTCCATCCGCTTCGACCTCGATCGCAGCCGACCGAACGACGTCCGCGCGGGCCGCGGCTTCATCACGGTCGACGCCTACCGCGGCGACCAGTCGATCGTCACCTGGGGCGTGATGGCCGATCCGGGCAGCGCGATCCTCGGCGGCGTGTTCGGCGGGGTGATCGCCGACTGGATCCTGCTCGTCCCGTGGTGCGTCCGCGGGCGGCTCGAGGCGGGTCAGCCCGGCTGCTGATCAGCCCGGCTGCTGATCCGAGGGCGCGTCGCGCGCCTCGAGCGCCGAGGCGAGGATCCGCGCGCGCTCTCGGCGCGGGCGGCGGCGCTGCGGCGCGTCCACGATCACGCGCGCGGAGCGCTGCCAGCTCACGTAGGCGTAGGCCCACTCGAGCAGCACCGCGACGCGGTTGCGGAAGTCGACGAGGAACACGAGGTGGATGAAGACCCAGAGCATCCACGCGAGGAAGCCGCCGAAGCTCGCCGAGCCGACCTCGGCGACGGCGCGCGCGCGCCCGATCGTCGCCATCGAGCCCTTGTCTCGGTACACGAAGCGCGCGCGCCGCGGGTAGCCGAGCACGTCGTTCTCGATCTGCTCGGCCGCGAACGCGCCGCTCTGCAGCGCGGTCTGCGCGACGCCGGGCAGGGGCTTGCCGTCCTGCTCGAGCGCGAGCAGGTCGCCGAGCACGAAGACCTCCGGGCGGCCGGGCACGGTGCAGTCCGGGGCGACCTCCACGCGGCCGGCGCGATCGAGCGGGCAGCCGAGCTTGGCGGTCAGCGAGCTCGCCTTCAGCCCCGCGGCCCACACGACGGTCCCCGCCTCGATGCGCTCCGCGTCGCCGAGGGTGACGCCGTACGCGTCCACGCTCCCGACCCGCGTCCCCGTGCGCACCTCGACGCCGAGCTCCTCGAGCTCCGCGCGCGCGGCGCGCGAGGACTCCTCCGTGAACGAGGGGAGCACGCGCGGGCCGCCCTCGACGAGCACGACCCGCGCGTCCTTCACCGGGTCGAAGCCGTCGAAGTCGCGGGCGAGCGTGCGGTGCGCGATCTCCGCGAGCGCGCCCGCCATCTCGACGCCCGTGGGCCCGGCGCCGATCACGACGAAGGTCAAGAGCTCGCGCTGATGCGCGCGATCCGTCTCGCGCTCGGCCGCCTCGTAGGCGCGCAGCACGCGAGCGCGGATGTCGAGCGCCTCGCGCAGGGTCTTGAGCCCCGGCGCGTGCTCCTCCCACTCGTCGTGGCCGAAGTAGTTGTTCTTCATCCCCGTCGCGAGCACGAGGTAGTCGTAGCGGAGCTCGCCGTCGTCGAGCGTGACCGTGCGCGCGTCGGGATCGAGATCGAGCGCGTCGGCCATCAGGACGCGCGCGTTCTGTTGCCGGCGCAGCAGCTTGCGCAGCGGCGCCGCGATGTCGGGCGCGCTCAGCGCGCTCGTCGCGACCTGGTAGAGCAGCGGCTGGAAGAGGTGGTGGTTCTGCCGATCGACGAGGGTCACGCGCACCGGCGCGCGCCGCAGCGCGCGCGCGGCGGCGAGGCCGCCGAAGCCGCCGCCGAGGATCACGACGTGCGGTCTGTCGTCGCGCTTGGCCATGGGCGTCCCTCCGCTCACCGGCCGGAGGGTGGGGCCTCGGGGGCGTCGGCGGCAAGCTCGGAGCGGCGCGAACGGTGGTAGCGTCGGCAGCCGTGTCCGACCACCCCCGCGCCCTGACCCCGAGCGAGGTGCGCCGCACCTGCCCGCCGCTCTCGTTCGCCACGACCGACGAGGTCGAGCCCCTGCGCGGGCTCCTCGGCCAGGCGCGCGCGGAGGAGGCGCTGCGCTTCGGCGTGGGGATCCAGAAGAAGGGCTTCAACGTGTACGTCCTGGGGCCGTCGGGCACCGGCAAGCACCACCTCGTCCGCGACGCCCTCGCGAGCCGCCAGAGCCCCGGCCCGGTGCCGTCGGATCACGTCTACGTGCACGACTTCTCCGCGCCGGACCGCCCGATCGCCATCGCCGTGCCGCCCGGGCGCGGCGCGGACCTCTCCGAGGCGATGAAGCGCGTGGTCGAGGATCTCGCCGACGCGATCCTCGCGATGTTCGAGTCGGACGAGTTCCGAACGCGCCGCCAGGTGATCGAGCAGAAGGTCGAGGCGCGCCACGAGGAGGCGTTCGCGCACCTCGCCGCCGAGGCCACGCGGCGCAACCTCCGCATGCTGCGCACGCCGGCCGGGCTCGCGTTCGCGCCGTTCGTCGGCGGCGAGGTCCTCGACCCCGACGCGTTCGCGAAGCTGCCGGAGGCGCAGCAGAACGAGGTGCGCGATCACCTCGAGGCGATGGAGAACGCGCTGCGCGCGATCATGCACCAGGTGCCCGCGTGGCGGCGCGAGGCGCGCGAGGAGCTGCGCGCGGTGGAGCGAGAGCTGACGCGGCTCGTCGCGCGCCACCAGCTCGCGGAGGTGCGCGCGGCGTTCGCGGACCTCGAGAAGGTCACCCGATGGCTCGACGCGGTCGAGGCGGACATCGTGCAGCACGCCCACGCGTTCCTGCCGCGCGAGGAGGACGGCGACGGCGCGGAGGCCGCGATGCAGGCGGCCCTCTCCGAGCGCCTGCACCCGACGCTGCGCTACCGCGTGAACCTCCTGGTCGATCGCCGCGGGCTCGAGGCCGCGCCGGTGATCGAGGAGGACCACCCGACGGTGGAGCGCCTGTTCGGCAGGATCGACCGGCGCGCCCACCTCGGCGCGCTCTACAGCGACTTCACGATGATCAAGCCGGGCGCGCTCCACCGCGCCAACGGCGGCACGCTCGTGCTCGATGCGCAACGGTTGTTGACGTCGCCGGCCGCCTGGGACTCCCTCAAGCGGGCGCTCACGCATCGCCAGATCGAGATCGAGTCGCTCGGTCGCGTCATGGGCCTGACGACGAGCGAGCTCGACCCGGAGCCGATCGAGCTCGACGTCAAGGTGATCCTCGTCGGCGAGCGCCGGCTCTACTACCTGCTCGCCGCCTACGACCCGGACTTCGACCAGCTCTTCAAGGTCGCGGCGGACTTCGACGACACGGTGCCGTGGGACGAAGCGATGCAAGGCGACTTGTGTCGTCTGATCGCGGGCATGGCGCGTTCGGACGGGCTGCTCCCGCTCGAGGCGCCGGCGGTCGCGCGCGTGATCGAAGAGAGCGCGCGATGGGCGAGGGATCGACGCCAGCTGTCTGCGGAGCTCTCGCCGCTCTCGAACCTCCTGCGTGAGGCCGACTGGCGCGCGCGCGACCGCGGCGGTGCGCGGATCGAGGTGGACGACGTGCGCGGCGCGATCGCCGCGCGCGACCACCGGCTGGGGCGCCTGCGCGAGCGCAGCCTCGCGCGCTTCGCCGACGGCACGCTGCGGGTGGTGACCGAGGGCGCGGTGGTCGGGCAGGTGAACGCGCTGAGCGTGCTCGCGGTCGGCGAGCTGGCCTTCGGCCAGCCGAGCCGGATCACCGCGCGCGTGCGGCTCGGGCGCGGTGAGGTCATCGACATCGAGCGCGAGGCGAGCCTCGCGGGGAGCCTCCACACCAAGGGGGTGATGATCCTGTCGAGCTACCTCGCGGCCCGCTACGGTCAGGAGCAGCCGCTCGGCGTCACGGCGAGCCTCGTGTTCGAGCAGAGCTACGGCGGCGTCGACGGGGACAGCGCGTCGATGGCCGAGCTCTGCGCGCTCCTGAGCGCGTTGGCCCAGATCCCCCTGTCGCAGTCGATCGCGATCACCGGGTCGGTCGACCAGACCGGCGCCGCGCAGATCGTCGGTGGGGTGAACGAGAAGGTCGAGGGCTTCTTCGACGTCTGTCGCGCGTGCGGTCTCGACGGGACGCACGGCGTCTTGATCCCGGCGCCGAACGTCGAGTGGTTGATGCTGCGCGAGGACGTGGTCGAGGAGATCGCGCGAGGGCGCTTCCACCTCTACCGGATGAGCTCGATCGAGGACGCGCTCGAGACGTTGACCGGGCGCGCGCCGGCGCGCGTGCACGAGGCGGTCGCCGCGCGGCTCGCGACCTTCGGGGGGCGCGGCGCGCCGCGGCGGCGCGAGGAGGATCGGGGCCGATGAGCGCGCGGCGGGTGGTCGTCGCGCTCGCGACGGGCGATCGGTCCGCGCGCCTCGTGCGCGAGGCGGCGCGCGTCGCGGCGCGCCTGTCCGCGGAGCTCGAGGGGTGCTTCCTCGAGGACGAGGATCTGCTCCGGCTCGCGGCGCACTCCTTCGCCCACTGGATGGGGAGCGCGGGCGAGGCGCGGGCGCTCCGCGCCGACGACCTCGAGCGCGAGTGGCGCGCGGTCGCCGGGGAGATGCGCGCGTCGCTCGAGCGCGAGGCGGCGAGCCACCGCGTCGTGGCTCGCTTCGAGGTCCGGCGCGGGCGGCCGCGCGACGCGCTCTCGCACCGCGTGGAGCGCGGCGACATCGTGGTGGTCGGCTGGGGCGGCTGGGCGCCGAGCGCGCGCCGCGCCGCGCCGGTGCGCGTGCTCTACGACGGGAGCGAGGCCGCCGACCGCGCGCTCGAAGCGGGCCTGCGGCTCGCGGGCGAGGAGGGCCGCCTCGCCGTGTGGATCGCGGGCGCGGGCGAGGGCGCGCTCGACGCGATGCGCGCGCGGCTCGCCGGCCGCGCCGCGCACGTCGCCCCGATGGCGGAGCCGTCGGTCGCCGCGGTGCGCCACGCGCTCGACGAGCGCCCCGGCGGGCTCCTGCTCGTGCCGGCCGGCTCGGTGATCGCCGACGCGCTCGCCGCGGGCGCGGAGGAGGCTCGCTTCCCGGCGAGCGTGCTCGTCGTCCACTGAAGGTCTGTCGATGACTCTCCTGTCGCCCCGCGGCCGATGCGGGCCCATCCGCGGCGGCCCGAGCTATCGGCAGACCTCGAGCTCGCCGAGGGCGGGGGCCCGTCAGCGCGGTACGCGTGCCCTGAGCGCCTCGAGGGTGTGCGCGGGGTCGAGGTAGTCCTCGAGCTTGCGCCGCACGTAGGCGGGGCCGCCGAGCTTGTCGGCGAGGAAGCCGAAGCTGGCCTCGACGGTGAGCTCGCCGCCGCCGAGCGCGAACGACGCGTCGTAGCTCACGCCGAGCTTCTTGCCGCGCAAGCGCCCGCGCGAGCCGTCCCACTCGGTCGTGACGCCGTGCTTGGCGCGCCAGTAGTCGGCGAGCGCCTCGAGGCGCGCGCGCGCTTGCGCGTCGTCGAACGAGTAGGTGAGCCGCTCGCGGTGCACGTCGTCCATGATGCCCCCTCGCACCGTCGCGGCCGGGCGAGGGGTGTGAGTCAGCTCACGTTTCACTCACGCCTGAGTCACGAAACGTCTACACCCCGGAAGCGCGTCCGCTAAGCTCGCCGCGTGTCGCGCGTCGTCTCCGCCGTCGTCCTGCTCGCCCTGGGCGTCACCTCCACAGCTCGGGCGCAGGACGGCGAGGAGCCGACGGGCCCGTCCTTCGAGGAGGAGGCGCCCAGCGGGGAGGTGCCTTGGTATCAGCGCGGCGCGGAGGGCGCGCCCGCTCCGAGCCCGGAGCCACCCGAGCCCGCCGAGGCTCCCGCGCCCGAGGACCCGCCCGAGCCCGATCCGCCGGCCGAGGAGCACTCCGGCGGCTTCTACTTCGGCTCCTACGGCCGCATCGTCGCCGCGTCCGACCTCGACGGCCGGAGCGGTCGCCAGAACCTCGTGACGACGTGGGGCCCCCGCGTCGACGAGCACGACACCTACGCCGAGATCGAGCTGCGCCGCGAGGATCGCTTCGCGGGCATGCACACGCAGGTGGTCGCGACCATCGCGTACTTCGGCCCGCTCTTCCACTACGACGGCGAGCTCTCCGAGCGCATCGCGTTCCGCAACCTCTACGCGCGCGTCGGCAACCTGCTGACGCCCGGCCTGAACGTGTGGGCGGGCTCGCGGATGTGGCGAGGCGACGACGTCTACCTCTTCAACTTCTGGCCGCTCGACAACCTCAACCTCGTCGGCGGCGGCCTGAGCTACGACATCGACGACGTCGCGCAGATCCGGATCGCCGGCGGTCTGCACCAGCCCGACGATCCGTTCCAGCGCCAGGAGCTGCTCGCGCCGGCGCGCGTCGGCTTCACCCCCGAGACGGTCGTGTTCCTCGATCGGCCGCGCGCGGTGAGCGGCGCCCGCCTGACGTGGTGGACGCACGGTCGCCGCGCCCGCGAGGGGATGAAGGCGATCCTCTACGGCGAGGGTCACTTCCTGCCCGGCGGCACGCGCCGCGACGAGGCGGGCTTCGACGAGCGGCTGCCCGAGGACGGCGGCTGGGTCGTCGGCGGCCAGTTCGGCGGTTACCTCGCGGACCAGAACACCTTCGCCAACCTGTTCGTGCGCTACGCGCGCGGGCTCGGCGCGTACGACCCGCTCGGCGTCCCGTTCCGCGAGGGCTCGGTGATCCAGACCGGGCGCGCGGAGGAGCTGCGCATCGCGCTGAGCGCGAACTGGGAGCACGATATCTTCGGGCTCATGGTCGGCGCCTACTACCGCTACTTCCGCGACGCGGACCCGAACGTGTTCGGCCGCGGCACGCTGACCGAAGGCTCGGTGAACGTCCGCCCGATGGTCTGGCTCGATCGCTACGTCGGCGTCTCCGCCGACCTCAGCTACAGCGGGATGGCGGCGAGCGCGATCGACGAGCGGACGGGCAACCCGGCGGGCGGCAACGTCTTCAAGCTCGGGATCATGCCGTTCGTGACGCCGTTCGGGCGAGGCACCTACACGCGGCCGCACCTGCGGCTCATCTACGCGCTCACGGTCCGGGACGAAGGCGCGCGCGCCCTCTACCCGGTCCTCGATCCGCGAAGCGTCAACGATGTCGAGCACTTCTTCGGCATCGGCGTCGAGTGGTGGTTCTCGAGCACCAGCTACGGGTTCTGACGATGAAGAAGCACTCCCTCCTCCTCCTCACCGCCGCCTTCCTCCTCTGCGCCTGCGCGCACGACGGCCTAGGTGAGGTGCGCACCGTCGAGATGCGGACCCACGTCGAGGACTGGCGCGATCAGGTGATCTACCAGCTCATCGTCGATCGCTTCGCGAACGGCGATGCGCGCAACGACCACCGCGTCGATCCGACGGCGCTCGCGCGCTACCAGGGCGGCGACTGGCAGGGGGTGATCGATCACCTCGACTACCTCGAGGCGCTCGGGGTGACCGCCCTCTGGATCAGCCCGGTCGTGCTCAACGTCGACACGGACGCAGGGATCGATGGGTACCACGGCTACTGGGCCGTCGACCTCACGCGGGTGAACCCGCACTTCGGGGACCTCGCCACGCTGCGTCGCATGGTCGACGCGGCGCACGAGCGCGGCATCCTGGTGATCCTCGACATCGTCACGAACCACCTCGGGCAGGTCTTCTACTACGACGTCAACCACAACGGCCGGCCCGACGAGTCGGTGCAGGGCTCGGGCAGCGTGGCGCCCGGCGGCAGCCCGACGCAGCGCACGAGCCCCGTCGCGCGCATCAACGAGTTCGATCCGGACTTCGACCCGCGCGGCGTGCAGTCGTTCACGTCGCTCGGCGCCGCGGGCCCGGCGCCGGTCCGGTTCTTCGACATGCCGGAGATCTTCCGCATCCCGCCGATGCCGCCGCTGTTCCAGGACCCGACCGCGTACAGCCGCCGCGGCCGCACGCTGAACTTCGACGAGCCGGACGAGCTCCTCTGGGGCGACTTTCCGGGGGGGCTCAAGGACGTCAACACCGCCGACGAGCGCGTGCGCGAGGTGATGACGCAGGTCTACGTCGACTGGGTGCTCCAGACCGACCTCGACGGCTTCCGCATCGACACGATCAAGCACGTCGACTACGGGTTCTGGGAGTTCTTCGCGCCCGAGGTGCGGCGACGCCTCGCCGCCGCGGGCAAGACGAATTTCTTCATGTTCGGTGAGGCGTTCGACGGGCGCGACGACCTGATCGGGTCGTACACGCTGCCCGGCCGGCTCGACTCGGTCTTCTACTTCTCGCAGAAGTTCCGCGTGTTCGACGACGTGTTCGCCAACGGCGGGCCGACGAGCGGGATCCAGGCCCTCTACGACGAGCGCGCGGTGAACTACGGCGCGGAGGCGCACCCGGGCGGCATCGGGGTCGCGCCGACCCAGGCGCTCGTGAACTTCATCGACAACCACGACGTCGCGCGCTTCCTCTTCAACCGCGCCGACGAGCGCGGGATCGCCTCGCTGCGTGCGGCGCTCACGTATCTGATGACGGAGGACGGGATCCCCTGCATCTACTACGGGACGGAGCAGGAGTTCCGCGGCGGCAACGACCCCACCAACCGCGAGGTGCTCTGGCCGACCGGCTACGACACGTCGAACCCGACGTTCCAGCACATCGCCCGCCTCGCGCGGATCCGCGCGCAGTACCGCGCCCTGCGCCGCGGCGCGTTCACGCTGCGCTGGACGACGGACCGCACCGCCGACGAGGAGGACGCCGGCATCGTCGCGTTCGAGCGGCGCGACGGCGACGCCTACGCGCTCGTGGTGATCAGCTCGAACGCCACGCGCGCGAGCGCGACGGCGTTCGAGGGCGCGGCGATGAGCGTGGCGGTCGCGCCGGGCACCGCGCTGCGCGACGTGCTCTCGGGCGACTCGTTCACCGTCGCCGCCGACGGCACGCTGCGCGTCGAGGTGCCGCCGTACGGAGGCCGCATCCTCGTCCCCGCGGCCGAGTACGTCGCCTTCTGATCGGGTCGGGGAGCGCGGGGTGGCGCCGATGGCACGCGCGGTGTGCCGGCGGCGTCAGCGCCGTTACGGTCCACCCCGGAGGTGGCACGCTGCGGCCGGCGCCGGCTCGCGCGGCGTCGATGGCGCGCGGAGTGCAACCGGCTCCGCACGATGCGAGGCGTGGGGAACGCGAGGACGCTCGGGGCGATCGCGCTCGCCGCGCTCGCCGCGCTCGCCGCGCCGGGCTGCTACCGCTCACACGTCGCGCACGACTCTCCGCCGCGTGACGACGCGGGGCTCGACGCGGGGCCGCGCGTCGACGCGGGCGGGGACGCGGGGGTCGACGCGGGCGCGCCCGACGCCGGGATCGACGCGGGCCCGCGCCGCAGGCTCGTCGTGCCCGATGGCGCGGTGACGGGGGCGTGCGAGGACGACCCGGGCCTTCTCTGGCCGCCCGAGCCGCCGCGCCCGCCGTGCGACGCCCGCGGGCCTGGCGACCGCGACGGCGACGGGTTCCCGAACGGCGTCGACTGCGACGACTGCGACCCGACGATCAACCCGGGCGCCTACGACGCGCCGGGCAACGGGATCGACGAGGACTGCTCCGGAGAGGACGCGCGGCCGTGCGACGAGTCGGCGCTCCGGCTCGCGCCGGGCTCGGCCTCCGACGCGGCGCTCGCGCTCGGGCTCTGCGTGCGCGCGACCGCGCGCGGCTGGGGGCTCCTCGGCGCGCGGTTCACGACCACGTCGGGGGTCGGCGAGCCGGCGGACGTCGTGCAGCAGGTGGCGCTCATGCGCGAGCTCGGGCGCTTCCCGCCCCTCGACCCGCGCCGCGGCGCGATGCTCGCGCTCTCGACCGGGCTCGCGCGCGAGCCGGAGCGTCCCGGCGTCTCGTACTGCGTCGACCACCGCGTCGTGCACGACTTCCCGCCGGGCTTCCCCGTCGAGTCGCCCGCGTGCCCGGGCATCGTCACCGGCGTGCCCCACGACTCGGTCGCGCTCGAGCTCGAGCTGCGCGTGCCGACGAACGTGTCGGGGTTTCGCTTCGCGTCGAGCTTCTTCACCCACGAGTACCCCGACTACATCTGCACGCCGTTCAACGACGTGTTCGCGGTGCTGCTCGACCGCGGCGGCGGCTTCGAGAACATCCTGTTCGATCGCGCGGGCAACCCCGTGACCGTCAACAACTCGCTCCTGCGCACGTGCCGGCGCGGGACGCACGGGGGCCGCACCTTCGACTGCCCGCTGGGCTACGGGCCGCTCGTCGGGACGGGCTTCGAGGTGGGCTGCTCCGACCCGTTCCCCGACGACCGCTCCGGCGCGGGCGCGTCGACGGGCTGCATCGAGACGATCGCGCGCGTCGAGCCCGGCTCGATCATCCGGCTGCGCTTCGTGCTCTGGGACTCGGGCGACGGCTGGTTCGACTCGCTCGCGCTCGTCGACGCGTTCGAGTGGATCCCGCGCGAGTGAGGGAGTCCCTCGGTCGCGCCTCCCGTCGTCATCGCGCGGTCGGCGCCGGAAGGAACGTCGTGAGCGCGCTGTCCTCGGGTCGCGCGCGGCGATGCACGTGGCGCAGGAGCTCCTCGAGCGAGGAGGCGAGCACGACGCCGTCGCGCACGCCGTCTCCGTCGGCGAGGCGCGGTGCCGCCTGCACCGGGGCATGCTCGCGTGACCAGCGCGCGATGAACACGAGGCGCTCGTCGTCTTCGTCGAGGAGGATCGTGCCGAGCGCGAGGCCGGGGAACGTGTCGGCGACCTCGAGATCACCGTGCACGCGGCGGAACGAGAGCGGGATCGCGCTCATCCTCGTCGGCCGCGGGCCCAGGACGAAGTCACCGATGGTGATGCGGCCGACGGGGAGGTAGCTCGACCACGCCTCGAGCACCGTGCGCAGGTCGTCGGGCATCGGCTGGGTGACGAGGCCCGCGAGCCAGTCGTCGCGCCGCGGGGTGCCGGCGCGGATGGACGCGGCGAGCGCCTCGGCGTGCGGGAGCTCGGGGACCGGCGTGACGAAGGTCGCCAGCAAGCGCCGCTCCGCGTCGGCGAAGCGCACGTGGAGTCGGGGCGGCGAGCCGGGCTCCTGCGCGAGCACCACGCCCTCGCCGAACTTCGGGTGGCGCACGCGTCGTACGGGCCCAGGGGGAGCAGGGGCGGGCGGCCGAGGGTGCTCGCCCTCCTCGGAGGGAAGATCGGGCCACGGCAGCAGGCCGTCGAACGAGGCGACGGCGCAGAGCTCGAGCACCCCGTGCTCCACGTACCACGTCGCGCGATAGCGGCCTTTGGGGATGACCACGCGGGGCTCGCGCTCCCAGTCGTGCTCGTCCACGCGCGCCATCCGGTCGGTGGCGTGGAGCGCCCCATGCCGCACGTGCAGGGGGAACACGAAGTGCCGCCCGCCGCGCGCTTCGGGCGGCGCCGGGCCCAGGCACACGTCGACCGCGCGCTCGCCGTCGGCCAGGACGTGCAGGCCGACCACGAGGCCTTCGCGCAGCGCGCGGTCCGGGGGCTCGAGCGCCGCGGCCTCGTCGTCGTCGAAGTCGCGCGGGTGGAAGAGGAAGAACATCCCCGAGTCGACGATGCAGCTGGCACGTTGGCGATCCATGGCGTCACCCAGTCGAGCGCGAGATCCGAGAGTACACGCTGCCCACATCAGCGCGGGTGGGTAGGATCGCGCTCGAGGGCCCAGGCGAGGGACGATCTTCGTCATCTCGTCATCTCGTCATCTCGACGCGCGCGCCGCCGAGCGCGGCAGGGGTGGAGCCCGCCGTGCAGCAGGAGGTCGAGCGCGCGCCGCTGGCTCGCTCGCTCGCGCTCGTCGACGCGTTCGAGGTGGATCCCCCGCGAGTGAGGGAGCGACCAGCGGGAGTGGTCGCCATCCTGATCACGCCGCCGTGCTGGGGAGCGTCCGAACGACGCGACGCCGAGGCTCGATCATCTCGACAGCCGCCTCGAATCGATCGCTGAGGGCGTGGAGCTTCGCCGGGGACTTGCGTCGCCGCGAAACTATGTCCAGAGTTTCGTCGCGGCGAAAGTCGCCGCAGCCGAAGAACGCGGAGGAGTGCTCATGCGAACGACGAGACGCGCGGCCCGTCTGCCCGGCCTCGACGACGGGGGCGCGCTGCTGCGCGCGCTGTCCGTCCCGAGCCGGCTGGCCTTGCTGGTGGACCTCGTGGGGTGCGGGTGCGAGCAGCGGGTGAGCGACCTCGCGGCGCGCGCCGACGTCTCGCTCTCCATGGTCTCGCGCCACCTGCGCGTGCTCGAGGGCGTCGGGCTCGTCACGTCGCGGCGTGAGGGCAGCGAGGTGTTGTTCCGCGTCCCGGGCGCGCGCCTCGCGGCGCTGCTGCGGTCGCTGGCCGATCGCCTCGAGAGGTGCTGCCCGTGACCCGCGTATCCTGCGCCGAGCGTGCCTGTCGCGCGCGCGCCGTGCTCCGTCACGTCGCGTACCCGGGCCTCCTCGTGGCCGTGACCGCGCTCGGGTGGCTGCTCCTCGACGCCCGCGCGCCCGAGCCGGTCGTGTTGTTCGTCCCCGTCGTGCTCCTCGCGCTCGCGCTCGAGGGGCTCGAGCGCGTGGTGCCGTGGGAGCCGGCGTGGCGCGCGGCGCGCGGCGACGTGCGGACCGACGTCGCGCACACGATCGCCACGGTGTCGCTCGCGCCGCTCGTGCAGGGCCTCGTGCTCTCGGCGCTGCCCGTCCGCGAGGACGGCGTGCTCGCCGCCGTGTCGTGGCTGCCGCTCGAGGTGGCGCTCTTGGTCGTGCTCGGCGACCTCGGACCGTACCTCTTCCACCGCGCGAGCCACGAGTGGAGCGCGTCGCTGTTCCGCGTCCACGCGGTACACCACTCGCCGACGCGGCTCTACTGGCTGAACGCGTTCCGCGTCCACCCGATCAACCTCGCGGCGAACACGGCGCTGCGCCTCCTGCCCGCAGCGCTCCTCGGCGCCTCGCCCGAGGCGCTCGCGCTGGCCGCGCTGCTCTCCGCGTTCGGCAACGCGTTCTCGCACGCGAACGTGGATCTCGCGACCGGCTGGCTCGACCGGTGGCTGAGCACGCCTCGGGTCCACCGCCTGCACCACCACGTCGAGGCTCGGGCCTCGCAGTCGAACTACGGCGGCTTCGTGCTCGTCTGGGACCACCTCTTCCGCTCCGCGCGCCCGCCCGACGCCTCGGTGCGCGACGGCCACGTCGGGGTGGACGGCGCGCCACCGGAGGGATGGCTCGCGCAGCTGCTCCATCCCGTCGGCGTTCGCTGCTGCGCCGGAGCGTGACGTCAGCGGCGCCACGCCCCGTCCCCAGTGGTCTCTGCCGATCCAGTGCCCGACCCATCGCGTTCGCGGGCCACGCGTCACGAGCTCGGTTCAAGTGCTCGCGGGCTCGTCGGGCGTCGTCGTCGGTGACCTGAGCGCGCGTCGCAACACCGGGGGCATGACGAGCTCGTTGATCGCGAGGACCGCGAGGACGAGCGCGGCGGGCGCTCCGGCCACGCCGGTCGCGGTGAGGACGGTCGCGAGGGCGAGCGAGAAGCCGGCTTGCGGCAGGAGGGGTGCGAAGGCGAAGCGCCCGCGAAGCGCGTCGTGGTCGAGCACGCCCACGAGCTTCGCGCCGGCCCAGAGCGAGGCGGCTCGCACGAGCACGATGAGGACGGCGGGAGCGGCGACGGCGGCGACGACCGACACGTCGGCGAGCACGCCGGACACGGCGAAGAGCACCGCGCTTGCCACGGGCATGGAGGGCGCGACGGCGCGGCTCACCGACGCCCCCCTCTCGGACGTGCCCACGACGACCCCGGCGAGGAGCGCTCCTGCGACGATGGGCACCTCCGCTCCCCGCAGCTCCAGGCGCAACGCGAAGAAGGCGAGCGCGGCGCACGCCAGGTGCATGGCGGCCGGGATGGTGGGCGAGCCCAGCCCGACGAGCACGCCCACCGCGCCCCCGACGGCGAGTCCCGCGGCGACGTCGCCCGCCAGCGACCAGAGCCCACCCACGCCCGGAGCACCGAACCCGAGCGTCACGACGACGAGCAACGCGATCGCCGCGTTGGTGAGCACGGCCGAGTCGAGCGCGACCTGTGCCAGCGGCCCCGCGTCGCCCTGCTCGTGCGTCAGGATCGCGATCACCGTCGGAGAGGTGGTGGAAAGCACCAGCGCCACGACCACGAGCTCTGCCCAGGAGCCGCCGGACGATGGCACGAGCGCGAAGAGCACGAGCGCACACGCCACGACGCTCGCCACCGCCGCGCCCGCGGAGCTCGTCATCGCTCTCGCGTGCAGGCGCACGCGCGCGACCGAGACCTGAGCACCGATCCAGAACAAGACGACCGCGCCCGCGCCGAGCTTCACGGTGGAGAGGAACGGCTCCGAGGTGGAGACCTCGGCGCGAAAGAGGGCGCCGACGCCGAGCCCCGCCAGGAGGTGCCCCGTGATCGCCGGCAGCCGGACCCGCGCAGCGAGTCGAGCGGTCGCTACCGCGCAGAGCAGCAGGAGCCCGATGAGGAGCAGCGTCTCGGAGGTGTCGGCCTGCATGTCGGGGCCGTGCTGAGTGATAGCTTATCACCTCGCGCCGGCGTCGATCGACCCCCGCGTCAGCGGAGCATCTCCAGCTCGGTGATTCGGCCGACGATCCACGCGGGGTCGTCGAGCGTCGCGATGGCATCCGCGAGTCCATGTGCTGCGAGCCTCGAGACGTGCGCGAGCAGCGCGAGGGCGCTGGGGCTGCGCTCGCTCACCAACACGACGACGACGCGCAGGGCCGCGCCGCCGCCCATCGCGAGCGGCGGCGAGAGCGTCAAGAGCGCAGCCACCGCCGGCCCGCTCGCGCGGTGCAAGCGCGCGACGGCCACCCCGGCGCCGACATGGCTCGAGGCGCGCTGCTCCGCGGCGTGCAGCTCCACGGCGAGCTGCGTCGCGCTCGTCTCGAGCGCCGGCGCGAGCCGGGCCGCGGCGAGGTCCAGCGCGTCGCCCAGCTCCGCGCAGCGGAGCCGCGGCACGACCCGCTCCTCGCTCAGGAGCGGGGCGAGACCGGGCGGCGGCGCGCGACGCGCGGGCTCGGGCAGCGGGAACTCCTGGGCGATGAGCTCGTGCACCCGCAGGAGCTGGTGGCCGTTGAGGCGGCGGCGCGCGATCTCGAGGAAGAGCGCGCTCGCGCCGGGGACGGTCTCCAGGTAGTGGTTGAGGAACGGGCTGACGCGGCTCGCGGCGTCGACGAGCAGCGCCGGCGGCAAGTCGAGCTCGCGGGCGATCGCGGCCAGACGCTCGGCGGTCGGCGGCGGATCGATGCCGTGTTCGACGCGGCTGAGGTAGGCGCTCGACACGCCGATCCGGCGGGCGAGGTCGCGCAGGCTCAGGCCCGCGTCCATTCGCAGCAGCTTCAGCGAGGCGCCGACGTGCATGGCGTTGCGTCTCCGGAGGGTTGAAGAGAGCCGCGCGACTCGCGCGGCGAGCCCGTCATCCGCGCCAGGAGCGCGGATGCCTTCGGGGGTAGCGTCGTGGTGAGGCGCGTTCGACCCTCTGTGTCCACCGCCGAGACCACGAGATCCGCGGGCCCCGCGAGCGCGAGCTCGCTCGCCGCATCGACCAAGCGCAGCGCGGCGCCCGTGCGTTCGGCGATGCGCTTCGCGAGAGCGAGCAAGTCGTCTTCCTCCGGCGCGGTGTGGAGCACGAGGACGCGATCGATCTCGGCGAGCTGGCGCGCGACGAGCACACCCACCGTCTCGATGGGGCTCCGCAGGACGTCCAGCAGGACGGGGTCGATCAGCTGGCCCTGCTCGGGCACGTGCGTGGCGCCGACGAGCACCAGCTCGGCGCCCTTGACATCGGCGGTGCGGCAGATGTCGGCACCGGGGTCGGTGGACACGAAAGACAGCGGGCGCACCGAGTGGCCGAGCGCCGCGGCGTGATCGATCAGCTGCTCGAGCTCGTCCTCCACCTCCTCCGCCGCGGTCCGCCGATCGCGGTCGAGCTTCAGGCCGTAGAGCGCGCCGTCGTCGTCGGACCCCCCGAGCGCGTGGGCGAGCAGCGCCATCGCTGGCGCGCCGGTCGGCCCTGGGACGCAGAGGATCGCGGGCGGGGCGGCGGTGCGCTCCGTGGCCGGCGAGGCGCGGGCGCGGAGCGTGATGTCCGAGGGGCTCGCCCAGCGCAG
Organism: Sandaracinaceae bacterium; assembly: GCA_019637095.1. GTDB lineage: Bacteria > Myxococcota_A > Polyangia > Polyangiales > Sandaracinaceae > JACKEC01. The sequence goes on along the minus strand of JAHBWG010000108.1, from coordinate 5,481 downwards.
GAGCGGGTCGGTGAGCGCGGTCGTCGTCAGGCCCACGATCACCAGGATCGCGAAGAGGGTCGGCGAGAGCACGCCGAGATCGAGCCCCATGTTGATCACGACGAGGTGCATCGCGCCGCGCATGTTGAGGAGCACGCCCACGGTCGCGGCTTGGCGCGGCGGCAACCCGGCGAGTCGCGCCGCGAGAGCGCCGCCGCCGATCTTGCCGATGGAGCCGATGACCAGGACCGCGCCGCACATCAGCCATGCGCGCCCGTCGTGGAGCAACGCGACGTCGGTGCGCAGGCCGCTGTAGGCGAAGAAGACGGGGAGCAAGAGCACCATGGTCAGGTCCTCGAGCCGATCCGCCAGCGCCCGCGCCAGCCCGCCTTCGCGGGGAAAGACCGTACCGAGCACGAAGGACCCGAAGAGCGCGTGGATGCCGAGGCTCTCCGTGAGCAGCCCTGCGCAGAGCACGAGGACGAGGACCCCCGCCATCATGCCTTCCGTCATCCCACCCCCCGTGGAGATGCGCCGTCCGAGGCGGGCGAGCGCCGGGCGGAGCGCGACGAACGCTGCGACGCCCAGCGCCAGCGCCAGCGCCGAGGTGCCGACGGCCGTGCCGAGCTCGCCCGCTCGGGCGAACGAGACGACGATCGCCAAGAGGCACCAGGCCGCGACGTCGTCGACCGCGGCGCTCGCGACGGCGACCGCCCCGAGGCGCGTGTCGAGCAGGTGGCGGTCGCCGAGCAGCTTCGCGAGGACGGGGAGGGCGGTGATGCTCATCGTCAGCCCGACGAACAGCGCGAAGAGGACGAACGGCACCTCGGGCGTCGAGAGCTCGCCGTAGAGCCACCAAGCCAGGCACGCGCCGAGCGCGAAGGGGACGATCATCCCTGCCTGGCTGACGAAGAGCGACGTCCGCGCCGTGCGCGCGAGCTGGCCGGTGTCGAGTCGCAGGCCGACCAGGAACATGAACAGCACCAGGGCCAGCTGACTGATGGAGTGGAGCGTCGCGAGCGCGCCGGTCGGGAACAGCGCCTCCGCGGCCGTCGGCGCGAGCGCCCCGAGCACCGACGGACCGAGCAGGACCCCTGCGGCGATCTCCGCGACGACCAGGGGCTGGCGAAGGCGTCGCGCGAACACCCCGAGCAGTCGCGAGAGCCCGAGGATGACGGCCAGTTGGACCAGGAGGAGCCCGGCAGGCGTATCCAGCGGCGACGACATGGGCGCAGAGCGGACCCTACCTCGCGCCGGCAGCCCCGCGAAGTGACCTCAGGACGACCGCGTGATCCCGCAGGGCTGCTGCCATGTGGAAGCTCGTCGAGACGGCCTCCGCTGCCGCGGCGACGCGGGGCTGGTGTGAGGGAGGCACTTCCTCCATCGGCGACGGTAAGTTATCACTTTGCGATGCGACAGGCGACCGGTCTGCTCCTCACGCTCACGCTCCTTCACGCGCTCCGGGCCGAGGCGCAGGTGCAGCGGCTCAGTCTGCCTCGAGCGGTCGAGCGCTCGCTCGGCGGTCCGGGGCGCGAGGCTGGCGAGGCGGACGCCGAGGCGCTCCGCGCGGGGACGGATGCCGCGCGCTGGGCGCTCGCGCCGTCGCTGAGCGTCTCCGGCCAGCTCGTGCGAGAGGCCGCCAACGTCGCGCCGGGAGCGTCCTGGGGCAACGAGGGCATCCCCGCGATCTCCGGTCCGCCGTTCGAGTACCGCTTCGACGGAGGGATCTGGATCACGCAAGTGGGGGCTGGGCTGAGCTACGATGTCCTGGGGCTGATCCGTCGTGTTCGACTGCTCGACGCGAGCTTGGCCGACGAAGCGCACGCGCGGGAGGCCCGGCGCCTGGGGCAGCTGGACAGGGCGGCGGACACGGCCGCGGCGTTCCTCGGCCTGCGGGGGGCGGAGCGAGCCCGTGCGGCGCTCGCGGACGCGATCGCGCGCTCGAACGAGATCGAACGGACGCTGGCGGAGGGCGACGAGCGCGGGCGCCTCGTCATGGCCGCCGAGCGGCGGGCGCTGGAAGCTCGGGTGCGCGCCGCGGCGCAGGTGGAGCGGGCCGCGCGGGCGCGGTTGAGCTCGATGGTGCGGCTCGAGTCCGTGACGGTGGATCCCTGGCTCGCGACCGAGCGCGGGGGGGACGTCGAGCCCAGCGCCAGCCAGCACCCCGCGGTCCGCGCCGCCGACGCCGGGGTGCGTGCATCCTCGGCGCGGGCGGCGGCGAGCCGGCTCGAGCTGCTGCCGCGGGTGGAGCTGCTCGGAGCGCTCTGGGCGAGGGGGAGCGGGTTGCAGTACCCGGGCCGGACCGATCTCGGGGACGCGACCGGTCTGGCGCCCGATCGGCCGGGGTGGGCGCTGGGTCTCTTGGTCACCTGGCGTCTGCTCGATGTCCCGGCGGTCGAGGCGAGGGCGCGGGTCGCCGACGCGCGAGTCCGCGGCGATCGCGCGCGCCGCGAGGCGGCGCTCTGGCAGCTGCGCGGGCAGCTGCGAGAGGCTCGGCTGTACTACCGTGCCGCCCGAGAGAACGCCGCGGCGCGCGCCGAGGCGCTCGAGGCCGCCGTCGGCGCGTACGAGCGCATGGTCGCGCTGCGTCAGGAGGGGACGGCCTCCGTCTCGGACGTGCTTGCGATGCATCGAGCCTTCACGGAGGCTGCGGTCGACCACGCGCTGGCGCCGGTCGCGCTCGAGCAGGCCGTGCTCGTGGTGGCCCGCGCGTCCGGTGACCTCGAGCCCTTCCTCGAAGCCTACCGCCGCCGGGGCGCGCAGCGCGTCAGCGCCCCGCCTCCACTGCCTTCAGCGCCGTAGGCGCCGGCGCGCGCCGCTCAGCGGTCGCCGGGAGCGGACCCCTCAGGAGCAGCAGGGACGCGTTCGACTTACGCGCGATCCGCTCCGGGCGGAGGTGGAAGCTGCCGTCGAGGCCCCACGCTTCGGCGATGGTCAGGACCAGAAGATCCGCCTCGAGCCTCGTGGCCGCTGCGAGCACGGCCTCGACGGGATCGTCGCCGACGGCCGGTACGACCTCCACCCGGTCGCCGAGCTCGGCGAGCTCGGCGAGCTCGGCCTCGTCGTCCACCGCGTCGGCTCCCACGCGGAGGATGACGACCCGCAGCCCGGGTTCGGCCAGCGCGATCCGGCGCGCCGCGGAGAGCGCCGGCCCGTCGGCCTTGCCCCGATACGGGACCAGCGCTCGTCGCCACGGCTCGAAGCTGCGCTCGGCGTAGATGGCGACCGATCCGTCGAGCGAGCCCATCGCGTCGTGCACGGTGCCGCCCAGGATGCCGTCGCCGATCACGAACGGTCGGTGCCAGCCCATCACGGTGAGGTGGGCGCCCTTCACCCGGGCGAGGTTCGCGATGTCGCGGCCGGTGTCCTGTGTGGCGAAGACGAGCGGGCGCACTTCGAGATCACCCGCCTGCGCGGCGTCGATCAGCGGCTTGAGCGTGGGCTCGTCCCGCGGTGGCGTGTCGCCCTCGCGCACGAGCTCGCTCTTGGGGACCTTGAGGTGCAGCGGGTAGAGCCGGCGCGCGGGCGCATCGTGCGAGAGGGCGGCGGCCACCCTCAGAAGCCCGGGCCCCGAGCCGGGCAGCGCGACCGGGATGAGCACTCGCAGCTCGTCGTCGCCGCTCTCGACCTGGTCTGCGTGGAGCTGGTGCGTCGGATAGAGCCACCGCACCACCGGGGTCGTCATCATCGTGGTGGCGAGCGCCATGAACACCATCATCGTGAAGAGCGCCGGCGAGATCACCCCGAGCTCGAGCCCGATGGTGAGGATCACGAGCTCCATCAGGCCCCGCGTGTTCATCAGGATTCCGAGCGCCCCTGCTTCGCGCCAGTTGAGCCCGGTGATGCGCGCGGCGATCGCCGAGCCGCCGAGCTTTCCGGCGACCGCGACGAGCATGATGAGCCCGAAGTAACCCCACATTTCGGCGCCGAAGCCGCCGATGCTGGTCTTCAGCCCCGCGCTCGCGAAGAAGAGCGGGAGGAGGAAGACCACCGTGAGGTCCTCGAGCTTCTCGGTGAGCTGGTGGACGAAGCCGGGGTCCTTCGGCATCGCCGCGCCGATCGCGAACGCTCCGAAGAGCGCGTGGATCCCGAGCCACTCCGTGGTCCACGCGGACGCCAGGAGGCAGAGCAGCGCGATCGCCACGAGGTCCTGCGAGAAGCGGCCGCGCTCGTGGTAGCGCCGCTCGAACAGCCGCAGGGCCGGCCGCACGACGAAGATCATGATCACGATGTACGCGGCGGATCCGGCGAGGGTGAGCCAGAGCGGGGTCTCGAGCGCATTCGCGCGCACGATCGCGATCACCACCGCGAGGATCGTCCATGCGGTGACGTCGTCGACGGCGGCGCACGCGATGGTGACCGCGCCCACCCGCGTCTTGAGGAGGTTGCGCTCGCTCAGGATGCGCGCGAGGACGGGGAACGCCGTCACGCTCATGGCCGCGCCCACGAAGAGGGCGAACCCGTCGAAGCTCACGCTCTCGTCGGAGAGGCGCGGGTAGAGGTAGAGCGCGAGAACGGACCCGAGGAAGAAGGGCGCGATGATGCTGACGTGGCTGGTGACCACGGCGGCGTGGCCGCGCCCGCGCAGGAGCTTCGGGTCGAACTCGAGGCCGACGAGGAACATGTAGACGACGAGCCCCGTCTGGCTCAGCGTGTTCAGGTGCGGGAGGCTCCCGGGGGGGAACACGAACGCCGAACCCTCGGGCCAGATCCAGCCGAAGAAGGTCGGGCCGAGCAGGATCCCGGCCGCCATCTCGCCGACCACCTGGGGCTGGTGGAACCGACGGAACACCAAGCCGACGAGCCGACAGGCGAGCAGGATGACCGCGATCTGGAGCAGCAGCGTCAGCAGGAAGTGCACGGGCTTCTCTCCCCGATCAGTCGTCTGTCGCTCGCTGCGCGGTCAGCTCGCTCGCGCCGCACTCGCAATCGACTGCGAGGGTGCCGTGGAGCGTCCGGCGTTCCTCGTCTGCGGTGGCGCTCAGACGAGCGGGTCGACCAGCGCAGGGCCCCGACCCGAGCGTCCAGGCCACGTGCACCTGGCCGCCCTCGTCGATGCGCCCGTCGACTTGCGTAGGCGTTCGGACTCGAAGGTGTCGTCCGGACTGATCGAGCCGAAGCTCCGAGCCGGCGACGCACTCGGGCGCGCTCAACGTCCACGCGCCATGCAACCGCGGAGGCGCCTCGATCCCGCGTCCGACGCGCAGGATCAGGACGAGCCCCAGACAGGGCGCTCCCACCAACACGACGTAGACGAGCAGGTGCTTGAGCACTTCGCTACATCGCACGAGGTGCGGGTGGTGTCAAGGGATCCCTTATCACCTGAACCTGGTTCGCGTCGCGGCCGCGGCTACCGGCCGAAGCCGAGTGAGGTGGTGCCGGATCGTGAGGTCTAGATGATTGCAAGATACATTGTCGGCGTGGGACGAGGACGATGTCGATGCGGTTGATCGCTCGGGGGGACGATCTTCGTCATTTCGTCATTCGCGGACGAACGACGAA